>NZ_AFWJ01000016.1 GCF_000222685.1 Vibrio nigripulchritudo ATCC 27043 | reverse complement strand
AATCCTGTATAGGACGACAATTCATGACGATGCGTCATTTATGACACTTCGTCATAATAGTTTATTAGATAAACATAGCAAGCGTTTTTTATGATTTAATGAGATTTAATTCGTCTGATAAATAGAAAAAGGAAACTCGCATGGTCAGTAAGTTGAATTGGCTTATCGCTACTGCTGTATTTTTGGCAAGCCCAGCGATCGCTGCTAAAGAGAAATTTGAGTTATCGAAAATAGCAGAACTGACTGGTGTACCGTGGGGGCTAACATTTATTGACCAGCAAACGCTTATTGCTACAACAAGAGACGGTAAAGGTTACATCCTGAATGTAGATAATGGCAGCACGAAAGCTTTGACTGGTTTGCCCGATGTCTACGCCAGAGGTCAAGGTGGTTTGATGGACGTGGCTGTGTCTCCTCAAAACGCCAATACGCTTTATTTTACTTATAGCAAGAACCAGTCTGAGGGCGCTGCCACTACGTTAGCTTCAGCAACACTAAATGGAACAAAACTAAACAACTGGACTGACTTACTGATTACCGATTCAGTCACAAACACAACTCGCCACTTCGGTAGCCGAATTGCATTTGATAATAGTGGACACCTGTTTTTCAGTGTGGGTGATCGAGGTGAACGCCCAAATGGTCAGGATGTAACGAATCATGCAGCAACAATTCTGCGTTTAAAGCTAGACGGTTCAATACCCAGCGACAATCCAGACATCTCATCGAATGCAAAACCAGAAATTTGGAGCTACGGTCACCGAAACCCTCAAGGGTTGTATTTTGATTCAAAGACCAGTGCATTGTGGTCTGTCGAACACGGACCGCGTGGTGGCGATGAAATTAACCTGATACAGAAAGGCAAAAACTATGGCTGGCCCGTAACGTCTCACGGTAAGGAATATTGGGGTCCCATTTCTGTCGGAGATGCTAAAGAGAAAGAAGGCATTGAATCACCGAAGAAAGTGTATGTTCCTTCAATCGCACCAAGCAGCTTGGTTCTTTATCGAGGTGAACACTACCCCTCTCTCGATGGCAAGATCTTAATTGGTGCGTTAAAACTCACGCACATCAATGTGGTTAACCCTAACGGCTTTGGTGAAGTTCGCTTATTTGAAGATCTGGGTGAGCGCATACGTGCAATCGCGATATCACCTGGTAAGCACCTGTATTTCAGTACCGACAACGGGAATATCTACAGAATTGAACCTTCAAAGTAAGTCTATGAATTAACTTAATAACAGGTAGTTGATGAAGTAACTAATCGACTTCACACCCATAGAGCAACAGGGGTAATCACTCCTCCTACCCCTTGTTGCTAGTGGTCTTAAATATTGTTTGAGACCTTCTCTCCTGATAGTATTCGCGTCCTTTAATTTTTACCCCTTATGAGGCACTTGCCTCTGCTGTTTTGGAACACCCATGCGTTTTTATATTTCTTATCAAAATGGTGGCTTGTCGTGAATACACCAAAAGGACAACTATTAACCCGAACACTTGCCATGCCAAGCGACTGTAATGCTAATGGTGACATTTTTGGTGGCTGGATTATGTCTCAGCTAGACTTGGCCGGCGGAATCTTGGCAAAAGAGATTTCCGGTGGACGCATCGTAACCGTGTCAGTCTCCAGTATTGCGTTCAAAAAGCCCGTTAAAGTGGGTGACGTGGTTTGTTGTTATGGCGAATGCTCCAAAATAGGTAGAACGTCCATGAGTATAGAGTTGGAAGTATGGGTGAAACCCGTAAAAGAAGATGGCGTAAAAGATCGTTTTCAAGTGTGCGAAGCCACATTTAACTATGTCGCCATCGACAGCAATGGAAAGCCTCGCCCGATAGTTACTAACTAAGATCTGTTGAGACAATACGACAAGGCACTACATCATTTTTAGCAGGGAACACTATGATTGCATACCAATATGGAGAGTCGCGCTTTAACTATCGCAGTGCCGCCGTAATATTTCATCAGGACCATGTCTTGCTTCATAAGAGCAGCCGAGATGATTTTTGGTCATTACCCGGTGGTCATGTTGAGCTTTTTGAACATTCCGATGAAACCCTGCCACGAGAGCTAAAAGAAGAAATTGGTTTAGATTCTTCTGTCAGAAGATTGCTGTGGCATATGGAAAACTTTTATCTTTACCGTGAACAAAAATACCACGAGCTTTGTAACTACTTCCTTGTTGAGCTGGACACTCCGGAGTTGATTCCATTTGGTGATTCAGTCCCCGGGATAGAAGAAGATAATGACCTCGTATTTTGCTGGTTCCCATTGAGCGAGATTGATTCGATGACCATCTACCCAACGATCTTAAAGAAGAAGCTCAAACAGATCCCAGATTCGCCAGAATTGCTAAAAGCCAATGAGCTCCCTGCTTAAGAATAAGAGCGCTTTAATGTAACGATTAGAGCGCTACATCGCCAAAGTCGGATCAATATCTCCTTGTTATTTAAACGCTTTATTCATGAACAATTAATATGAATGAAGCATGCCGCAACTAGCATTGTGGTCGAATTAGCCCAAGCCTTTTCGTATGGCTGGGTTTTAAATAACAAGAAGGGATACTCACAGATGTCTATTAAACACTTGTTCGTGCTTTTGGGGGTACTAACCCTGACAGCATGTGACGATAACAAAGAAATGCTATTCGATTATGGTTCTGAATGGCGTTATCTGGATACAGGGTACGCCCCTGATTCGGACTGGAACCAAACCAACTTCAACGACACTTCATGGAAACAGGGAGAAGGTATCTTCTCCTACGGTTACGACCATCCTGCGGATGGCAACACCGCTCTGACCGATTATAAAACTCTCAGTTTTCCCGACAAAACACCAAGCGCTTACTACTTCCGTAAAACCGTTAAGGTAAACAACATTCTGACTTTGAAAGATGTTTACCTGAAAATGAAGATTGATGACGCCGCCGCTATCTACGTCAACGGTGTGGAAGTAGCTCGCTCTCCTCTTCTAAAAAGAGATGAAGTGCTCACCAATACCACCAAGCCACTTCGCTATTCCAAATATGGAGAAGAAGCCGAAAACATATTTGTATTGCCTGCTAAGGCCTTTGTTGAAGGTGAGAACACCATAGCGGTAACGGTGTTTAATCAGGTTTATCATTCAACGAATGACGTTCAGTTTAATGCTTCTCTCACGGATACATTCCAGTACCTTGGCGAACCTGATGGACCATACGTCACGCTTTTATCAGACGACAAAGTGCGTGTAGAGACATTGGATAAACGAGGACATAAAAAGAGAACCTACTACAGTGCCTCCAAAGCGAGAGTTATCGTCAACTTGCCGGGAGAGCTTGGCAGTTTCCGAGTTAACCTGAGAGACGACTACACGCCGCCAGCTTACCAATACAACAAGCCTTCAGAGTACTTTGTTACGTCTGATCTGGAAGGTAACATCGAAGCATTGGTGTATATGCTGATTCAGGCGGGCATCATGGATGAAGACTACAACTGGACTTATGGCTCTGGGCATCTTTACCACTTAGGTGATCTATTTGACCGTGGCGAATACGTTACCGAAAGCTTGTGGCTTTTCTATCACCTAGAAGGTCAGGCAAGGAGCATGGGCGGTGATGTTCACTTTATTCTGGGCAACCATGATTTGATGAACTTCTATGGCGATTTCCGTTACGTTAATGCCCGTTACTTTGAGAATGCCAGCTTAATGGGGAAAACTTTCCTAGAATTGCACAACAAAGATACCGTACTTGGTCAGTGGCTACGCTCTAAAAATATTATGGAGGTCGCTGGCGACACATTATTTGTGCATGCCGGGTTTAATAACGATCTGATCACTGCGCTAGAAAACAACACTTTGCCTTTAAGCGACATCAACTCATATGGGCGTCAGCATATGGACGCAGGATACATCCGTTATGATGATCAAGGTAAGCTGATTAAAGATGCTTACTATCTCCCTTCACGACTTTACTGGGATCGCTCTGTGCCTCGTGAGTCCCTTTCGCAGGAACGTCTGGAGCAAGGGTTGGCAGCGTTCAATGCAGAGCAGGTGATCATTGGTCATACCGTATTTGAGAAACCTTCGCACCTATACAATTACAAAGTAATCGCCGCAGACGTTGATCATAAAGATAACTTTGAACTGGAAGGTCGGGTACAGGGCTTAGAATATGTGAATGGTGCATACAATCACTTTATTGCAGACAAGGTGTCTGGTGTCTCTCGCCTGCCTGTAGAGCTACTTCCGTCCACACCATAATTCAAATAAAAAACACCTCAACGCCCCATACATCTTTAAGGGGCGTTATTCGGTAAAACTCATCCATAAAATCTCTTTCTAACTTTTCTCGTTGAAACTCACACTTTTACGTCAAGTAAAAGCAAATATCTTTTATAGAACAAGATCTTTACGTTGAATCGGTTTAGTATCTCCCTAACCGAAACAATTGGAATGGGAAGTCTTACTATGTGGTACGTGATTTTTTCTCAGGACGTTGAGAACTCACTGGAAAAACGCCTGAGTGTTCGTCCGCAGCATTTGGAGCGTCTTCAAAAATTACAAGATGAAGGTCGCTTACTCACCGCAGGTCCAATGCCTGCTGTAGACAGTAATGACCCGGGTCAGGCTGGCTTTACTGGCTCTACTGTTATCGCCGAATTTGATTCGTTAGAAGCTGCGCAGCAATGGGCAGATGCCGATCCTTACATCGAAGCGGGCGTTTACGAAAAAGTTATCGTCAAGCCATTCAAAAAAGTGTTCTAGCTTTATGTCGAAATATTCAATTGCAAAAATTGCAGGTACCGCCCTTTTATCCATTGGGCTTCTGGCGGGTTGTGCTTCATCCAACGACAAGCAATCTCAAATTGAACTGATTGCCCAGCACCGCGCAAGCGTGCTTTCTGCAGGTCTTCCATTAGAGTTTGGCGCGTTAAACGTCATGAAAGCTTCTTCAAAAGGCGGCGTGGTTGAAATACTCATGCTCTACAACCAGGATCAAGGCAAGATTGCACCTCAGGAACTGATGCACAATGCGGTTCGTTATTACTGTTCCAGTAACGAGGTAAAAACCAATCTGGAACAAGGGGTGCGTTACCGCTTAATGCTTCGCAACGCCCGCGGTCAGTTGATTGTTGATCAGGCTGTTGGTATCGAAACCTGCGAAAGTAAGTAACCTGAACTCGGGATAAGCAATTTAGCTTGTAGAGCCATGCGCTTTCGAAAGCATGACTGCACTGAACATCAAAACCTGAGCACTCGCTGCTCAGGTTTTGTATTTATGAAGCAAAGGTTTGGGAATGTGGCAATAATCGTTAGGGAAACGGGTTAGTCTGTCCTGATGTTCGTCGGCACTCGCAACAAAATTGTTCAGTGGTAACACTTCCACCGCAATCTTTTCTGCGTCTTTTCGGTTGCTAATGTAGCGTTTTGCCTGTTCCAGATGCGCCGGTTCAGTACTGTAAACACCCGTACGGTATTTCTCCCCTACATCTTCCCCTTGCTGATTCACGCTATACGGGTCGATTATCTCAAACAAATAGCCCATTAACTGAGTAACGTTAACTTGCTCAGGTTCAAACAGAATCTTCACGCACTCTGCGTAGCCATCGTATTCACTTTGCGTGGTATTCGTTTTCCCGTTTGCTCTACCTGCCTGAGTGGAGACAACACCGGGTAGATGCCTGACAAACTCCTGAACTCCCCAAAGGCAACCACCTGCAAGATAGATTTCTTCCGTTCTTTTCATTCGCATTATTTCAATTGTTCGCTCTGCAATGAACCTTACTCGATCACTACCCTGCTATACCAGCAGGAATGATTAACTTCCGTGATGTCTCCAAATATGCCTTCTGAATTGCTCATTAAAACGGCGACCTTCCGTGTTTTAGACAAAAATGAATCACTTTCAGCGTCTTAAAGTTAATTTTTTGAAATTTTAAGCCATAATTGAAAGGAAACTGTCTTGAGGTTGGTCTGGTATTTCGAAGACTCGAGTCTTGTACTCAAGCTTTTTTCAAATCATTAAGGGGATTCGTTTCTCAAACGAAATTTGGATTCGCAGGGTGGTCTCAAGGTGTTGGAGTCGTCGCCAGGGAATTTTCCACACCCTAGCATTTACATTTAAAAGGATAATCATGAAAAAGCTCATTTCTTCTTTGTGCATTGCATTGCTTTCGCTACCTACAGTAGCTTCAGAGCAGTGGAAGGACATTGAAATGAAAGCCCGAGGTCAAACCGTTTTCTTCCATGCGTGGGGAGGAAGCCAGCAAATAAATAACTACCTTCGCTGGGCAGACAAAGAATTACAGCGTCGATACGGTGTTGAGTTAAAACATGTAAAAGTGACCGACATTGCAGAAACCAGCTCTCGCCTTCTGGCAGAAAAAACCGCAGGAAAGAACAGTGGCGGTAGCGTCGACATGGTTTGGATTAATGGTGAGAACTTCAAGTCCATGAAGACCAACGAACTGCTACACGGTCCGTTTGTCGATCAATTGCCAAGCTGGGAGTTTGTCGACAAGTCTCTACCGGTCGACAGCGATTTCTCTGAACCTACGTTAGGCTTAGAAGCGCCGTGGGGTGTGGGACAACTGGTATTCATTCATGACTCTAAACGCCTTAACAACCCACCAGCGAACTTTGCTGAGTTGTTAAGCTACGCACAAGCGTATCCAAACCGCATTAGTTACCCGAAACCACCTCAGTTCCACGGCACCAGCTTTTTGAAAGCGTTGCTAATTGAACAAACAAACAATGATCCGCGCCTGATGAAGCCAGCAAACGATGTCGATTTTGCACAGGTGACTGAGCCTCTTTGGCAGTACCTGGATAAGCTTCATCCAAACGCTTGGAAGAAAGGTAAACAGTTCCCATCCGGCTCTACAGAAACTTTCCAGTTACTAGATGATAACCAGTTGGATCTAGCGATTACCTTCAACCCGAATGCCGTTTTCTCCGCGCAGAATGAAGGCACGCTTGCGGAATCAACTAAGGCATACGCGATGGAAACAGGTGCATTGTCCAACATCCACTTCCTGGCTATTCCGTGGAATGCGAACGCAAAAGAAGGGGCAAAAGTTGCCATCAACTTCCTGCTTAGCCCTGAAGCACAATCTCGTAAAGGTGATCTGGACATTTGGGGTGACCCATCCGTACTAAAATCTGTTCACCTGACAGGCAGTGCGAAAAACACCAAGCTATATAAATCTGTTGCTGAGCCTCATCCAAGCTGGCAGGTAGCGTTGGAAAAAGAGTGGCTTAAACGCTACGGTCAGTAATCTAACTCCTCCCTCTCTGAGGGAGGAAAACGACAGAAAGTCATGATGTTAAGACTCCTATATTTATTGATGATTGTTGTATGTATCGCGCCAACCGTTCCCGGTTTTGTCGGCGTGATACTCTCATCAGTTAACTACATTCCTCCTCTTGGCTATACCTCACCTTCGGTGAATGGGTTTGCTGCTGTTTTTGAATGGAGTGGTGTCTGGGAGTCTATTTTCCTGACTCTGTTTACTACATTAGTCAGTACCATTCTGGCGTGTTTATTTACCTTCTTTATCTTGCAGGCATCCTGGCGCTCTACATTCTGGCGTAAAGTTGAATTTACCTTATCGCCTTTGCTGGCTTTGCCTCATGTTGCTTTTGCTATCGGGTTTTCATTCCTGTTCGCGCCTACCGGAATGATCGTTCGGGCACTTCACCCACTGCTTGATATGATGCCGATATTTGGCAGTACACCATGGGACTTCAACATTGTTCACAACCAACAAGGTTGGGGATTGATTGCAGTCCTGACCCTAAAAGAGATTCCTTTTCTGTTGCTGATGAGTATTCCTATTCTGCAACAGTTGAAAGTCAACAAAACTACTCAAGTGGCACACAGCCTGGGTTATAACGACGCACAAATGTGGTGGAAGTGCATATTCCCGCAATGGCTGCCCAAACTGCGTTTTCCTCTGCTGGCGGTATTAGCATATGGCGCATCCGTTGTTGACCTATCGTTAATTGTTGGACCTACCAACCCACCTACGTTTGCCGTCTTGGTTTGGCAGTGGTTTAACGATCCTGACCTTGCGCTGTTACCTCGCGCCGCAGCAGGAGCAGTAATTCTATTCTTGGTGTGTGCGTTACTTATCGCCGTATTGCGAGGCATTGAAACGGGTGTCGTTAAGAAGTGTCGTAGCTGGCAGTTTTCTGGGCGCTTTGGTTTAGGAGTTCCCGGTAAAACCTTCTTTCTTGCGACGACAGCCATTGCGTTTATGACCCTACCACTAATGGTAATCTGGAGCTTTGCTCAACGCTGGCGTTTCCCTGATCTATTCCCAACCAAGCTGAGCGAACGCTTTTGGGCAACAGAATGGGAAGGCATTGTACCGACTATTTTGGACAGCCTGTCGATAGCCATTATTTCTTCTACCATTGCGCTGATTCTGGCATTGATTGGACACGAATATCGCCTGCGCTACCGTGTGCATGTACCGGGTTTCATCATCGCAATTCCAATGCTGGTGCCTCAACTATCCATATTGTTTGGATTGCAGATCACTACCCTATTGTTTTCGACCGATGCCTACTATTTCTGGGTATGTTGGGCGCACGTATTCTTCGCGTTCCCTTATGTATTCCTTTCACTAGACGGTCCATGGCGAAGCTACGACAATCGCTTAACTCAGGCAGCACTGAGCCTGGGCAAATCCCCATTCCGTGCCTGGTGGTCGGTTAAAGCACACATCCTGTTCCCGGCAATTATTTATGCTTGGGCGGTGGGAATCAGTGTCAGCCTAGCGCAATACTTACCAACACTAATGTTAGGCGCTGGCAGAATTGCCACCATCACGACAGAAGCGGTTGCTCTGACTAGCGGGCACGATCGCCGTGTCACCGCAATTTATGCTTTATGGCAGGCGTTATTGCCATTAATTTTCTTCTCGTTTGCAATGCTGACGAACCAATTACAAAACAGACGTTTACGTCGTACACAAATAGTAAGGACTCAAAGCCTTCATGACGCTTCAGCTAACAAGCCTCGTCATCCATGACAGGCACAATAAAGCTCTATTCAATCCGGTTTCCTTTGAGGTAAAAGACGGAGAAGTCTTCACATTAATGGGACCAAGTGGCTGCGGAAAATCCACGTTGCTTAGTGCGATTGCAGGGCATTTATCCGACGACTTCTCTTTTGATGGCGCGATTCAAATTGAGGGGAAAGACGTGGGTAAAATCAGCCCGCATCTTCGCCGAGTCGGATTCCTGTTTCAGGATGATTTGCTTTTCCCTCACCTGAACATCTGGGAAAACTTGGCGTTTGCATTACCAAACACCGTAAAAGGTCAGGCTCGCAACCAGCAAGCTATGCAGGCACTAGAAAAAGTCGGTTTGGCAAAGCTGGCTAATTCCTTTCCGAATCAGGTTTCCGGCGGTCAGCGTGCGCGTGTGAGCTTGCTCAGAATGCTACTGGCTCAACCAAGAGTTGCTTTGCTGGATGAACCGTTTAGCAAGCTTGATAAAGACTTGCGAGTTCAATTCCGTGAATGGGTTTTCCAGCAGTTAAGAGAAGCCAATATTCCAACTCTGATGGTGACGCACGATGAAGCCGATGTGCCAGTCAACAGTTCGTGTTTAAGTTGGCCATGGGAGAATGCTCATGCTTGATAGATTCAGCGTTAAAGTGATTCGAGCGCCGCTTAATCTTGTGGCGCAATCATTGGACAACCTCAACATCACTGCCAATCAGGCGACGTTTGTCGGGTTTCTACTTGGTTGTCTCGCACTCCCTGCCCTGGCTTTGCAGGAATATGGCTGGGCGCTATTCTTTATTGCCTTAAACAGGATTGCCGATGGCGTAGACGGCGCACTGGCAAGAAGACACGGGATTACCGATTCAGGCGGTTTTCTGGATATCAGTCTCGACTTTCTCTTTTACTCTCTGGTCCCTTTTGGCTTTGTACTTGCAGACCCGGGAAATAACGCCATCGCTGGCGCATTCCTGATCTTTTCATTTATCGGAACAGGCACCAGTTTCCTTGCATTTGCAGTAATGGCAGGCAAACATCAAATCGATAACCCGGTTTACACCAACAAATCATTGTATTACATGAGCGGCATCACCGAAGGCACAGAGACCATCGCCTGCTTCGTTTTCTTCTGCCTGTTCCCGCAGTATTTCGCAGTAATCGCCTTTGTATTTGGTTCACTCTGCTGGATAACCACCTTCACCCGCATCTGGTCTGGTTTCCATACTTTGAAGAATATTGAGTTGGAGAAGAGTCAAAAAGTTAGTGCTACTGAGCCTCAAGGAACTGGTGCTGAGTAAGAATAGAGTACTAGCTGTAAACCAATTGAATACATGAATCTAAATAGATAAATGTCACTCACAAGGCGTATGTTAACAGAGAGGCTTCGCGCCTCTCTCCTTCAACAAAGTCACCCTTTTAAACCGCCACAGGCTTTTTCTCTCGGTTGCTGATCTTCTTGGCTCGGCGAATCGCGGATTTCTTAGAGACTTTCTTTTGAGCAGCCTGAAATGATTGCGCTTGCTTGAGTTCTTTCTTGGCTTTTTTCAGCTTTGATCTGGCGAGGTTAGCGGCTTCTTCCGCTTTCGCTGCTTGCTCCATCGCGCGTTTGGCTTCTTCAGCCGCGACTCTGGCTAGCTGAGCCGTTTTTTCCACTTCTTTTTCACTTTTCTCGAACAGTTTTTTAAGCTTCTTTAGTTCCTTTTCAGCCATGGGTTACTCCTTATTTTTATGTCTGTTACGGTTTATCTCGTTAGCCTGCATTTGTCATGTTTTTTGGGCTGCCCACAATTTGAGGGTCGAGCTGATTAACGACATCATGATCCTTACCGGGGTAGTCAATTAAGCTTAAGAAATGACGCATACAATTGATTCTGCCGCGCTTTTTGTCGTCTGAGCGAATGATGGTCCATGGTGCGTCGTTGGTATCGGTGTGGAACATCATTGCATCTTTCGCTCGACTATAATCGTCCCATTTTGAAAGTGACGCCATATCCACCGGGCTCAGTTTCCACTGTTTGAGCGGATCATTCTGGCGTGATTTAAAGCGGCGGAACTGCTCTGCCCGGCTCACCGAGAACCAGTACTTGAATAAGCGAATGCCTGAATTCGCCAGCATGCGTTCCAGTTCAGGGGTTTGGCGCAAAAATTCAAGGTATTCGTCATCGCCACAGAACCCCATCACTTTTTCAACCCCTGCCCGGTTGTACCAGGAACGGTCGAACATGATAATTTCACCCTTGGTTGGCAAGTGCTGAATGTAACGCTGGAAGTACCATTGATTCCTTTCACGGGCATTAGGTTTTTCTAACGCGATCACGTGTGCACCACGAGGGTTCAGGTGTTCCATAAATCGTTTGATGGTTCCGCCCTTACCCGCCGCGTCTCGTCCTTCAAACAAAATGACAATACGCTCGTTATTCTCTTTTACCCAACCCTGCAGTTTGAGCAGCTCAATTTGCAGCTCGTGCTTGTGGCGTTCATATTCCACTACGTCCATCTTGGTTTTGTAGGGGTATTCTCCATCTGCATTCCAAGGGATTTTGCCGTTTTTGGCATTTAGGTCGAACAGAATTTCAGAGGACTTTTTCTTCTTCGATGGCTTTTCATTTTTGGTTGTCTGAACAGCAGACAAAGGGACTGAATTGGCTTGATTCATAGACTGCGCATTCCTTTTCACTGGCTTGCCTTTTTGTAGGCGACTGACGTATCTATCAGCTTATACCCATATCAATATAACTTCTGTTTATTCACCTTAATTATGCTATGGTTATCCATGTAAATTAAATGTTATTATTCTATAACTTCAATAACTTTTACTTATAGACATGAATTTGATTCAACTTAAACTTTTCAGTGACTTAGCAAGAGAACAGAGCTTTGTGAAAGTGGCAAAGTTGAATCATATTAGCCAGCCAGCAGTTAGCGTACATGTTAAAAAACTTGAAGATGCGCTTGGTCAGCAACTCCTTTCCCGAACTTCACAAACCACTCAACTCACCCCCGAAGGTTTACTGATATTGGAAGATGTCAGGGAAATTCTTCGACTATGTGAAAACATCAAAATTAAGTCCAATTACAGTGCCGGTGTTCTTGAAGGGCATATTCGAATCGCGGCTATTCACAGTGTGGGAATGTACGAATTGGGAGACTTTCTTTCCGGTTTTATGAAAGCCTTCCCTAAGGTGTGTGTCCACTTAGAGTACGAGCACAGCGAAGCGATTTATGAAGCGGTCAGGAAAGAACAGATTGATATTGGTATCGTCGCTTACCCTAAACCAAACCATTTGATCGAATCTATCCCGTTTTCCGAAGACGAACTGGTCTTAGTTACCGGGAAAAAGCACAAACTCAATGGTAAAAAATCGGTTTCTATCAGTCAGCTTAAAGGTGAACCCTTCGTCGCGTTTGGTGAACGCATTCCTACCCGTGTTGTGATAGACAAGCTCCTTGCCGAAAAGGGTATTGATGTAAACATTCGAATGACCCACAACAATGTGTACACGTTGAAAAAAGCGGTAGAAGCTGAAATAGGTGTATCGATTTTGCCAAATGAAACGGTAAAAGAAGAGGTCGCTAAAGGCACGTTGCATAAAATCAACATTACCGACATCAACTCTAAGCGACCGTTATCCATTATTCGGCTGGCATCGAAAGACATTTCGACGCCACTTGAAGTCTTTATTAAAGAGCTTTTGAGTTTCGCTCAGAAGTGATTTACAACGCGATCTGTTGTATGCCAGTTGCCAGTCGAGTTACCGCTTCTTTAAGCTCCTCTTCGTTCGCGTTGGTGAAATTTAACCTGATTGCGGACTTCTGTCCTTCGGGACTAGGGTAAAACACAGGGCTTGGTACGACTGCGACGCCCTTTTCCAGCAAAGCTTTTGCCAGGACGTAGGTATCACATTCTGGCAGTGTTACCCAGACAAACATCCCACCATCGACGCTTTGCACATTGCAGCTTTCTGGCAGTTGCCTATCCAACTCTGATTTTAGGCATTCATAACGTCTGCGATAGAGGCTACGGATTGAAGCAAGGTGATCATCGAACCCATCATGAGTGAGCAAACCAAACAATACTTCCTGCATTGGCACACTAGAGTGCAAATCCGCCCCCTGTTTGATTTTAAGCAGCGGTTCAATGTAGCTTTGCTTGCCAGTCACTACGCCCATTCTTAAACCCGGTGAAGCAATTTTGGAAAAGGATCTAAGGACAATTGAGTGCTGAGGGCAGAACTCAGACACCATTGGCAACATTTCCCCATGAAATCTCAGCTCTCGGTACGGTGCATCTTCAATAAAGGCAACATTGTACTCTTCACACAGGCTCGCCACGGCTTGCCTCACTGATAGCGACCAGCAAACTCCTGTCGGGTTGTGGAAGTCAGGTACCGCATAAAACATCTTTGGCTTTTCAGAAGCAAAGCAAGATTCCAGTTCCGTAAGATCAGGACCACACTCATTCTGTGACACCGTCACTATATTCGCTTGCACCAAACCGAATACCTGCATTGCGCCGAGGTAACTTGGTGCTTCCATAACGACAGTGTCACCCGGATTTACATAAGCTCTAGCAATCAGGTCTAACCCTTGCTGCGAGCCTGTACATACCATGGCTTGGTGTGTTTCAGGAAGATTGAAAGCTTGCTCCAAGTGTTCAAGCAATGACGGATAACCTGCCGTCAAACCATATTGAAAAACAGCAGGTTTCTCGGTCAAGCTTTCCAGAACAGGCTTCATTAGTGCAATAGGAAACGTTGATTCGTCTGGTAAACCACCAGCCAGCGATATGACATTTTCGTCACTTGCCGCGCTTAGAATTTCACGGATATAAGACGATTGGATTTGTTTTAATGATTGTGCGACTTCCATTTGTTTCCCATTGCAGCATTGAATTCTCTCTTTGATGTTATGACCTATTGCGAAAACATGTTTGTCCATTTATGCTCTTCATTATGTCCGTTTATGCTTTTTTAGAATTTTGAGCTATCAACATACCTCTAGGATGAATGATGTTCTGTTCCACATTCATCAAGACATAAGTAAGACGCATTCTGTAAAGGAATTGATGTCGATTGCTGCCTATTCTGAGCAGCATTTCCACCGTGTATTTAAGGAAGTGGTTGGCGAACCCATACATCAGTACATTCGCCGGGCGCGTATGGAATACGCAGCCAATCAGCTCATGTTTGATATCTCTTCTCCTATTCTGGATATTGCTAACAACTGTGGTTTTTCTTCTCTTTCTTCCTTCAATAAAGCGTTCAAGGCAACATTCGATATGTCACCGGGCAAGTGGCGTAAACACGATCTACAGGTATCCGATAAACCCTATTTGAAAGATCCTGAAATCGCAGCGGGCTACAACAGAGTAGCAAGCCGCCCTCTTCCCGTTCCGAAAATAAAAGAAGTCCCAGACAGAATGGCGGCGTATATTCGCCACAATGGTTACAGCCGTTCGATACGCAATGCATGGCTAACGTTGCAAGCGTGGACGAAAGATGATGGGCGAGATTTTTCGCAGCAGTTTGGCTTACACCATTCAAACCCAGCTTGGGTGGAGCTAGATCAGTGCCGATACGTTGCGTGTGTGGGCATTTCAGACCCCCTGAAATATCGAGGAGTGGTCAACCAGATGGTGATTCCCGGCGGCTTACACGCAGTATTTAAACTCAAAGGCATCTACGGGGAACTGCTTCCTCAAATAAGTACTGTGCTGGAAACCTGGCTTCCGCAATCTGGGTTTAAGCTTCGTTCTACACCAGCTTATGTTCACTATCATAAAAACCACTTTCTTAGCGAAGATGAAGCATTCGAATTGGACTTCTACCTTCCCATTCGTTTTTTCTAGACACTTCATTGATGAGCAAAAAGATGCATTTTACTTGCTAACACATCAAGTCATCATAATTGATATTTCGCTCATTAATTAGACGTATGCACCAAGCCGGGGATCAATTCGTTGCCCTTTTAATGAAAATTGTTATCATCGCGAATAATAGTCGGGGAGCCTTAGGCTGAGATCGCATAGCGAGACCCGTTGAACCTGATTCAGTTAACACTGGCGTAGGGAACTATGAATCTTACTGTCGATGGGTTGATCTCACTACCATTCCATTCTTTAGTCAGAAGAGTTCCTGCTCGCCTGTATTGCGGGAGCACTTATGACCACACAAAACAACCACCCTTCCCCCACAGGTGTGAATACGCCAATCGTACTTACTATTGCAGGTTCCGACAGTGGTGGTGGTGCCGGCATTCAGGCAGATATCAAGGCCATTTCAGCAACGGGCAGCTTTGCTTGTTCAGCTATCACGGCAATTACATCCCAAAACACACAAGGCGTTTCCGCGATTTTCCCTATCCCGCTAGACCATGTAGAAAGCCAGCTAGACGCCGTATTTACCGATCTCAATATCGCAGCTGTGAAAGTCGGCATGCTGGCAGATTCGGGCATCATTAAAGTGGTTGCCAACAAAATAAAGCAGTACAAACCAAAATATCTGGTGGTTGACCCGGTAATGGTTGCAACCAGTGGGGATCTGCTTCTCGAACAGAGTGCTATCAGCACCTTGAAAGCGGAGTTATTGCCGATTGCTGATGTCATCACCCCTAACCTGCCCGAAGGCGCAGCCTTAACTGGTAATCCAGTGCCTGAAAGTGAAGCCGATATGGAAAGCATGATTGACCAGCTTCGCTCTCTGGGTTGTCAGTCGGTACTGCTCAAAGGCGGGCATTTAGAAAGCAGCGAATACAGTACAGATTTATTGATTTTCCCTGACAAGGTTGAATCATTAAACGCCAAACGTGTTGATACTCAAAATACTCACGGCACAGGTTGTACACTCTCTTCTGCTATCGCCTCTTTCCTGGCTCAGGGCTATGAACTGCCAGAAGCCGTCAAGCTGGGTAAGTACTACATCTCCAATGCCATCGCGCATGCCGATGAGTTGGATATAGGTCACGGGCATGGTCCGGTTCACCACTTTTTCCCCGGACATGAAGATGTACGCTGAAGCTTCGAGTTTCACGACTCTTGCAAAGGATAATGCGTTCATCGCGATAGAAAATGGTGAACTGCAATATCTGGATGCCGAAACGCCGACATTAGCCGACCTGAATATGCGATTTCCTGTCGGGTACTGGACGTGCATTCTTGGAAGAAGCGGTTGCGGTAAATCGACTCTGCTTCGCCATTTTGCAGGTCTTCTCGACACCAAAGCCAGCTGGAAAGGTGCGCTGTTGTTGGAAGACCAACAAGGCATAAAACACCCTTTGTCGGTTGACAATGAAATCGCGTATATGGGGCAGCAAGATTTACTGATGCCCTGGCTATCCGCATTAGACAATGTTCTGCTCAGCACACGATTTGGCAAACATTTAAAAAACAAAGAAAGCCAGCAAAAAGCACTGCATTTGCTGGAACAGGTCGGTTTGGCAGACCAAAGGGATCTCCTTCCACAACAATTATCTGGTGGAATGCGACAGCGTGTTGCTATCGCCCGAACTCTGATGCAGAAAAAGCCCATTGTTCTAATGGATGAACCCTTTTCTGCGTTGGATGCAGTAAATCGTCACAAACTTCAGAACCTGGCACATC
>NZ_AFWJ01000017.1 GCF_000222685.1 Vibrio nigripulchritudo ATCC 27043 | reverse complement strand
GGTGGTGACGGACATATCTCTGGCGTTTACCAGTGGGTAAACAAAGTCTATCAGGCGCAGATGTACAACTATGGCATCCGCACCATGTACGACTTTATGGTGCCTGAACCAGGAGCATTTCTGATTGAAACCCTATCTGATGCCCACGCCAGTGCGTTGCAGATCGAAAAGCCGATGGAGTTTCCCCTCAAACCTAGCCAGATTACCGAGCACAACTACCACACCTGGGTGCAGGAATACGGGGCAACCGATGTGTCGCCTCCGCCGGAAATTTACATCACCAAATCGCTGGATTTCAAAGCTGGAGGTGGTGACGATGACACCCATTACAATCACTCTGGTGTTATTCAGATCGACGAAGGCTATAAAGCCATTCATGGGGTTGTCGGGCAAGTAGCGACCATCTGGGAAGATAACTTTGTGGTCGATGTGGTGATCGGGAATCGCTCTCACCGTTTCGAAGACGGCGACTGGGTTTGGAGCACCAGCCTGAGCAATGAAAGAGAAAGTATTCCTTTTGCACTGCAAACATGGAAAGTCAGCTACTTGGCAGCCATCGTCGAAGTGAAATGCCAGCGAACCGATCGCGCTTTGATGAAGTGGAAGCTAGACACACACGCCAAACTCACCAATGCCTACAAGGCTCGTCTGTCTGAGTACGAAGAAAAACTGGCTGCCGCCGAGTTGCAGGCAGGCGTGGCGATAGAGGGCAAAAACCCGGCACTGAATCTGGAAATCATGAAGGATGAACTGAAAAAACACTGCATCAGTATCCTGACCGAGCAGCACTTTGATCTGTTCAATGCCATTGATACCGGAGCTGAAGGCTTCCCACAAATCGACCTATTTGAAAATGAAGCAGAAGGACCTTATGTACGCTTCTTCGAGCAGGCATTTGAGTGGGAGCACGTAACATGGGTGACTTATCCTTATTTCTGGGGCAGAAAACCCTTATGGGATGAACGCATTGCCTATGAAGATACCGACCCGCTTTTCAATCAGTTCCTCAAAGCCGGGTATTGCCGCGTGTCAGTTCCAATCCGACTGGGCTTTGAAGGCGCCGTTGACCACTTTATTTCCTTTGGTGAGCTTTGGGATGGCGGACCGCTTCCCGCTATATCAAGCGATCTGTATCTGCCGATTGCCGATGAAATTGCCGAACGTCTGGACAGACCGGGAGAGGAAGAACCGCAAGGTGACCCTTGGGATGTGCGCATTCCAACCACCTTGGTGCACCTCAGAGCCGACGACAAGTTACCGAAATGGAAACAGAATGAGGACGGAGAATGGGTTGAAGATCTGGACGGAGCGTAAGCCATGGCTCGAATCTCTAACCCGACCGATGTCCATTATCTCGCGCTCGAAGGTGGCGGGGGCAAAGGGGTTACCTACCTTGGGGCAATACGCGCTTTAGAGCGGCTTGGGGTATTGCCCATTAACATCGACACTCCGGGTCAAAACCAGATCCGGGGCATCAGTGGTGCTTCCGCAGGTGCGATTACGGCGATGTTTCTGGCGATGGGATACAACTCAACACAGCTACAGCAAGTGTTGAGTAATTCCAGCACCTTTACCGGATTCTTTGACGGACCCAGTACAGGTTTGTCGCGCTCGGTAGACAGTAACAACCGCCCTGCTTTGCATACCAGCGCCCCCAATGGGGTGCGACCGATTGATCACATTCGCCAGCAAACCCGAAGCATTCGGGGTATTTCTACCCTTGCCGGCGCATTGGGTTCTCTGGCGCGCAATGGAGCATTCGGTTCCACATCAGACCCGATTGTTCAACGGCTGATCGCTCACCCAGAGCAGTACCTGTTCAACATTCTGTTTGATAGAGGCATGTTCCCCGGCACCAATGCCAGAAACTTTCTACAAAATGCCGTCTATGGCAGGTTGTGGAATCGTCTGGTCAGGAGCCGTCTCGCACCCGGTCAGCACATTCCCATCATGGCAGTGAATGGATCAGAACTGAATTTCACTGAATTCTTTAACCTGACGGGGGTGGACTTGGTGATCACCGGTTCAAACCTGACTAAGCATAAACCGGCGGTGTTTTCTAAACGGCATACCCCACATTTCCCTGTGGCTGAGGCAGTGGGCATTTCGATGAACCTGCCTATTCTGTTCAAGCCTGTGCATGTGGAAGCCAATGTGCCTACGGGTCAATACAACCGCAGAGCCGATGACTACCACGGTTTGTGGATGGATGGTGGCGTGCTGAACAACTTCCCGTTGCATGCGTTTGATTTCCTTTCGCCACAAGTGTCGCCCCAGTACCCTAACCTTCGTCCGCTGAACCCGAACGTACTTGGGTTAAGGCTGACGGATGGTCACCCGACACCACAGCGAGCATCACCACCGCAACAAGGGACGTTTGATGTGCTGTTGAGCCATCTGGGAGATGTATTAGGGACGGTGCTGTACCCGTCTGAAGAGGGGCAAATTCGCAACTCAGATGAAAGGGATCAGTCGATTGATCTGTATACCTACGATCTGGCAACAACGGAGTTTGCGCCCCCAGCCAGTAAGAGTGCAACTCCCATCGCCGAGGCAGAACGGTCAGTGGACAGGTATTTCGCCGCCTCCCCTTAGCGAGGTTTCAATACAATCAACCGCTCAGTTCGTTTATCGTTCTGGGCGGTTTTATTTTGCTCTGCAACCACCGAAATAAATACATTGAGGCTGCCAGTTCTTACACTGGCTTACGTAAATTCCATGATTCGAGTGTTAGCATCCCCGCATGACTATTTGGGATAAAACACATGAATAAACTACTGATCATATTGATAGCGATTTTGGTAATCTCCGGTTGTTCAAACTTGGGAGATCGCTATAGATACCGTCATGCTGTTGTGGGTGAAACCAGCTCAGAAGCTCTGATCAAAGAATACGGTCACGCGACGACTTTGATTGACCAAGAAAACGGCAAAATTTCATACATTTATGACAAAGGCGAATACATGTATGCGTTCACCTTTGTCGATAATGTACTCATCTCCAAAGAGAAAGGTGAAGAAGTGGATGGTGAATACATTTTTACCGAATTAACGGACATTGAATTCGGTGCCGATGGCGAATTCAACTAACAAATTTAACCGCTCAGTTCGTTCATCGTTCTGAGCGGCTTCATCTTGATCCACACTTCCATATCTATCCACTCCGGCTTACCGTTATCATCAAATCGCGTGAGGATCGGTTTGTCATAGCGTTCAATCAGAGGGGCGGTATCTGGCTCGTAACCACTGTAAGGCAACCACTTTGCATACAGGCTTAGCTGAAACTTAGCGGCATCATCTGGCTTACCCTGATAACGAAACGCCGCATACCTACCCGCTTCCAGTTTTCCCAGTTCAAAAGGTTCTTTGATTTTGCTTTTCTGCTCCGGCGTGATGAAAAGAGCAGCGTCGTAGCGGCACTTTTCTCTGGGAGTAAAAAGCAGATTATCTCGACACATGGCCAAGCGAACCTGCTCCATCGGACCAATTTCGTTTTTGATTCCCCATTCAATCAGATTTTTCCAGCATTTAAAGATACTGGGTAGCAGATAACCGCGTTTCGACCTGAGCAAACAAAGCTCTTTTTCTTCGGTTTCGAAGATTCGTTCTGGCGTTATGGCTTCGCTTGGCTCGCAGACATCCGCTTCACGGCGCAACGAATGAAGATGCTGCAAAACCGACGTATCAATGGGTTGCTTTAACTCAGTTTCTATATCTTTTGCTTTGCTCGACTTTCCACTTCGCACACCATAAGGCGTAATACCAAAACGTTCTTTAAACGCACGGGAAAAGTTTGCGCTGCTGGAAAAGCCGTGGCTTAAGGCGACCTCGGTAATCGACTCCGAGCGAGCAAAAAGCAGCCTGTTGGCTGCTTTTTCTAACCGTAACCGATTGCTGTACTGGGTCAGGCTTTCACCAATGATTGCACTGAATATCCGTTGAAAGTGGAACTTTGAAAAATGACTCAGCTCCGCCGCTTCCTCTAGTGTAAGCGGCTTTTCAACATGAGCGTGAATGTGCGACAAAACGGGTTCAAGCCTTTCCTTGTACACTTGCCAGCTTTCTGCTGACACCGATTCCTTACTTAACGTCAACGTAACTCAACTCCGATGAAGACAAATTGCGGTATTCCTTAAAGCAGAATAGGAAAGTGATGACCGCAGAGAAAACATCGGCTGCCACAATTGCCAAGAAAATACCGTTCATACCAAAGTAATGAGGAAGGATCAGCAACAACGGCGACATAATCAATACCACGCGCAGCAAGCTGTACAGCATCGCCAGTTTTGCGTTGCCTTTTGCCTGATAAAACCCAGTTGCCAGCATGTTAATACCAGCCAGTGGCAATCCCCATATGGTGGCAAAAATAATAACCTTACCGTAATCAATAAGCACACTTTCTGTTGTGAATATTCCAAGTAACCATTCGGGTATGACAAGCAAAGCCACTGTCACCAGGCTTGAATACACCACCATCGCGGTAAGTGAAACTTTGATGCTTTCCTGAACCCGCTCGAATGCACTCGCACCTAAATTAAATCCACATATGGTCTGGAAGGAGATCAGCATGGCGATCATTGGCAGGATGATGAAGATAGAAAGTCGACCAAGAATACCGTAGGCACTAATCCATTCTTCTGTCGCCATAAAGGTAAACTGGTAGTTCACCAATCCTGTCTGAATTGCCATTCCCATCTGCGCGATCAGTACCGGGATCCCAAGTGCCAGAATCGAACCCCAGAACTTAAGATGTAACCCGAACGAGAATCGCACCAAAGTGCCGCCTCTGAGGTATAAACTTACGGCAATTGTCAGTGACACGAGCTGAGCAATGATGGTTGCCCACGCTGCACCCGAAACTCCCCAACCCAGAAGAACAATGAAGATGTAATCCAGAACAATGTTGAGAACGGACGAAGTGAGCATCAGCAGCATCATGATCTTGGCTTTGCCTTCTGCCCGGAATACGTCTCCTATCACCGGAAGCAAAACTGCGATTGCGCCCCCTACAATGATAGGCTGAGCGTAATCATAAGCCAGTGGATAGAAAACCGGAGGCACCGCTAAGAATTCCAGAACTGAATCCAGTTGCCACATTCCGACCACAAAGAACAGAATGCTGAACACCGAAACCAAAAGGACTGAGTTCCCGGCAATCTGACCGGCTTCTGGCAGCTTCTTTTCGCCAATCAGCCGAGTGAGAATTGCCGCAGTACCGGATGCCACCATGGCACCAATCGAAGAGATCAGCATTTGAGCCGGGAAGACCATAGAGACGGCACCAATCGCATCGGCACCTACCCAACGGGCAATGAAGATTCCATCAACCACTCCATATAAACCAATCACCAGCATACCGATACAAATCGGAACCGCTGTCTGCATAAAGAGTGTAAAGACGGGCGTATTTGCCAATCTTTTCGTGGATTCGTCTTCTGCGAATTTCGTTTCTGACATGAGTTATCGTTTTCCTTTTGATTTAGCCTGACCGACAGTTTACGAATAATGCTGAGATAAGAATTTTCAATTCTTGCGAACTTAGCGCAACTGATTTTACAAGTTAAGTTTTCCCTTGCTCGCTCGGGGGGAGGATATCTGAAAGTGATCTCAAAAAGAAAAGCCCGGTTGCACAACAACCGGGCTTAAATGCACGTACTCTAACAGATTGTATTTGAAGATTTATTTAACCAAATACAATTGGGATGTTCTTTTTCTCAGTAAGAGTGATGACCTGACTTGCGGTCACAATGTGAAGCTTGCGAACGCTAGGGTTAGAGTAATCAATGATGACCGATTTTGTCTCTGGCAGAACATTGCGAAGTTCTGTTGTGACGATATTTGCTCGATCAGCACCCGCTACTTCAGCCTGATTCAACGAACCAGAGTCGTTCGAACCCAAAGTCACAATGGTCTTTGAGCCATTGCCAGTGATGCTCGCAACCACCTCTGTCAGTGAGTGGCTACCAAAAGTCACATTCACTTGCTGGTCTGCAACCTTTGCCACCCACTCGGTATTTCTCAGGTCTGCCACTCTGGCTTCTTTTACCAAACGTTTGAACTTGACGTTGTCTTCCGAAGAATCTGAAGACAGGGTCAGAGTATTCCCATCGTATTGGAAACGATTTTTGGTTCTCAGTTCGTCAGACCATCTCAGATGGATACGGTGAGACCAATGTAAGTTGCCAAAGTTTACGGAACCCTGAGTTAAGTCGTAGCCTGACTGCCGAGCGTAATCAAAATTGAACTGAGTACCTTTGTTCCCCTTCTCCAACGTTCCGTTGGTGATGTGAAAAGGACGACCTGCACTGGTCTCCATCGCCAGACCAGAGTCAGTATTGTCGGTTTCGAATATACGAAGAGCATATTTGTGAGCCACATAATATGGCCAGTCTTTTGGTGTGTGCTGAAGCTGCTCCAAAATTGGCTCAACGGAATTGGCATTTTCAACCACAAACTCAGGTCCTGGATTTTCTGGTACCCAGTAAGAGTCGAACACCGACTGACGAACGTTTTGCACTTCTATGGATTCTGTCGTATCACGGAATGCCAGTGTTTTTCCCGTAGAGCTGGAAGAAAGGTGCATTTCAGTGGTCATCAGCCTGAACGAGTTGATGTTGTCTGCTGTTACTAACGCTCTTAGATCATCAAATTCTGCGGTTGAACAACGTTGAGTGTAACCAAAATCTTTAACGGTCACGTTCATGTCACCGCCAAAGGTACTTTGCGGATCGCTGAGATTAAGGACTCCAGACACGTGCCCACAGGTATGGTCGATATCAAACGCAATCGAACCATCTGCCGACTGCTCCGCAAATGTCATGAGCATTTTTTGGTTTAGTTTATTGTCTGCGAATTCCGTATAGGACATAACGCGACCTTCGAGGGATTCAGTGAAAGACGGGGACGATGTTTGGGCAATCGATGACGCAGAAGACAATGTAAGTGCAACTGCCAATGAAACTTTAGAGATTTTCATTGTTTTTCCTTCATTATTTTTATGGTCTGCCAGTATTTCTGAGGTTATTTCAACCTCAAATACGAGCGAATAAAGAAACGCTCTGCGTTTGTAAAAAGTAAACTCGATAAGAATTCATTCAGCATGACGCAGAAAAACGCGTAACTTCGCGAAAGTATTGATTAGTAAAGCCTTAACTCTTTGGTTAAATACGTTTTTGATAAAACTAACAATACGGAGGGGAAACTATAAATTTCGAAAATCTGCGTCAATGGGAATGTTCCCTTTTATTGATCTTTTCCTCACTTTTAAATAATTCTCATTCAGGTTGAAAGTTTTTTTAACATCTTGTTTTACAAGAAGATCACATTTTCCATACATTAAAGTATGACAACCTGTATTTTTTGAGACGCACTATTTAGCTCACCAAGAGGCGGTGCTTACTCACATTTTGTCAATTTGATGCATATACCAGTTTCTATGACATTCATTTTGCTGTAGGATCGCCGACCTTTTTTCACTCAAATACGGGAGGTTACATGTTCATCGGTTTTGATTATGGAACAGCAAATTGCTCAGTCGCATCTATGGTGCAAGGTGAGTCGAAAGAGGGGAAAACGCCCTCGCTCATCCCGTTAGAAAAAGACAGCCACTTTATTCCTTCCACACTCTGTGCCCCGACTCGTGAGGCAGTTTCAGAAGCCCTGTTCCGTCACCATGGTATATCTCCGAGTGATGAAGCTGGGGAAAAGGCATTGAGGCGAGCCATTGCTTTTAACCGCGAAGAAGGCATCGAATTACAGCCAGAAGATTTGCTTTTCGGGCAAGCGGCGCTGGATCTCTACCTGGAAGATCCACGTGAAGTGTATTACGTGAAGTCGCCCAAATCGTTCCTTGGTGCCAGCGGATTGCACGAAATGCAGATTCGGTTTTTCGAAGATCTGGTGTGCGCCATGATGGTTAACATCAAAAACAACGCAGAGTCGCACCTTGATAAGATCATTACGGATGCCGTGATTGGTCGCCCAATTAACTTTCATGGGCGCGGTGGAGAAGAATCTAACCGACAGGCAGAAGGAATTCTAAGAAGAGCGGCAACCCGAGCCGGGTTTAACAACATCGAATTTCAGTTTGAGCCTGTCGCGGCGGGGCTGGACTACGAAAGCACATTAAACGAAAACAAAACCGTGCTTGTCGTGGATATTGGTGGTGGTACTACCGACTGCTCACTCATCGAAATGGGACCAGACTGGGCACGTAAAACCGATCGCAGTGATAGCTTGCTGGCTCACAGTGGTCAGCGTGTTGGAGGAAACGACTTCGATATTTATCTGGCATTTAAACAGCTTATGCCTGCGTTTGGCAGAGGCAGCAAAACCAAAGCAGGAATCGATATTCCCTTGAACCAGTTCTGGAATCCGGTTGCCATTAACAATGTGGAAGCTCAGAAAGATTTCTATGGTCGAGAGAATCACAAAGTGCTTCGTCAGCTAAGAAAGGAAGCACTGGAGCCTGAAAAACTCGACCGACTTTTACAGGTTTATCAGGAAACCCTGGGCTACAGTATTATTCGTCAGGCAGAGCAGGCTAAGATTGCGCTCTCTGACAATACCGTTCATCAGGCGCAATTAAACCTGATTTCAGAGATGCTGGACGTTGAGGTAACTCAGAGCCAAATGGCAGAAGCGGTCACGGCCCCGCGAGAGAAAATGATCGACCTGGTGGCAGAGGCATTGAAACTGGGTGGTAAAAAACCTGACGCGATTTATCTGACCGGAGGAAGCGCGCGTTCACCGATGTTGCGCAGCGCAATAGAGACTCAATTGCCTAACGTCCCTATCGTCAGTGGCAGCTACTTCGGCTCGGTTACGGCAGGGCTAACCCACTGGGCAGATACCTGTTTCAGCTAGTGTGACTTTGCGTTAAGTCTCCACCTGTCTTATTTTAAAACAAGTGCACTTATTGAACAGATAAGTGCATCCCCCTTCCCCATCCGTACAAAAAACAGACAAAATGTGATTTTGGTTATTTTGTAAACAGCCAGAATTCCATCCAGCAAAACGAATATATCTAGATACTTTGACCTTTAATTCTCATTTGAATAGCTTTTCTCAAAATAAATCAATCCTAAATCAATCAAGCAAGAAATTAAGTATCAAACAAATTCCATTAATTACTAAAAGATAGATTTCATCGCTATACATGCCGTTTTATATTGATGATTCCATATATTCACTTCCATTCTATAAACCCCATTTTTTATACCTTAGTGTTTTTAGCGAAATTTAGAACGGGAACGGAGATCCCGATTTGTGTTCGATTTGGTTGGTGATGGATTACATAACCGAATCATTCGCAGCTCGCTAAATTCAATCCGATTCATGTGCACATTTCAGTATGTTAGGTGGGGAGACAGGTAAACCGCCTGCATACGTGCACAGAGAAGAAGGTTGATGGCGAGTCGCTATTTGTCACGGAGATAAGAAGTGAAACTAACAAACTTCAAACACACAGCAGTGGTAACGGCGCTTATGCTAGCGGGAGTATCCGCATCTAGCGCTTTTGCGGCAGATTCGTCTGCGGCTCTTGTTCAGGCTCAGAACTCAGTGCAAGCACTGTCCCGAGCGTTGGAAACGATCCCTAGCGATAACGTACAGCTTATCGTTAAGTACAAGGCGTCTGCGACTGCGAAAAGCGGCTTCATGGCGTCAATCGTGAAAGCTCAGCAGTCTGATAACATTCGAAGCTTGTCTAATGACCTGACGAATGAATTAGGTAACGAAATCAGCTACAAACGCGCCATGCTTCTGGACGATCACCACGTTGTGAAAGTGGGCAGTGCGACCAACGCATACGACTTGGAAAACATCATTCAGAAGCTAAAAGCTGATCCGAACGTAGAAAGTGTGGAACTGGATGGCTGGGCAGTACCTTTCTACACACCAGCGGATCCTCAGTATTCAAGCCAGTGGCACTACAGCAACAACACAACAGGTATTCGTGCACCTCAGGCGTGGAACAAAGCGACCGGTCAGGGCGTCACAGTCAGTGTTGTGGATACAGGTTTCACTAACCACCCAGACCTGACCCCAAGTCTGGTTTCTCATTACGATTTCATCACCAATTCCTGGACATCGCGTGATGGCGATGGTCGTGATTCTAACGGTATTGATGCTGGTGACCGCTCAGCGTATGGCGAATGTGGTCGCGACAAGTATGGCAACCCTATTCCAGCTCGTAATTCCACCTGGCACGGTACACACGTACTGGGTACAGTCGGCGCGGTTGAAGGTAATGGTCAGTACGGTGTCGGTGTTGCGTTTGATGCAACCCTGACCTCTGCACGTGTACTTGGCCGTTGTGGTGGTTCTTTATCGGATATTGCAGACGGTATCATGTGGGCAGCAGGCGCGGGTAACGTGTATAACAGCAATCCGGCACAAGTCATCAACCTCAGCCTTGGTGGTTCTGGCGCCTGTGGTTACACCTACCAAAACGCGATCAACGCGGCACGTAATAAAGGTGCTGTGGTTGTTATCGCAGCAGGTAACGACAGAGTCAATACAGCAAACGTAAGACCTGCAAACTGTCAGGGCGTTATCACGGTTGGCGCATCTGACCAAAGCGGCAATCAGGCAAACTTCAGTAACTTCGGTTCCGAAGTAGACATCATGGCACCGGGCGTAAGTATCCTGTCTACTGTGGATTCAGGTACAGCAACGCCTCAGGGTCCTTCTTCTACTCGTATGAGCGGTACCTCGATGGCAACGCCACACGTGGCAGGTGTTGCAGCTCTGGTGAAACAAGCATTCCCAGCAGCAACTCCGGATCAGGTTGAAAGCATCATCAAAGATTCTGCTCGCCCATTCCCAGGCTCGTGCAGCAACGGTGGCTGTGGCGCAGGTATGCTAGACGCCAATGCTGCGGTTGATCGCGCAATTCAGCTTGCGGGTGGTGGCACGCCAGACCCGGATCCAAACCCAAATCAAGGTGGTACAGCTTCCGCTAAGAACCTTTCAGGGGCTCAAGGCAGCTGGGATCACTACAACATCGACATTCCAGCAGGAATGAGCAAACTGGTTGTCAGCATTGCTGGTGGCACAGGTGACGCCGACCTTTATGTGAAGTTTGGCAGCCAGCCGTCTACTTACGACAACGACTGTGCTCCTTGGATCAACGGTAATGCAGAATCATGCGTTATCAACAATCCAAGCGCTGGTAAGTGGCACATGAGCCTGAATGGCTATCAGGCATACTCAAACGTCGATTTGACAGTTACGTGGACTCCATAACTTCAATGGAACCTCAATCCATTTTGCCCGGCTGACGCGCCGGGCTTTTTTGTATCTGGAACAAGCACCTAGCATGTTAAAAGCGAGTATTTGTTCAAATTGGAACATTGTCACTAAAAGAAAAACTGAGAGATTTATTAGTTTCATTTAATCCGAACTGCTCTCATAACTTCATAAAATGCATTGATTTTTTGGCAAAAAAATAAAGCGGATTCAGTGTGTTCGGCTAAGTTTTTATTGCTTGAAAAGAAAGGGGAGTTCTCCTGTTCGCACAAACAGGGTGATTATCTTGAGAGCAAACATTCGATTATTCATAGAAGTTAGGCACTTTAGCTGAGCAGATACGTTTGATCGAATAACACAACCTGCTCAATTTCAATAGCTTGTCCTTACCGTCACGTCCTTCAGGTAGGGTTTGGGGTTCCAGGTAAAAGTTGAAATCAACAGATGCATAAAAATGGAATTAAAAAAATGAACCGCAACATCAGACAACTTAATAAGAAAAAAACCATCTCATGGTGATCAGCGCGTTGGCAATGGGAGTGGCAACGGCCACGTCGGCATTTGCAGCCCATGACCAGATCCCAGATGTACTGCCAACTATTTCTGAAGAAGTCAGCGCACAGCTTTCTTTAACTGCAAGCAGTGCTCTGGAAGAAAGTGCTAATCTGCTTTATTCACCAGGCGCAAGCTTCATCAAAGTCCACTTCTCTCAGTTTCAGGTACCGGAAGGCATGGCAGTAGAAGTCTCGTCCCCAGACAGAGATGAAGTACTGCACTACGGACCGGGTTTGAACACAGCGAAAACCTACAATTCTGCTGCGGGAGATGATGGCGTAAACAGCTTCTCTGCGATGTCGATTCAAGGCGACACTGTGCATGTAAAAGTCATCGGTGAAGCTAAGGATCCAAATGCGGTCCTTAATGTGGTCATCGATCAATACCAGAAGGGTAAAACGCAAGCCGAGATCGATTCGATCATCAACATGAATCCAGACGGCACCGAGTCTATCTGTGGCACCGATCAGAAGAAAGCCGCGGTGTGCTACAAAGATTCTCACCCAACAGAATTTGCCCATTCAAAGCCAGTAGCAAGGCTGTTGATCGGCGGTCGCAGCTTGTGTACAGCGTGGCGTGTCGGTCCTGATAACCTGATGATGACCAATAACCACTGTGTGGAATCTGCGGCTGAAGCAGCTTCTACAGAAGTCTGGTTCAACTACCAGCAGGCATCCTGTGGTGGAGCGAGCGCAACCACAGTTAAAGTTCAGGCGAACAAACTACTGTCTACAGACTACACGCTGGACTACACCCTGTTTAACGTGAAGAACTTCTCTCAGATTTCTAAGTTTGGTTACCTTGGTTTAGACCCTCGTATTCCTAAGCTTTCTGAGCGCATCTACATTCCTCAACATCCCGGTGGCCGTAAGAAAGAACTGGGTATCGAGACTGACAGAGGTCTATGTCAGGTCGATCGCCCTGTAACAAATGGTCGCGGTACTAATACGGATGCAGGTTACCTGTGTGATACCGAGGGCGGTTCCTCCGGTTCACCTGTATTAGCGGCAGCCAGCAACAACGTAATTGCACTTCACCACCTTGGCGGTTGCTACAACAAAGGTGCACACATCAGTAAGATCTGGCCAAAAGTGTCGTCTCACTTCCCGGGCGGTGTGCCTAACAGTAAAGTGGACTTGATTGATATTAACCAACCACCTGTTGCTGATTTCACTTATGCCTGTAACGAGCTTGCCTGTACCTTTGATGCGTCTAAGTCTTATGACAACGACGGAAGCATCGTTCAGTACGCCTGGAGCTACGGTAACGGCAGCACTGGTAAAGGCGTGAAAGGCGTTCAAAACTACGTCGCGAACGGCACTTACACAGTCAAACTGACAGTCACCGACAATGGTGGTAAATCGGCTTCTTATAGTCAGAAAGTGTCCGTCAAGAAAGGCTCAAACGGCGGAACCTGTCCGGGGCTTACGACCTGGGATGCAGGTACTGTGTATCTGACTGGCGATACTGTTCAGCACAATGGCGTGAAGTACCAAGCTGAATGGTGGACACAAGGTGCAGATCCAGAGAAAAACTCTGGACCTTGGGACGTATGGAAAGATCTGGGCGCTTGTAACTAGCCCCCCAGCAACCTCAACAAAACCGGAGCATCAGCTCCGGTTTTTTAGTCCTGATTAAACCAGCTTTCCACATCGAAACCAGTCGGTAACACCACGTCAAAATGCTTTTTAAGCAGGGAATGGTATTCCAGTACAGAATTGACGGATTGTTCGGATTTCTTACCTTGTCTGGTTGTTACCAACTTACGCCCTGTCAGGGTTAACCGACCATCAGACGTAGCGATTGAGCAACTGGTTCTCTGTGTGAAAATGGCTTTGGGAGACGTCTGCTGATAATCACACATCTCAGTAAAATCACTTAAAATTCGTTCCCTCAAAGTGAACTGATATTGAGGTTGCCAGGTTTGCTTGTCTTCGCTGCGCATCAGGAAAAGTTGCCCGTCTTTATCTTCGACTTTGTAAGAGGAATAGGCGTCATGATGGACAGTGCCATCTATCGAAATTGGCACCAGAAAGCTGTCTCCTACCCCAACATCAGCCAAAAGCTGTTTACCCTCGATCTCGACCAGTGGCATTAGGTGATCAAACTCCGGTCCATAATCTTCAGAACCAAGGACTCTTGCCGAAAGCAATTGAACTTTGAACCCCATTGAGAGTAACAAAAGATAAAAACCGTAGTTGAGCTCGTAACAGAATCCGCCCCGCTTTTCCTCCAGCAGTTTGTGAAGAATCTTCGGTTCTGAAAGACTGATTTTTCTGCCAAATGTAATATCCAGATTTTCAAATGGCAGGTGATATAAATGGGCAAGATGAAGCTGCGCTAACAACTCACGCGGGTCTTTTGGTATTTCGGTTATGTTTAATCTTTTCAGGTACAGTACTTTTTGGTTATCCGTTAACATGGTTTTCCTGTTTGCTTTTAGCTTCTTGACGTTACTTGGTTATGGTTGAACTGCACTCTAAAACCTCAACTTAGGTCGAGGTCAACACTTATTGCAGTTTATATCAAACTCCCCCATTGCAATCTGGTCTCATCTCGCTTAATTTAAAAAACATGAACTTAATGACTGCGTTTATCAATCAAGAGTGTTGTTGCTGTAAATCCTGCATTTACGGCTGCATTCGAGTACCTGACGCATAGTTAACCAAGATATCAATATCACTCGATTACCAAGGCCGTAGATGCTCCCATCTACGGCCTTTTTTATTTTGTTCACGACAACCGAAACAAGGATTGAATTATGGCTCAGCCAGCACTGCAATTTTTTAACACTATGGACAGAAAACTCATGCCTTTTAATGGCATTGAGGAAGGAAAGGTTGGGTTGTATGCATGTGGACCGACCGTTTACGACTACGCTCACGTTGGCAACCTTCGCACCTATCTTTTTGTCGATGTGTTGCGCCGAGTTCTCCAGTTGAATGGCTACGAGGTAAAGCATGTCATGAACATCACCGATGTTGGTCACCTCGTATCGGATGGCGACACCGGCGAAGACAAAATGGAAAAAGGGGCGCGTAAGCAGCAAAAGTCTGCTTGGGAAATTGCCACTTTTTTTGAGGACGCTTTCTTTCAGGATTTCGAACGGCTGAACATTCTTACTCCATCGATTACGTGCCGCGCAACCGAGCACATTCAAGAGCAGATAGAATTTATCCAGTCTTTGGAAGAAAAAGGATTTACCTACCAAACCAGTGATGGCGTGTACTTCAACACGGACAAACTGCCGGATTACGGCAAGCTGGCGAAACTGGACAAGCAAGGGCTGGAAGCAGGCATTCGTGTGGATATGGCAGAGAAAAAGCTGCCCACCGACTTTGCATTGTGGAAATTCAGCGGTGACAAGCAGAGACAGATGGAATGGGACAGTCCTTGGGGCAGAGGTTTCCCCGGCTGGCACATTGAATGTTCAGCCATGGCAGAAAAATATCTGGGGGAAGTGTTCGATATCCATATCGGTGGAGAAGACCACATCCCGGTTCACCACACCAACGAAATTGCCCAGTGTCAGGCAAAAAATGGTCACGTTCAGGCAAACTATTGGTTGCACGGTTACTTTCTGAAAATCGATAACGAGAAGATTTCCAAATCAGGCAAATCCCTCCGTTTGGAAAGCTTGTTGGAACAAGGCTTTGAGCCACTAGCCTACCGATATCTGGCTTTAACCAGTCATTATCGAAGCCACCTGAGTTTTACCTGGGACGGCTTAAAAGGCGCGCAAAAAGCCCTTAGCCGACTGAGAACCAAAGTAGTGGCATTGCCCAATGGCGGTGAAGTTGATGAAAAGTTCCGACAGGAATTTCTGGAGCGAACCAATCGTGACCTTAACATGCCACAAGCGTTGTCCTTGGTTTGGGAAGTATTGGACAGCGCACTTTCTCCCGAAGACAAAAAAGCCACGCTTTTGTATTTTGACTTGGTGTTTGGTCTGGAAATAGACAAAGTCAAAGAAGAAGCGATCCCAGAGGAAATCATTCAGCTTGCCGAAAGACGAGTGAAGCTCAAGCAGGAGAAAAAATACGAAGAAGCGGACGCAATCCGAAATCAGATTCTGGCTCTTGGTTATCAAGTCAACGACGCGGGAAAACAGTCAACCGTGATCAAAAGTACCAGTTGATCACGTCATAGAAACTGAGCAGGGCAGCAAGCTGCCCTGTTTGTACCTAGGGTCTGTTGACCCTAATAATCTTACGCTGCTCGGCTCAGCGAGAGCTTGTTACAGGCACCGAATCCTCCACGCCTTGAGGTTTCGGAGGCTGTGGTCTCGCAAGATAAATTGCCACAATAATGGCGAACGCACCCAGCATTTGTAAATGAGTAAATGTCTCACCAAGTACAGCGTAACCCAGCAAGCTAGCCGAAACAGGGCTAAGAAAGCCTAAAAACGAAGTCGTGATCGTATTTAATTTTTCAATTCCCCTGAACCACACAAAGTAGCCAAATGCTCCGCCTATGATACTTAAATAAACATAGCCCGAGATGTTGACCAGATTCAGTGAAGAAGGAAAGTCTTCATACATCATGGCGGCAGGGAGCAAGGCGATACCACCCAGTGTCAGTTGCCATCCGGTGAAACCAAGAACCGTCATCCCTTCTGGTCTTCCCCAATG
>NZ_AFWJ01000018.1 GCF_000222685.1 Vibrio nigripulchritudo ATCC 27043 | reverse complement strand
CGCGAATGACTTGTGTTGCCTGAATGCCATCCATCTCTGGCATGTGATTATCCATCAAAATAATTGGATAGAAATTCTTGTCTGCCATATCAACGGCGATTTGCCCGTTCATTGCTATATCACACTCAAAGCCTCGCGCCTTCATGAACTTTTCGATAATCATGATGTTGACGCGGTTGTCTTCGACGATCAGCACTTTGCGTCCCATACCTTGATAACTTTGAGTTGGTTTCTCGGTGAGTTCATGCTCAGAGCGTCCGGCACGTAAGCCAAATGAGGCGGTGAAGATACTGCCTAATCCCGACTTGCTAGTGAGCGCAATTTGACCGTCCATGGCTTCACAAATCTGCTTAGCAATAGCCAGCCCAAGCCCGGTTCCACCATAGTTACGAGTGGTACTGGACTCTGCCTGTATAAATGGATCGAAAATGGACTGCTGCCGATCGCTTGAAATACCTATTCCCGTGTCTTCGACACGCACAATCAAGTGATGCTGCTCACTGGACTGAACCTCAAATCCTACTTTGATTTGTCCCTCCTCGGTGAACTTGGTCGCGTTGCTGACCAGGTTTGCAATAACCTGTCGAACTCGCTCTTTGTCGCCAAACAGCCAGACGGATTCATCAATCGAATGTACACATTCAAACTCAATCCCTTTATCTGTGCATAGTGGGGAATAGGTGGATTCTATCTCCTGAATAAGAGGCAGAAGCTGGAAGTTACCGGGGTTGAGAACCAATTTCCCAGCTTCGATTTTCGAGAAATCAAGTAAGTCATTGAGTAGCGTCATCATGTGTGAGCCAGAATGACAAAGCGTATCAATGTATTCTCGCTGCATGGTTGATAGCTCGGTCTTTTGCATTAACTGAGCAATACCGAGTATGCCATTCATGGGAGTTCTGATTTCATGGCTGATGCTGGCAAGGAAGTGTGACTTCGCTGTGTTTGCCGATTCCGCTTTGGTTAACGCCTCTTTGAGTGAAGCCTGCATCTTCTGTTTTTCAGAAATATCCCGTTCCACCGCAATGAAACCTTCCAGGCGACCCTGTTCGTCATGCACAGGGGTAATGTCGATATCGATCCAGTAAGATTTGCCGGATTTGCTGTAATTGAGAATTTCTTCACGTACGTGGCGTTTTTCGATAATGGCTTTTCGAAGCCGGTGTTTAGTTTCGTGATTGGTATCTGGACCTTGCAGCAGCGAACCGGGTTTACGACCGATGATCTCTTTGGGTTTATATTCCGTCAGTTGAGTAAATGCCTGATTTACCCAGGTGACCAGACCATGTGTATCGGTAATGATGATCACATCTTTCGCGTGGCGCGCGACCTTTGCCAGCCTGCGTGATTCAGCTTCCTGACGCTTCAGCAACTCTGAAGATTCAGCCAGCTTCTTTCGAGACTTCGCCAGCTCTTCGAAGGGCTGAACCATAATCTTGCTACCAAGGAAATAGGAACCGATAAGGCAGACCGAAAGGGTGATGAAAGTGGTGGTAGCCAACCGATAAAGCAGGGTACTTCTCTGTTTATCTTCAGAAGCGGTATTGACCGCGTAAAGCAAGGTTAAGCCAGAATCGTTAATGGGGACTTCGGCGATTCGCCAGTTGACTCCTTCAGGGGCTTCGGGGACGACGCCTGTTTCAAATTGACGAAGTGCTACCCAGCGCTGTCCATCATTGGTCAATGCTGAAAAAAACTCTTTGTCCTTGAACAGAAACTCAACCTGAAGAACGCCTTCGACCGAATTGTTGTAGGTGATGGGAAGAAACATCCAGAAGTACAGTTTTCTTCCCTTCTTAATTAGGGAGACAATGGAAGAACCATTGTGAGAGAAAATTCTTTCAACGGATGTAGCCGCCAGAAGTTTATTCCCAGTGAGATTGATTTCGCTGAATACAACATCGTTGGCGATATCAAATAGGGCGACACTGACGGACTCTTTGAATATCCGATCCTGATTAATGTGGTCGCGGATTTCCAGGTTGTTTACCGAATTCCCCATTGCTGCACTCACCAAAACGGGGGATGTCGACATCTGCTTGAATGCAACCTGCCTATCCAGTAAATACTGATTCAAATAGCGCTTGGCGGTTTCCTGTTCGACCTTAGATGCTTCGGTTTGCAGAGCACTGATCGTTGTCTTACTTTGATGATTGATCGCGAAGCCGCCAATCACTGCAAACAAGACGGCAACGATTGCGATGAAGGTGACGAACAAATGTCTCGCAGACAAAGATTTTAGCAGTCGCAAACTACAGCTCCTGTATTAATGCTATCGACCAGCGATAACAGAAATGTTGTTGTCCTGATTGAATGTTGCCATGCAAAGGTCATCTAACCCTAGCGCTTCATGTGCATCTTTGTTCGATTCAGAATACGTTGTAAAAGGTTTGTCGTAACGCTTTACCAAGCCCTGAACCGGTGACTGAATGTTTTCTAGCGCGATTCTTAGCTTGTCGCGGTTATTGACCATTTCACCTTCCAGATCTAATTCAGATAAAGCCTGAATCAATAACTTGCTCAAATCGTACCCGTGAATAAATCCAGTCGGTGCCACGATATCATTGGCGGATTTTATCTGGTTTGGAAACAGTGCTTTCGCTCGGGTTAACACGCTGGTGGATAGCTCGGTTTCGGGCGAGGACAGGAAGGAAAAACAGGTCTGGACGACATAGAGATCCAGTTTTTGTCTTGTCTCATGGGGAACCTGAACCGCAAAGTCTCCCCCTGTGATTCCCCAGTGGCTGATAATAGGGAGTCGCTCTTCTTCTGGGAATGACGCCATAGCGTTAACAATGTGTTTTCCTTCAGCGGCGTTGGACACCATCAGCACGCAGTCGGCACCGGAACGTTGAACTTCTCGGATCTTGATTCTTGCTCCGGGTTCATTGATTCCCCAGTTAAACCAGGTCACGGTGGGTGTCTGGTTAAGCAAATCTTTAATGGCAGCAGTCATATTACGCTGGTTTGATTTTCCCCAGGGGGTTTCCTCTAACAGCAAATGAGGGTTTTTACACTGGGTTTGAGTCACGGCGAAGTTTGCCAGTCTTGCCCCTGCTTTGGTGTCGTCAACAGACAGCCTGAATACCCAGTTTTCGCTGCTTGGGTGGCGAGTAATTGGTGCGCCAGCAGCCCACGGGACGAGGGTAAGAATCTGATTGTCGTTAATATACTGGCGGTATTTGATAAGTGGAGGCGAATGAAGACCAGCGAAAATGACTAAGGCGTTGGGATCTTTTTTATAGATCGCCATGTGCTTTTTGCTACGAACCGAATTTCCTCGATGGTCGAGAGTGACAAAGCGGATGTCATGACCCTGAATCGTATTACCAATTTCGTCGAAAGCTGTGCGTATTCCTTGCTCAATAGAGGTTGCGGATTCAATGTAGCCAGTTCGATCCGCATCCAGATATATATTGATGTATGAGTCGTTAGCGACAGCAGAGAAGGGCATCAATAGCCCTAATGTCATGCCGAGCAGGTTGCGAATTTTTACCATCGTCCGTAAGCCTTTTAACGCAATGAGTTAATTGATTTTATTACAGTATAGGCAGTAATCTGGATTTAAACAGGCAACTTTGAAGAGATATCAGATGTTTAAATAATGAGCCTTGCCGGGGACAAAGCTCATTGAATTAAGGCGCTGAAACAGCGCCTGTTGGGGATTATTTCATTAAGACTTTCTGGGTAAACTGCTTACTCATCTCTTTACCGTAAACGGCGTTAAACGGCAGAGTAGAACGGCTACGCATTTCCTGAGAAACCAAAGCCTGACTTGAATCAGCTTTTGGATGCTGAGGAGCAACACCAAATTTCGCATTCAGTGCAGATTGTGTTTCTGCACTGGTCAGCCAATGTAAGAAGAGCACCGAAGCTGCCTTTCGTTGGCTGTTTTTCGCAATTGCCGCGAAGTTTGCACCACCCGACATCCCAAACTCAGGGATGTAGAATTTCAGACGAGAGGTGATCGCGCCACGTTTTTGCAAACCAGCCAAGTGGTCTTCCCATGCAGGAGCAATCACAATTTCACCATCGTTGATTCGGGTTAAGCTATCGGCGTTAGAAGCGGTAATCACCATTTGCTCTTCATTTTGGTTAAACCAGTCCCAGGTTTTCTGCCATTTCTGTGTCACTGAAGAACTCAGCTTTTTGCCTTTTGGCTCACCAGAATAACTGCGGATCGCCGCTTCAATGAATCGTCCGCCAGAACCGCCGCCGTTCGGATCGTTCACGCCAAACGATTTAGGGTTGTCCTGTATGTATTGCGTTAAGTCTGCAAAGCTTTGGGGTAAATCTTTCTCTTCAATACGTGCAGGGTCATATGCCATACCTGTTTGGTTACCCCAAAATGTGACCGCGTAACCTTCGGAGTCGAACCCTTCACTTTCTGTTTTGAGTGATTCGATTTCCGGCAGCACATCCAGTTTCAGCAATACCTTCTCGGGCGAGAAAATTTTAATGTTGGAAGCACCAAGAGCGATGACGTCCAGCTTCCCTTTTTCACGTTTACTTTCAGCAATCAGCTTGTTTCGGTTGCCGTCTAACGTGCCTTCGGGAATGCGAACTTTGATTCCATACTTGTCCTCAAATCCTTTTACAAACTCTCGCCAGCCAGGCTGGAGGTACCAGACCGCAAAGCTGACGGTACCTTCTTTTTTTGCCTGATCTTCGATTTCCTTCCATGTCATCTTAGTGACGTCATAAGCGTAAGCCGACGTCGCAACGCATGCGGCTACGCCGACCAGCAGCGCCTTCAAGGGGTTATTTTTAAACATAGTATCCTCTACTTCTAAGCTTTGCCCGTTGACTGGGACAAGTAATTTCCTTTTAAAAGTTGCTCGATAATGAGCATTAAAATGACGTTAGGTATCACTAAGAAAAGTGACACTACCGCCGCATCCGGTCGGATGAACGAGTACCCTAGAAAGGAGTACAAAATGGTAGGAACCGTTATAAAATCTGGGGCTCCGAGTACATAAGCCATATTGAACTCTTCGATACTGATCACCAGACAGAAAATCAGTGACGCCAGCATGCTTGGTTTAAGCATCGGCAGAAATGCATGACGGAAAGTGGTAAAGCGGCTTGCTCCCATATCAGCACAAGCGTCAATGACGTCTTGTGGAACCGCTTTAAACCCTGCGCTCAAAATTCGTATCGCATAAGGCAATGCCAGAACGGAGTGCGCGATCACTATGCTGAAATAGGGTTCTGAAATCCCTAGCTGCAATAGCATTCCACTGAAGAAAATCGCCAGTATCATGGAAGGCATCACCATAGGGAGTAATGTCAGCAGCTCTGCAGCACGCTTCCCGCGAAACTCCATTCTGCCAAACGCATAAGCCGTTGGTGTTGCCAGAGTGACGGTAACCAGAGCGACGGCGGGTGCCACCGTATAACTGTTAAACAGCGCTTCTTCCAGCGAAGTGGTTTCCCAGATCTCTGTCCACCGAGCAAAGGACAGAACTTGCGGGAAAATATCGGGGAAACTCCACGGATGTGATGGGTCTACCAGAGACCAAAGCACCGCCATCCCGAAAGGAACACCCAGCCAAATGATGTTGACCAGAACAAAAAATCCGATACTCAGGTAGATCACCCATTTGTGATTGCTGTTCATGACGATTCCCCTCTCTGAATATGGGTGATGATGGAGCGTGTTTTCGTGGAGAAAGGTTGAGTGATGAGGGTAATCACCACCGCAGAGATAACAGCTAACAACATAATGACCATTGCGATGACGGCGGCTTTTTCCCATTCGTAGTACTGGGTTGCCGTGAAGTTCATCAGCATGGACAGTGAATATGCGTTACGGGAACCGGCTATAGAAGCAAAAGCAAAGTCCCCCAACGCCCCAATAAGTATGAGTATTAAGGATGCCTGCAAAGCAGGGATAGTCAGAGGGAAGACAATCTGGCGGAACCTCGCCCAGCGCGACGCGCCCAGATCATCGGCGGCATTAAGAATATCACTGCGGATACTGTTGATGGCACCACCAAGAAGAATCAGCGCGAAAGGCACGTTTTTCCATACCTGAAGCAGTATTACACTCCAGCCAAACTTGTCATTGGTTAATCGAAGTGGTTTTTCCAACACACCGAGCGCCATTAGCCCTTCGTTAAAGATACCGTGATAAGAGATCACGTTAATGAGAAGAAATGCAGCAACCAAACCCGGTACGAACATTGGGGCGCGAAGCACACCGATGATGACAGGTTTAGCTGGCAGCGGACGGCTTAACCAAAGTGCAATGGGATAAGCGAGCATGATTGCCCCCAGGCTTCCCAGAATAGAGGTGCGCAATGAGTAAGCGATGGAACGTTGCAGAATGGGGTCTGCAATCATTTCCTGCCAGTATTGCAGGGTGAATGAAGATTCGCCCGTCAGACCTGCCATACCAAAGCTTTGAGCGACAACGGCGTACAACGCACTCCCCATTAAAAACAGGATCATGCCTAAGCCGGGAATGAGAAAAAGGTATGCCCTCACGACTTCACCTCCTCTAGGAAGCGAATTGCGTTACGACTCATTTTAAAAGCTACTTTATCGCCCGGTTGGCTCGACATGGACTGATGCAGTTGAATGCGGATCTTCTGACCACAAGGTTCGTCGGCAGCGCGCCCGAACAAATCAGTGACATTCCCCAGAAAGGCCAGGTTTTCGACCTGAACATGAAAGCAGTTTTCTTCGTCACTGTTTGCCAGGTGTGCGGATTCAGGGCGCCAGCAAATGTAAATACGCTCTGCCACAGGGGCTTGCTGAGATTCAGTTAAAAATGATCCTAACTCGCATTCCACCTTATACAGATTGGCTTGGTCAGTCGGGCTTACTCTTGCAGGTAAAATATTTGCTGCGCCGATGAAATCAGCAACAAAGCGATTTTTAGGCTGATAATAAATTTCTTCAGGTGTGCCAATTTGCTCAATCGAACCTTTATTCAACACCACGATTTTGTCACTCATCGCCAGTGCTTCTGCCTGATCATGGGTCACGTAGACGGTTGTGAGGTTCTGTTCTTTTTGTAGCGACTTAATTTCAAAACGCACGCTTTCACGTAGCTTGGCGTCGAGGTTGGAAAGGGGTTCATCAAACAGTATGACGTCAGGTCGCATAACCATAGCCCTGGCAAGCGCAACGCGCTGCTGCTGCCCTCCGGAGAGCTGAGCGGGTAGCTTGTCCTTATGATCTTCCAGCCCAACCTGTGAAATGGCTTCGGACAGTAGCGTTTTTTGCTGCTCAAGCGGCATGTTTTTCTGTACCAGACCAAAGCAGATATTGTGGGAAACACTCAGGTGTGGGAACAGCGCATAGGACTGAAAGCACATGGCCGTGCTTCTTTTTTCTGGGGGCAATGGATCAATACGCTGACCATCAATCAAAATCTCACCTGAATCTACAGTGAGAAACCCCCCAATCATTTTCAACAGGGTAGTTTTACCGCATCCACTTGGTCCAAGCAGAGTGACAAACTCTCCAGCCTTAGCTTCAAACGAAATATTTTCAGAAGCGACAAAGTCTCCAAATTTCTTGGTTACATTCTTAATTTGCAACATCGGCTTAATTTCTTCCTTTTAAACTTGCCTACAAAGATTAATGCTAATCAATGAATTTAAAAATTTTTGTGATCCGTCTCTATTTGTTGACTTTATAATCAATGGTTAATCATTAAGTAATTGAAAATTAAAGGTATAAAATGATGATAAATTAATCATTAATAACCGATTGAAGATCACATACAGATAGATTACAGTTTAATTAAACTTTTCAATAAAGAATAAGGTAACTATATGTCATTTGAGTTTCACGTTGCCAGAAAAGGCAAAGTTCTTGTTAATAGTCATAGGGGGTATTGCCACCTTTATCCAGAAAATACGCTTCCTGCCTTTGAAGGGGCGTATCAGGAAGGTACACACTCTATTGAGCTGGATGTCGCCATGACGTCAGATAACGAGATTGTTGTGATTCATGATCACAGCGTGGACAGGACATCTGATGGCTCTGGTTATGTAGAGCAAATGGATTTCTCAGCACTACGAGAGCTTGATTTTGGCTCTTGGTTTGACAAAAAATTCCTAAACACAAAGATCCCGACATTGGAAGAATGCATTGTATGGGCAATGGACAGGGGCGTCGGGCTGGTTGTTGAGGTTAAGCAACGCAGGCGTCAGGATGAGTTTATTATCCAACTGCACGCTTTGTTGCGCTCAATTCCCGGAAGCATCGGCTATATTCAGTTACTGGCTTTTGATCATGTGTTGCTGAATAAGGCAAAAAAAGTGATCCCCGACCTGAACATTCAGGTGGTTACTTTGGCAAGATACAACGATCAGCTGAACGCTGTTCTTGCGTCCAATGCCGATTGTGTGTGCATTGAATATCCGCACGCTCACGTAGATGATTTAAGAGCGTACAAGCAAGCTGGCTTATGCGTTAGGATGTTCTTGCCAACGACGTCCAATGGCTTAACACCAACTGAACACTTCAATCGACATTTTGGCTATGACGTACACGGCGAAGTGGTAGGTTGGTTACGGGAAGGGCTTATCGATATGATCAGTCACGATGATATTGAAATGCTTAAGTCTCTGGTACTTGAAGCCGGGCTTGAGCCTGTGTAATCTCGCCAGTTAAGCCAAAATCATGCTTTGTTATCGAAAGGAACCCAAACGGAAGATGCTATCTCCAATCAAACCGCTTCAACTTAACCTGACTGAAGGGCAGAAGAGGGTGCTGGCAGTGATACGTCAGCACGGTACTTTACCAAGAACCAAGATCGCAGAATTAACCGGTTTTGGTACTGGTTCTGTGACGACCCTGTGTAAAGAACTACTCACGCTGCAGTTGATTCAGGAAAGTGAAAGAGTAAAGGGCGGGCGAGGACAGCCAGCGAAGCCAGTATCGCTGTCGCCCTACGCTGCTTTTACGTTTGGGGTTGCATTCCATATTGCCCGAATCGACCTTGCGCTGGCCAACTTTACAGGCGAAGTGCTCGACAGAGTTGAGATTTTCTATGATGAGTCTCAACCTGTTGAAGAGACCATCATACTAATTCGTGATGCCATCTCTAAAATGACAGCCAAACACAGGCTTCTTAATGCGAGGATTCTTGGCATTGGGGTTTCGATGCCGGGACCACACCTTTGTGATGGCAAGCGAGTCCGCACCATTAACCAAATGGCGCACTGGCAGGACGTTGATCTGGCGGATGCATTCGGGCACCACTTTGAATACCCGGTCTGGATTGATAACGACTGTAAAGTGGCTGCAGTTGGAGAGTACTATTCTGGGTTATGGGACGACATTGAACATTTGGTGCTGATAGAGATTGGGCACGGAATTGGTGGTGCTGTGATTATGAACGGTAAGCTGCATTCCGGTAGGCATAACAATTCAGGTGAAATTGGCACGTATTTCAACCGCTCAGAAGCACCAAGACCCTGCTTGCGTGAGCTCATCATTGAGCTTCAGGAATCGGGACTAGATGTGGTCAAGCTTGAAGACATCCCAGATATTGAACATCCAATTGTTGCCAGCTGGATAAAACGTTCAGCAGAAAGGCTGATGCCTGCATTATTGCTAACCTTAAGCTGGTTCGATCCTGAGTGTATTGTTATTGGCGGTTCATCACCCAAGGCGATTAGCGATGCGCTGATCAAAGAAATGGATCTGGCAACCGAATGGGAAAAGCGCTTTGATTATCCAGTTGCCGAAATTGCGCCCTCAAAAGTAGGCACATACCTTTCTTCTTATGGCGCAAGTATGTACCCATTTTTCCAGACGCTTTCTTATCAGACCTGATCTCTCTTAAATCGGGTTTTTGCTACCCATTCGGCAGGAATGTCACTGGAATCTGTCACTGCCATTATCGCACCTATGATGATGGCTCTTCCGCAACTGTCACCACCGCAGTAGATATTGGTTTTGACGGCGCTTCGATAGTCCGAACTGGTCAAAAGAATGTGGAGAATAACGGGGAACGCGACGGACAAGTCGCAATGCAGCCCGGTCTTCTGAGCGTATTCTTCGCTACTCAGATTTAATGCGTTTATTGCGTCATCGATTTGTGTCGAAATTTCTTCTGTGGTGTTGGATCGGACTAGCTCAATCGCTTCACGTATTGAACTGCCATCTAAAACAGCCTGCATCACTGTTGCCAAAGCAAGCGCCCATTGCACCGCACTGTCTTTGTTGTTGGTTACTCTGACAGCCTGCTCAATGTGTGCCTTATGATCACCGATATACGCAATCAACGGCGGAAGCTTTGAAACCGCGGGCAATTGCTGGTCATCAGCGCCGCATCGGGAAATCTCTGCTTCTGAATCTTGAGCAGAGTGCATTGCCAGTAGAGTTAATTTGGTCGGCTTATCGATATAGCCCACCCATTCTCCTCCAAAGTCAAACCACTCCTGAAACGATAAGGCGTAGTCGTTCAAATCAAAGCGACCCGATTTTCGTTTCAAAGAGTCCAACATGGCATAAAGTTGCGCACCATATTGAGAGGGTTCTCCTGCGCTTTTATTTGCGTGAGCGAAATAGCCTTTGTTTTCAAATTCGGATGCGGAAACAGATTGGAAAGTAGGGTCTGAAGGGGCGAGTCTTTTGATGGTGGGTTGGTCATATAACCAATGAAATCCCAAAGAAGCCGCATCAGCTACAAGGGCGCCTAATATTATTTTCTCTTGTGCTTTCGAAAGGGTCATTTTTGCCTCCATATCAGTAACTTTTACTGACAAACTCCGTCTCTTCGATATTGGCGACCTTATTCTCAAACGCTGCCAAAGCATAAAACGTATTTGCTATCAAATTGGCATAGCGGAATAGGATAGGGGCAGGTGAACGTCTTCCGTTATGCTCGACAGCAACCAACGCACGAACAACTTTTTTCGCCTGACATCGAGCAAGATGGAGCTCTGCTGAAGCGGCAGTCCCACCTGGTAAAACAAACCCTTTGAAACCGCCATCCAACAAGTCTCTCAGTTTATGATAGTCCGCTTTTAACTCTGATAGTTGAGATTCATCGATAGCCAGCTTGCCCCGTACAGAACCATTTAGATGATAAACATTGGGTTGCAACCTTTGAAGAATATCCTCGGTTAAAGGCTGAATGCCCATAGTCAGCAATAACCCGATTCGGCAACACAAGTCGTCTGCTGCAATTTCAAAATCACAGGCGGGATTGTCTTCATATATAAATGGATAACAGAACTCGTCCCAATCTCGGCTTACTGGCTTCATGTGGCTTCTAACCATTCGTTGATACAAAGCCTATTAAGTTATCATTGCTTAAGCGCGAGTGCAGGCGTTTTTGGTTCCAGTCCGTAAGGGATAGACGTTAGCACCGAAGACCCATCACCATATTTTGGTGCAGCATTGGTTCCCCGCCAGTCGAGAAGCATGATGGCCAGAACATTTCGATGCTCGCCTCCGGAAAGCGAGAGATTTCCCAATACTGAAGGCACCAGACCCGCATCAAAGTTTATCGAAGCTTGTATCGCATCACGGGTTTTCTGAACCACAGGGTCGTCATCAAGTCCGGCAAGAAGAAAAGCAATGCCAACTTCTGCAATAACGTCTTCCTTTGACCTCAATAGAATCGTATCGATGTTTTTGCGGAGGTAGTCGTAAATCCACTGATGCTCTCGCTCCGAAACGGGGTATTGGTAATAGCCTGAGTCGGCGAGAATAATGTGAGTCATCCCGTACAGCTTGTTTCCAAATTGCTGTTTAGTGAGCTGTGCGTCGCGCTCATCTGGATAAGTGGCTTTGAAATTTTCGATGAACTCATCCACAACGTCCTGCTCGCCTAACTGACGCAACCAGTAAACCTGATTTGCAAGCTGAGCTGCCCAGGCTTCAATCATGGTTGGATTGGTGACGTATTTAGTGAAATCGTAACGGCGAATAATCTCGCGGAGCATTTTGTCGTCTTTGTGTTTGAGCCCGTATTCGTTAGCTCTTGCCATGGAACCCAATAAGCCAATACCTAAGTACATGTATTCGGGCATGGCTTTTGTGGCGTTAAATCGGCGCAAGCTGCGCTCATCTGTGTTGCCGAGGTAGTGCGAAAGCCGGTTAATGGCGTACTGATGAATCTGTTCAGGAGTGTGAACTTCTTCACTGAAGCGGTTTAGCCTGCTAGCAACACGAGCCATGTCACTCCAGATCGCATACTTGTATTGCGGATCGAGCGTCTGGCGATACATCCGAAGCCCAAAATGCCCCTCTTTAAACGGCGACAATGTATAGAGCTTGTCCTGAAAGGTTGAGCGTATGATGTCTGCAGATGCCACATGATTGGGTACTTCACTGGACAAGCTTTTGGCATGAGCTGGCAGCAGCAAAGCTGAAAGAAGGAGAGCGGAGGTTGTAATCTTCATGAGATTTTTATGCTTTAGTAATAGTCCTGCGAATATACCTTTGAGACGAAAATCATAAGTCCGGTGAATGTCAGATTACGGTAACAAAAAACGCCGAAGCGATGGCTTCGGCGTTTTTAGCTATATCTTCATATAAAAGACAACGAATCAGGCAAATTCTTTTTGCAGGTAGGCGACGATATCGTTTGATTCGTACATCCAGGTCGTCTCGCCATTGTTATCGATTCTCAGGCAAGGCACTTTAACTCTGCCGCCGCCGTTTTCCAGATCCTGGCGATGCATGGCATCGTTTTTGGCATCGCGCAGTTCGATATCCAGCGATTGTCTCTTCATCTGACGGCGTACTTTTACGCAGAATGGGCAAGCATCGAACTGGTACAGTGAAAGGTTTTTCGTCTTTTCATTAACGGCTTGTTGTTCTGCTTCACTTCTTTCTTGCCCTTTTTGGCGAGAACACAAAATTAAACCCTAGAATGATTCTTCCAAGAACCCATCGAATAAGCTTCATCACTGACTCCAAACTGCTGATATTTCTATTTCGAATCCGAAAACTTATCGCATTTTTTACAGAAAACCAAGCGGTACAGATTTATCTATCAGTTATGTGATTTATGCAAATGCTTGTGCGAAAAAGTAAATATTGGGTTGATGACTAGGATTTTTCTATCGGATAGGATATTTTAAACCGTTTTTGAATAAGAATGATTATTATTGGGGTTACTAGCTGCAGTGCTTAAGTTAGTTGTTATTTTATTGGTTTTGAGTGCAGGATCACTCTTCGTCGGAGTCGCCGACTTAAGCCTGACCAAGTTACTGGAAGGTGATCAAGCCGCCTGGGAACTGTTAGTTATTAGCCGGATACCGCGTTTGTTAGCCATCTGGCTGGCAGGGGCTGGGTTAAGTATTGCAGGCTTGATCATGCAGCAAATCAGCCAGAATCGATTTGCCGCGCCATCTACTTCTGGCACCTTTGAATGTGCCTTGCTTGGCTATCTGCTGAGTATTCTTATCTTTGGGCACGGTGAAAACCTCTTTATTATTTTTGGCACTGCGATGGCAGGCACCTTGATATTTGTTCGGTTTATAAACTCAATTCAGTTTAAAAATGCGATTTACGTTCCGCTGGTGGGCATTATCTTTGGTAACGTTGTTTATTCCGCCGCTGTGTTTATCGCTTATAAGTACAATCTGGTACAAAGCTTATCTACTTGGGCTGTCGCAAACTTTTCTACTGTACTGCAAGGCAGTTATGAGTTGCTTTACATTGCCATTCCGGTTTCGGCATTTAGCTACTGGTATGCCGCCCGTCTTTCTGCTGCGGGCATGGGAAAGGACTTTGCAACCAACATAGGTCTGAATTACCAGCAAGTCGTGGTGATTGGCGTGTTACTGGTTTCGGTGACTTCTGCCAGTATCGTCATGATCGTTGGTGAATTACCTTTCCTCGGGTTAATTGTTCCAAACATTGTTGCTGCCTACATGGGCGATAACATTCGCCGAAACATTCCTTACGCTGCGCTGTGTGGTGCGATTCTAGTTCTGGTTTGCGATGTTCTGGGTCGCGTTATCATATTCCCGTTTGAAGTGCCTATCGCCATGATCATCAGTATTTTAGGTGGGCTGGTGTTCCTCTACCTGATTTTGAGGGAGAAGAACAATGCGTGATAAGGCGGTTTTAATTGGTTTACTCGCGGCATCTCTGGTTCTCATTTTTCTGTTTGTTGGCTTAGGTCTCACCGCCGACAACTACGAATACTTCCTTTCTCGAAGAACACCAAAAGTGCTGGCGATAGTGATTGCCTCAGTAGCGATTGCTCAGTCGTCACTGGTCTTTCAGACGGTCACTCACAACCGAATCTTAACACCCAGTATCATGGGGTTTGATTCTCTTTATGTGCTCATTCAGGTTTGTGTGCTGATATTACTGGGTGGTGTCGCTACAGTATTGCTGAATTCGTTCATCAAGTTTTCAATTTCTGTCGCTGTAATGGTCGGGTTTTCACTGGCTCTTTTCAGCTTCTATTTCCGTAAAGAAAACGCCAACATCATGACTTTGCTATTGATGGGCGTGATCTTCGGTCAGCTATTCTCCAATATCGCAGGCTTTTTCATGATGATCATGGACCCGTCTGAGTTCTCTTTCTTACAAGGTGCCATGTTTGCAAGTTTCAATAACGTAAACAGCGAACTGGTTTACGTCAGCCTGATTCCATTGTGTGCCGTGATTTTTTACCTTTACATGCTTCACAGCAAACTCGATGTTTTCTGGCTGGATAAAGACAACGCCATCAGCTTGGGTGTGGACGTTAAGAAAGTGACCAAACAAGTGCTGATTCTGGTTTCGATATTGATAGCCGTTTCTACAGCATTAGTTGGACCGATTCTCTTCTTCGGTCTTCTGGTTGCGAACCTCACCAGACAATGTTTTTCCACCTATCGCCATCAGGTTTTAATGACGGGTGCTTCGCTTATGGCAGTTTGTATGCTGCTGAGCGGGCAATGGCTGGTTGAGCGTGTGTTTGAGTTTGAAACCACACTGAGTGTCATTGTGAACTTTGTCGGTGGTCTGTATTTCCTTTCTCTGTTGATCCGACAAAAAGTGTAGTGGGTGGAACATGATTAAAATTGAAAAGCTCACCAAAGCATTTGGTAAAAGCAAAGTAGTGGATCAGGCGAGTGCCTCGTTTATTAAAGGGGAAGTCACTTCCATCATAGGTCCAAATGGTGCCGGGAAAAGTACGCTGCTTTCCATGGCGAGTCGCCTCCTGCAAAGAGATGAAGGGCAGGTGTTCATCGACACAAAAGAGCTTGCCGAATGGGACACAAAAGAGCTCGCGAAACGTCTCGCTGTGTTGCGTCAGTCTAACAGTCTGAATATGCGTTTTACGGTTCGTGAGCTGGTCTGCTTTGGTCGATTCCCTCACAGCGGCGGCAAGCTGGACAAAGAAGATATTGCAGTGATTGAGAAATCCATTGGGTATCTGGACCTGACAGACATCCAGCACAAATACCTTGATGAGTTAAGTGGCGGGCAGCGTCAGTTGGCATTCATTGCCATGGTTGTCGCGCAGGATACCGATTACGTTTTTCTAGATGAGCCGCTAAACAACCTCGATATTAAGCATTCACTCCAGATCATGAAAAATATTCGCACGCTGGCGCACGAGCTAAATAAAGCTGTTGTCATAGTGATTCATGACATCAATTTTGCCTCTTGTTATTCCGACAACATCGTTGCGCTTAAAAAAGGCAGAGTTGAAGCGACAGGCACGGTCGCTGAAGTTGTTCGCTCCGAGGTACTTTCAGACATCTACGAGACGGATTTCCAGATCCATGAAGTGAATGGACAGCGAATTTGTCTTTACTATCAATAATAAAACTCACTATCAGCCGTTGCTTCAGGGAACTGAAGAACACCAAAAGGATTCATTGATGACACAGATACTCACTATCAAGTCAAAATCGTTTGTTACACCTTCTATGCTTCGCATTACTTTCGAAGGTGATTGCGTACAGAGCTTTGAAGACGATTTTGCTGGTGCCTACATAAAGCTGGAACTGACTCAGGATGGTCGCAGCTTTGTTGGCAGTGGAGCTTCGCAAGAAGAGCAGTCACTGCGCACCTATTCCATTCGCCATTTAGATAAAGCCAAAAATCAGATTGATGTCGATTTTGTTATACACGGAAACAGCATAGAAGCTGGGCTTGCGTCTTACTGGGCGCAGCAGTCAGAAGTGGGAGACCGCCTTTCAGTTCGTGGTCCGGGCAGTATTAAAACGATCGAATCTGAGGCGCAGTGGTGTTTTATCGTAGCGGATATGACAGGAATACCAGCGGCTTCTACGGTGCTGGAAACACTAAACGATAACCTGTCGGGTTACGCCGTTTTTGAAGTCAATACTAAAGAAGATATCCAGAATATTGAT
>NZ_AFWJ01000019.1 GCF_000222685.1 Vibrio nigripulchritudo ATCC 27043 | reverse complement strand
CCAGGTCGCTGGTGGCGCTAAGTCGTAGCCGTATTTAGCTTTGAACTTCGCCTGATTGTCCTGATTCTCAAACAGAGATTTTTTGTAATAAAGGTTGGAGATGTCACTATGACGCGGAAGCTGAACCAAACGACCATCAATGGTGCCGTGCTCAAGAGTTAACGGTACAAACTCATCCAATACGTTTGAACCGATCAGTTTTCGAAGATCGGTATAGATAGAGCCGTATTGAGGGGCAAAACTGGTGTGGTTAGACGCCACACAATAGTTGATGTTGTTGGCTGCGATATCCTGTTTGATTTCGCGGTCTAACTCGAAGTGGTTCTTACGGGACAATACCTCTACCTTCATCCCTGTTTTCCGTTCCCATTTCGGGATCAGGGTATACAAAGGTTCATACTGTGCGCCACCAATAAGCTTGACGCGCAGTACATTGTCATCTGCTGCATACGCCGCAGACATCGAGGTAGTTAAGCAGGCAAATCCAATTGCCATTTTCAGTTTGTTCGATCCTAAAAAACGCTTCATCACGTCCTCCATGACGCCGATTTCCCAGAGGCGAGAATGTTCGGCTGTGTGTTTAAGGGTTTATTCAAGTGTTCACTTAAGTAAAAACTCCTTAATGATTGATTCCGTATGCTGGCCTAAAGAAGGTGCAGCAACGCTACTGTTCATAACGTGACCATCAAACCGAATCGGTAAGCGGGTCGTCATCAATTCTTCTACTTCTTCATGGTCAAGCTTTTGCAGCATATCCAGATGCTTGAACGCATCGCTTTCCAATAGCTCGTCCCAGTTCAATACTTCAGATGCCCACACGTCGTGTTTGGCGAAAATCGACATCCAGTGTTCTGTGTTTTGCTCTAACAGTTTGAGCTGAATCAGTGCCTTGATTTCGTCTCTCTTGCTAAACCACAAGCTGCTGTCCGTAAAGCTGGCAATTAGCTCGTCTTCCATCAGTTTGCCTAGCCTGTCGACCGGTCCCATGGCAATCGCTATATAGCTGTCTTTGGTTTCGTAGATGCCATATGGAGCCGATAAATACGCATGAGCGTTGTTCACTTTTGCGCGATCCGGATCGCGCTTACCGTCATTCAAATAAGTGGTCAGTACTTCAAACTGGAAATCCACCAGCACTTCCAGCAAGCTGGTTTCGACCTTCCCACCTTCGCCCGTTTCGTTACTTCTCACCAGTGCCGCTAACACCCCCTGCACCAGTGCATTGCCCGCGAGCATGTCGGCAATCGCCAAGCCCATTGGTGTCGGTGGCATATCTTTGTTACCGCTGAGCCAGGTAACACCAGACAAAGACTGCGCAAGCAAGTCTTGCCCCGGTCGGTTTACCCATGGACCGGTGGTGCCATAACCAGATACAGACCCATATATAACTGTAGGATTAAATTGCCGAATTGTTTCATAATCCAACCCAAGCCTTTCAATGACACCCGGTCTGAAGTTTTGCAAAACGATGTCGGCTTTTTTAAGCAGTTCCTTTACTAAAGCGACGTCGTCAGGATTCTTCAGATCCGCACAGAAGCTTTCTTTATTGCGATTGATGGCCTGAAATAAGGAATTCACACCACCCACATCGGTGTCGGTTAAATAGAGATGACGACAAAGGTCACCTGTGCCGGGGCGTTCGATTTTAATCACTCGCGCCCCTAAATCTGCGAGCTTTAACCCCGCCAATGGTCCTGCCAGAAACTGGCTGAAATCGACAATAATTTTGCCTTCTAAAGGGCGTGTCATCGCTTACTCCTTGCAAACGCCTGCTGGATGTTTTCTACCGTTTGCTCTGGTGACAATTTTCCTTGCAAGCAAGCGTTCACCCAGTCGCCTGCCTCATCCTGAAACTTGAGATAACCGTTGTGTCTCGGTCTTAGATACGCGTTTTCCAGTGTTGCTAACGTATCTTTGAAGAATTGATTAGAAGCAGCATTACAATGCTCATCCTGCCAGGCTTCCAAGTTGCCCGGCTGACCACCTGAATTAAAATAGAAGTCTTTCTGCATCTCAGCAGAAGCAATCCAGAAAGCGTATTTAAGCGCGATGTCTTTGTGTTGAGTGGTGGAAGAAATGGCGATACCCGTACCACCCAGTGTTGTGCCACCAATGGCGTGATTCCCAAATGCGGGCGCGTCACAAGAACGAACTATGTGCTGGCGGAATCCTTCTCTTCCATAGTTGCTGTAACCATAGAGATAAGGGATATAGACCGCATCATCGCGACTCGCCAGCCATTCATATGCACCAATCGGGTTCATTGCAAAGCACCGTTCATCAACGTGCTTACTCATTCTGAGCAGTTGATTTAACGCATCGACACCCGTTTCGGTATCAATACCATCCTCTGATCTGCCAAAAGGGGTATTTCGGTTTGCCAATACGTTGTAAAAGCACATCAACGCATCAATAGGCTTGAGTGGGCAAACCACCTTACCCGCTTCTGCCAGTGCGACTACTTCTTCCCACTCCTTAGGTGGATTAGGAAGCAAGTCGGGACGATACGCTGCGACTGGCGTTGCAGCATCAATCGCCAGCGCCCACTGGTGTTTGTCGAAATATGAAGGGTGAGACTGACCAACAGACTGCTTGGCAAGCAGTTCCAGTTCTTTATCGTAGCCGTTACCATCTAGTGGAAGCAGCAAACCGCTTTCCGCCGCCGCTCCCGCATGGGGATGGTCGATCACCATTAGGTCAAATTCTGATGTCATCTCTTCCAGTGGTCGGTCTGCAAAAGCCTGAAGCGAGCGTTTGTGCCAGATGATTTCTACGTTTGGGTGCAATTGTGCAAATTTATTCGCAGTTGCCACCATTGGGTCATAACCTCGGTTGTGATCCCAGGTCATGCCATGCAATGTCACCTTACTCACTCGCTTTCTCCTTTTACGCTGGCTTTGTCTTTGTAAAGCACCGTCATCAAATGCTCACAATAGAGCACCAACTCGCCATCTCCTTTGTAAACGCTGTAGCTGACTCGGATCAGACCCATTTCGTCATACTTAGGTTCTTTAGCCAGATTTTTGCGAACGGTATAGATGGTGTCGCCAATAAAGGTGGGTTTGATGAAGCGAAGCTTGTCGTAACCGTAAGAGAAAGAGTTCAGGCAGTTAGTTGCAACCAACCCTAACCCGTAAGAGAACACTTGAGCACCGGCGACTAATCGCTTACCGAAATGCCCTTCTTCTTTGGCAAACGTGTCGTCTGCTACGTAGGGGTGAAGGTCCATCACCAGGCTATTAAATAGCATGGCTTCCCCTTCTGAAATTGTTCGTCTTAACGAACGAATGGTATGACCGACTTCAAAATCTTCGTAATACCAGTCTTCTGCGTTCCAAACGGGAATATCAGAGTGTTCTTCCGGCATCCCTTTTACGGGGCGTGATGCCACGCCTACCGTTGGTTTTCTATCCATGACAACCTCAGTCGAATTTCATATCCAAAACTAAATTTCAAAATCAACACTAGCAGTTGATTAAAAAATGATCAACAATAAATTTCAAATATAAATCTACATTGTGAATATGAAATTTATATAGGAAATCACATATGGAAAGAGTGAGATATTTTGAAGACTACATCATGGAAGAAACACGAGAGACGTTCGGCAGAACCATCACCGAAACCGACTTTGTGGTTCATGCTGGTCACACGGGCGATTTTTTCCCCCATCATTTAGACGAAGAGTTTTGCAAAACAAAGCCCTGGAAGAAGCGTATCGCTCACGGCACCATGACCTTTGCCATCGGTATTGGCTTAACTGCTACCGAAATCAACCCCGTTGCCTTTACTTATGGCTACGAGAGATTACGCTTCCCTGCGCCCGTTTATATTGGCGATACCATTCGAAGCCGAATCCGGATTTCTAAAAAAATTGAAGATCCAAAGCGTGCAGGTTTTGGTCAGGTCACAGAAACCGTCGAAGTGCTGAATCAAGATGAGAAAGTGGTGCTTTTTTGTGAACACATTCTCCTGGTAGAAATGCGCAATAGCTAAGGTCTGTATAAATTTATAACTCAGGAAGAGGAATTGAAAATGGAACTGCAACAATCTTGGCCTTTACCCTCCAACCCCAAACCCATCGTCATTATTGGCGCGGGTGGGATCGTACACGATGCCCACATGCCAGCGTACCGAAAAGCTGGGTTTCAGGTTCAGGGAATATTTGATATTGATACCGACAGAGCCAAAAAAGTCGCCGAAGACTGGGGAATCGAGACGGTTTATCCTGATTTAGACAGTGCGACAGCCTTTACCGATGTGGTCTACGACCTGCCACTTCCCCCAGTTGCGGTTCCGGAAGTATTAGAAGCATTGCCAGACGGTGTACCTGTGTTAATTCAGAAGCCTCTTGGGCTGGATTTAGAGCAGGCAAAAGTGATTCGTGAGATATGCGAGCGTAAATCCTTAGTTGCCGCCGTTAACTTTCAGCTTCGCTACTCTTCCATGATGCTGGCAATGCGAGATGCCATTCAAAGTGGAAAGTTAGGTGAGCTGACCGATATAGAAGTTCATCTGAACATTCTTACCCCCTGGGAAATGTTCCCGTTTTTGCTCCAAATGGAACGAATAGAACTTCTAGTTCACTCGATTCACTATATTGACCTGATTCGTTCCGTAGCCGGTAACCCTAAATCCGTTTATTGCCGAACCATGGCTGACCCGCGTTCTGAGGACTTCAAGCAGACACGAACCAGTGCAATTCTGGATTATGACTATCCACTTCGTTGCCTGATGTCGATTAACCATAACCACAACTATGGTCGAAGAGCGCAGGACGCCACCTTCCGCTTCGAGGGTACAGAAGGCTGTATCACCGTAAAAATGGGTGTGGCGTTGAATTACCCACATGGTGAACCGGATGAGTTCTGGTTTTGCGAACATGGGAAGGAATGGCAATCTATTCCATTAGAAGGAAGCTGGTTCCCAGACGCCTTTATAGGCACCATGAGCAACATTCAGCGATTTGTCGCTGGCGAAGATGAAATTCTGAATACCGCCGTCGCCGATGCTTTCCAGACAATGGCTGTAGTAGAAGCGTGTTTTGAAAGCAGCGCAGCGAAAGGGACAGATATCCAATACTAACTCATTAAACCTCACCCATTTTAAAAGGCTGCCAAGTAACATTGGCAGCCTTTTTAATGAAAGAGAGATAGCTCGCACAAAATAGACTTTCAATTATTATGCACCAACTTGCATTGTATAATTGTCGGATTTTAAAGACTATTCCCCTTCGAATAACGGATATTTGGATTGAAAAGTAAGTAAATACCTCTAAGTATCATTATGTTTTACTAAACTACAGGAAATGCCTTGTGATGAGCATATTTAGAAAAATTTTATTAGCCTCAATGTTAGTTTCTCCTATGTGCTATGCGGAAAATATTCACTTAAACTCCCTTGAAATAAAATTCATTAGAGCTGTAGGTGACTATAGTGGCAGTACATACGATAATACTATTGAGCTTTGGTTCACGAACCCACTAGTTTGGCCTTCATCTTCTTGTACCGACACTCGTAGGGTATATGTAGATTCAAAACACCAACATATTATAAGTGCTGCCTATACTGCTTTTGCTGCAAATAAAAAAGTCAATGTTCATGTTGATTCAACACTACCAAAACGAGGCGGCGCATGCGAAGTTTCATATTTGGATATTTTGAATAATTAACGTGGAAGGTACCTAATTTGGAGAAAAGCGTGGCATTTTCTGTTTATTAAAAAATGCCACGACTTCATCGAGTTTAAGGTTCAAAGTCAAGTGGAGAAACGGACAGTGCAAAGAGCGGAATTAAGTCCAAAAACCTTATTAAACGAAGAGGAATTCAGACAATATAGAAAAAGTAATAGAAAGTGGTTTCTTATCCATACTATTATTCTGATTTCCATTCTTGTGACAGTAGCTATATCAATTTTTTACAAAGAGTTAGAAATGGGTATTTATACCGGTTCTCTAGTTTTTCTGTACATTATTTCCCTAGGCGTCATTGCGTCAAAGAATAAGTTGAATTGGATTTTATGGGTGTTACTCACCTTTATCTCAGTGTTTACATTACCAATAATAGGTATGCTCATTTCACATGCACTGATCGCCAGAAAGGGATTTAAGAATAAATGGCTATCCAACCTGGATACCTAAAAGTACTGCTAGCAAGCCCCGTTAATTTTTGGTGAATGATGGCCCATGAATATAGGTCTGTCTGACAGACTGAGATACCAATGAAAATGAACTAGCCAAACTAACGTTCTTTCATTGAAGGAGAGTTCACTCACACAAAACACATCTCCAACAATTATGAATTAAGTTGCAATGTATAATCGCCTCGATTTTACATTGCAGATTTTGGTCTTTAAGACTCTGTTATTCATAATAAATATTGGAGAAAAAATGAAAAAGCTACTCTTGTTGTTATCTTTGGTGGTTTCTACAAATGCATTTGCCGCTTTCAATTGTGAGGTGACCGTTAATCGAGTACTCGTTTACGGGAATGGAAGTGTCAATATTCTGCATTCTGGCAGAAATGACTTTACCTATATATGTAATACAAAAGGCACATGGAAAGGCATAGATACTGTCACATGTTCATTATGGGTTGGCATGCTGCAAAATATCCAAAATAACGCCAAGAAAGCGATATTTTATTATGGCGGACAAGGCACATGTGCAACGCTTCCAACCTATGGCAATACACCAGCTCCCGTATACATTGGTTCAATTCAGTAGCGGTTAGGCGGATACCGATAGATAACACCATGCGCTACACGCCATTTGGTTACGCGTTAGCGCTTATTCTTTTTCAAAGAGGGAAAGCAACAGAGTAAAATCGAAACCAGCTAATTTCATTGGACTCTCTCAATCCACCAGCTCAAGGCAAATCGATACGCCTTGTCCGCCGCCAATGCACATGGATGCCAAGCCTCGTTTTGCGTTTGCTCTTATCATTTGATGAATCAGAGATACCACAATTCGACAGCCCGATGCTGCTAAGGGATGGCCAAGCGCGATGGCACCGCCATTGGGGTTTACTTTTTCTGGATTCAGGGACAAGTCTCGCATTACCGCAATGGATTGAGCAGCAAAGGCTTCATTCAGCTCTACCACATCTAATTGGTCTATGGTCCACCCTGCCTTTGATAGCGCTTGTTTTGATGCCAGTACTGGTCCCAATCCCATGTCTATCGGGTCCAATGCAGCGGATGCATAAGAGACGATTCGAACCATAGGTTTTAACCCAGCAGATGCCAGTGCACTTCCTCGCCCAACTAAAACGGAAGCTGCACCATCGTTAATACCTGAAGCATTTCCAGCGGTAATAGTTCCTTGTCCGACAAATGCAGGGGGCATTTCTGACAACTTCTTGAGGGATGACTGAGGGCGCGGTTGTTCATCATGGGAAACAATGGCGTCACTTTTGTTTGTCTTCACCTTAATGGGAACAATCTCTTGCTCAAAAAGGCAAGATTCCATCGCTCTTTTGGTTTTTAGCTGCGAGTTCAGAGCAAACTCATCCTGCATTTCTCTGGATATGTCATAACGACTGGCAATGGGTTCGACGGTTTCCCCCATGTGTATGTTGTAGAACTTATCCCAAAGCCCATCGGTGATCATGCTGTCTTTCATTACTTGATCGCCCAGCTTTTTGGGTGCGCGGGCATGCAACACATGTGGGGCTTGCGTCATAGAATCTTGCCCACCCGCCAGTACCAGATCCGCGTCGCCTGCTTTGATAGCCTGCGCCGCCAGATGAATCGACTTCTGCCCTGCGCCACAAACCATGTTGACCGTCATTGCGGGGATACGGCTTGGCAAACCCGCCCAAACCGCAGACTGCCGAGCGGGGTTCTGACCTGCACCTCCGGTCAGAACCTGCCCAATGATGACTTCATCGATCAGCTCGTGGTCAAAGTCATGCTCTGCCAGCATTCCCTTTATGACCTGCGAACCGATTTCTGCAGCGGATAAGCTTGCGAACACGCCATTTAACTTTCCAATGGGAGATCGCTTTGCTGCGGCAATGTATATGTCGTTGTCCTTCATAAACAGACCTTAGACGTAACCCGCCGTCGATTTAACTTCAAGATAGTCTTCCAGCCCCCACTCACCGTGCTCGCGACCATTTCCGGATTGCTTGTAGCCGCCAAACGGCGCATTCGCATCCCAATCTGCACCATTAATCCAGATAGACCCGACTCTGAGTTTCCGGGCAATTTGTCGGGCTTTTTCCATGTCTAGGCATTGTATGTATGCAGAAAGACCGTAAACAGTATCGTTAGCAATCTCAATGGCTTCGCTTTCCGTTTTATAACCAATCAACGCAATGACGGGTCCAAAAATCTCTTCCTGAGCAATGGTCATTGAATTATCAACATCGGCAAATACAGTAGGTTTAACAAAGTAGCCTTTTGAAAGACCATCTGGTCGACCTAAGCCACCAGTCACTAAAGTGGCTCCTTCTTCGATGCCAGCTTTGATTAAGGACTGAATTCGCTCGAACTGGATTTCATTAACAACCGGACCTAGCGAGACATCTTTCATCGGGTCGCCCACACTGTGAGCATCGGCAGCTTCTTTGGCGAAGCGTTTAGCGTCTTCCATTTTTTCTTCTGGAATCAGCATTCTTGCTGGTGAACGACAAGCCTGACCGCAATTGACATAACAAGCCGTTACCCCATCTTTTACTGCCTTTTCCAAATCCGCATCTCGCATGATCAAGTTGGCTGATTTCCCGCCTAACTCCTGCGCTACCCTTTTGACTGTTGATGCGGCGGATTTTGCTACCGCAATCCCTGCTCGGGTTGAACCCGTGACCGAAACCATGTCGACATCAGGATGACGAGACAGTGCTCCACCAGCACTGTCCCCAGCGCCGGTAATATGATTGTACACACCTGCGGGGTATCCCGCCTGATGAACCAGCTCAGCAAATTTGATGGAGGATAACGGAGAAAACTCAGATGGCTTCGCCACCATGGTGCATCCTGCTGCCAGAGCTGGTGCGGCTTTCACGACCAGTTGATTCATTGGCCAGTTCCAAGGCGTGATCAGAGCGCATACACCAATGGGTTCTTTTGAAATTAATGTGTTTCCGCGAACCTCCTCAAACACTTCTTTCTCTAGTGCCGCAATAGTAGCTTCTAGATGCGCTGTGCCCACCCACGCCTGAGCCGCTTCTGAAAACGCTTTGGTAGTGCCCATTTCGAGTACCATTAAATGCGCTATTTCTTCGTATGCGTCGTTATAAAGAGACAATAATTGCTTCAGCAAAGCTAAGCGCTCTTCTTTGGAGGTCATTGAAAAGTCATCAAACGCTGCTTTTGCAGCGGCTACGGCTCGGTTAACGTCCGTTTCATTGGCCATAGGGATCTGACTAGTTACGGCTTCCGTCGCCGGATTAATCAGCGTATGAGTGTCGCTGGAATCGGGTGTGACCCACTGACCATTGATATAAAATTTTCCTATATTTTCCATCATGATTCCTTCCTTACAGGGCTTGTGAACCCCAATTATCCTTTACCAGCGGCCAGCCTGACTGAATCCGGATGCTGACGTAATTTCAACATTGCCCACGTTCCCACAATGGGACCGGGTACTAAGATTAGAAATGTCCACTGCCAACTGCCTAGCCACTGGGCAACTTGCGGCGTTATCCATATAGCAAAAATCGTAATCGCAAAACCAATGCCCATTTGCAAAGCCAGCGATGACCCCACCAGCGACGAATCAGACAGCTCCGTTACCGCTGCTGAAAACTGAGCGCTGTCGGCCACAACCGTGAAGCCCCAGACCATGGCAACAAGGGTAAATACCCAAACAGGACCATCGAAATAAAACCCCACTAAAAGTGCTGCGCTCCCAGAGCAAATCATCATTATCGACGTGGCGTAACAACGACCGATTTTGTCAGCAAGCCAACCACAAAAAACACACCCCGGAGCGCCCAGTGCCACCACAGAAAAAGTCAGAAATGCAGCATTGCTCACTTCTAAACCATTCGATTGCGCCGCAGTGATGTAAGCCAGAAGCCAGCCCCACATGGCGTAGAGTTCCCACATGTGCCCGAAATAACCAAAGTTGGCGAGCATGACAGGTCGATTCTTAACAACCTGACCAAGTTGCCTCGGGTTAAACTTTGTCTTAGCAAAAGAGTGAGGTCCTTCACTGAGCAAAAATCCGAAAATGATGGCTGCAATAAAGCTGCACACCGAGCTTCCGATGATCACCAGCCGCCAGTCGATATTGGCGGTGTCTCCTCGAAACAAAAATGGCAGAGCCGACCCTAAGGTTAATGCCCCTACCATTGCACCCATTGCCAATCCACGCCCTTTAACAAACCATGTAGCAATAAACTTCATCGCGGGTGGATAGATAAAAGCAAGAGAGACACCCGTGATAAAACGAAGCAACATGGCGAAACCACCCGTCGGTTCGGTTAAAAGCAGTGCATTGGATAACGCTGCGACCAAGCTTGCGGTTGCCATCAACTTGGTCAGTTTTAAAACATCCGAAATAGACAAAAGGCTCGATGTCAGAGCGCCGGCAACAAACCCGACCTGAACAGCATTGGTTAACCAAGATGATTGAGCTGTCGTGAGTTTAAAAACTTCAATCAGCTCTGGAAGAATAGCGGTTGCCGAAAACCAAGTCGTCAACGACAAAATCACGGCTGCCGCCGCTAAACTCAATGCTTTCCAATGTTCGGGGATCACGCTCATTTACAATCCTTCTAGCGCCACCGTAAACGTGGTTGCACTGCCCTCGACACACACGTCCCCTTCACTGTCCGAAATAGTGGCTTTCAGTTGGCAAATGGGTTTGTCGTCTCTCACAGACTCAACCACTACAGTCGCAGTTATTGTTTCGTTCACGCCAACCGCTTTCAGAAATTTAAGGTCCGTATGCAAAAACACGGTTCCCGGACCGGGCAAATCCTGCGCAACAGCGGCATTTAACATGCCTGTTGTTACCCCACCCTGCACAATCAATTTTCCAAAAGGCGTTTTTTTGGCAAGTTCTTCATCAAAGTGGACCGGGTTTCTGTCCCCTGTCATTCCCGTAAACGCTTCAATATCTTCCCGTCTGGTGGTTCGCTTCCTAGAAGCCGTCTGCCCCACTTCAGGTTTGCCTTTGATAACCCCTTTCCAACCATCTTCATGCGTACTCATAACTCTTTACCTATGTTGATTAAACCTGCTCAAAGCAGGGCAAAATCCGACCACCCAAGTTTGTAGGAGCAAACTTGAATCTGTCCCCTATTTGCATGTCCTTTTTTGTCCTAAACAGATGACTTAACAACGTTGGTCCTTCATCCAGTTCAATCAAACCAACATAGTAGGGTGTTATGTCTATCCATCCGGGATGCCCCGGTTTGTTTACCTGAGAGTAACTTTTTAATGTCCCGCCTCCGGTCACCCGCTTCCACTGCAAGTCTTCTCCCCAGCAGAACGGGCATTGCGAACGCGGATAAAAAATGTGCTGATGACAGGATTGGCACTGCTGTATTTCCAGTTCGTATTCAGATACAGCCCGCCAGAAAGGTTGTGTCAGCGCGGTTATCGTTGGTCCCGGAACTTGCAGATGCTCTAACATTTTCAAGCGTTCTAAAGTTTGCAAATGCTCTAAATGATCCTTATTCATTGCTCCGCTCCTAAAACCAAAGCCGCGGCCTCGCTCATGGTGGCACCATTTCCTGTTACCAAAGCAGTACGACAAGACGAGATTTGGCGCGCCTCTGCCGTACCCCGAATTTGGTGAACCGCTTCCACCACATGCGTCATGCCACCAGCCAGATCCGGCTGCCCGTAACCCAGCTGACCGCCATGTGTGTTAATCGGCTGTTTGGCTTCAACCCCCATTCCACCGTTATTCGACAGCCATTGACCAAACTCGCCGGGTGCGCACAATCCTGCGTCCTCAATCGTGGTGGCGACCATGATGGTGTAACAGTCATAAAGCGAGAGAAAATCAATATTTTTAACGGACAATCCCGACTGTTTTAATGCACGTTGAATGGCGGATTTAAGAGGACCAGATGTGAGATTTGGTGCCTGACTGACAGCGCGATGGGTGACTTTTTCCCCCGCTCCCAGAAGATAAACCGGAGAATGATTCGCCTTTTTAAAATGGCGGCTGGAAGTCACAATGACCGCCTCAGCCCCTGCCACTGGCATCACTATTTCAAATAAGTGGAGAGGTGACGCGATAATTGGCGACGCCAGCACATCATCAACACTTGCTGGCTTTCCGTAAAAAATGGCATTGGGATTAAGTTGTGCGTTTTGCCGCGAACCTGCTGCTATTTGAGCGTAGTCTTTAGCACTGCACCCATATTTGTGCATGTGTGCCTGCATAAGCAGCGCGTATGAGATATTGGCACCGGAAGCCCCGAAAGGCACATCAAATTCCCGAATCGGATTCCTGTTGGGTGAACGGCTGGGTTCTGGATTGCGATGATTGCCAATCACACACAATACGGTTTCGCACATCCCGGCTTGAATCGCAGCCACGGCACGCCAGATCATTCCCGCCCCGGATGCACCACCAAGATCGACCACGTTCGCCATTGTCGGCTGAAGCCCCATGTACTCGGCGATAGTCGCTGGCACATGCTGGGGTGTTTCGCCCACTTGCGGGCCAACCAGTAACCCATCGATATCGGAAGGAGACAAACCTGCGTCTTTTGCGGCGTAACTTGAAACCCGCATCAGCAATTCCAGCGTTGTGACGCCCTCGGTTTGCCGTTGAGGTTTCAAAGAAGCGACACCTGTTATCCCAATCACGTTATTCACCAGGCATTCTCCCGAGTCAGTTGTCTGTACTCTTCAAGGCATGCCTGATTGGCGATCGACCCGATATTTTTAACAACGCCACCCGCCACTACCGTTCTTGCAGCGCCTTCCACACGTTTTCCATTCACGGTATAAGGAACATCAGAAACGATGTGTACTCTCGCGGGCACATGTCGTGGAGAAGCGCTCTGTCTGATCTGATTGCGTATTTCAGCCACCAGCATTTTTGATATGTCTTCCCCGGGCGCAGGCTTTAAGCAGAGTACGACGTCTTCGTCGCCATCATGCTGATGACCGAAGGCAAGGTAATCGTCCACTTCTTTATACTGTTCGCAGACAGCGTAAATTTCAGAAATGCCAATTCGGACACCACCGGGTTTGAGTGTGTTGTCTGACCGACCATGGACGTATCCGCCACCTGAATAGGTGAATTCAACTACATCACCGTGGGTCCACACCTCTTTTCGATCGCCAAAATACGTATCGTGATATCGCTTATCACCATCCTCTCCCCAGAACGTAAGTGGCATTGAGGGAAAAGGTTCGGTGCAGACTAACTCGCCACGCTCTCCAATAACCGGAATATCCCTATCATCTAAAGCCGCTATGGAATGCCCCAGTGCTTTGACCATGAGTTGCCCACGGTAAACAGGATGAACTGGTGACCCAATTAAGAAGCAACCTAAAATCTCCGTTCCCCCTGAAATGGAGGCAAACACCATGTCTTCTTTTATGGCCTGATACACCCAGTCGAACTGGTGAGGCAGTGTCGGCGCGCCACAAACCATAAGTGATTTAAGGCTTGAAAGTGCGTAGTGCTGATTTGGAAGAAACGCTTCTGCCGCTAAAGTCGCGAGATACTTGGGGCTAACGCCCAAGTGTGTCAAACCAAGATCAGAGGCTAAATTCCAAAGTGGTGTGGAATCCAAACCGTTCGGAGTTTTCAGAATGGGGGCGCCGTCGTACAGAACAATAGCGGCTCCGGCAGCGAGCGCAGACAGGTTCCAGTGATACATCATCCAGGCGGTGTTGCTGTACCACATTACTCGGTCATTGCGTTGAACATCGCCATGCAAAACGTGTTCTTTCAAATGCTGCAACAATACCCCACCAACCCGATGAACAATGGCTTTTGGCGCACCGGTTGTTCCTGAGGTATAAAGCACATAGATGGGGTGGTCAAAAGGAGTACGGGTATACGTTAACGGCTCCTGACGACCATAATCGCTTTGGTGAATCGCACGATCACTGACTGATTCACCTTCACCACTTTGCACAATGGTTTGAATGCTCGGAATGCCGTCTACGACCTGATTAATGCGATCAGAAATATCAAATGATTTGCCGCCATACTGATAACGCGGTTCAACGAATAATACTTTGGGTTCTACCTGACCGATTCGGTCAATAATTGCAGACTGGCCAAAATCTGGCGAACAGGAAGTCCATACTGCCCCAATACTCACAGTACTCAATAATGCAACCAAGGCATCCACATTGTTTGGTTGTACCCCTGCCACCCTGTCGCCCTGCTGAACTCCAGACTGACGCAAACCATCGGCGACTTTCGCTACTCTCATCCTGAGATCTTTTCGCGTAAATTGCGACTGTTGACCAGATTCATTAGCGGTAAACACAACCACTTCGTCGTCTGGTCCTTTGAGCATGTTCTCCGCTAAGTTCAGCTGAGCATCTGGGAAGAATCGAGCACCCGTCATTCTTGCTGTGGGGCTGGGAACATAGAAAGTTTCTCCTTTATCGCCCACAACGTCACAGAAATCCCAGACCGACGACCAGAAGCCACCGAGGTCGCTCACCGACCAGCGGTGCAGTGCATCGTAATCATTCGGGTCGAAACCAACGTCCTTTGCAAACTGACTCAACCTCGACTGACGAATTCGTTCTGCAGATGGTTTCCAAAGTATTTCCTTGTTCATCATTAACTGTCCCTAGCTTTCCTTAGCTTTCCTTAGCTTTCCCGAGTCTTATCCATTCCCACGGCATCCCATACCAGCTCTGCCAAATCCTGAACAACGATTTGCTCTTCCACACCCAATGCCTGAACCGCTGCGCTGTACATCACCACGTCTTTCGGGCAGGACACCACAAATCGGTTCACCTTCCCAAGGGACAAGGCTTCGCGAATTCGATTCTCACTGGGTCGCTCCTTGAAATGGGTGTCGTCCATAAAAATTCGCCCACCGCCGGCACCGCAGCAAAAGCTGTTTTCTCGGTTTCTCGGCATTTCGTGGAGTTCATGCCCCAGTGCCTGAATCAATGTTCTCGGTACATCAAACCCATCGTTATACCGACCGAGATAACAAGGGTCGTGATATGTCACCTGATGTGAGGCGCTTTTATCGACGGTCAATTTCCCTTTCTGAATCAGCTCCAGCAACAGCTCGGAATAATGGAGCACATCGTAATTCGCGCCAAAAGCAGGATATTCCGACTTTAGTGCGTTCAGGCTGTGTGGATCGGTTGTCATAATTCGATTGAATTCGCACGCTTCTAATTGAGCAATGTTGTGTTGTGCCAGCAATTCAAATAAGCCTTCGTCGCCTGCTCGTCGAACGTCGTTTCCGCTGTTTCGTTCTCCGTCGTACAGAATGCCGACATCAACACCCGCTTGTTGCAACAGTTGTGCAACCAATAAAGATAATTTCTGGGCTCTTGCATCGAAGCTGGCAAAGTCGCCAACAAACCAGAGAATGTCGACAGGTTCCTTACGGGCGTCCTTGAGTTTCGGCTTCAACCCCTTAGTCCAGCGAGCTCGCTGCTTGGCAGGCTTTCCAAACGAATTCCCGTGAGATTGAAAACTGGTGAGAGACGTTTGCAGCATGGGCTCTACGTCCCCGGCTTCTACCATGGTGCGACGCAACGACACGATTTTCGGCACATGCTCTATTCTTACCGGGCACGCTTGCATGCACGCCCGACATGTGGTGCAAGACCACAGGGTTTCTGTCGCAATAACTCCGCCAACAATTGGTACATTCGCTTCCGGTTGATTGTTGGCTTTAAGCATTCCCTCACGTAGATCCATAATCAGCGTTTTAGGGCTTAATGAAGAACCCGCCGCATGAGCGGGACATACCGCCTGACACCGACCACACTCGGTGCACGACAAAGTATCGAGCAAATCTTTCCATGAAAAATCATCAAATGTCTCAACGACCGACGCGCTACTTTCAGTTTTTTGGCAGGAATCCGGTGAGCGCAGTTGCCCTTTGGGTTCAAGGGGTCGGAAGAAAATGTTGGGTCCTGCGGTAAACATGTGGCGATGCTTTGAACCGGGTATGTAAATCAGAAAGCCCAAGATCACCAGAATATGTAGCCAATAGAAAACCCCAGTGGCGACTTTACCTGCCTC
>NZ_AFWJ01000020.1 GCF_000222685.1 Vibrio nigripulchritudo ATCC 27043 | reverse complement strand
AGGATGGTCATGCAACAGTTGCAGAGCACGAGAAATACGTTTGTCGTTCAGCGCTTCTAGAAACGGGCTTTTTTGCTCTCGACCAAAGTTAATTCGAATCAGTTCGACCAAGATAATTTCGGTCAGCTTATTGACGATAAGCTCTGGGCCTGGTCCTTGAGATAGGTACTCTGAACTCAACTGATCAAATGTGCTTCGCAACCAAGGATATTGCGCTAAGTCTTTATCACGCACTATCGTCACCCGAGGAAAGATCTCCAATAACGGCGTCGTTACTGTTCGCGTATAGCTAAAAGAACCACAAAGTAACAGCGTTGGTTCTTCTAAGTCAGGCTGATCTCTATCTGGAGATTGACTCGACAATACGTGGTCTTGCCCTGGACCTAAGAAGATCAAATCTCCCGCTTCCAATCGTTCCACTTGATCATCAATAATCGCCCAGCAACCACCGCGTCGAATTAAATGAAAACTGGCGTGCTCTAGGTCGTTAAAGGTTTTACTCCAAGGCGCTTCCACCTGACTGCAAAAATAGACGCTGCCGACGACACGAATCGCGCGCAGCATGTCGCTCATCACTTCCATATTTAGCCTCTCCCTTAACTAACCTGAACTCGGGATGAGAGGTTAGCTAGACGATCTGTGTATTAAATCAAGATTATCATGCATAGATAGTATTTACCGCAACAGCTAAATTAACCCTACAGACAACAAGCGGAGAAACACCATGGCAAAAATCGAAATTTATACCAAACACTACTGCCCTCATTGCAAAGCCGCAAAGCACACTTTAAAGCGCTTAGGTTTAACCTATCGAGAAATTGAAGTCAGTGATAACCCAACGCGACTAAACGAGATGAAAAACCGTAGCCAACGACGAACTGTTCCACAGATTTTTGTCGGTGACCATCATGTTGGCGGAAACGATGATTTAGTCGCCAGCATCAGAAGTGGCGATTTTGAACAGATATTAGAGCGCCAAGGCATCACGCACAACGCCAAATAGCACAAAGAAATGATAAGGAATAAGACCATGACAACTATCAATAACACCATAGATCATCGAGTAACAGGTACACAGTCATTGACCAGCATTTCTGATCACGCGGTACGTTTTTCTATCATCATCGTCCTGGCATGGATCGGGGCAATGAAGTTTACCAGCTATGAAGCAAATGCAATCCAAGGTCTTGTGGCATCAAGCCCACTGACCAGTTGGTTGTACAGTATCTTCAGCTTACAAGGTGCTTCTAACCTCATCGGTTTGGTTGAAGTGGCAACCGCGGTTGCTTTGTTGCTCGCGCCAGTACATCGTGTGTTTGCACTTGTCGGTGCTGCTAGTGCAACGGTTATCTTTGCCGTTACAACAAGCTTTCTGTTTACCGCGCCAATCGCCGAAGCAAGCTTAGGTGGCTTCCCAGCAATCTCTGTCGTACCGGGTCAATTCCTCTTAAAAGACATTGTATTGCTTGCGGCGGCGTTATCCTTATTGGCAAAAGTTCTACGACAAGAAGATTAATCACGGTTGTTAAACCGATGTAAACAACCCGACACTAAAGAGAGTTCCAGCTCTAATGCCGTTCACTTAGGTGAGCGGCACTGTTTTTTTAGGAGATCAGCGAGTGTCTCAACTTGCTTTGTAACGATTAATGATGTCGAGAGCTTGAGAAACGTGTATAAAAAATCCGATAAACAGAGTCTATCGGATTTTTACAAACTGGTAGGAACATTCAATTGACCTGCCGATTAACGTCTTAACTGATCGGCATTAGGGCTTTCGCCCCTTACTTTATTCCAATGCATCTTTTGCGCTGTCGATTAAATCACCCGCCTTATCGGCAAGATCGCCAGCGGCATCTTCCACTGACTCCCTCGCATTTTCGTAAGGGGCGCCTTCTATTGCCGATTTGATGTCCTCTCCAAATACCACGCCAATAGCGATGCCAATCCCAATCAGTACAACTGCAAAAATCTTATACATGCATATTCTCTTTCAATATCCGATATCCCTATCGTAACGCAGAGAAACCTCAGATTGTCAGGTGTTTGCTAGTGTTTCTTGCAAGTCTTCTTGTTTTACAGTCCTTGCTTCTACCAGCCTGTATAACCAAATCATGATCAAACACAGCAACCCACACAGTGCCCATAACCAGTCTGCATCAAGCTTGTCGAGCATGGCTCCTCCAACCAAAGGAGCGATTGCGAATCCTAGGGAATAAAGGGCAGCGGCTCCAAAGTAAGAACCCCTTAAATGCTCGGGCGCAAGTTGGTCTATCTGAACACTTAGTGTTGGGAAGGCAATGACTTCGCCTAAGCTTATAATAAAGCAAGCCATACCCCAGCCTATTGCCCAATCTTCCGGAGTAGCAATAAATCCAACCATTCCCACGCCCATCAATACCATTCCGATTTGTGTTCTTTTAAAAAGAGGCACTTTTTCCATCAGCTTAAGCATAGGAAATTGAAATACAATGATCGTCAGGGTGTTAACCAGAACTAGGCTCGCAATTAAGGTCGCGGCATCCGCAACAGAGCTTCGAACTAATACTTGTGGAAGTGAAGACTCTAATTGCGCGTAAACAAACATCATCGTCAGGTTGGCAATAAGAAGAATCTGGAAAATCTTATCTCGTGCAATCACTTTTATCGTGGCTTTAAAATCAGGAACTTCACAGTCTTCTTGGTTTCTTTTTTCCGGGAAGCGGGCGAAGCTTAACCATAGCCATAGAGCAAAAATCAGGTAGGAAATACCAGTCACTAGAAACAATTTTTGAGGTGCTGCCAACGCCAGTGAAATACCAATTAAAGGTCCAATTGCTCCACCCAAATTCAGTACGAAGTAACGGATATTAAGAGCCAACTCCCTGTCTTTCCCGTCGGACAGGTTATCCCCTATCACCGCTTTCGCTGGCGCTTCAATCATGGATCTCATCAATCCACAAAGCATCAACAATACAAAGAACTGCCATATTTCACTGGCAACCCCTATTCCACCATACGCCAGTACCGCGATTAAGCTTCCGGAGATCATCACCCATTTTCGTCCAAACTTGTCAGACAAATAACCCGAATAGAGACCAGAAACCACGCCGACCACCGCCGATGCGGCTAGCATGCTTCCCACTTCCAATGCAGAAGCGTTGTAATCCTGATAAAGAAAGACGATCAGATACGGCCAGGCCATAAAATAAGTGGTTCTTGCCAGAAGGGTACCGCCTAATACCGTCCAGATCGTAAAGTTAAATCGTTTAACACGTTGCCACTGAAACAAACTTTCCTGATTTTCTGTTGCTGCCATTCATGCTCCTTGGAATCCTAGCCTGCTAATTTTTATTGTGCTTTTTATCATCTTTACAAAGCCTTAAGGCATTCGATCTAACAGCAAAGTTTGATGCAAATGCATACGCCGCAAAGTGTAATTTTGTGCACACCATCTCAGTATTGCTGAATCAAGGCATCAATCAAAGACACAACTGTTCGTATTTTGAGTTGTTTGTGTTGCATATCAATAGATTATTCTGGAAACAGCATGCGGTTGCCAGAGCCTGTAGATCGTAGTGAGCTAGAAAGAGAACAATGAAGTAATCTGTGACACGTGTAACGCTTCAAATTTCCAAAGTCAGGGTTATGTCCTATCCTTTTATTATTAGTGGGTTAGGAATAATGATAGGAAATATGATGAATAATTTTTCTCGGGGTTTGCTATTGGCTCTTTTGGGGTTGCCTGTTTACGGACAAGCTGCAGAAGTATCTTTTGGCATTGTACCGCAGCAGTCAGCAAAAAAACTCGCCGCTAAATGGGGACCTATCTTCCTATATTTAAGTGAAAAGACGGGTCACAACATCACCTTTGCCACAGCTAAGGATATTCCAACTTTCGAAAAGCGATTGCTCAACGATGAGTACGATGTCGCCTACATGAACCCTTATCACTACACCGTGTTCAGTCAGAAGCCCGGGTACGATGCCTTTGCCAAGCAGACCAACAAGAAAATTAAAGGCATTATGATAGTTCGCAAAGACAGCGACATAACCAAACTCGCTGAATTGAACACTCAACAACTCGCATTCCCTTCCCCCGCTGCTTTTGCCGCAAGCGTACTGCCCAGAGCAAAAATGAGCCAAGACGGCATAGACTTCACCCCCAACTACGTTTCCTCTCACGATTCCGTATATCTCGCCGTTTCTAAAGGAATCTTTCCCGCCGGCGGTGGTGTCTACCGTACATTTAACAATACGGCACCAGAGGTACGGGAATCGCTAAAAGTACTTTGGGACACTCCGGGATATACGCCTCACGCTTTTGCTGCTTCTCCAGACCTCGATCCTGAAATACTGGCAAGCATTTCTAAAGCCATGGTGGAAATGTCTGAAGACCCGAAAGGGAAAGTGCTATTAAAAAGCGTCAATTTCAAAGGAATAACACAAGCTAAAGACAGTGATTGGGATGACGTGCGATCACTCGAAATCAAACTTCTCGACCACTTGTTGGAGAACTGATTTTTATGTCGTTGCGGCTCAAAACCATCTTTGGTATCGCGTTGATTGAAGCTGTTTTACTGGCTTTACTGGTTATGCTTACGTTGGATTACCTCAAAAGCACCAACTACGACGGGCTCACCAAACGTGCCGAAACGACAGCAAATTTGTTTGCCAGTACTGTAAAAGATGCCGTCCTTTCCTGGGATTTGGCATCACTTGAAGCGTATACACAAGAATTGATGACCAATCCAGATCTGCTTTACGTAAGAGTCCTTGGCAAAAATGGAAAAACACTCGCTGCGTTAGGGGATGAAGAGCTTCTCAGCAACTATACCAAACCTGAAATGAAAGCGGAGCTGGTCACTGATGGCATTTTCGATGTTGCCTATCCGATCCAGGAAGCTGGCATTACTTACGGCGATGTACAGATAGGTCTGGATATGAGCGCCCTGAACAAACAAATCAAGGAAGCTCAGAAATGGAGTTTCTTCATTGTTATGGGTGAGATGGCTCTGGTTGCCCTTTTCTCGTACATCTTAGGCGCCTTTCTTACCAAACGGCTCACTTATCTGGAAAAGGCGGCCGATAAGATAGCCCACGGCGAGAGAAACATTAAGGTTAACGACACCGGAAACGATGAAATTTCTCACTTAGCGCAAGCCTTCAATTTCATGGTGGCGCAACTAGGAAAATCCGAAGAAACCAGCCGAAGTTACCAGGAGCAGCTCGAATCCTTGAACAGCTCGCTTGAAGTCACGATAAAATCCCGAACTGCTGAGTTAAAAGCCAACAATGAACACTTAGTTCGCAACAACCGACAGCTTAAAGAGATGCAGGGCAAACTGGTTCAAAGTGAAAAGATGGCATCTATCGGAACCATGGCCGCAGGCTTCGCCCACGAAATCAACAACCCGATAGGAACAGTAGACAGCAATCTACAAACTTCTCTTGAGTACCTTGATTGCTACAAAACTCTGGTCACGCTTCAATTCACCATCATCAATGAAAAAGACGAAGAACGTAGAGAGCAGTTGAAAACAGCGTTGAGTCAATGGGTAGAGAAAAACGACATGAGTTTTATCGAAAATGACTTCGCTGACACGCTCAACGATGCTCTGGCGAATGCCCATAGGGTGCGCGATATCGTTCATGGTTTAAAAAGCTACTCACTCTATCAAAAGGATTCACCACAAGCGGAAGCCAGCCTGGATGACATCGTTAAGCAGTGTGTCGAACAAATCAAATACGAGTATCAAAGCGACATACAGATTCAGGCGGAAATCAGCAGTAACGCACGCTTGCTCTGCCACCATGCCGAATTAAAGCAAGCGGTAAACGCTTTACTCAAAAATGCCTTGCAGGCTGTTCAAGGGCGATCTCAAGGCACAGTAACTGTCGAAACACGCATCAATGGCGACAACGCCGAAGTGGCAGTCTCTGATACCGGTGTAGGCATCGCTTCAAGCCAGATATCTCAAGTCTTCGACCCCTTCTATTCCACCCGAAAAGTCGGTGATGGTACTGGGCTTGGTCTTACGCTCGCTCACAATATCGTTGAACAGCATTCTGGCTCTATAGAAATAGAAAGTCAGCTTCATCAAGGCTCTACATTCACCATAGTGCTTCCGATAGAAGCAGTTTCTGCTGATTTCAAAGAGACAAGCAATATGAGAACGAATATGAAAAATTTCCCGTAGATATATGAAAAAGAAGACATTCAAAGGGTTTCTCAATAAACGAAATTACCAGTAGTAAGAACATAGTTAAGCCTAACCAAATGTTTTAAAAGGCAATTACTGATAAACACTCAGTCTGGCATACAAATTGATTAATCAGGGTAAGAACTTAAATTGGAGGTGCCATGGAAGACATCAACGTACTTGACACACTCAGCAAACCAAAGCTAGTTCTGCTTGATGATGAGGCAGATATTCTTAAAGCACTGACTCGTGTTTTAAGACGCGACTTTGAGATACATCCCTTCACTGAGCCGAGTGAAGCGCTTTCTTACCTAGAGGCTCAGGAAGTTGCCATTATCGTTTCGGACATGAAAATGCCCGATATGGATGGCGCGACTTTCTTCGGATACGCCAAAGAAATCCAACCGGAAGCCGTTCGCATATTGCTAACCGGTTACAGCGATGTGGAAGATACGGTGCGAGCGATTAATGACGGTGGAGTCAGTACCTACCTGAGCAAGCCTTGGGATAATGACAATCTCAGATTTACCCTCCAACAATCGCTTGAATTTTACCGAGTAAAAGAAGAAAAAAATCGTCTGCAACAAGAACTCGCCAATAAAAACGATGAACTGGCACAAATCAACACGGCACTGGAAGAGAAAGTGGCCTTGCGGACAGAAGCCCTGAAAGATTCCAACTTAAAGCTGAAAAATACACTGAAAAGCCGATCCGGTCTGTTTAGGGACGTGCTCTCTCTGATCACTGGATTGATTTCTTTCCGAACGGGTTGTAACGCTCAAGATATCGAGCGGGTTGCCTATCAATCCAAGCAGGTTGCACTGCTGTTTGAACTGGACGAAGCTCAGGTCAAACAAACCTACATGTGCGGGATCATGCACAAGCTTGGTGTTATTGGTGCGGATAAAGATGTCAATCTGGGTCAGAACTACCAGCAAAGCCATGTTGCACCATCATCAAATCCTGAATTGGGTGCAGATTTGATCTCGGAATTGCCTCGCTTCCACAGCATCTCATCTCTGGTTCGACATCAGGATGAGAACTTCGATGGAACAGGTTATCCCGGTCATCTCAAAGGGCAGGACATTCCTATCGCTTCACGGATTTTGCGAGTGGTTAAAGATTACGACTACATGGTAGCTGGTGATAATAATAAGCTGCACAAGTCGCCTTTCGCCGCTCAGAATTTCCTGCAAACCAATTCCGGCACCATCTACGACAGAGACGCAGTAAAAGCGTTTATTCAGGTACTTAAAAACCGTCCTCAGGATGGGGTTCATGAAATTGAATACTGTGTGGGTGTTAACGAACTGAATGAAGGCGATATCCTGAAACGTGACGTGATCCTGCCAAACGGTTCAGCCATGTTGACGAAAGGCAGCGAAATCAATGAGCCGATGCTTCGTCGATTGATCGATTACGAGCGCCATAACAACACTACGCTAGCGTACTTCATATAAACAGGAGTGCGCGGATGCAAGAAGAAGACGTCAACAAAAACAGTGAGCTCGAATCCTATAAGCGAGCTTACCTAAGGGAGAAAAAGATAAGGCGAGAAGCAGAGGCTTTGCTTGAGAGCAAGTCACGTGAACTGTTTCAAAGCCTCCAGTCGCTCGAAGACACTCTGGATAATGTCAACAAGCTGCAACAGCAAATGGTTCATAACGAAAAGATGGCAGCCATAGGGCAACTGGCTGCGGGGGTCACGCACGAGATTAATAACCCCGTCAGCTTTGCCCTTTCTAACATCAAACTGCTGTCTGAATACATCGAAGATTTGGTCGCTCTGGATCAGCTTGCCATTCAGAGTCAGGAGGATGAACAAGGATTCAAATCCTACCTCGCTTACCGTGAAAAGATCGACATAAATCACCTGACCGATGACATCAAAGAGCTCATTGTCGAAACCTCTCAAGGACTGGAGAGGATCAAAGAAATATCTCATAACTTCAAAAAGGCGTCTCACAAAGGAACCGGGCAGTTTATGCCTATTGATTTGAATGACTGCATTGAGACAGCACTGAAGGTAGTGAACAGCGAAATCAAACATTCACTCACTCTGAATAAAACGCTGGAAGATATCCCAGACATAGAGGGTTCATTTACTCAGCTGCAGCAGGTATTTATTAATTTATTTGTTAACGCTAAACACGCAACACCAGATAAAGGTGAGTTAACCGTCATCACTGAGCCTATCGATATGGGCGATGGAGATTGGGTTAAGGTGACAGTCAGAGATACCGGGAAAGGCATACACCATTCCGATCTTGCTCATATATTTGAACCATTTTTCACCACCAAGGAAGTGGGAAAAGGAACCGGGCTCGGGTTATCTATTAGTTACGAAATCATCAAAAACCATAAAGGTTCCATTGAAGTCGCCAGTGAACCGGGCGTTGGTACAACATTTACTCTTCTTCTGCCGGGAATTTAATCAGACAAAGCCCCGCTGCTTCAAATTTCCTACATTCTTTCAGCTAATCAGCTTGTTATAACGTAATATAACCTTATACCCATCTTAAGAAGATTACCGCCGTGGCGCTTAAACCAACCATATACAAATTCCGTATCAACCTGACGGACATGAATCGCGATCATTACGACTCACTGAACCTGACTATCGCCCAACATCCATCTGAAAATGCTCAGCGAATGATGGCGCGCGTCATCGCGTTTTGTCTGAATGCTCAGGAACGTCTGGAATTTACAAAAGGGCTTTCCACTATTGAAGAACCAGACGTTTGGAAGAAAAGCCTAGACGACCAAATTGAACTGTGGATTGACGTGGGTGAACCTGATGTAGAGCGAGTGAAAAAGTCTCGTCGTCTTGCAAAGCAGGTTCATGTTTACTCTTTCAATACCAAGTCAAACGTGTGGTGGGAACAGAACCAAGGTAAATTTGGGATGCTAGATGCAACCATCACCCGATTTGACTGGGAAGGTATAGACGCACTCTCTGAGCTTGTTACCCGCACGATGGATCTGTCCGTAATGCTAACGGGGAACTCTGTCTTTGTTACTGCAGACAATGGCGATTGCGAAATCACATGGGAAACTCTGCAAGAGCCAAAGCAATGAGTGAGCTAAAACCTCTGCTCGATGAAGCTGGTTTGTCTTCATTAGAATTGAAGGCGGATGAACAGCGTGTATTGGAAAAACTACTGGTTTCTTGGGAATCCACCTTTGAAAACGCTTGTAAAACTCACCCAGACAAGCGCCCATCTGACATGGCGCTCGGTACGCTCACCAAAGCGCAAATGGAGTTAGCAAGTAGCCTGGAGACCCAGAGCGACGCTCTTCATAGTATGAATGAAATCATCGAGGATTCTGTTGGGAAAGAGCACGCACAAAAATTTCGTGTGGAACTGCCAACTGAATTGACCGTTTGTACCAAGGTTTGGTTGATGCTACAGGGTTACCTGCAGATGGATTTCAGCCTCGCAAACGATCATGCCGCTCGAACGGCTGAAATATTGACTGGCGTAACTGGCGAAAAGCCAGACACCATTCGAACGGAATACATGCGTGCCTTCTATATTGGCAAAAGCCATAACCCACATCAGGAAAAAACATCCTGGGGCACACGAATATCAGGCTGGTTGAATCACTATTTTGGGAAGCAGGGAGCTTAGGCGGCTAATACCCAAGTGACCTCAAGATACATGATTCAGAGCCTCATATTCTGTTTCTGTTCAAGGAAAAGAACGCAGCGGAATGACGCGTCATTTCCAAGTTCTTTGACAATGAAATGAGGCAGAATATGGGCTCCCAAGGGTGAGTTTAACTGGCTTTCATACTGCGTTACCGATTCTTGATTTAGACCCACTAAACCTTCAAATCGGTTTCTTGTCTGAAAAGCCAGTTCCCTATTCTTTAATAGAAAGTCGCTGAACCGAGCATCTTGAGGTTGCTTGGGTATAATTTCTATTGTTCGATTTCACGAATCACCTTGCAGGGGTTGCCCGCGGCAACTACGTTGGCGGGAATGTCTTTGGTCACCACACTACCCGCTCCTATCACGCTGTTCTCTCCAATAGTGACACCCGGGCAGATCACACTTGCACCACCTATCCAGACGTTATCTCCAATGTTTATTGGTTCCGCATATTCCAGGCAATCGGTAACACGAGTCCGCACATCAAGTGGGTGTGTTGCGGTATAGATTTGAACATTAGGGGCAAGCATTACATTGTCGCCAATCACTACTCTATTGGCGTCCAGAATGGTGCATCCGAAGTTTGCGTAGAAATTCTCTCCCACCAGAATATTGCTTCCGTAGTCGCAATAAAACGGCGGCTCCAGGTAGACTTCCCCTTTTGCCTGAGGCAGAAGTGACTCGATGGCATCTTGCCATTCTTCACTGTTAGGCAAACTATTGTTCAATTGATGTAACCAGCGACGACAAGCAATTCTTTCACAATGAATCTCGTCATCCCAAGGCTGATACAGTTCACCAGCAAGCATTTTTTCTTTTTCTGAAGCCATCAACTTTTCCTACACTGATCATTTACAAAAGCGGGTAGAATCAAAAGTCTAGCGAATCTCAATGGTTCAGTTTTAGGCTTAAGTCAAAGTAAATAAAAAAGGTCGCATTCTGCGACCTTTTTATACTTTTCTTACCTGAGCATTTATTTAGCTGCGTGCGCTCTCTTCATGTCATCGATCATGATTTGAGTCGCTGTTACACCACTCGCAGTGATGTACCAAACAGGTGCATTCAGATAAGTAATTTTATTGTTTTTGTAAGCGTTCGTCTTCTTGATAAGCGCGTTATCAAGTTGCTTTCTCGCTTCACCCTGAGATGCGCCAATCGCCTCATCTCGGTCAAGTACAATCAGAACATCTGGGTTTGCTTTAGAGATGTACTCATAGCTGATGTGCTCACCGTGAGATTTCGCTTCGATACCATCTGCCGCTTGTTTGAAACCAAATAGCGAATGGATGTAACCGTAACGGGATTCCACACCAAATGCTGCCACTTTACCGCCACTAGTAATGATAGCCAGAGCACGAGAATCACCATCTTGGTTCGCCGCTTTCAGCGCCTGGATTTGCTTGTCCTGACTTGCAATCAGTTCTTCAACTTTTTGCTCTTTCTCGAAAATTTTACCTAGCATGCGCCAAGCTTTCTGAGTAGAACCCCAGTAATCTTTTGAGTCAGCAAGGAAAAGAACCGTTGGAGCAATCTTTGACAGCTCTTCCATTGAACCTGAGCTACGGTTAGAGACGATGATCAGGTCTGGCTTCATGTTGTAAATAGCTTCGAAGTTAGGCTCAAACAATGAACCCGCCGCCTTATACTTGTCGCCTTTGTACTTGGACAGGTAGCTAGGTAGGTGTGCTTTAACAACACCTACTGGTTCTACACCAATTGCGTCCAAAACATCTAAGCTATCCTGACCTAAAACCACCACATTTTGAGGCTTTGATTCTAGCGTCGTTTTACCCATTTGATGTTCTACAGTAATGGTTTTTGCTGTAGCTACACTGGCAAACAATACGCTCAATCCAATCAGCGCACTTTTCAGTAGAGTTTGCGTCGTTTTCATTGTTTTTCCTTAGTTCACTATTTTTAGGGTCTGTTAACCCTAGCTCGCTTTAAAAAGTTGGCTAAAATGACCAACTCACGTTGAATCTGATGTCTCGACCAGCGTTTGCAAAGCCACGTGCTACAGTGCTATCCCCATAAACATAGTAAGAGGCGTGATCAAAGTAGTATTTGTCAAACACGTTCTTCACCGACAAGGTCAAAGCTAGTTCTTCTTCAGAAAGTGGCATCCAGCGCGCATACAAGTCATGCACTCCGTAACCCGCTTTCTCGTTTTTGGTTGGCGAGTCGCCCGTTTCCGTCAAGCGCTCAACCAATTTTGCGTTCCAACCAAATTCCATCGAATCTTGCGGTTGGTACACTAAATCCAGTATCCAAGTGTCACCAACTGATGTACCAACTGTCATGTTGTCATCCGTTAGCGGTTCTCCGTCCAGCTTAGGGCTTGACTGGGCGTAGCTCACATAAGCAGACACATCACCAAGCTGATAACCTGCGTAAGCATTGGCGCCTTTATTGGTCAGCTTACCAACGTTGGACATCACCTTGCCTTCGTTGCTCACCACATCTTCAATCGTGCTATCAAACAGCGTAATACCGGCACTGAAACCATTGTTGTGGTATTTAAGCCCTACCTCGGCATTTGTTGCCTTCTCTGGCTTACGCTCTGGATCGTTGTTTCTGTAATCCAGCACAAACAGCTCTTTCGTTTGCTGACCACGGAATGCTTTTGCGTAGCTGGCAAACACATCCAGACCATCTAAAACCGTATAGGTCGCACCCACATTCGGGCTGAATCCAGCAGAGTCGAAACTCAAATCCTGCGTATCAACCAATTTGTAAGTGTCGTAACGCGCGCCAAGGGTCAGCAGTAACTGCTCGGTTGCTTGCCAGTCATTTTGAGCAAACACCCCATAAACGGTGCCTTTTTCCGTGCTGTCTTTTCCGCCAGTACCAAGCTTGGCTTTGTCCTGTTTGTAATCGACACCCACTACCAGGGTATGTGCTCCGATTACACTTGTATTAAACACTTTGCCACCAAACGTGTTCATGCTCGCGGCGCTTGTTCCCCAACGAGGATGATCTTTATGCGTCAGGGTCTGCTCATTGGTATACAAGGTTGTATCTAGGTTTACGTAGTTGTTAACCGCAATTTCATGGTTAAGCGTAAACGTCTTACGACCCGTTTCCTGTTGCAATGAAGCGTTCTTTTTGCTCGGAACCCAATGCGGGCGATTCAGCTTTACGCCATCGTCACTGTTATAGTCATAACTAACAGAAAGCTTCTGCGTGTCAGTCAGGTTTCCTGACAATTTCAACAGCGCAATTTGTTGTTTTGAACCGCTGTATAGCTGTTCTTCGCCGTTTCCATCAACGATGTTTTTACTGTCTTTATATGTGGCACTGGCAAGCAGTCCCCAATCTTCCGACACTTTGCCGTAAAGGCTCGCGGAAGTTTTGTAACCGCTATTGTTGCTGTAATAACCGGCTTTTACACTGCCGCCAAACTGCTCATCTCCTTTTAGAAGATCCTGAGCATCTTTGGTCACAAACTTAACGGCACCGCCTAAAGCTCCGGGACCATCTGTCGCACGCCCGGCACCAGCATTAACGTCTACCTGCTTTAGCAGTTCAGGTTCTACAGCCAATCGACCCTGATGGTGAAACAAGTTACCCGACTGTTCTGCGCCATCGACGCTAACGTTCAACATGGTATCTTCAATACCACGAACATATATTTTTTGAGACACCGATGACGAACCGCCAACGCTGACTTCGGATTCTCTGCGGAACACATCATTAAGATCGTTCGCCTGTGCATTTTCTAATGCACTTTGGTCAATGCTAATGTCGACTTTGGTTAGTTGACTGCCTTTGACTTCGATAACTTCAATATCGTCTTGAGCAACGCTCACTGTTGACACAAGTAGTAACGCGCTAGCAACAGGCGTCAGTTTGAATGGGAGAATTGAGTTCACAGCTAACTCCATTGGTAATGAGAACTATTATCGCCGTGAATTCTGCTTACCCATCCATATTGAGTAAATTACTTTTACAAGTGTTACATATCAAACACTTATGCATCATGTGGCAATGAAATTATCATTTCTAGGCCATCTTTTGCATTGTTTACTGCTGTGATTTTTCCCTTAACTGATTCAATGTGTCGCTTAGCCAGAGCCAACCCAACACCAAACCCAGTTCTCCCCTCGTTGTTTTTCTGTTTCAGCTTGAAAAACGGTTTAAAGATATGGGAAAGCATGGAGTCTGGAACACCGGGGCCTGAATCACGAATCTTAAGCACGACATGTTTATCCCGTACTTCTGCTGACACATGAAATTCTCCCTGCTTCGGAGTGTAACGAAGCCCGTTTCGAATTACGTTCTCGATCGCTTGACCAAGTGCTCTTTGGCTTGAGAAATTCAAAACCAGGTTGTCAGGTAGGGATACGGTGACTTTAGCGTCGGGATATTCAAAAGAAGCGTCATCGATGATGGAATCAACCAGCTCCACCAGATCAAAGGACTCGCTTCTTAAATCCGGGCGTTCATTCTCTATCCAGGCAAGAGTGAGTGTATCTTCCGCTAGTTGTCGCATATTCCGAACTTCAGTCTCTATTCGGTGAAACATGCTTTTCACGTCTATTCCACGTTCGATACAGTTCAAAGCCAGTTCTATTCGGCTGATGGGGGTGCGAATTTCGTGCGACATGTCGCTGATAAGATTCCGATGATGTTCGATAAGCGTGGAAGTGCGCTCTGCCATTTCGTCAAACGTTTTGGCAATTTCACCAAATTCGTCATTGGTTCTGGTACCACCGATCCGCTCATTGAAATTTCCCTTGCTGAACTCCTGTGTTGCGCTATGAAAACGCTGCAAAGGCTTCATGACATACCGGTATATGTAGACAGTCAGGGCAAGTAACGCGGTAAACGGGATAACAAACCGGAACAGCCAGAACGCGTGGGACATATAAGTTCCTGGTCGCATGCGGTCTGGAAGAATAATAAGGAAGTGGTAATTCCCCTGGGAAAGCGCCACTTCCATGATTGGGTTATCGGGGAAATAAAGATGGATTTTCCAATCGACATTTCGACCTATTCCATAGCCTTCGAAAAAACGTTGGTTCAGAGGGTTTCCACCAATAACATCCACTTGTGAGCGAACCAGTGTCGCCCAGGTATCTTCTTCAATTGCTAACTCATTAAGCCAGCGATCAAGTTCTTCTATCTTGTTTTCGTCGACCAAAGTCTGTGCTTTGCTCCCCCAAGCCAGAATCTCATCTCGGTGTGATTGCTTGAGGTAACTCATTTTTTCTTCGGATAAAATTGCAACGCTATGAAGCAACGAGAAAAAAATGACGACGCCTAGAGACAAAATGATAAACAGGCGCCAGAAAAGCACTTTCTTCATACAAACAGATAACCTTTACCGTGAACGGTTTTAATGCGGCTTGTTGGCATACCCTCTGCCACCAGCTTTTTACGAATGCGGCTTAGGTGCATGTCCAGACTTCTGTCGTATTGGCAAAAATCTCGGTCTAAAACCGCCTGATAGAGATAAGGCTTAGACTGAACATGACCCTTATTTTGAGCCAAAGTCCAGAGAAGCTTGAATTGAATTGGGGTCAACTGAACGTCTGTGGGTTCATCGTTAGCGTTCACCGTCACGATTTGGGTGTACTTGTTTAAAACAAGTTCTTCGTGAGCAAGTTTGGAAGTACTGCTGATAGGTTTACCCGGAGATTGAGTTCTTCGCAAAATGCCTTCAATACGCAGGCAAAGCTCAGTAAAACTGCAAGGTTTAGATACGTAGTCGTCTGCGCCAAACCGAAGCCCACGGATTCGGTGTTCTTCCGCTCCGTAGGCTGTAAGCATGACCACTGGCGTACTGGAATGTTCGCGAACATAATTCAAAAGTTCAAACCCATCGACATCCGGTAAATCGACATCCAGAATAATCAAATCAAACGAATGAGTTTTCAGACATTCCAATGCCTTTGAACCAGATTCGTAGCTTGTCACTTCATACTGTTGAGAGGACAACAGTGCCGAAAGTTGAGAGTTAAGATCTGGGTCATCCTCTACCAATAGCAGTTTATTCACTTTTTCATTGGTACTGTTTTCGAAGGCTGATGAAAGCTCAAAACTATTGACCGCGTCAAACATAATCCATTTCCAATTGCACAATAATGAGAATCATTATCATCTTATTACTAAGTAAAATCAATGCGCTCAGTTTAATATTACGTTGATTTATTTAGCCTGTTCTTCAGCGTCTTTTCGTTTGTCAATTTTGTGCTGATCTTCTGTACGTCCTTGCTTCCAATAACTGCTGATGTAGATCTCGTCTCTTTCCACTTCTCTTTCGTTACGGAAATATTTTCTTAGCTGTCTCATGGTTGAAAATTCTGTAGCACACCAGAC
>NZ_AFWJ01000021.1 GCF_000222685.1 Vibrio nigripulchritudo ATCC 27043 | reverse complement strand
TATCCCCTGTGTGCCTTGAAGTTGGTAAATTAAAGTTAAGCTGATCACCCACTGCAATACTTGCTATCAAAGACTCAGAAATATTGACTTCAAGTTGCAATGATTCTGGGTTGTATAAGGAGACCAGCAAAGCACCTGGTGTTGCAGTATCCCCTTCATTGACTGGCTTTTGAGTTACCACGCCATCAAAAGGTGCGGTAATAATACTAAAGCCAAATGTCGTTTCAGCTTCTTTTACTGCAGCTTGTGCTTGCTTAAAACTGGCTCTTGCCGTTTCAAGCTGGGATTCCACACGGTCAAACTCTGATTGCGGAAGTAACTTCCTTTCCACCAATTCTGATATCCGCTTAAACTCCTTACGCGCAGCATTCAGATTCGCCTGAGCGGAAGATAGCCCCTGCTCTGTCTGTTGTACTCGGGCATCAAGGTCGTCACTTTCAAGGCGCATAATGACATCACCCTTGGTGACGCTGTCACCTATATCCACCAACACCTCGACTACTTTTGCGGTAACGCGTGCAGAAAGCTGAGCTTTTTGATCGGCAATTACTGTGCCTGTAAATTCTCTGATTTGAGGTGTTTCCTGATACCTTAAGGTGACGGTTTCTATGTCAGAAGTATCCGTTGTGGTCAGTGCTTTATGATTCACTTTTTCTGTAAAACCACCAGCCATGAAAATAAACAATACGATCAGCACTGAAAACAGACCGATCCCTAACAGGAGTTTTGATGATTTCATGATTCTTCCTCATTGGTAACAGGCAGACCATGCCCTTCTACATTTGAATACGCCAAGTGATAAACCACTGGGATGACTAATAAAGTAAAGATGGTTGATGCGGTTATTCCGAATATGATTGCCCAAGCCAGACCGTTAAATATCGGATCCAGCGTTATCACGATATTTCCGAGCAATGTTGTGCCTGCCGTCAGTAAGATTGGGCGCATTCTAACCGCGCCGGATTCGATTAAAGCTGCTTTAAGAGGTTTGCCCGCCGCTAGAGATTGCTGAATAAATTCGATAAGAACTAAGGAGTTCCGAACTACAATCCCGGCAAGTGCGATCATTCCAATCATGGCTGTTGCGGTAAACAAAGCGGGATCTGGGTAGCCATTAATGTCTTCACCAAGAAGATTCAGGAACCAGAACCCCGGCATGATACCAATAACGGTTAGAGGAATTGCGAGCATGATGATGCCAGACACCACAGGCAAACCCGTCTGGATAAGCATGACGATGAATACGCCAAGTAGCGCCGCTCCATAGGCAATTCCCAGATCACGGAACACATCTATGGTAATTTTCCATTCTCCCTCGCCACTCCAAACGACTTGAATATCGTCATCCACTGACCAGCCTTGATTACCACCATTGCTTAAGTAGTTTCTCTCGCTCAGCGCTCTTGATTCATCTGAGTAGGTTTTGTCTTGGTCTGCAATTACATCAGCAACAATTTCACCCGGTACCCGCCCCGCGGATTCGGCATAAACGTAAACCACAGGTTTAAGGTTTTTGTGATAGATAGGCTGATCTTGAGTGCGCTTAACAAACTTGCCCAACTCGGACAATTGGACGAGCGGTTGAGGTGCATCTTCCAGACTTCCCATCACATTCTGTTTCGCAATTCCTGTCTGCCCACGAACATAAAGCGCTTCTAAGTTAGTGAGATTATCCCGCTGCGAAATCGGAAGCTTAATGGTCACTGGCAGAGGATCGATTTCTCTCTCCATTTTCAGGTTGGCAAGCTTGATGCCCTTATTCGCAGCCAGTATGGTCTGGTTGACGTCAGCGGTGGAAATGCCAGACAACGCTGCTTTCTCCCGATCTACGATGAATTGCCAGACTTCTGTCGGCTCTTCAATACTGCTATCGACTTCGGATACAAATGGCTCTTGCTCTAAACGCTGGATAACATTGAAAGCCTGTTGTTGCAGTCTTTCGTATGACGTCGTTTCCTGACCGTATACTTCGGCTGTCAGGGTCGCAATGACCGGAGGACCGGGAGGCACTTCCACCAGTTGAATTTTCGCATTGTGCTTGGTAGCGATTGATTCAATGTCATCTCTGATTCGGGTCACAATCTGATGCGACTGAAAACTGCGTGCATCTTTGTCAACAAGGACGATTCGTAGTTCTCCCTGGTGTGGTAAGTCACGCATAAAGTAATGACGAACCATGCCGTTGAAATCCATTGGTGATGCGACACCAGCAAAACCGGAAACCGATATCACCTCCGGTTGCTCAACCAGATAACTTGAGAAATCACGCAGAGTATTTGATGTGGTTACAAAGTCGGTGCTTTCTGGCATGTTGACGATCAACTGGAACTCATTCTTGTTGTCGTACGGTAGAAGCTTCAAGGGAACCAGTCGAAGTGCGGGTAACATGGCTGCTCCAACAAACAGCATCGCGACAATTCCCAGGAATACCCAGCTCTTTTTCCGCGATTCAAGCAAAGGTAAGAGTAGCTTGTTGTACCCACGGTAAAGCAGAGTGGATTCAATGTTGTATGTCCCTTTGTCCTGCGCAGCACGAAGGATCTTTCGGGCAAGCCAAGGCGTGATTAGGAATGCTACTAAGGTGCTGAATATCACTGAGACGGGCACATTAAACGCCAGCGGAGCCATATAGGGTCCCATCATCCCGGTAATGAAGAACATCGGCGTGAACACGATAACTATAGCTACCGTGGACATCAAAAGTGCTGATCGGATTTCCCCCATTGCGAGAGCAATGGCTTTGGTTTTCGACAAGTCTTTGCGTTTAAGGTAACGCTCAATGTTGTCAATACTGGCAATAGGATCATCCACGATCAGACCAAGAGCAAGAATCAACGCAAACAATGTAACTCGGTTGATGGAGTACCCAAACGCGAGATCCATACCAATCGCTGCACCATAGCTGATAGGAATGGCAATACCCACCACCAATGCGCTGCGCCAGTTCAAGAATAAGCCGACAAACACCACAACGGTGACAATTGCTATACCTAAGCTAGATACTAAGTTGTTGACCTTGTCGCTGGCTGTCTGACCATAGTTTCGGATGATATCCAGCTTAACCGATTCTGGAAATTGCTCGGCTTTAAGTGTGTTTAACTCTTTAAGCACTTCGTCGGCAACACCTACGGCGTTTGAACCATTTTGTTTTGCTACGGAGATAAAAAACTGAGGGATAGGATTGGAAATCGCCATGACCGTATTGAATCCAGGTGTCTGTAGAAGCTTCTTCCGGACCATCAGTAATAGTTGCCACATCCCCTAAATAGACGGGTTTACCATCAATGACATTGACGACTAACTGGCTGAGCTCATGGGCGTTTTGGAAAAACTGCCCGGATTCGAGTAAGAATACCTCTTCCTGCTGATGTAAATACCCCGCGCTTTGTTTGGCATGGCTTACGTTAAATGCGCGTTGTAAATCATCGATAGTTGTTTTTCGACTCGCCATCGCCGATGCATCCAATGCGACTTCTACAACCCGAGACTGACCTCCGGTAACTTTCACGATATTGGTGTCGTCTAGCGAGTTTAAGCGCTGGGTTGCCTGTGTCGCGATGCGCCTTAACTCATAGGTTCCAATTTCATCGGGATCCGTTGAGTAGAGTGCAGCGACAACGATAGGCACATCATCTATCTCTACCGGCTTAACAGCCCAGTTTGAGACGGAAGCAGGGATTGTATCCTGGTTGGAATACAGCTTGTTATACAGTTTAACCAGAGCATTTTCTCGATTCTCGCCTACATAGAAACGCACAATGACCTGCGCCTTATTCTCCATGGACGCAGAATAAACGTACTCTACACCGTCGATTTGGCTGAGTAGTTTTTCAAGAGGTTCTGTTACCTGCTTTTCAACTTGCTTCGCACTGAACCGGGGGCATCAATCAGTACGTCAGCCATTGGAACAACTATTTGTGGATCTTCCTCTTTAGGTGTTAGCCACAGCGCGATACCACCAAGAATCAAGGCAAATGCGATGAGTATTGGCGGGAAAAAACTGTTCATTACCGAATGAACAAAGCCTTGTGAAGAACTGGCTCTCATTGACTGTCCTTTTGAATATTTCCGCTTGAAGGTGATGAGTGGGTTGAGATGTTTCTCACCATTACTCGCAGAAAACCTTATGTAGGTTATGAATGAGTGCCGCTATCCTCTCATCGGCAAGGGAATAGAAGACTTGCTGAGATTCTTTGCGTACCTTCACCAGATTGTGCTTCCTGAGAACGGTTAAGTGCTGCGAAAATGCGGATTGGCTTAATGTCGAGCTGTTTTGCAATTGCCCTGCGCCCAATTCTCCTTCCATTAGCTGGCAAAGTACCAACAGTCTTTCTGGATGAGAGAGGATTCTTAGAATTTCGGCAACTTCAGCAGAATTTGTTCTCATTTGATCAAGATTCATATTAAACCTTCTCTTTCAAATAAATCTAATTTAGATTGCACTAATATTATGCTCGTAGTCAACATTTATATAAGAAAAAACTAAAATAGATCTATCAACATTAGGTTAATCTAAATATCAGTAAGACTATGAGGGGTAAATGAAATTCGTGACCGCGTCACGCATGTGGGTGGCTTTTCAGGAAAATTTAAAAAATCTGAGTCATATTTATACATTCTTGCCCTTAACACGCTCCTGACAGCCTTATATTCTTAAAGACAAGCTAAATGCTAATAACACGTTTTTGTTGCTAGTTAGCTTCAATATGAAAATAATTATTTAAAGGAATAGATAATGAGTAAGGTTTGGGTTACAGGGGATGCAGTGGTGGATTTGATTCCAGATACTGAGATGACGTACTTAAAATGCCCTGGCGGTGCCCCTGCCAATGTCGCTGTAGCAATCTCCCGACTTGGTGTGGATAGCGGGTTCTTTGGTCGGGTTGGTGACGATCCTTTTGGTAAGTTCCTCAGTGAAACCCTTGAGTCTGAACGTGTCGATGTTACTCCTTTAAAGCTCGACCCCGCCCGAAGAACATCAACAGTCGTTGTCGATCTAGACGATTCCGGTGAACGTAGCTTTACATTTATGGTAAAGCCCAGTGCGGATCAGTTCACTCAACCCGAAGATATCCCGACTTTTCAACAAGGAGACTGGCTTCATATCTGCTCTATCGCACTGGCAAACGAGCCAGCGAGAAGTACGACGCTACTTGCTATGGAAAAGATGAAGCAAGCTGGTGGATATGTCAGCTTTGATCCCAACCTTCGTCACGAAGTATGGGCAAATCAGGATGAGATCATCCCAACTGTGTTGAAAGCGATTGGAATGTCGGATGTTGTGAAGTTCTCTGATGATGAGCTGGCATTTTTGACGGGAAAGCCCTCAATCTCTGAGGGGCTTGATAGCTTAAAGACGCATCATTTACCTATGATTCTGGTGACTCAGGGGGCAAAAGGTGCGCTGCTGGTTACTGAAGAAGGCAAAGAGCTGATAAGCGGAAAAACCGTGTCTCCTGTTGATACGACCGGAGCTGGTGATGCGTTTGTCGGTGGGCTGCTGTCTTACCTGGCTCAGGTTGAAGATTGGTCTAAGTTAGACAATGCCAAAAATGCGATTAAATGGGCGAACGGGTGTGGAGCGCTGGCTACCACTCAAAAAGGCGCAATGACGGCATTGCCAACCATTGATGCGCTAAATGAGTTTATAAATTAACCTGAAGTCAGATTAAGTACCAAAAAATCAGCCGCTTAAAGCGGCTGATTTTTTAATTCTGCTATTTGTTTTTACAATGCTCTATAGCTTCAGAAAGCAGTTCTAGTGCAGTGGCGTTACACTCGGGTAATTCTGCATTAGTTTCTTGCAATGGAGTTACCCTGTCACCCCATTTGATGTGCCCGGCACCCCAGGTCAATCCTGCTCCGAATGCCGCTGTCAGAATATCACTGCTCGGCTTCACTTTTCCTGATTCCACAGCTTCACATAATGCAATAGGGACTGTTGCCGCAGATGTATTTCCGTACTTGTGAATGTTCACAAATGCTTTGTCTTGAGCAATTTCCGAATGATCACACAAGGTTTGAATAATACGCACATTAGCCTGATGTGGAATGACGATGTCTATGTCACTGGTATTCAGCTGGGAGCGCTTTAATACCGTTTGAGTCGGCAGCTCCCATTCCACGTACAGCGCGTTTGAAAATCTCTTTGCCTACAAAATTAAATTCCCAGTATCCGTTATCGGCAGCAAATCGATCCATTGCTGTGCCGTATTTAGGAACCGCCAGAATATCGCGCCCTTCAGCGTCACACCCAAGCTGCGCTTGTTGCAAACCCAACGGTTTATCGGTTTTGCTTAAGACAACCGCACCGGCACCATCACCAAACAGAACGGCAGTATCGCGTTGAGTCCAGTCTAAATAAAATGTCAGCCGCTCAGCACCGATCACCAGTGCGTGTTGATAGTTGCCTGCCTGAATCAAACGGGTCGCTGTTTCCAGCCCATATACAAACCCGGTACACGCGGCATTTAAGTCAAATGAAGCGCAGCTTTTGATGCCAAGATTGGTCTGAACTTTGGATGCAATATTTGGAATTAACGTATCAGGAGAACACGTTGCAACGATAAGGCAGTCAATATCTTCAGCGTTGATACCTGCACACGCAATGGCTCGCTGAGCCGCTACGGTTGCAAGGTCAGACGTATTAACATGACTGATGCGGCGTTCTTCAATTCCAGTACGGGTACGGATCCACTCATCAGAAGTCTCAAGGAATGTACTCAGGTCTTGGTTGGAGAGCTTGGCAGGAGGCAGGCATTTCCCCCACCCTGTAATTTCTGCAAAATACGGTTGCATGTAAAATCACCTGTAATTTTAGTTTTATGGTTGGGTAAGTTTTAAACAGAGTTACTGTTGCGTGCTTACCTTTCAAGCATATATAAATTCACAGAAGTGTAAACTTTTGACTATGAAATATGAGTTTTAACTTTGAATAGAGAAAAAATAAAAAAGACCCGCATAAATGCGGGTCAAACCTTGTGGAGCAAGGGTGTCATAAACTCAAACATCAGTACATTAAGAATGTAATGATGCTATTGCGCATTGTGAGCCTTTAACAATGCAAATGTTTTGCTAGCAAATACATGTTGTTAGGGGGAGCTATGTACTCGCTGCAAAACGTATTTGTAGAAAGCCCTACACTTACTACAAATTCTTTAAGCTGGTATTGCATCTGTCGCGCCAAGATTGACCATCCAGCATGTGTTTACTTCCCCCTGTCCTTCCAAGCTCGAAAGTTTCGCGATAAGCAGCGATTCCATATTGAACTGAGTGGTATGGTCGGACAGTATTTGAGTCACAGATTCCAATAAGTCGTCTTGCTGTGCCACATTAAAATAAGTGGGTATCACGCCACGCAGTAAGGTCATCTTTCCTAACACCTTTTCATTAGAAGATAGCCCCCATACTTGCGCATCACTCTGGCATCGGGACATAAGTCTTGGCGTTTGACCGTCGCCCGTTAAAATGGCGACGCCCAGTTTTCTGTTTGCTTTTGTCGCTGAGATGATGGATGAAATGGCAAAGCTTTTGTTTGAGTTGTCGCACAAGGAATCAAGTTCATCCCAGTGCTCTTGCGAAGAACCAGAGTCAAACTCTACACCCGCTGCAATCCGAACCATCGCTTCAATCGACTCAACAGGGTATTTCCCAGCCGCAGATTCTGCAGAGAGCATAACGGCGTCGCTCCCATCTAAAATGGCATTGGCAACATCGAGCACTTCAGCACGCGTGGGTAATGGGTTCTCAATCATAGATTCCATCATTTGCGTTGCAGTAATTACCGGTTTGCCCGCCAGCCTTGCTCGTTTGATTAGGCGCTTTTGAATCTTCGGTAACCGCCCATCGCCAATTTCTACCCCTAAGTCGCCCCTTGCCACCATGATGGCATCGGAAGCGGCGATAATGTCGTCCATGCTTTCATTACTTGCGACTGTTTCTGCGCGTTCGATTTTTGCAACGACATCAGCTTGGGAGCCAGCTTTTCTGATCAATGAGCGAGCGTAATCGATATCTGCGCCGTTTCTTGGAAAAGAAATCGCAATGAAATCTGCTTGAATAGCAGCCGCAATATCAATATCGGCAATGTCCTTATCAGTTAATGCAGGCGCAGAAAGACCACCGCCCAGAAGGTTAATGCCTTTACGATCTGACAAGACGCCAGAATTCAGCACTTCGGTTTTTACCCAAGAACGATTTGGGTCAAGCTCCTGTACTTTTAACTGGATGCGACCGTCATCAAGCAACAAAATATTCCCTATCTTAAGATCTTGGATTAGATCCGGATAATCCAGACCAACCCGCTCAGCATCGCCTTGCTTGGCACCTAATGACGCATCCAAGAAAAATGTCTGTCCTTGCACCAAATGGACCTTTGAATCTGAAAAAGTCGAAATTCGAATCTTAGGTCCCTGCAAGTCAGCTAGGACTCCAACGGTTTTCCCTTTTTGTTTAGCGAGCTTTCTTACTAGATTTGCTTTTTCAATATGTTCCTGAGCTGTGCCATGAGAAAAGTTAAGACGAACAACGTTTACGCCGGCATCCAGCATTTTCGATAGAACACCTTCATCCTGACTGGCGGGACCAAGTGTTGCGACGATTTTTGTTTTACACATCTTTGAGTTCCTGTAACCGAATAATCTAAAAGAGAAATAAAATGAGTCAGCTGGGAGTCTCCTCCCAGCTTTGGTTGATTAGTCGATATCAGTGACTTTTTTCGCGTTCCACACTGTCAGCGCGAGCAACAGAGATACAACGCCAGCCACAAGCCAGAAGTATTGTGCCTGGCTGAAGTCATAGGTTTTCACGCCGTCGATCTCTTCGATTTTAATCAGAGACGCAGAAACCACCTCCTGACCAGATGCTGCAATGTAAGAGAACAATCCAATGAATCCCTTCACTGCACCGACCGCGTTTTTAGGCATCAGGTCGCAAGCAGTAAGACCTGCAAGGAAAACAACAAGACCACCAATTGCAAAACCGATAAGACCCAATGCGACGGCATCAATGAAACGGTTGTCTGGTCCGAAGAACATCAAACACATGCCTGCGATGTTGGCAATTCCGTATAGCAAAGTTGGAATATGGCGGTTTGCGTTAAACAACTTATCCGAAACGATGCCAGATAGAATGGCTCCCGCAAGACCGGCAATTGGATAGGTAGACATTGCAAAACCAGCGTCAATCAATGAATAGCCTTTGCTCTCCTGAAGGTAGAGAACCGCCCATGAAGACATTGCGTAGCGTGATATGTACATCGCCGCACACGCTGCTGCAATCAGCCACACTGTTGGTTGTTTCAGAATGAAAAGCTGAGCGCGGCGTGTTTCAGTCGGGTCGTTCTGCTTTTTGATTTCTGGTTCTTCATCAAATGCCGTTGCAGCATCCGGCAAACCGTAAGTCTGAGGACGATCTTTCAGTGCCAGGAACATACACAGTGCGGCGGCAATGGCTGCGATACCTGCACCGATGAATCCGGCTCTCCAACCCAGATAGCTCACCAGCGTTGCCGTTAGGATCCAGGTAATACCTTCACCTATGTTACGAGAGCCTCCCCACACGGAGTAGCGGCTGCCTCGTTGTTTCGGCGAGAACCACTGGAACAGCGAAACGCACGAAGGTGCAGACCCAACAGACTGGAACCATCCGTTTAAGCCCCAAAGTAAAACAAAGAAAAAGGCGGTGGTGTTGAGCCCCATAACAATGGCGGTTAAACCAGAAAGAAGTAAAGAGAACGACATAAATCGTCCAATGTTGGCGTAATCGGACAGGAATCCGTTGGAGAACTTACCAATTGCATAAGTGAAGAAGAACGCAGACCCCATGATCCCCAGTTCTTCTATGGACACTATCCCAGCATCGAGCATGGGTTTTTTCACTACGCCTAAGGACATCCTTACAACGTAGAAAACGGCGTAACCAAATACCAGCCCTAGAAATACCTGCCATTGGTAGCGCTTAAAGCGAGATTGCATTGCCTCTTTTGAACCATCCGATAACGGTAAGTCCGGTCGAGTTTTAAAGAAATTAAGCATATTGTGCTCCGTTCAAGTGAGTCGTCGATTTCAGACGAAATTCTGTTGACGGAGCGAATCATCCAAAAACACGGTTTCAAGCTCAAAAGTGGCGAATTGAGGCAGTTTTGACTCATTTCGATGATTTGGGCGAGTCAATAATGGGAATTCTGAAGTCAGTAATTCAGTTTTTGCTGATAGAATTCTCAAAGTAAATGCGTCACAAATGACCCATGAAGAAAAGAAAACATTTTTCCAAAAGTTTTCTCAGATTTGATTAAACGCACACTTTTAATGGATTTGTGATATGAGAAGTCATTTCCAGATTTTGGCTCGTAGGATTGCTCTTCTGCTTACCTGTATTTCTCCGTTTGGCGTTCATGCTTCAACGGATGAACTGGTGATCCTGACTACATTTTCAAGAGAGCCTTTGATCCCCTTAGTGGAGCAGTTCAGTAAAGAACATAAAAACGCAAAAATTAAGGTAATACATCGCCCTACAACTTCAAGCATGACGTTACTCAGTAAGAGTTATGTGGAAGACATTGATCTCGTCTTAACCTCATCGCCTTTGGTGATTTCCAGCTTGGCCAAGCAGGGAAAACTGGCGAATGTGCCGGATGAAATGCGTGCTCCAGAAGTGCTCAAACCTTACATCTTGCCTAGCTCAGACTCAGTCGTCACTATTGGATATTCAGGGGCGGGTGTTGTCTGGAACAGCGACTATTTAAACAACCACCAGTTACCCCAGCCTCAGGGGTTTCACAGCCTCGCAGACCCTGTCTATTTTGGCCACGTTACGATGAGCACACCTTCCCGTTCAGGAACAACTCAGCTCATGATCGAAAGCACCTTGGAACATTACGGCTGGAACAAAGGCTGGACTGTAATCAACAACATTGGTGCGAATTTAGGAACTCTGTCTTCACGCAGCTTTGGTGTCAGTGATGCCATTGCCAGCGGAAGTTTAGGTCTGGGTCCGACCATAGACAGTTATGCGAAAATCCTGATGCGCAAGCTGGATTATGTTGGTTTTGTTCACGACACCAGACTCACCTTAATGCCTACCTATATTGGTCTGGTAAAAAGAGAGTCTCAGGATGCTTACTTAACCTCATTTGTTGAGCGTTTGCTTTCCCCAAACGTTCAGGCTTCTATTCAGGAAAATGCCTTTGCAAAGTATTCCGTTTTGAATACGGAGTTGCTTTCTAACGATCACGTTCAACTCAATCTGGATACGATCAGCTCTCGTGAAGAAGGGGTAAAACTTCTCTTTGATATTACGGTAACCAAGCAGCTCCCTGCCCTGCAAGATGCGTGGTTAAGAGTTATTAGCGCACGGGAAAAGTATTATCTCGATACCACCGCGCTTCACGAGCTGGATTCAATTGAAAGCCTGCTTTTTGCTCCACCAGTGTCCCTTGAGATGTTTAACCAGCAAATGGATAACATTTTCAATACAGGAAAAAGTAACGCGGAAATCAGTGCATTGCTCGCTCAATGGCAGCACAACATCAGGGTGATTAGAGAAGATACGCTGGAGATCGTCGCAGACAGGATACGGATGCTTTCAGGGGGCTTGAAATGAAGCTTCGCTCCCACACCATCGGCACTAAGTTACTTCTGGCGTTTTCCGCATCAACCGGTTTAATTGCAGTTGTAATGGCGGTTTCTTGGGGAACCTGGAGCCTGCTTGATAAACAGGTTGGCGATTTACTGAAAGATAATGTTCCCAAGTACAACGCAAGCTACCAAGTGGAAAGCAGCAGTTCTCAAATTCGAAGTGCCATTGATTATGCCCCTCAAATTGAAAGTAAATCGATTCTTGAAGACTACATGCAGTCTCTTCAATCTGAGCTGACAACGATCGAATCCATTCTGGCGACTCTGACTCGCAATGGCGAAACCGACTCCCTTCTTGCGGGGTATCAGGTCTTGTCTCAACAAATCCAAACGTTTGGTGAAATGCTTCTTGAACACATCGATAAGGAAAGGACACTTTCCCTGCTCAACGAAGAAATCAGGTGGATCCATCAGGATATTGGTTCAGAGTTACGCCCATTACGTCAGGAAATTGAGTGGCAACTCGAAAAAGAAAAGCGTCAGGGTCTGGTTGAAAAGCTTTTGGCAAATATGCGCGTGATTCACAGTATTAATGATCAGGAACAGGCCTTGTATGAGCTACTACTGGATGTGTCGGACTCTGCCCATGTGAGCCAGGTGGATAATGGCATGAAAGTCGTTCAATACCGTTTGGGTGATTTAGAGAATGTTAGCACAGCACTTTACCTGCTTCCCTCGGCGATTTCGTATCAGCAGCTAATTGAAACTATGGGTGAATTACTCCGGTTTGATGGTGAATTTCACTCAGCGGTTAAGGCCTTTGTTACATCGAAAAACAGAATCCAGAAACAGCAGAAGACGATTCTGACTCAACTTGATTTACTTCACCGCAACGTTGCCTCACTGGCTTCCACTGCCGACGCTGAATTTGCTCAGGTCAAACTGGATACTGCCCAGCTCGTTTCTAGCGGAAATCGAGTACTGGTTATCTGTTTTAGCTTATCAATCGTGGTCAGCTTGCTGCTTACCTATTACTTTGTTAATCGCCGAATTGTTTCCAGGTTAATTGCGTTAAGCGAAACGTTAGACGCCATGACAGAAAACCAAAGTGATATCGCCTTCCCTGTCGATGGTAAAGACGAAATCGCCAGAGTCAGCAACAAGCTGAAACAGTACTATCAGGCGATGCGCGAAATGGAGAAAACCAACGCACTAAACTTAATCAATAACGCTCATTCCAGCCTGATCACATGTGATATGTCGGGCACGATTGAATCAGCAAATCTCAGTGCCAGATCCTTGTTTAATCTGTCTGACAACGCTCTAAACAGCAAGTTATGGATCTGGGTATCAGTGGAAGAACAAGGTTTAATGAAACGTGTGTTTACAAGAGATTCATCTCTTATTTCCAATGGAGAATCTTGCATCACTTTGTGTTTTAACCGAGCAGATAGCATTTGTTATCTCCAGTTTTACTTCAGTGTCTACAAACAATCTGGGGTTCCTAAAGTGATGGTGACGGTAACGGATATCACTGAGCAGACTCAGGCCAATCTTATTCTGGAAGAACGAGTATCAGAAAAGACGCGTGATTTAGTGATGGCTAACTTGGATTTACAGGCTGAAGTGGAAGAAAGACGAAAAGCTGAAACTCACCTCAAAGAAACACAATCTGAACTTATTCAAGCCGCAAAAATGGCAGTTGTCGGTCAGACTATGTCTTCTATGGCCCATGAACTGAACCAGCCGCTTTCCGCGATAAATACGTATCTGTTTAGTGCCAAGATGGCTCTGGATTCGAATAATGACGAAGAAGTGGAAAGCAGTATTGAGCAGATCAAAGCGATGACGGAGCGAATGAGTAAAATCATCAATAGCCTGCGCCATTTTGCCAAGAAGCAACCGAAGGACACATCGTTAGAATACGTTGGTATTCTCGACGCGATTCAACGTGCAGGTGTATTGGTTGAAACCCGACTAAGGAAAATACAGTGTCGTCTGACGTGGCACGTGTCCGAAAGCGAGAAAGTATGGGCAGAGAGCGTCGGGCTTGAACAAGTGTTAGTTAACCTATTGGTGAACAGTTTGGATGCGGTTGCCGAAGTAGACCACAGAGAAATTGAGATTTTCACCCAACGCGAAACTGACGGAATCACTCGATTGTGTATCTCTGATTCGGGAATGGGATTCTCTCATTCTGTGATAAACCAGATCTTTACCCCTTTCACGACAACGAAAGAAGTCGGTTTAGGTCTCGGGCTTAATATTTGCCGTTCCATCGTTAAACAGTTTAATGGTGATATTCTTCTTGCTTCGTCCCTCTCTGGCGGGGCGTGTGTTGTGTTGGAGCTTCCGAATGATCCTCAATAAATTCTCGGTTCTGATGGTCGATGACGACCAAGATGTATTGGATTCTTACGCCCATCTGATGTCTATTGCCAATTTACCTGCCAAGTGCGAGTCAGACTCCACCAAAGTGTGTCAGTACATTGATGCAAACTGGGCAGGTGTTGTCATTGTCGACATGTACATGCCCAAGCTCAATGGCATGGAATTGCTTACAAAAATAAAAGCTATCGACCCTGATATACCAGTAATTGTGATCACGGGACATGGGGATATTCCCATGGCAGTAGACGCCGTGAAAAAAGGCGCCAGTGACTTTCTCGAAAAGCCGATCGACCCCCCTGCACTGCTCGAATTGATCCATAAGCAGCTAAACATTCGAAAATCGTTTATCGAGCAAAAGCAAAACATCGCTGAATCAGTTAGAAAGGAAGTCATTGGTCAGTCCCCGCAAATGGTCATCATCAAAGATCATATCGCTCAGCTGTCATTGCTAAAGAGCCATTTGGTTATCAGTGGAGAATCCGGTTGTGGCAGACGCAGTCTGGCTCATCTGGTTCATCAATTAAGTTCGAGTTCAGATGGCACGTATGTGCAGGCTCAGGGAAATTTGATTGGCTCTAAAGAAGACATCGACAACTTGTTAGAGAGAAGCTGCGGTGGAACGCTGGTGGTGACCAATATTCATGAATCGCCAGTTTCTGCGCAACAATATTTAACACAGGAACTGTTAAAACAGGAGCGAACCGCGTGCAGCAAAGCCAGACTCATCGGCATTTTCAATGAAGATCCCGAGCAATGGATACGCGATGAAAAACTGCATCCGGAGCTTTATTATCTCCTTAGCCAGGGAAAGATAGACGTACCACCGCTTAGAAAGCGCCCAGACGATATCGCCATTTTGTTTCACTATTTCTTAAAGCAGAGCTGCAATAAGCTGGGCAAACCACTTCCTACCATTGATAACCATTATCTCAATACACTTAGGAAACATCATTGGTCTGGCAATGTTCGGGAACTGAAGAATGTGGCTGAACTCTACGCTATCGGAATTATCAAATTAACCGGACAAGACCGACTTGCGCACCATGATGTGTTGCAAACACCGCTGGATGACTTGATTGACGACTATGAAAAACAAGTGATTGAAGACGCGCTTTTTCTGTTCTCTGGCAAAGTGACAGAAGCTGCCAATCATCTACAGGTGCCTCGTAAAAAACTCTACCTTAGAATGAAAAAGCATGGGATAGAAAAAGATAAGTTTAAAAGTCGCAGCTGAGGTTTGATAAAATACTCAAAAAATAAGGAGTAACTATGTCTAGCTTCAATTTTCGTTGCCCGTCTTGCCAAGGGGTAAACCGAGTTCCACTGGAACGTGTGTCGGATGCGGCAACTTGTGGCAAATGTAAATCTCATCTTTTTGATGGTGCGCCCATTGAAGGTACAGAGCAAAATATTGATGCCCTATTACAAAGCGACCAGCCCGTCGTAGTCGATTTCTGGGCGCCTTGGTGTAACCCTTGTGTTGGCTTTGCACCTGTGTTTTCCGACGTGGCACAGGAAAGAAAAGGCAACGTGAGATTTGTTAAAATTGATACGGAAGCTCAGCAGAACCTTGGGGCTAAATACCAGATAAGAAGCATCCCGACAGTGATGGTTTTCAAAGGTGGCAAAAGAGTCGATGTTATCAACGGCGCTCTTCCTAAATCCCAGTTTGATCAATGGCTAAACCAGGCACTGTTTAAATAAAATTCATCTTTAAGGTCAGATAAATTCCCGTTATTTGACCTTTTTTCTTTCTAAAATCTCTCCTTTTCTTCGACAAATATTTTCTATCGTCTGAACTAAAATTATTCGTTTTACTCAGCGTCAATCCGACCCCATAGTCGCGTCTCCAAATTCACTTACATTAGGAGATTCCGGCATTGGAAAATACACCAACTGCACCACTCAAAATCTTTGCACCGGTGGTTACGCTTTCCCTATTTGCAGTCGCTTCTGGCTACTTGATGAGCATCATTCCATTGATGTTGAACGAGTACGGCATGAGCAATGATATTGCAAGTTGGATGGCGAGCAGTTTTTATGCCGGGCTTCTAATTGGTGCCGTAACAATAGAGCCACTCGTGGCTAAAGCGGGTCACAAATACGGATTTGTTGCCTGTTTAGCAATATTTGCCGTCACCATTGGGAT
>NZ_AFWJ01000022.1 GCF_000222685.1 Vibrio nigripulchritudo ATCC 27043 | reverse complement strand
CTCGCAAGGCTGAAAAAGAACAGCAAGTACAGCCTGAACCAGAAAGCGCAGAGCCGGTCGCTGAAGAAGATCCAAAGAAAGCTGCGGTAGCTGCTGCCATTGCCAGAGCAAAAGCTCGCAAGGCAGCAAAAGAAGCAAGAAACCGAATCTGAATCAGAAAGCGCAGAGCCAGCTGCTGAAGAAGACCCTAAGAAAGCAGCCGTTGCCGCTGCGATCGCCAGAGCAAAAGCGCGTAAAGCTGCAAAAGAACAGGAAGCAGCACAACTAATACAAAATCAATCTGAGGAGAATGAGTAGTGGCATTTTTTATTGCAAGCTCTCCGCATGCCCGAAATCGCCGCAGTACACCAGACTTAATGAAATGGGTTGCGCTTTGCGCCACTCCGGGTCTGGTCGCTCAAACCTACTTCTTCGGTTGGGGAACGCTAATTCAACTGGTATTTGCTATTGTCGTTGCCTTAGCGCTCGAAGCTCTGGTCATGCTGGCTAGAAAGCGTCACCCTATTTCTGCTTTACGCGATTACAGCGCAGTGGTCACAGCCTGGTTGCTCGCAGTAGCCATCCCTCCCCTATCCCCTTGGTGGATGATGGTGATTGGTCTTATCTTTGCCATTGTCATTGCAAAGCACCTTTATGGTGGGTTGGGGCAAAATATCTTCAATCCTGCCATGGTCGCATACGTGGTGTTGCTGATTTCATTCCCCGTTCAAATGACGAGTTGGCTGTCTCCATCCACAATGAGTCCGTTTCAGGTTGATTTCTCTGACGCACTGTCACTGATATTCACCGGTTTCAATCATGATGGTTTTTCATTGCAGCAGGTAAGAACCGGGATTGATGGCATCACAATGGCCACGCCTCTTGATACCATGAAGACCTCTCTTCAAGCTGGTATGACAGTAAGTGAAATTACCGCTCAGCCGCAGTTTTCAGGCGTAGCGGGCGCTGGATGGGAATGGGTGAACCTGGCTTATCTAATCGGTGGTTTAGCCATGATAAAGCTGCGAATCATCCAGTGGTATATCCCAGTCGCGTTTCTCGGGGCACTGACCATCATGTCAGTGTTGTTTATGCTGCTTCTGCCCGGTCAGACTGCACCAGTCACCATCCAATTGCTCTCAGGCGCTACCATGCTAGGAGCATTCTTCATCGCAACGGATCCAGTGTCTGCCTCTACCACAGTAAAAGGCAGGATTGTCTTCGGCGCTATCATTGGTGCCTTGGTGTTTATTATAAGAGCTTGGGGCGGCTTCCCAGATGGCGTGGCATTCGCTGTATTGCTGGCGAATATGTGTGTACCATTGATTGATTACTACACAAAACCAAGAACATACGGACACCAAAGGTAAGTTGAATGTTGAATGCAATTAAGAAAAATGGCGCTGTACTTGCTGTCTTTGCCTGTGCATCAACAGGGTTGGTTGCCATTACCAACGCACTTACCGCATCCACTATTCAGGAACAGGAGCAGGCACAACTGATGTCTGTCCTGAATGAAGTGGTACCAGAAAATATGCACGACAATCAGCTATTCTCTGCATGCACCACCTTGGAATCACCAGAACTTGGACCTGAACCTGTTCATGCTTATATTGCTCAAAAGCAGGGCGAAACCTCCGCAATCGCTCTGGAAGCTATAGCGCCAGACGGGTATAGCGGAAAAATAAAGATCATTGTGGGTGTTGCAGCTACGGGTGAAATTTTAGGTACGCGAGTTCTTTCTCATAAAGAAACACCAGGGTTAGGTGACAAGATTGACTTAAGAGTATCGGACTGGATATTGGGCTTTAATGGCAAATCGGTGCCTGATATAGAAGACCCTGCCTGGGCAGTGCGAAAAGATGGCGGACAGTTTGACCAGTTTACTGGCGCAACCATCACTCCACGCGCGGTCGTAAAGGCGGTCAAACAAGCCGTATGGTACGTTAATCAAAATCAGCAAGCTATCGTATCCAGACCACTGAATTGCGGAGGACAGTAATGACCGACCACAAAACACTGATAAAAAATGGTATTTGGGACAACAACCCAGCTTTGGTTCAGTTACTGGGACTTTGTCCGTTGCTGGCGGTTTCTTCAACTGTAACCAATGCGTTAGGTTTGGGTCTTGCGACTTTACTGGTTCAGGTCGGCTCAAATGTCGCCGTCTCTCTGGTCAGAGACTACGTGCCAAAAGAAGTTCGTATTCCTATCTTCGTTATGATCATCGCATCTCTGGTTACCTGTGTTCAGCTTCTGATGAATGCTTACGCGTATGGTCTGTATTTATCACTGGGTATTTTTATTCCGCTGATCGTAACCAACTGCATCATCATTGGTCGCGCAGAAGCATTTGCTTCAAAGAACTCTCTTCTTCCATCGGCTCTAGACGGCTTCTGGATGGGTATGGGAATGATGCTCGTACTTGTAGTGTTAGGCGCAATGCGTGAAGTGATAGGTAATGGCACCCTATTCGACGGCGCTGATGTACTGCTTGGATCATGGGCGACTGTACTTCGAATTGAAGTGTTTAAATTTGATAACAGCTTCTTACTCGCCCTACTGCCACCTGGTGCCTTTATTGGCGTTGGCTTCTTAATAGCGGGTAAGAACCTGATAGATAAACACATTGAATCACGTCAGCCGAAGCAAGAAAAGCCAGAAATAGAACGTGCGCGCGTAACCAACGCATAGAACGAGAGTCTGTTGACCTAAATATATAAAGCAACACTGGAAGCTGCCTTAAATGAATCAATCCATAACAAAAAAAGAAAAAGTACAGGCGATTATCAACATTCTTGATGAGCTGTATCCTGAAGTTCCGATTCCTCTAGACCACAAAGATCCCTACACCTTATTGGTGGCGGTTTTATTGTCAGCACAATGCACCGATGAGAGAGTAAACCAGATTACTCCTAAGCTTTTCGCTCGTGCTGATAATCCATATGACATGGTGAAACTGAGTATTGAGGAAATAAAAGAAATCATCAGGCCTTGTGGCTTGTCGCCGATGAAATCGAAAGGTATCTGGTATTTGTCGGATATGATCATCAAAGAGCATGGTGGCGAAGTCCCTCAGGACTTTAAAGCGTTAGAAGCGATGCCGGGTGTCGGGCACAAAACAGCTTCGGTTGTCATGGCTCAGGCATTCAACATCCCTGCTTTCCCTGTTGACACGCATATACACAGATTGATGTACCGCTGGGGTTTATCTAACGGTAAGAGCGTTGAACAGACAGAACGTGACGGTAAACGCCTTTTCCCGAAAGAGAGATGGAACGATCTGCACCTTCAGATCATTTACTATGGTCGTGAGTACTGCCCTGCCAGAGGCTTCGACTTAGAAAAGTGCATTATTACTAAGCAATACGGGCGTAAAAGCTTTATCAATGAAGTGTTGAAAGCACAAACAAAAAAGAAGAACTAAAAGTCCCGTAGGATATAAAAGGTAAATTGAGCGACAGAAGCGAAGGGAGTGATGATCACTCCCTTTTTGTTGAGGTTTAGATTTGAATGACCTGATCGCAAAGCTTACTAAGAGCCACTTTATCATGGCTGATTAACAACAGAGTGAACCCTTGCTCTTCGCTTAGCTCAACCAGTAATTTAAGCGTATTGGCTGCCGTAATGGGATCGAGTCTGGACGTCGGTTCATCCGCAAGCAGCAAACTAGGCTCCATCAATAATGCACGCAAGATTGCAAATCGTTGAAGTTCTCCCCCAGATACCTGAGTCGACTTTCTTGCAAGCAGACTTTCATCTAAATTCAGCCGCTTCAGATATCGCCTGACTTGTCCGTCATCGAACTGGCAGACCTTTCGAATGTCGTCGAGAAGTGTTTGCAAAGGCACGGCACGTGACAATGCACTCGGTGGATCCTGATATAGCTTTAGCGCTTTTCCTTTGGCAAGCTTTTCCTGAAACTTCAGAGATCCAGCGGTTGGGGTCACCAACCCGAGCACGATATCGGCAAGCGTTGACTTCCCCTTTCCGCTGTCTCCACTGATGCCAATTACGCTATTCTTAGGAATAGCGAATTCAAGATCTTCAAAGAGTGTTTTGCCATTACGAACCATTTTCAGTTCACTGGCTTTTATCATTGTTTCCAACTTTGAAGAAACCTGACGTTGTTGCCAATTTTTAGGATGAGCAGAGATCAGTGCTTTGGCATAATCCGATTTTGGTGCCTTTAACACCTCTTCGCTTTTCCCGCGCTCCACCACCACGCCTTTTCGCATGACGATCACTTCCCCACCAAGGGACTCAGCCAGCTCAACATCATGGGTGATAACCAATACTGCGCCTTTCGACTTATGTGCATTGAGCTGTTCACCAATCTGCTTTTGACGACTGGCATCCAACCCTTTGGTCGGCTCGTCTGCTATCAGCAGCTTTCCTCCACCCTGAGTTGCGCTTATGTACGCTACTCGCTGTGCCATTCCACCCGAAAGCTGACTTGGCAGTTTGCTTTCGTCCCCACAGAGGTTTACCTTTTGAAATGCCTCTTTTAAGCGATTCAAAAGTGTATTGCCGGAAATACCATTGACCAGTTGATCCACTTCTTTTACCTGCTCACCTGCAGCCATAAGAGGACTAAGCGCAAACCAAGGTTCCTGAGGCAATACGGAAATGTCTCGCCCCCACAAAGATTCGCGTTCTTCCTGCGTCCGTTCTGACTGGCATCGGTCAAACAGCCGTACCTGCCCAGACGAAGTCAGGGTATCTGGCAAATTCCCGATGATCGCATTGGCGAGTAAACTCTTTCCTGAGCCGGTTTCTCCTAAAATGACTAACGCTTCCCCGCTGTTCACGTCAAAAGAGACGGGCTCAACCAGGCGATCGTTCTCAACTGATACGGAAAGATCTTTGACTTCAAGAAGACAACTCATGACTTATCTCCTTTTGCCAACAGATGGAACCCCATGACCAATAAGAACACCACCACAATCGGCTGTGCCAAGACCCAAGGAGCCTGCTGGTAATAGCGGAAAAGCTCAACCATCATCAGACCAAGTTCGGCTTCAGGCGGCTTAAGACCAACATACAAAAATCCAATCGAGGCGAGAGTCAGAATCGAATTACCAGCGCCAAAACAAGCCAGCGTGTAGATATCGCGTTTTAGTTCAGGCCACAGGTGGCGCTTGAATATATAGAAATCTGAGAAGCCATACAGCTGAGAGGCTTCGACTTCAGGAGACACTACCAGGCTCATAACACGGCTTCTGACCACACGAAAATACTCAACCCATAAAATCAAGGAGATAGCGAGATAAAGAATCCAGAATGATCCGGGAACAATCGCACCAAAAAGCAGCACCAGAATCAAACCCGGCATTGCCAGCACAAGGTTTACCAGCCAGGAGAGTGTTTTGTCCCACCAGCCGCCTTTCCACCCAGCCAGAATACCCGCAGCCAGTCCCATGATTGCAGACGTCAGCACGCAGGTAATTGCCATAAAGAATGAAGTTTGAATCGCGTCGGATAGCCTCGCGATATTACTTCGACCATAATGATCCCGACCCAGTGGTTCCGCCCAGTCAGGAGCAGAAAAAGCCAAAGCAAGGTTTTGCTTATAAGGATCACTACTAAAAAGAAGATTTTCCGCTAGTACAAAAACAAACAGCAGTGAGATGAGAAAAAGGCCAAATTGCTGAGAACGTGTCGCTATCATGACACTCCCTCCGCCGTTTTTGCTCTTAAGCGAGGATCGAGTATGTAGTTCACCACATCAACCAAGGTATTTATCAGGACAAACAGTAGTCCCATTAATAAAGCAGCTCCCTGAATCATAGGAATATCACGAGCGAAAATGGCATGTGAAAGCGCATGACCAATACCCGGCCATGAGAACAGAGACTCTACCATCACAATGCCTTCAATCAGAGTGACTGTCTGAACGCCAATAAAAGCAATCACAGGCAAAGCAATGTTCACTTTTCCATGGCGTTCAAAGGCTTGTGAGTAACTCAGTCCTTTTAATCGAGCAAACAAAAAGTACTGAGATCCGGTTACCTGCTGGGTAGAGTTTCGAATAATCCGGTTAGACATTGCCGCCATGCTGAGTGCCAGAGTCACGGCTGGCAGCACAATAAAGCTTGGTCCCCCGAACCCTGCCACAGGTAGCCAGTTTAGTTTCAATGCGAAAATGATGACTAACGCCAACCCAATCAGAAATACTGGCTGAGCTTTCATCACAATTGAAGTGAACAGTGAGAAGGTATCCGGTAGCTTTCCGGCATGACGCCCACAATAAACACCAATTGGAACCGCAATGAGCAATGAAACCACCATTGCTGTCGCGGCGAGTAAAATGGAATGACCGAGTTGATGAGCAAGCTCGTTTATCACCAGCTCTCCGCTGACCAGAGAACGACCCAGATTAAACTGGACTAATTCCCACAACCAATTGAAGTAAAGCTCAATGGCAGGTCTGTCTAACCCTAGTTCTTCTGAAACGGCTTTAGCCGCATCAAGATCGACGTAATCATAACCGTAGCGACCAGCGGCAATGCGATAAGCAATGTCGCCGGGTATCAGTCTCATCAAAACGAAAGTAACTGTGCCTACAGACCAGGCGACGAATATCGCCTGGCACAAACGTTTGTAGAGGAAGCTAGTCATTCAGCTTCATCTCCGCCACTCGGTAGTTAAGTTCAAATGGGTCAAAGGAGAAGTTTTCCACTCGCTTATTCACCGCAATAATCTGTTGGTAATAAGTGATTGGAATCAATGGCATTTCATCAGCCAGCAGTTTTGACGCATCTGGAATCATTTTGCGATACTCAGTGACATCATTTTGTACCGCAAGTTTGTTCAGAATATTGGTGAATTCAGATGAAGACCAGTTAGTTGGTCCCCAGTCGCTGCCTTTATGTGTTGCGAAGTCGTTCAGCAACAAAGTAAGCGGATCCGCCAATATTCCGTAGTTACGAGCGATCAACGCCATTTCCAACGTACCATCATGGTGTCTGGATGGAATCGCACTGGAGTTGTCGATGGTGATGTCTACGGTGATCCCAACTTCAGCAAGCTGAGCCTGAATTGCTGTAGCAATCAATGGAAGTTCAGGGCGGTCAGCATACGTTGTCAGGTTTATCTCAAATACCTGCCCTTCTTTTTCCAGCTTGTTTTCACTGTTCAGAGCCCATCCATGCGAAGCCAGCAATTGTTTCGCCTTTTCTACATCACGTGCTTTTGCACCGTAATCCCCTAGGTGCCACACACCCAGAGCTGGTGAGAACAGTTGATACGCTTCTGAACCCGGCAGGCGAAGCACATGATCCGCAATACCTTTTCTATCAATCACTAAGCTGAGTGCCTGACGAATATCGGCATGGTTTAGTAAAGGATGCTCGTTATTCAGTTTGATCATCACGGTACGCGGCATAGAAATCACGTGCGTGTTTAGATTTTCGGAAGCATTCAGGCTTTCAAGGCTAAGAGGATCAAGCGTGTAAACGAGATCTGCCTGACCTGACTGAGCCAGCAACGCTCGGCTTTCAGAACGGTGCCCTGCCAGATAGCTTACTTGCTGAATGCTTGGTTTCTCACCCCAATATCCGTCGAATGTTTTCACCAATGCTTTGTGAGGAGGAACAAGTTCACTGACCTGATAAGGTCCGGTGCCTTGCAGGTTCACCACTTCACCCGATTCATCGTAGGAACTTGGAGCGGCAATGGATGTTGAGAAGTGCGCCAATACAGAAAGCATAGGAACAAAAGGTTTGGTTAGCTTAATAACGACCTGATTACCATTTGCCGTAATCGATTCAATGGGTGCACGTTTCAGAACACCAGGTTTATCGAGTGCACGTCTTAGGGAAAGCTCCACTGTCTCAGCAGTCAGAGGTGTACCATCGTGAAAAGTGACGTTACCCCTGATGTTGAAAGACCAGCTCAAACGGTCTTCACTTTGTTGCCAGCTCTCTGCCAACACGGGGAAAAGTTCAGACTTCTGGTTGATTCCCACCAAAGGCTCAACCACCTGAAGTCGTGTAAATAAGAACCCGTCCTTCGATAAATCCTGGCTGCTGAATTCAAAAGGACCAGAGATAGATAGCGTCTTAATCTCGTCTTTCTGACCTAAAAAAAGGTAGGCTAGTATGGCGAGACCAACCAGCACTACCAAAGTTAACTTTTTCAACTTTAACTCCGTTGTTACGTTATAACATATTTGTTTTTATTCAATCTCATATTGACATTCCTGTCTATATGCAACCATGAGATTTATTAAAACTGACGGAATCTTCACTGAATTGCTTTGAGTCTTGAAGGCATTTCGCTAATCTATTGTTCACATTTACCTCCAACACAATCTGGGGCAATAACAATGTCAAAAGGACGTATTCTTCACACAATGATCCGTGTGGGCGATTTGGATCGCTCTATCGAGTTTTACACCAAAGTGCTGGGTATGAAGTTACTTCGCACAAACGTCAACGAGCAGTACAAATACACGCTCGCTTTTTTAGGCTACTCGGATGAATCGGAAGGTGCGGTAATTGAACTGACCTATAACTGGGGCACCTCGGAATACGAAATGGGTACCGCTTTTGGTCATATTGCGCTTGGGTTTGATGATATTTACCAGACCTGCGATGCAATCCGTTCTGCTGGTGGTAACATTACGCGTGATCCGGGTCCCGTAAAAGGCGGGACAACTCACATCGCTTTTGTTAAAGATCCCGACGGCTATATGATTGAATTAATTCAAAATAAGTCCGCAACTGCCGGGCTTGAAGGCTAAACTCTTCTCTGCGTTTCAAAGAGGCAAATCTCACCGACTTGCCTCTTAATTAGAACACCCTAATAAACAACGCTGTTACTTTACATGATAAGTATTATCATTTAATATATTCGGAATATATGTTTTACGAAATACGGAAGAATTGACAATGAATGTTAGAGAGTGGGAACAGCATACACTGAAGGCAGATGTTGCCCTGCAAGAGCAGGATTTTCTGCGCAGTATCATTCATTACCAAAAAGCACTGGCCATTTCAGAAAAACTGATCGATGAGCAGGAAGTTGAGGTAGATGATCTGTTAACTATCAACGTGATTTCTTGCCACAACCTCGCAAAGTTTTGGCGTGAAAACGGTGATAACGATTACGAGCTAAAATATCTTCAGCTTGCGTCGGAAAAAATTCTTTCGTTGGTTCCACAATGTCCAAAAACACATTGTGACAGTTTCATCGATTCTTTGGGCTGTTGCCGTAAAGCGCTTATCGATTTCATGAAACGCCATCCTAACCCTAAAGTCGCTGAGCAAGTGCAACATATTGATACAGCAACTAACTGCGAAATCATTGCTAGTTTCCGCCTAAACTAAAGCAAGCAGAAGAATTTAAAGAAAATAAAAGCTCCTTATTTAAGGAGCTTTTATTTTGTCTGGTACTTTTGAACAGAGCTGAAAATCAGACTTGTGTTCTTCCCAATGATATAACCACGCGTCGGTTTTTGTCTTTGCCTAGAGGTGAACTGTTGTCGGCGATTGGTCTTCTTTCACCAAATCCTTGTACCTCGATGCGATTAGGCGGTAACCCGATAGACTGGAAATAATCTCGAAGCACATTCGCACGTTTTTCAGATAAACCCTGATTGCCTTTTTTACCGCCACTTGAGTCGGTGTAAGCTGCCACCAGCACCAAATCAATGTCTTTATTGTGTTTAACGTACTCTGCTATTTTAGCCAAGCGCTTTTGCGATGCTTTGTTCAACTGAGAACTGTTGCGGTCATAATGCAGTATGGTAAATGAAATGTCTTCGAAACTGTAAGGCAGTAGCTGGCTGACACACATACTAAACGCATTGTATGAAGACTGGAAAAGTACAGACGACAGCGCAACTTCTACTCTTTTATCCCGGCTTTGCCAGTCTGCGTATCCAAACGTCGGGTAGCGTCCTTTCTCTAGTTCAGACAATAAACCCCATGCCGTCTGACCACCAATGTAACCGTCAAACTGTTTAAAGAACTTCAGGTTGGAAATCTGCTCGGCATTCTCACCAGCTCGCCAAATCGGCGGCATCGAAACCAATGAAACATTTCGCGTTTCACCCATTGGGCGATACATCTTTAATTCAAAATCGAGGTTAATCTTTTTGCTGGCACGAGACGTAAACACCGCAGAACCATAATTCGGGATCGGGTGCACTAACTGACATTCAAGTGGCGTATTCACCGCCATCTCCCAGTTCGACTGCTCAGGCTTGGCGACATATCGGGTTTGAATCGCAGACGCACTCCCCGACACGGCCACAGCAACGCCCACTAAGCTAAAGGTTAACCACTTGTTTTTCTTCATTGCTATCTCTTTATCTTTCAAAGCGGCGCGGTATTGCCGCTTTTGCCACAAATGCGCCTTTATTTGACGCTTTCATGTAAATCTAATCGGATAATGCAAAAATCCAGCCAAATTTGTTTTTCTCTTCGGGTCTGATTGGGTATCGCTTATCCCCTGTGCTTGGGTATAATGCGATGCTTGTCACATGGAACAGAACAAACATGACTGAAACAAACTGCGACCTTACATTGAAACAACGCTTTAGAGGTTATTTCCCCGTCGTAATCGACGTTGAGACTGCCGGATTTAATGCAAAAACCGATGCACTTTTGGAAATTTGTGCTGTGACATTAAAAATGAACGAAGAAGGCGATTTAGTCCCCGCTTCAACCATACATTTTAATGTTGAGCCATTTGAAGGTGCCAACCTTGAAAAAGAAGCGCTTGAATTCAATGGAATTCGCGACCCTTTCAGCCCTCTTCGCGGTGCAGTTACCGAAGCCGAAGCTCTGAAAGAAATCTATAAGCTGGTTCGAAAAGAGCAAAAAGCCGCAGACTGCAACCGTGCAATCATGGTCGCTCACAATGCGAACTTCGATCATAGCTTTGTGATGGAAGCCAGTAAGCGATGCAGCTTAAAACGCGTCCCTTTCCACCCTTTTGCTACGTTCGACACAGCAACGTTAAGTGGCTTGGCTTACGGGCAAACGGTGTTAGCGAAAGCGTGTAAAGTTGCAGGGATGGATTTCGATAATAAAGAGGCGCATTCCGCACTTTACGACACTGAAAAAACAGCCGAATTGTTCTGTGGCATTGTGAACAAGTGGAAAGCTCTTGGTGGCTGGCCATTACAAGAAGAACTTGAAGAAAAATAATCATACCTAAATAACCCAGTCCCACTGGGTTTTAAATGCAAACACATCATTGGGTCTCACGACCCTTACTTTAATCTGAGAAAAATATGAACCCCGTAGTTATTTCTGTGTGCATCATGTTGGTTCTCGCTTTAATGCGAGTCAATGTTGTAGTTGCACTCACTTTTAGCGCCATTGTTGGCGGCCTTGTTTCCGGAATGTCACTGACTGATGCTGTCTCCGCTTTTGAAAGCGGGCTGGGTGGCGGTGCAACCATTGCTCTAAGCTATGCCATGCTCGGTACTTTCGCCGTTGCGATCTCTAAATCAGGGATCACCGATTTACTCGCGTCCAGCGTTATTCGCAAAATCAATGGCTCAAATGCCGAATCAGCGTCGACTGGTCTGAAGTACTTTATTCTTATCGCATTGATTTTGGTGACCATGTCATCCCAGAACATCATTCCTGTACATATTGCATTTATCCCTATTCTGATCCCACCTTTGCTTCAAGTGTTCGCGAAATTCAAACTCGACAGACGCCTGGTTGCCTGTGTTCTGACTTTTGGTCTGATTACCCCGTACATGGTTCTCCCTGTCGGGTTTGGTGGGATTTTCCTTAACAATATCCTGCTAAAAAATCTGCACGACAACGGACTGGAAGTTGTGGCTTCGCAAGTGCCAGTGGCTATGCTTCTGCCCGCTGCAGGAATGATTTTTGGTCTGCTTATGGCGATTTTTGTTAGCTACCGCAAGCCACGAGAATACAACCAACTCAGTGTGAATGCTGAATCTTCAGATGTGCCAGAAGTGAAAATGAAGAACATCTGGATTGCGTTGGTGGGTATCGTGATGGCACTGACTGTTCAACTGAGCACTGGGTCGATGATTATTGGTGCATTGGCTGGCTTTATGGTCTTTACATTTGGTGGCGTGATTGCGTGGAAAGAAACGCAGGATGTCTTCACCAAAGGCGTGCATATGATGGCTATGATTGGTTTCATCATGATCGCTGCGGCCGGTTTTGCTGCTGTGATGAAACAAACAGGTGGCGTAGAATCTTTGGTTGAAGCGTTATCTACATCCATTGGCGATAACAAGCCTCTTGCTGCTTTGCTTATGCTCATTGTTGGTCTGCTTGTGACCATGGGAATCGGTTCATCTTTCTCGACCATCCCGATTCTGGCAACCATTTACGTACCGCTGGCTATCGCTTTCGGTTTTTCACCAATGGCAACCGTTGCACTAGTGGGCACTGCTGCAGCACTTGGTGATGCTGGTTCACCGGCATCCGACTCAACATTGGGTCCAACCTCTGGTTTGAATGCTGATGGTCAGCACGAGCACATCTGGGAAACAGTAGTGCCGACGTTTGTTCATTACAACCTACCACTGATCGCATTCGGCTGGCTGGCAGCAATGACCCTCTAGGCTTTGTGGCGAGAAACAAAAAAGGCTTGGTAAATACCAAGCCTTTGTCATTTATGGGAAAAGTAAAATTACTCTTCTTCAGCAGAACGAGCTGCCGCTTCTTTGATTAGAGGTTGCAGTTCGCCTTTCTGGAACATCTCTAGAATGATGTCACAACCACCGACCAACTCACCTTCAACCCAAAGTTGTGGAAACGTAGGCCATTGTGCGTATTTTGGAAGTTCAGCACGGATATCCGGGTTTTGCAGGATATCAACGTAAGCGAACTTCTCACCACATGCCATTAGCGCCTGAGAAGCTTGAGAAGAAAAACCACAGCTCGGAAGCTTAGGTGAACCTTTCATATAGAGAAGAATTGAGTTTTCAGAAATTTGCTGTTTGATTTTTTCGATGGTTTCCATTGCGTCCTCATTCATGGATGCTTTAACTATTCGGTTCATTCTACTGGTTTAAGTCAGAATAAAAAGTCCTTAATGACTAGGGTTATTACTTTTTGATCTATCGGGCTCAAAGTTCCTATCCTAAGTTTTAAAAAACTCTGTGCTTTTTCTTTTAATAAAGTAAAAACTTGCTAAACTGATTCAAAAAATTTGTGCTGAACTTTATACGGTATTGGCACATACAAAAGTCAGTCAAAAGACGACTAAATAATAAAATACACATTGGAAGCAATCGAAAGAGGTAGCTCTCTTTCACACATAATGGAGAATCGAGCAATGGCATTTGAACTACCAGCTCTTCCTTACGCAAAAGACGCGCTAGAACCGCACATCTCTGCGGAAACTCTGGATTTTCACCACGGCAAGCACCACAACACTTACGTTGTTAAGTTGAACGGTCTGCTACCAGGTACAGAGTTTGAAAACAAGTCTTTGGAAGAGATCATCAAAACTTCTACTGGCGGCATATTCAACAACGCAGCACAGATCTGGAACCACACGTTTTACTGGCACTGCCTGGCGCCAAACGCAGGTGGCGAACCAACAGGAGCAGTAGCTGACGCTATTAACGCATCTTTCGGTTCATTCGACGAGTTCAAAGCGAAGTTTACAGATTCAGCAATCAATAACTTCGGTTCGTCTTGGACATGGCTTGTGAAAAAAGCGGACGGTTCATTAGACATCATCAACACGTCTAACGCTGCAACACCACTAACAGAAGAAGGCATCACGCCACTGCTTACTGTTGATTTGTGGGAGCACGCTTACTACATCGATTTCCGCAACGTTCGTCCAGACTACATGGGCGCGTTTTGGGCATTGGTGAACTGGGAATTTGTTGCGGCTAACCTGGCAAAATAACTCAGTAGAGCACAAAAAATTCGAACCCACGCTAATGCGTGGGTTTTTTTATACCAGAAAGCCATTTGTAACTTGATGTAAATAGGTAAAAAGGTAGGATAATCGTCAATTGAATATCTAAATTTACTAAGGCTTGAAAGTGAAATTTGACGCGTATTTAGAAAAGCATTTTCACATTCTCTATTTTGTCATACTGGCAGCGGGCACTATTTTCTCTGTGTATTACGCAGGAAATCAGCTTCTGGATGGCGACCAGGACCAAATGCTGATTAAAGGATACATGGGCGCCTATGATGGTAACTGGCTGCCATTTGGTAACTATGGCAGTACCGTGGGCAATGTACCTGGCTACCTTTCCGCTCTTGTCGTCGGATTACCTTTGATGGTTTGGGATTCTCCATGGGCACCTATGGCTTTCTTAATTGCATTGAGAATCGTTTCCGTCCTTATGCTGGACTCCGTCATTAAGCACTATTTCTCCAAACCCGTTCGATTGGTATTTGCTTTACTGGTCTGGTTCTCCACGTGGATGCAGTACGACAATGTGCTTTACAACCCTTCTTACTTACTCTTCTTTGCTGCACTCCATTTCTGGACAGCATTTAAGATGCGTGAAGAAGTTTCCTTTGGTTACAGCTTCTTGCATGTACTTGCCATCGGTATGGCAATGCAACTGCACTTCTCTTGGCCTTTGCTGGCATTTGTTTCTATTTACCTTCTGTATCGTGGCTTAGGCAAGGTTTCCTGGTTTGGCGTCATTGCTGGGGTCTTAGTTACAGGCCTGTCTCTGGTCCCTTACTTCTTAGAAATGATGAACAACGAGCAGATTGTTCAGGAAAGTGACCGCTACATCGGCTACGGACTAACAAACGTTTACCCTGTTTTAAAATCCGTTCTCTACTGGATTCGCTATGGTTCTATGATGTTCTCAAACAAAGCGATAGCCAACAGTACGTTTGAATGGATCACCACCATCGAATTTGCTCGTATGGCACTCGTTTACTTATGGAAAGGATGGGTATTTGGTGTAGGTGCTTTCACCGTCGTCATCTCAGCACGATACAGCTGGAGACTATGGAAACGAGTCAAGTCGATGATCCGCAAAGGTGAAAACCCACCTTCCTTTGATGACTGGCTCCCGCTTTACGCATTTGGCGTCTTTATTGCCATTCTGGCGTGTGCCGCGTTGGCTCCTATCACATTCAACTATTGGCATTTAATGCTGGCTTACCCATTTGCCATCATACCAATCCTTTACGGTGTCGCCGCGTTTATTGAAGCCAAGCCAGAACGCTTTAAGCTGTTTGCGATTATTGCGATTTGCCATTTAGTTGCGGTAAATGTTGTCGCGTCTAACGACAGCCGCAAGTACAAATCATCTGCAAGTTACGTTGAGCAGGTAAACCAGTTTGTGAAAGATAATCACTCCGTCATCTATCAAAGCAAGCAATAAATCTAACTCTCAAAAAAACGGGCTGATTAATCAGCCCGTTTTTTCTTAGTTTATTTCCTAAAGTTCTTTATTTCCTTGCCGTTAATAGTGTATTCAGCGAGGAGCATCATGAACATTCATACCCTAGACAAAGCCGCAATCATCAGCGAACTCAATGTTGGCAATGGCATCAGCCAGGCTGTTAACACTGGGCGTCGTGCTGACTTTGCTTTGTTGGTGTCGATGTTCTCCAATGATGTTCGTGACAACACACCCGTTGAAGTCATCGAATCACCAGAGAGCAGCGAGCAGAAACTCAGAAAAGAGTTCGACCTTGCAACGCCTCAACCTTTACGCTCTAACGAAGAAACCTTCACTCGATCTGCTCAGCAAGCCGATTTATTTCATAAGTCTGGGTTGGCAAGTGCAAAACTGGCGCACGGTCTTTCACCGGATGCTCTTGCTTACATGCCTCAGGAAACGTTCGATTTACCAGAAGAGGTTTACCACAACCTGTCTGGTCACGAGCGCCGTAAGCTAGAGAAAAAAGAGCATGCTGCCGTGGTTCCTCAAGAGATCTACAAACAGATGTCAGAAGCCCACCTAATGCACAAGCTGCAACTATCAGCCTAACCCACCATCACCCAGTATCATTTTTGATACACATTACATAGTTCAAGCACTAATCGCGCGATACAAATCATAAACAATGA
>NZ_AFWJ01000023.1 GCF_000222685.1 Vibrio nigripulchritudo ATCC 27043 | reverse complement strand
CCGAGAGGCTCCTTTTTTTTATCGATGAGATGAACGGCTACCACCTTGTGTTCAGCTAATTAGGATTTTCAAATCTCAATATCCGATAGCCTTTGTCTTTTGTTCTTATGTGAACTCAATAGGCAGGAATATCAATGATTGAACTATTAGTTGCTCTCCTTGCGATTCACTTTCTAAGGCGTGAATTAGGCTGTCTGCTATTTCTGATTGCTGTTTTGTGGTGGTTTGGCAGTTAACCCAGCCTAAAAAGACCAGCCATCATCCAGAATATGGATGACTTGTCCCTGTTCAATAGAAGCTTGCGCCGCTAAACCAATCACTACGGCTTTCAGCCCGTCTTCCACAGTGACTTCAACCTTTGTGCCTTCAGTGATGGCTTGATGAAATTTCTGATGCTGGTAGAAGGTCGAGCCATTGTGATCGCCTGCTTCTAAAAGCTCTGGGTCAACGGGGATATCCATCTCAGCAGGTCCGGTCGGGTTTCTGGGAGAGAGGACAACTTTTGGTGTGGGTGGCTCGCCCAATTCGGTATTCCAGAACCGGGTAGGACCGGGCACAAAGGCTTCAACTTTACCGGAACTGCCTACCACAGAGATTTCTTCCTGATACCGAGACCCTTCAGCAAACATACACAGCTCCAGCATAGCGCGTTGCCCGTTAGCAAAGTCGACCACTACATACGCATTATCGAGGATATCAGGGGCTTCACTTTGGTAGCGCTCCTCGACATGATTGGTGTGTTGGCTGCCAGAAGCGTAAACACGTACCGCTTCACTTTGGGTTTGCAGTCGCATTAAATCGAAGAAGTGACAACACTTTTCAACCAGTGTCCCGCCAGTATTGCGATTGAAGCGGTTCCAGTCGCCGACTTTTTCCAGAAATGGGAAACGATGTTCCCGAATACTGAGCTGGCTAATTTTCCCCGTACTGTTCTCTTTAACCAGATCGAGCAGCTTGGTGATAGGTGGCATGTAGCGATATTCCATCGCCACCCAAATGGGAGCCGGATGATGATGAGCGGCTTTTCGAATGCGATCGGCATCGTCCAGAGAAGTAATGATCGGTTTCTCGACCAGAATAGGTAAGGCGGTGCTTTTGATCACTTGCACCAGTTGGTCAGCATGGCAATGGTTCGGGCTGGCAATAAGTATCGCGTCTAGGTCTTTGCGATTCAGCAGGTTTTCGATACTGGATTCAAATTCAATGCTGGCGTTGAGCTGATGAATCTTATCCCTCATACCTCCGTCGGGTTCATATACTGCGGTTATCGATGCATCGGGCAACAACTGAATATTACGGATGTGCTCCTGTCCCATCATGCCACATCCTATGATGGCGTACCGAATTGCCATGTCATCTCCTTATGATTATCTGTCCCCTGAGGGAGATGTCTCAGGGGGAATCCTAAGACATTCGTGATACGTAATGACAGGTCTCAGGGTTAAACCAGGTTCTGGAATACTCTTCGACCTTTTCATCGTCAGACCAGCTGATTCTCTCTATCCAGCCTACGGATGTCTGAGCCGGAACATCTAAAATCTGAGCTGCCCAGTGGTCTGCGACTTTTACATTGATTCTGTCTTCTACCCGGCTGATCCAAAAACCAAAGTGCTCCCGGTAATGGCGATACAAAGATTCGTCCAGTTCATCAGCACCTAGTGATTCAGCATGCTCGGCACGAATCCACATCTCTTCAGCCGCGATCACTGTGTTGTTCAAAAAGCGTTGGCGCTCAATTCGCCAGAATTCTGCGGTTACTGGTGCTTTGAAGTGCTGCGCCACGTCTTCGTTACGTTCTTTACGTACCGACAGTGTATTGGCATGCGGAGTGCCGCCTCCTTCCAGTAACTCTAGACGAAACAGTTGATACACGGCTTCTTTAGGCGGGCTTTTCACATAGGTGCCGCTGCCTTGCCGGCGTTCTAACAGTCCATCTTGTTCCAGCAGAGCCAGAGCCTTTCGCAAAGTGCCTACTGCGACTTTGAGCTCGACAGCCAATTCCGCCTCTACAGGCAGCCGTTCACCAGCGCGCCAGTGTCCCGCGTTAATTTCGCGGATCAGCAGCTCGCTGACCTGCACATACTTAGGTCGCTTCTTCTGTTTGCCTTGTCCGCTCTTGGATTGAAAATCAATGGTCATTTTTTTCTCGAATTATCCGCAGTTTGTAACTAGTTTGAATTAAAACAGATACGTATTTTTGCATCAATTCATTTACATTTGATTTACATCTAGAGAATACACTGCTAGGGTAATCTTGCAAACTAAAAAAATAAATGAATTGTGAATGAAAGTGATTTTATTCGGACTGGAAAGCTAAATACCAGCAGTTAAAAGCAATTTTAACTAAAGGTGTGAAGTATTTGGAAAGCACTGCTCAACATTGCTGAAATTTCATTTTCCAGACCCTTTGGAATCGCTCGGTATCAGTAAGCACTGATATTGCTTCTTGCTGATAACGGATTATCACTGGAGAAAGTCAATGATGAAGGTGTTGCATGGAAGCTTGCGACTTCTGGAAGCTGTCAACAACCGTATGATCTGGGTGGGTCGGCAAATCGCCTGGGTTTTAGTATTCGCGATGGTCGCGACGATATTACTGCAAGTCTTTTGCCGATACGTTTTGTCTAATGCTTTGCCCTGGCCGGAAGAGGTAGCCAGAGCATTGATGATCTGGATGATGGCGCTGGTTGCAGCAGGTGCCTACCGTACCGGTGGGTTTGTTGCGATTGAAATGCTCCATGACTTTATCCCCCAGCGTCTGGCGCAGTTTCTCAAGCTTACGCTTTTGGTGATATCTGCTCTGGTGCTCTTCAAGCTCTCTACTCTGGGGCTGGAATTCTTCGACCGTGGGTTTCGCACTCGCGCAGCGTCTTTCCAACTCTCCCGCGCCTGGATATACCTCGCCATGCCCGTTTGTTTCATCACCATGCTGATGGTGAATGTGGAACTGATTCTGAAAAACTTGCTCGGTGTAAATGTCGCAAGTTCTGAAACTGAAGCGGCAAGGGGGTAACCGATGCTCGTTCTATTTTTACCTTTATTCTTGATTCTCCTGTTGGTTGGGCTGCCTGTATTTTTTGCGACGTTATTTGCTCCGGGAGCCATGATGCTGGCTTTGGATATGGATCGCGACCTGCCGTTGCTGTTTCGCAACATCTATAACGGGATCGATTCCTTCCCATTGATGGCCATCCCATTCTTTATGCTGGCAGGTGAGCTGATGAACCGTGGTGGTATCACCCTCCAGCTGGTCAACTTCTCTCAAGCCTTTATCGGGCATGTACGTGGTGGTCTGGCGCACGTGAATATCATGTCGAGTATGCTATTTGCTGGTTTATCAGGTTCGGCCGTAGCCGACACATCGGCATTGGGTTCAATGTTAATCCCTGCCATGGAGAAGAACGGTTACTCTCGGCGTTTTGCCGCTGCGATTACCGCTGCAAGTTCTGTTATCGGTCCTATCATTCCGCCATCTGGCATCATGATCATCTACGCCTATACCATGGAGGTATCGGTTGCTGCCTTGTTTGCCGCTGGTATTGTTCCGGGGATTTTGATTGGGCTGGCACTGATGGGTGTGACTTCCTTAATGGCGAAAAAGCACGACTTTCCCGTTGCCAGTCAGAAAGCCACCTGGCCTGAACGTGGGCAGGCAACCAAAGCGGCAATTCTTCCGTTGCTGACACCAGTGATCATTCTGGGTGGCATAGTGGGGGGGATTTTCACGCCTACCGAAGCGTCTGCCATTGCCGTGGGGTATGCACTGTTCCTAAGCCTGTTCATGATGAAAACCATCAAAACCAGCGAGTTGCCGGAAATCTTTGCCCGTTCGGCATCGTCTTCTGCCGTGGTATTACTGCTGGTTGGATCTGCGTTAGCGTTTAAGACAGTCGTGAGCTTATCGCATGCGGCAGAAGATCTGGCAGGCTGGGTGTTGGGGGTGAGTGAAAACCCACTTATCTTACTGTTTGCCATCAACATTCTTCTTTTTATCGTCGGGATGTTCCTCGATGCAGGTCCAGCCATCATCATTTTAGGTCCCATATTGGCGCCTATCTTTATCTCTATTGGTATCGACCCAGTGCATTTCGCCATCATCATGAGTGTCAACCTGACCGTTGGCTTGGCGACGCCGCCGATGGGGCTAGTGCTATTCGTGGCATCTAGCGTGTCAGGGGAGCGGGTGGAATCCATCGCTAAAGGCATTCTTCCGTTTCTGGCGGTAGAGATTCTGGTGATTTTCCTGATCACCTTCTTCCCGTCAGTATCAATGACGATTCCAAAGTTGCTGGGGCTTGTGCATTAGATTTGCAGTCAGCCCGATTGGGGTGTCTGCGATAACCGACCGCAAGGTCAAAAGGGTAGGTCATTGAGGACGGGGATAACAATAAACTCAGTACTTACCAAAAACAGGAAAGTGAAATAAGTCAAAAGGATAAGAGATTATGAAATTTGCTAAAGCAATAGTGAACAGTCTTGCTGCTCTGGTTCTTGCTTCATCGATTTCGGCGGTACAGGCTGCGGACTTTCGTCTGAGGGCTGTTGCAAACTCGAACGAAAACGACGAAGACTATGATGGGCTGGTCGTATTTAAAGACTTTGTTGAGTCCCGCTCTAACGGAAAAATCTCGGTCGATCTGTTCATTGGTACCCAGCTATGCGGCAATGGTACGGAATGTGTCCAAGCACTGGAAGATGGTTCGATCGATATCTACGTATCCACATCCGGTGGTACTGCCAATATGTTCCCTTACGTTCAGGTGCTTGACCTGCCTTACATTCTGTCGGATGACCGTGTTGCCGAAGAGGTGCTCAGTGGGTCGTTCGTGCAAGAGATGAGAAAGGACATACTGAAAGACTCGGGCAACAAAGTTCGCTTGATGACCATTGGTAATACAGGCGGCTGGCGTAACTTTGCCAACACTAAGCGCGAAGTGAAATCACCGAATGACATTAAAGGATTGAAGATTCGTACCATCGTCGCGGATCTGCCACAAGAACTGGTTAAATCATTGGGTGCCAGCCCGACTCCTATCCCGTGGCCAGAGCTTTACACCTCATTCCAGACTGGTGTGGTGGAAGGATCGAAAAACGGCATCACCGACATCATGGGGATGAAGTTCCCAGAAGCAGGGCTGAAATACGTCACGCTGGATGGTCATGCTTACATGGCAGCCCTGTGGTTTATGAACAACCAGCAATTCAGCAAAATGCCAGAAGACCTTCGTAAAGTCGTTGTTGACGGGTTCTATGCGTTGCAACAAGCAACCTTCGCTTCACCTAAGCGTAAGTCGATCAAAGCGTATCAGGACTTTGCTAAGGCTGGCGGTAAGTTGTACGTACCGAGTCAGGCAGAAAAAGACCAATTCAAAGCCAAAGCTCAGCCTGTTTATCAATGGTTCACGAAGAACGTGAAGCAAGGCGAGAAGTACTACAACCTGCTGGTATCAGAAGCAAGTAGCGCTGAACAGCGTATTGCGGATACCTACGCAAGTGAATTGAAATAATTGGTATCAACCTCTCCATTGAGTTGGAGAGGTTTTCCTGGCTTCGCCCTGTTGCTAGACGTGACTTGGGCAAATGCGTTTGTGAATGCTCTGGGCGACTTGCTCACCGGGCTCTATGTTCCCTTTCATCTATTCAAACCTGTGATTGGTTAGGTTCAGTCGCATGGAATTCGTGACCGAGATGCAAATTCATTCACAATTGATTTGCATTTTAATTAATGGCTGTTAAGTTGATTTAACATTCATTTACTATTGATTCATGTTTGGAGGAAGGGATGACCCTAAATATCGGAAATATATCTGAACAAAAAATGGTGAACGGACGAGCATTTCCTTTGGTTGTCTCTCCGCCAGACTCAACGGTGGCCAGCGAACCTAGTGCAATGCTTAATTGGTTTGCAGAAGTGAAGGACGCCGTCCATGAAAAGCTGATTGAGCATGGCGCTGTTTTGCTGCGTGGCTTTCCAGTAAAAGATGCCGATTTATTTGAAGATCTGCTCAATCAGTCCAACTACGAAAACATGCCATACATTGGTGGAGCGGCTCCTCGTGTTCAGGTGACGCAATCTCGAATTGTGACTGCCAATGAAGCGCCAGCAACGGAAAAGATCCCGTTTCACCACGAAATGGCTCAAGTGCCTAACCCGCCGGGCTATATCTTCTTCTATTGTGATTACCCATCAGAAACTGGCGGAGCGACTTCGATTCTGCATTCTTCTGAAATCTGTCAGCGATTCTTTGAGATAAATTCTGATTTTGCACAAATGATAGAAGAAGAGGGGGTGCGTTACGTACGCTACATGCCAGAAGAGACCGACAATTCCTCTCCCATAGGTCGTTCCTGGAAAGAGACCTTCAACGTACAGACGCGTGAAGAGTGTGAAGCTAAGCTTCGGGAACACAATATGACTTGGCAGTGGGAAGATGGTGGGGTACTGAAAACTCAGACTTCGACGTTACCTGCCATTCGGCTAGACGAAGAGACGCAGGAAAAAACCTTCTTTAACTCCATGATTGCGGTGTACGACGGTTGGAACGACAGTCGGAATGTATCGACCAAAGCTGTGACCACCGGTTCGGGTGAGTTTATGGACGCCGAAGTCATGGAAGAGACCAAAGCCGCTATGGATGAGTTGTGTGTGAATTTCCGCTGGGAAGCCGGAGATGTGCTTCTCGTAAATAACTACACGGTCTTGCATGCCAGACAGCCATTTACCGGAAAGCGACGCATCTTAGCGTCAGTAGCGATTAAGTAACCTGGCTTTGATATGAAAAAATAAGACCTCGCAATGCGAGGTCTTCTTGTATTTGGTATTCGTTAAGAAAGTATGACTAACAGGCTTTCAGACTCAATGGCCAGCCCATATCAGACTGGCGGTTGGCTTCAATTTCAAGCTCAGCTTTGGTGAGTGGGTTTGCATCCAGCCACTGGCTGTCTACACACAGTTCCAGCCTGTCACCATCCGCATTGAGGGTAACGCGTGGTTGAAGGTTGCGACAGCGACGGTGGGTGAGCAGTACAGATAAGCGCAGCAGACGAAGTACGCGCTTTGCACTCTGACCAGACAGGGCGTGCTGCTCTGGCAGGGAGCTCAATTGCTCACGATAACGCCTTGCAAGCTCTGCCAGCAGGTGCTTTTGAGCGCGTGTATAACCTGGTAAATCAAGGTTATGAAGTAAGTACGCACTATGCTCTCCGCCTGTTTTGTAATCAATGGTTAACCCGATTTCGTGTAGCTTAGCCACTGTTGTTAGCAGGTATTGAGCCTGAGGCTCCGCAATCCAGGCTTCACCACCACACTGGCTAAGAAGCTGGCTGGTGGACTCGGCTACCAGTTCGCTGTACTCAGAATCCAGCTGGTAGCGAGATTGAAGTGATGTAATGGTACGGTCACGAATGTCCTTCTGGCGCATTTCTGCCATCATTTCATAAACCATTCCTTCACGCAGTGCGCCACCTGCCAGGGTCATGGAATCTATCTCCAGAAGCTCAAAAATGGCAATCAGGATAGACAGACCACTAGGGAAAACCAGAGCTCGCTCAAGCGTTAGACCATCAATGTCGAGTTCTTCAAGATGGTCCGCCAGCATGGCTTGTTTCTGAAGGCGCTTTAGCTTGGCATGGGTGATCACTTCGTCCATACCTTGCGCCAGCATGATTTCCTGCAACGCCTGTACCGTGCCGCTGGCACCGACACACACATCCCAGCCAATGTCTTTGTACTGCTCTAGAATTGGAGAGAGTGTATTTTTCGCTGCTTCAATTGCGGTGCTGAAGTTACTTGCTGTAAGCTGACGATCTTTAAAGTGCTGCTCCAGCCAGGTGACACAGCCCATTTTCAAGCTGGTCAGGGCTTTGGCATCGAAGCCTTCACCGATGATGAGCTCAGTGCTGGCACCACCGATATCCACAACCAGGCGTTTACCTAAACCACCCGACGTGTGTGCCACGCCTTTATAGATGGTAGCGGCTTCTTCTTCACCCGAGATGACGTCAATTTCGTAGCCGAGTATTTCATTGGCTCTTTTCAGAAACACATCCACGTTTGTGGCGGTACGTAACGTCGCGGTACCGACAATGCGGATGTTTTCAGGCGGAATATCCTGCAGCCTTTCTGCAAATAAGCTGAGACAGTCCCAGCCTCGCTGCATAGCTTCAGCGCTAAGTTCATTTTCCTTATTTAACCCAGCGGCCAAACGTACTTTACGTTTGATTTTGGCCATGGTCTGAACGCTGCCATCAATATGACGCACAACGAGCATATGAAAACTGTTCGACCCGAGGTCGATAGCAGCGTAGAGCGGCGAGGTAGCTGACTGACTCATAAATATTTGTAGTGTTCCTTACGACTGACGTTGGTTTCTTGGGCGTGAGTGACGCTTACGGTTGCCGCCTGGCTTGTTGCCACCAGTATTAGTGCGACGTGGGTGCGATTTGTGACGCAGACGCAATGGGGCAGGTAAGCCGCTGATCAAAGCACTGGCATCGTAATCGGAAACCGGAATCGGGTGTTCAATATAGTCTTCGATCGCCGTCAGGTTGATCGCGTACTCTTCACACGCAAAGCTAATTGAGTGACCACTTGCGCCAGCACGACCCGTACGACCAATGCGGTGTACGTAATCTTCGCAATCGTCAGGTAAGTCGTAGTTGAATACATGTGTCACTTGAGGAATGTGCAGTCCACGTGCCGCGACATCTGTAGCAACGAGCAGATCAACATGACCTTGAGTGAATTGTTCCAGAATGCGTTCACGCTTCTTCTGTGGTACGTCACCAGTAAGAAGACCAACACGGTGACCATCTGCTGCTAAGTGCCCCCAGATGTTTTCACACTTGTATTTCGTATTGGCAAATACAATTGCGCGATCTGGCCATTCTTCTTCTATTAGTGTTTGTAGAAGCGTCATCTTGTCTTCATTAGAAGGGTAGAAAAGTTCTTCCTGAATGCGGTGACCGGTCTTTCTCTCTGGTTCAACCACAACATGCTCTGGGTTGTGCATGTGCTCGAACGCCAGCTCTTGAACACGATAAGACAAAGTCGCCGAGAACAGCATGTTCAGGCGATCTTTTGGCTCTGGCATACGACGGAACAAGAAACGGATGTCTTTAATAAAGCCTAGGTCGAACATACGGTCGGCTTCATCCAATACCACCGCCTGAATGTTGTTCAGGTTGAAGACACGTTGCTTGTAGAAGTCGATGATGCGTCCAGTGGTGCCGATCAGAATATCGACGCCTTTCTCGATCACAGCGTGCTGCTTATCGTAGCTTTCGCCGCCGTAAGCCAATGCTGCTTTAACGCCTGTCGATTCCATCAAAGGCTGGGCATCGTTGAAAATCTGGATAGCCAGCTCACGTGTTGGTGCCATAACAATCGCGCGTGGCTGCGATGGTTTGCGTCCTTCGTGTTCTGGTGTGCTCAGCAGGTGGTTAAAAGTAGCAGTAAGAAACGCGAGGGTTTTACCAGTACCCGTTTGGGCCTGGCCTGCAATGTCTTGGCCGGTGAGCAGTACCGGCAACGCCAAGGCTTGAATAGGGGTACAATACTCGAACCCTTTTTTTTCAAGCCCATCAATGATTTGGGGATGTAAATCCAAATCGGCGAACTTTTGCTCTGTGATATGCGTCTTTTTCATGGCTATAGAATATCAGCTTAAGCTTGCATTACGAAAGTAAATACATTCCAATAGGGCATCTATTTACTGGTTATCATCCAACCAGTTCCTGAAAAACACAACGGAGTGGAAGATGAGTGACAAGATTTTGCAGCTAACTGATGACGGTTTTGAAGACGACGTAATCAAAGCTGCAGGTCCAGTTCTGGTTGATTTCTGGGCAGAATGGTGTGGTCCTTGTAAAATGATTGCGCCGATTCTTGACGAAATCGCAGAAGAATATGAAGGCAAGCTCACTATCGGCAAGCTAAACATCGATCAAAACGCGGACACACCACCTAAGTTTGGTATCCGTGGTATCCCAACATTGCTGCTATTTAAAGACGGCAACGTTGCTGCGACCAAAGTTGGTGCACTGTCTAAGACTCAGCTTAAAGAGTTCCTAGACGCTAACATCTGATAGCGAGTGCAAACGAGGTCATAAAACCGTGCTCTATGTCCAGATGCACGGTTTTGATTTTTTCTAATGGCTAGACTAGGCTTGATTTTAGTGCTAGTTTATCGCACGTTAATTAAACAAATGTTCATTTCTTGGTCGATCCTGTGACCAAATCTCTCTAACTAACACAACAGATCCTATTTTGACTAAACAAGTATCCACTACTATGAACCTGACAGAACTGAAGAACAGACCTGTGTCTGAGCTCGTGAAACTAGGTGAAAGCCTGGGTTTGGAAAACCTAGCGCGTCTAAGAAAACAAGACATTATCTTTGCTATTTTGAAAGCTCACGCGAAAAGTGGTGAAGACATCTTCGGCGATGGGGTTCTGGAAATTCTTCAAGATGGATTTGGTTTCTTACGTAGTGCCGACAGTTCTTATTTAGCAGGTCCTGACGATATCTATGTTTCACCAAGTCAGATTCGTCGTTTTAACCTGCGTACGGGTGACTCGATAGCAGGAAAGATTCGACCACCAAAAGACGGTGAACGTTATTTTGCCCTTCTTAAAGTCAACACCGTCAACCACGACAAACCAGACAACGCCCGCAACAAAATCCTTTTCGAAAACTTAACACCACTTCACGCCAACGAACGTATGGTGATGGAGCGTGGTAACGGTTCTACCGAAGATATCACGGCGCGTGTACTGGATTTGGCTTCACCGATTGGTAAAGGTCAGCGTGGTCTGATTGTTGCTCCGCCAAAAGCGGGTAAAACCATGCTTCTGCAAAACATTGCGCAGAGCATTGCTCACAATCACCCAGAGTGTGAATTGATGGTACTTCTTATCGACGAGCGTCCGGAAGAAGTAACCGAGATGCAACGTTTGGTAAAAGGCGAAGTTGTTGCGTCAACGTTTGACGAGCCAGCATCTCGCCACGTACAGGTTGCCGAAATGGTGATCGAGAAAGCGAAGCGTTTGGTTGAACATAAGAAAGACGTAGTTATCCTTCTGGATTCCATTACACGTCTGGCGCGTGCCTACAACACCGTAGTACCTTCTTCAGGTAAAGTTCTGACTGGTGGTGTAGACGCAAACGCACTTCACCGTCCAAAGCGTTTCTTTGGTGCGGCACGTAACGTAGAAGAAGGCGGAAGCCTGACAATCATCGCAACAGCGCTGGTGGATACCGGTTCTAAGATGGATGAAGTTATCTACGAAGAATTTAAAGGTACAGGTAACATGGAATTGCACCTGAACCGTAAGATTGCTGAGAAACGTGTATTCCCAGCTATCGACTTTAACCGCAGTGGTACTCGTCGTGAAGAGCTGCTTACGAAAGCGGACGAGCTACAGAAAATGTGGATTCTGCGTAAAATCGTTCACCCAATGGGCGAAATCGATGCGATGGAATTCCTGATCGACAAACTGGCAATGACAAAGACCAATGATGAGTTCTTTGACGCCATGCGTCGTCAGTAAAAAGCGGTAATATTGTTTAACAAAACACCACCTTTCAGGGTGGTGTTTTTGTTTGCGTCTGTTCCATAATGGTTGCAGAATAAACGAAATCGTTAACAGGATGTGAATATGCGACAGGGAAAGTTAGCATGGTTTATATCGTTACTTTTGGTGTTTTCTCCGGTGATGGCAAAAGAGCTCTCACAGGATGAAGCACAGCAATGGATAGAGAACCAGCAAATACTCACCAAAGCCGATGAGCTTTATCAGTTAGTTCTGACTGATGAAGTCGATTCATTGGAATTCGCTCTCCAAAGACTCAACTTGCCACAACAGGATGTGGTTCGTTTTTTATTGCTTGAGCATATGGAAGAGAAAGACATCATTCTGACGACGTCAATGGCGAAGTTTGTTCAGAAGCAAATCGGTCGTCCTTCTCCTTATAAAGTTCGAAAGCAGGGTGACGGCTACGAATTTACCATTCCAGCTTTCGACAGCAGTGCAGTAGCCAGTCGTCTATTAAAGCGTTGGCACGGCGATCAGCAGATACTGACCTTCATTCTTCAGGCAGAGCAGCAGAAACTAAAACTGTCCAAGTGGCTGACAGAAGGCAAAGACAAGCAGAACAAAGCAAGAGAAGCACTTTTGATTCGCGAACTGGATGGGTTATCCCCAAAAGCCCTGAATCACCTCACCCAGCAGCTTACTCATAATCCAGTTGCCAATTGGCTCCCATCCACCAAAGTTGTTGTTCGAATGGCGCAGGTGAGCGAAGATCCCGAGGTGTATAAAATCCTCTGGCGAATGAAAGCTGATCAACATACCCGAGCCGAGATGGTTCGATTAGCCAAAACCAAAGATGAATTTTCCCTGCAACAGGTGATTCTCGCCAGCGAAAATCCCTCTCTGCATGATCAAGCCCTTAACGAATTGACACGTCTCGACCCACTCCCCATTGAAGTGAAAACCTTTTTGATTAAGAAACTGGAGCAATCGGATGGCGCTTCGGTGATTGCCCGCAATCTGGTTAGCCATGGTCATCGCCGATGGGTTGAACAGTTGGCAGAAAACCATCGCGGTCTGAACACCAAGTCACTGCTTAAAGCTTTGTCTGGTGGAAAAGATAACTAGTCATTGCATTGCTACTAACTTGTAAAATGTACGTATCTTTAGGTTACCAAGTTATATTTGCTATAATGCGCGCAGTTTAACCTGCCACAAGAAAGGCTTATGAGTTTTAAGGATTTACGCGACTTTATAGATCGTCTGGAACAGGACGGTCGGCTAAAACGCATCGCTCACCCGGTTGACCCCCACTATGAAATGACAGAAATCAGCGATCGCACGCTGCGTGCTGGTGGTCCTGCTCTGTTATTTGAAAACCCAATTGGTTACGACTTCCCCGTGTTAACTAATCTCTTTGGTACCACGGAGCGGGTCGCCATAGGTATGGGAAGGCAAGATGTCTCCGAACTGAGGGAAGTTGGGAAGCTCCTGGCTTATCTAAAAGAGCCTGAGCCGCCGAAAGGGTTTAAAGACGCTTTAGATAAGCTCCCAGTTTTTCGTCAGGTATTGAATATGCCTGCAAAGCGCTTGCGAAAAGCAGCATGTCAGCAAGTGGTGTGGCAGGGCGATCAGGTTGATCTGGATAAGATACCAGTGATGAGCTGTTGGGCAGATGACGTAGCCCCTCTTTTAACATGGGGGTTAACCGTCACTAAAGGTCCGAGCAAGAAACGCCAGAACTTAGGGATTTATCGCCAGCAAAAGATTGGTAAAAACAAAGTCATCATGCGCTGGCTTGCTCACCGTGGCGGCGCGCTCGATCTCAGAGACTGGATGGAAACCAACCCAGGTAAACCTTTTCCAGTTTCCGTCGCGTTTGGCGCGGATCCCGCGACCATCCTTGGTGCGGTAACCCCAGTGCCAGATACATTATCTGAATATGCGTTTGCAGGCTTGCTTCGGGGTAGTAAAACCGAAGTGGTGAAATCGGTCAGTAACGATTTGGAAGTACCTGCCAGCGCAGAGATTGTTCTGGAAGGTTACATCGACCCAAGCGAATATGCCGATGAAGGCCCTTATGGCGATCATACCGGCTACTACAATGAGGTAGAGAAACACCACGTCTTTACCGTCACTCACGTAACCATGCGTGAAAACCCAATCTACCACAGTACCTACACAGGTCGTCCGCCGGATGAGCCAGCGGTACTGGGTGTTGCACTGAACGAAGTGTTTGTGCCTATCTTGCAGAAGCAATTCCCAGAGATTATCGACTTCTATCTTCCACCCGAAGGTTGCTCGTATCGCATGGCCGTTGTGTCGATGAAAAAGCAATATCCGGGACACGCCAAACGCGTCATGATGGGAGTTTGGTCATTCCTTCGTCAGTTCATGTACACTAAGTTCGTTATCGTGGTCGATGAGAGTGTCAATACTCGAGACTGGAATGAAGTGGTTCATGCCATGACTGCGCAGATGGATCCTGTTCGCGATACCGTCATGATAGAAAATACGCCAATTGATTCTCTAGACTTCGCTTCTCCAGTAGTCGGGCTCGGGTCGAAGATGGGGTTGGATGCCACGATAAAGTGGGATGCAGAACTGTCCGTTTCTGCAAAACCTGAAGAAGCAATGCCTGAAGCAGAAGCCGTAGATAGATTGGTTGCTCAGTTCAAACAGAATCACCCAGAGCTGATTGATCTCTATTTGCCTGAAACTGCCAATGGCAGAAGCATGGCAATTATCAGTATCAATAAAAGTGAAGCCTGGCAGGGGCGTAACTTAATGAATGCGCTTTGGGAAGAGTTTGAGGCGCATATCCACCTTCAATACATCATCATTTGCGATGAAGACGTAGATGTAAGAGATTGGAACGACGTTATTTGGGCGATAACCACACGTATGGATCCTGCTCGCGATACATTAATGAAGCAAGAAGCTAATCTCCCAACAACTCAAATGGGGCTGGATGCGACCAATAAGGTCGAAGGAGAAGAGACCCAGCGTGAATGGGGTCGACCCATTAAGAAAGACCCTGCGGTAGTCGCAAAAATTGATGAGATTTGGGATCAACTAGGAATAGAATGACTCAAACCGTCACAATAATGCCCCAGCAATGGGTATTTGAAGTTTCTACTGGGCAAACAATACTGGAAGCAGCGCTCAACAATAATTATCGCTTCCCGCATCGTTGTACAGTAGGCGCATGTGCCATGTGTATGTGCAGAAAATTAGAAGGGGAAGTCAGCTATCACCTTGAGCCTATGCTTACGGAAAAAGAAATAGCTCACGGTTGGATCTTCCCATGTCAGGCATACGCCGAAAGTGATTTACTACTCACGTTCGAAAGTGAGTAAGAGGAAACCATGACAATTAAGTGCCAAGTAAAGTCCATTGAGCCTTTGGCGTGCAACACATACCAAATTCTATTGCACCCAGAAACACCAGTCAGCTTTAAAGCAGGTCAATACCTGTTGGTTGAAATGGGTGAAAAAGACAAACGTCCATTTTCTATTGCAAGCAGCCCTTGCCGTCACGAAGGTGAACTAGAGCTTCATATCGGAGCTGCGGAGCACAACGCCTACGCAAGCGAAGTGGTTGAAGCCATGAAAAAAGCATTAGAAGAAGGTGGCGATATTGCCATCGATGCACCACATGGTGATGCTTGGGTTCGTGAAGAAAGCCAAAACCCGCTGCTATTAATCGCTGGTGGTACAGGCTTCAGTTACGTACGCTCTATTTTGGACCACTGCGTAAGTCAAAACTTGTCAAACGCGATCCACCTATATTGGGGAGCAAAAGACGAATGCCAGCTATATGCAAAAGAAGAGTTGCATGAAATCGCAAACGCGCACAGCAATATCTCCTTCGTACCAGTAGTAGAGGAAGCACCAGAAAACTGGGCGGGTAAAGTCGGCAACGTACTCCAAGCCGTGGAAGCAGATTTTGAAAGTCTGGAAAACGTCGACATCTATATAGCAGGTCGATTTGAAATGGCAGGTGCGGCAAGAGAGCAATTCACGCAATCTAAGCAAGCCAACCGAGATCAGATGTACGCTGACGCCTACGCATTTATCTAAATACTGAAGATAAATAGAAAGAAAAGAGGGTTTTTTAACCCTCTTTTTTTGTTTTTGATTGAATATTCATCGAAAAGGCACTTTTTTGAATTTTTTCTCAAAAAAGGCTTGCCAATGTGATTCGTGTCTCTATAATGCCGCCTCACTGACACGGCAGACGCCACAAGGCTTCAGCTGAATCAGAGAGGTGAAAAACTTCTGAGAAAATAAATTTGAAAAAGTGTTTGACTCTTCAAATTATCTCGCTAGAATGCACCTCCGCTTTGAGAGAAAAACTTCTCGAAAAGCCAAGTTCTTTAACAATATAGACCTATCAATCTGTGTGGGCACTCGTTGATGATAATCCAAATAGATATTTCGGTATC
>NZ_AFWJ01000024.1 GCF_000222685.1 Vibrio nigripulchritudo ATCC 27043 | reverse complement strand
GTGTGCCAATGTATCAACGACTGTACTCTGTATTACAACTGCGTGGCATTACATCGGAGTTCTACGAAATTCCCAGCGTCGTGAACACATCAAAAATCAAAGAGTCCATTCAAATCCTCGCCGAAGACCTCAAAACCAGAAACGTTGATGTCAAACTCAACGCCAGTTGTGGCTTGAGACACCGATTACTTTCTGTTTACGAGGTATTCCGTACTTATCACTGGCCAATTTTTGTTGTTGAGCCTTTTAGTGACAAGCTTTGCTGGCTATACCCGGATGGTCGTGAAGACGCTCAGGTTGAAGACCACATTAAGATTGAAGATTACCTGACCATATTTGGCGCGCGCAGTGAGTTCACTGAGCAGGAACTGCCAGAACAACTGGATCAAAAACTTTACCAACTTGGCGAACGCTGGGCGGGAAATGCTCTTGAATTAGGTCCGGGTCTAGCGACATTAAATTACCTGGCAACCACGTGTCGTAAAGAGCAGAAACTGGATGTCGCTCTGACTGAGAAACAGCAAAGCTACAAAGAACTGGATATGTTGATTTCGGATCTGGTTGAAACCGAGCTCGCGACCTATGAAAAAGGAATTCTGACGTTTGCCAACGAAGACGCAAGACGCTTCTCGAATGGTGAATGGCTTGAAAACTTAGTGCATAGCACCGTAAAACAGATTCAGGACGAACTCCCAACCATTCAGGACCGTTCTCTGAATGTTCAGGTTTATCGCCAGTTGGGTGAAAAAGAAGTACGTAATGAACTGGACGTAGCGACCGTCGTCAATAACAAACTGCATATCATTGAATGTAAAACCAAGGGTATGAGAGACGATGGCGACGATACGTTATACAAACTGGAATCGTTACGTGACCTCCTAGGAGGGCTTCAGGCACGCGCTATGCTTGTTAGTTTCCGTCCTCTTCGTCACAACGACATCACTCGCGCAGAGGATCTAGGTCTGGCACTGATCGGTCCCGAAGAACTGAAAGATCTGAAAGCCAACTTAACCGCCTGGTTTAAAGACGCTGGCGGTCACGAAGAGCTCGATTAATTTTGAGTGAGATTTAAGCATGAAAAAGGGCATCATCTGATGCCCTTTTCTTTGTTTAAATTTTATATCAAAGCCTTACAGCATTTTACGTGCAGCTTCGACCACCACTTTAATAGAGCGAGCTTCTGTTTCTTTTAGCGTGGCATGATCAGGAATTTCTTTTTGTGTACGGTTAATGATAACCCCAGCGACACATCCTGCTTTCAGCCCCGAACTTGCGCACATAGTCAGAAGCGTGGCTGATTCCATTTCAAAGTTCAGCACACCCATGTCTTGCCACTCTTTCATTGAGCCCTGGAAGCGTCTTACAACACGACCTGAAAACGTATCGTAACGTTCCTGACCTGGATAGAAGGTATCACTTGATGCAGTAATACCAGTGTGAACCGTAGCGCCTTCTTCCAGAACCGCGTCTTTCATTGCAGTTGCAATATCAAAGTCGGCAACAGCTGGGAATTCCATAGGAGCAAAGTGTAGGCTCGCACCGTCCAGACGAACAGAACCGGTAGTCACAATCATGTCGCCCACATTTACGTGAGGTTGAATAGCACCAGTAGTACCTACTCGCAAGAATGTTGTTACACCAAGTTGAGCTAGCTCTTCCACCGCGATTGAGGTAGATGGACCACCGATACCAGTGGAACAAACGACAACCGGCTTACCATCCAGCTCAGCTTTGTAAAGCGTGTATTCTCGGTGGCTTGCCAAAAACTCTGGGTTATCCATTTCTTCAGCAATCTTCTGTACACGTGCCGGGTCTCCGGGAATGATTGCTAAAGTAGCACCAGCAAGATCTTCTTGGGTAACACCTAAGTGAAAAACAGCTTGAGACATAAAGGACTCCTTGGTTGTCGATTTGTTCTCTTTCACCCCAGTAAATTATATAAGGCTTTTACACCTTCATTTATATTTTCACTTTTTTCAGAAAAAAGGATAACAAGCCGAGGTCAGTTGAGCTCAGCTTGCAGAAAAAAGTGTTGGGGTATTTGATTGATTAATGGGTACCCGTTTACTCTATCGAACAAACCCCAAACAATTAGTGATCAGATTCACGATATCGTTTAAGTATTAACATTGATTTTCAAAGGAAATCGATTTGCATCACACAAAAGTGCAACTTTGTGGCTAATTTACCATCAACGCTTCAGAAGTATTGCCCTTCACTTCAGCAAAAAAAGAAAAGCCTTGCTACTTAGCAAGGCTTAAAAATTCGAAAAGCTAATGTCAGTCCTTAGATGTAAACCTTAGCAGGCGAAGCGCATTTAATGTCACCAGCGCAGTAGCTCCGCTATCCGCAAGAACCGCCACCCAAAGCCCGGTAATACCAAACAGGCTTGTAAACAGAAAGACGCCTTTTAACCCCAATGCTAACGCAACGTTTTGCTGGATATTTCTCAGCGTTGCTTTGGAAAGCTCTATCATTGCAGGCAACTCTTCTAACCGGCTGTGGGTTAGAGCAGCATCTGCAGTCTCAAGTGCGACGTCTGTTCCGCCGCCCATTGCAATCCCTACCGACGCGGCTTTCATCGCTGGAGCATCATTGATGCCATCTCCCACCATTGCCACATGCTTATGCTGGGCAAGTTCATTGACGTAACTTACCTTATCTGCGGGTAACAAGCTGGCTTTGAAATCCATGACGACTTTGCTCGCCATTTCTTTCGCTGCAAGTGGGTTGTCTCCTGTAAGCATAACGGAATCAATTCCGAGCTTTTTAAGCTTTTCTATTGCTGGAGCGGCATCGTCTCTCAGCGTATCCTGCCAGGCAATCAGGCCTTCCAATGCACCGGAAACAGACACTAGCACCACCGTTTTACCGCGCGATTCCAGCGATTCGATTTCAGTCTTCAGGTCAGACGAGACCTGACCCTGAAACTTAGAAGGTGAAATCAAGATAACGGGCTTGCCGTCTACCTCACCAGAAATACCACTTCCAATCTGCGCCTGTTTGTTTTTCGCCTCAGGCAACACCAAACCGGAGGATTCTGCCTTCTGAACCAGAGACTTTGCCAGTGGATGAGACGAGCCTACTTCTATAGCAGCAGCCAATGTCAGCAATGTATTTGCATCCATATCATTGACTGGTTTAACGTCTGTGACCTGGGGCTTACCCAACGTCAGAGTACCGGTTTTATCAAATGCTACGGCTTCAATTTTTCCTAGTTGCTCTAATGCAGCACCGCCTTTGATCAACGCACCACGCTTTGCCGCAGTCGCTAACCCAGAAGTGATCGCCGCGGGTGTGGATATTACCAAGGCACACGGACAGGCAATCAATAAAAGTGCCAGACCACGATATACCCAGGTCTCCCAAGGTTGTTCAAAAAATAATGGCGGGGTAATGATCACCAGCAGAGATACCACCATCATTAATGGCGTGTACCAGCGACTGAACTTGTCTAAGAATCGCTCCAAAGGAGCTTTGCGAGATTCCGCCTCTTCAATCAGGTGAAGAATTCGATCGATGGCATTCTCACCTTGCTCAGAAGTAATGGACAGTCGAACGACTTTATCGACCACTACCGATCCAGCCATAACTTGATCACCAATATCTCGTCCGACAGGAACCGATTCCCCAGTGAGTGCACTTTCATCAAAACTTGCATTGGTATCAACAAGCTTACCGTCTGCCGGCAATCTGTCCCCTGGGGCGACTTCAATTATGTCACCAACACTGAGTTCAGACGCCGCCACTTCAACCCGAAGACCGTTTTCAATGCGAATGGTATTTTCAGGCACCAACGCCATTAAAGACTGAACGCCACTTCGAGCCCTTGACGCCGCGTACGCTTCCAGTCTCTCCCCTAATAGAAACAGTAAAAGCACCATTGCGGCTTCAATGGTTTCACCCAGATAAAGCGCGCCAAGCGCTGCCACACTCATCAGGGTTTCAATAGCAAACGGAGTGCCGCTTTTCGCCAGCTGAATGGCTTTTTTGGCGACAGGATACAAGCCTGCAATGCACACAAAGGTGAACATCCAGGCACCAACTTGAGGAGACACTTGATTGATAATGGCGGAAATTGCCATCGCAGCGGAAAGCGAAATGATGTTCAGATTCGCTTTTAAAAATGTCAGTGCTCGGTTTTCAGAGGTCTCGGATTCTACCTGTTTTTTGGTTGTTCAAACTGAAATCCGGCTTTGCGCACCGCTTGTTCGATGAGAGGTAAGGTGGCTGCCTCTTGGTATTGCACAACGAGTTTTTCGGTGGCAAACAGCACCTTGGTATGGGAAACATCCTTGATTGCAGATACGGCATTTTCAACTTTTCGCGCGCAGGACGGACAGTCCATACCCAGAATTTTCCAACTGCCAGACAGCGTATCACCGCCTGGCGACCGCTCACCCTCGTCTTCGATCGAGGTCGTTTCGCCTCCACCAGAGCAGGAGTCACCGTTACAGCAATGACCCGATTCTGTGTTGCTTTCGAGAGGTGCTATGGGTGTGCAGCTACTAATAGAAAGGGTTGGTCCAGTGTGTTTGCTTTTGCAACTTTCGTGTTTGATGCACATAGTCTTTATCCTTATATGTATTGGAATGAAAGCCGGGAACTTGAGTTTTTTTATGCCGATTCAAGTCCTGTGCATTTCACTCTCATATGAATCACAGATAATATTTGATTTTGACTATACACCTTGGAGTCGAGTCTAAGGTCAAGCAAATTTTAGAGAAAACCCTTTTTTGTGAAAATTACCTCAAACGACTGAATACAATTTGTTGATCAAGCTGAAGCTGATACGATTCGTATTCCAGACCTGCGTCAAAAATGTATTCAGTCACTAAGCGCCTTGCGCATTCAACCAGTTCTTTCCCAACCCATGGTTTTTCAAAGTAACTTTCAATACGAGCCTGATTGATGGCCGAAATCGTATCCTGATGTGTCGCCTGCCCTGTCAGAAGCACTTTTTTGGTATGTGTAAAACGACGATCCTGAGAAATTTCGGTTAAGAGCTCAACGCCTGACTGTCCCGGCATAACATGGTCCGAAATAACCAGTGCGATATGCTCACCTTGTGCATCCAAATCTTCGATAAGTTCCAGAGCTTCTTCTGCCGATTCGCAATCCTCAATAGTCAGCCATTCTTCTAAAGGCGCAAGATCTTGCAGCACCGCACTCAATACTTCCCGCTGGTCATCCACACACACGATGTTAATTTTTTCCATAACCAACCTCCTTTGGGTTTGTCGATTTAGGTAACTTGATCCGAAAGACCGTTTTTTCGTCGTCGCTCTTCACGACAACACTTCCCTGATAGCGGCTAACCATTCGTTTCACGATGGATAACCCCAACCCAAGACCGAACGAAAGCCCACCCTTCTTGGTAGTAAAATTGGGTTGAAATATTTGCCTGCGAACGCTTTCTTTTATTTCTGGACCATTATTGGCAATCGTCACTTTGATGTGGTTGTCGCTCTCTCGGGTTAGAATCTCAATACCGGGATTAGGCGTAGACGACAGAGCATCGCAGGCATTTTTGATGATGTTTGCCCATACCTGAACCAAGTCACTTTCACTGCCCTTTATCTTACTGGTACTTGCGGGGCTGAATCTTACATCGACTCGTCGGATATCGCTTTGCAACAAAGCTAGTGACTTATGAAGGGTGTCGTTAACGTCTACCCATTCTTCGACTTCGGTATCAGAGCGTCCTAACTGCTTCACCGATTTAACGATGCTAACGGAGTGCCTTGCCGCCACTCGCATGTCGTGCAAGTCTCGTCCTACGCTCCAGTATTTCACTGCGTCTTCAGGCGATTTAAGCCAGTCGTTTGATAATTCTGAGGGCGAAACGGCTCTCGCTAATGCTTTCGCCAGGTGCTTTTCAATTCCAAACTCACTGCTGATTTGCTTTGCTCGAGCACGAACTTCCTGAGAGCTGGCAGTCTGTCCTTTCAGAAGGCCAGCATCAACAAACTGACTGGCTCCGGGGTGTAATTCTTCAAGCAACGCTAGAATGACTTCCTGCATACGTTCAGTTTTGCTACTGAGTACCCCAACTGCATTGTTCAGTTCATGCGCAATGCCTGCCGCTAGCTGCCCAAGAGTAGTCATCTGTTCTGCGGTGTGGAGCTGAGTCAGCACTTTTTCTTTCTCAATTGCTTCTTGCATGGCGCGCTTCTGACGCCGTGAAAGCTCGTTGAGAATTACAGGGGTAAACTGTTGAGTCAGTGAGCCCAACCGTTCTTCGTCCACGGGAGGTGTTTCGTTATCTATCCAGGCAAGTACGCTTGGTGACTTGCTTACAACACTGGAAGACGCCACAAAATCTCCAGAAAAGAAACTGTGAACACCAATAAATGCCCCCTCGGACGCACTGAATACTTTGGCTACCGATGAAGAGTTTTCTGTTTTTACAAACCCTTCTAATTCGCCCGAAACCACATAAAATAAACGTCGGTTTTCTTCACCTTCCGTCAGGAGTGCTTCTTCAGTATCCAGTTCCAAGTGGCACATCGGGTTGGAAAAATAATGCTCAATCACCTTGGCTACACTGGTATTCATACCGCTACCCTATAAAACCAGACAGGTTAAGAACCCAAACCAACACAAAGCTTAGAACTACCCCAACCAAACCGAGAATAACCCCGACTTTTGCCATCTGGTTCGTGGCCACGTTTCCGGTGGCGTGGGCAAGCGCATTAGGAGGAGTACTAATAGGAAGCGACATCCCTAAAGAAGCCGCGAATGTCACAACCAGAATCAGCGTAACTTCTCCACCCAGAGGTGCCAGCGTTGCCATAGACGTCCCCAACGCAGCCATGATCGGCATAAGTAAGTTGGCTGTAGCGGTATGGGACATGAAATTGGCCATCAGCAGGCACAAGAAGGCGGCACCAAGCAACACAATATAAGGAGAGAATGAATCGAAAGGTATGCTGTGCACCACCAGACTTGCCAACCCGGTTTTATCCAGCGCCAAGCCAAGGGCAATACCCCCCGATACTAACCACAATACGTCCCAGGAAATCTTTTTGAGATCTTCCTTGTTTATGATTCCGGTTAACGAAAATACCGCCACCGGAATTAACGCCACGGTATAAGAATTCATTCCGTGGGCAGAGCCCATCAGCCAAAGCAAAATGGTGAGTGCGAAGACAATGTAAACAGTGATGGCTTTGGGTGTTTTAAGGAACTTGCCTTTGATTTTGAGATTGATGTGCTGTTCGTTAGCGGGATAAAGCCTTCCGATCAGAACCCAGGCAAGCGCCATCATAACAATCACAAAAGGCACACCAAAGGTCATCCATTCGCCAAAAGAAATCATGTTCTCACCCGAAAGGTATTTTAGTGCGATGGCGTTTGGTGGCGTTCCAATAGGAGTGCCGATTCCACCTATGTTGGCGGCAACCGGTATAGATAATGCGAAAGCAATTCTTCCCGGATCGTTCAAACCAAACACGGCAATCACTGGCGCGAGTATCGAGAGCATCATTGCTGTAGTCGCAGTATTGGACATAAACATGGAGAAAACGCCGGTAATCAGCATTAAACCCAGCATCACATTTTTTGGATTTGACCCAAACGGTTTAAGAAGCACTCTGGCCAGGTTGACATCAAGCCGGTATTTGGTGGCGGCCATCGCCAGAAAAAAACCGCCCAGAAACAACATGATGATGGGGCTGGCAAAGGTTGCCATGATGTCACTGTATTTTAGAAGCTCACCGAAATGCGGCTGCCCGGCATCAAGCCGGAAGAAGATCAGACCCTTATCTGACAGCAGAAGTAACTCCAACACAATAATCACTACAGATGTGGCATAGATGGGAATCGGCTCCAATACCCAGCACAAAGCGGCGAGCAAAAAGATAGCAACCACCCGCTGTTGCAGTATGGTCATTCCCTCAAAAGGAAAAGCCGAGAGTGGCATGATGAGTACGATCAAAGGGACAATGATGGGGATGAGAAACTTGCTATATTGGCGCATATGACAACCGTGCTTCCTTATACTGCGAACGCACACATTATGTGCGATATAAGGAAGACGGTTTATGGCGTCAGATCAATGAATATGCAAACAGACTAAGACTCTGAGAGTGGACGATCCCCCTGAGCTCGTGCCCTGGCCATTTCACACACGTGCTTTTGGGCTGTGACTTCTTCCATCATTACCGGATCACAGTTGCAAAACGGTGCCATATTCACGGTTGTCGTCGCGGGATCGATCTCATCTGGCACGATCTCGGGTTCAGACTGCTCGGTTTCCATCATGGAATGCACATGGCGCTGCAGAACACCGATACCAATAATACCGAATACTACTGCCCCCACCGCCTGTCCGTACAGCACACCTAATGCACCAAACCATTCTGCTCCCAGATAGACAAATGGCAGAGTACCGATAGTGGCTTTACCTAAATTCAATGCGGTTGAATAGACTGGCTTGCCCAGATTATTGAATGAAGTGTTCGCGACAAAAAGTGCGCCATTAAACACAAAGCTTAAGGATACAAAGGTACAGAATGCCGCAACCATGATTTGCGCATCGCCCGTCAAACTGAACCCGGAAATGATGTATCCCTGAACGAGATACAACAACACAGAAACCGCCAGACAGTAAATAGTGACAAAGATAAGCGAGTTTTTGAGCGTATCTTTTACCCGATCAATTCTCTCGGCACCGTAGTTCTGACCGATGATAGGACCAACCGCACCGGAAAGCGCAAAGATCACGGCAAACGCAACGGGAATAACCCGCCCAATTACAGCAAAACCCGCAACGAAATCTTCGCCAAATTGCGCAATATTTGCCGTGACAATAGCGTTACCAATTGGGGTTGCGGTGTTGGTAATTACCGCCGGGAAGGCGATGGTCAGAATGGTACGTAAATCTTCCAGCACTTCTCTTGGTACCGGTACTTTTACCAGCTTGTGGACTTTGAGAAGCGGCATAAATGAAACGTATAGAACAGTGAATCTAGCTACCACAGACGCCGCGGCCGCGCCTTCAACATTCCAGCCAAAACCAAAAATGAAAATCGGGTCCAGAATGGCATTCACAATACCACCAGACAACGTCGCCCACATACTACGCTTGGCATCTCCCGATGCTCTCAATCCAGCACCACTTGCCATGGCTAATGCCAGAAACGGGCTGCTGGGCAGTATGATTTCCAGGTAGGCTCTTGCGCGTTCCAGTGCCATCCCTTTCGCACCTACCGCACTCAAAAGTTCATCAAGGTATGCATACATAAACAGGGTTACACACAAAGTGATAACGAATGAGATGACCAAGGTGTTACTGGCAAGACGAATCGCTTTGTCGTGCTGTTTGGCTCCCAGGGCTTTTGAGACCAGCGCACCCATTGCGATGGAGGAGCCAATAGATACCGAAGTGGAAAAGAACAGTAGTGTTCCGGCAAATCCAACGGCCGCCGCCAGTTCGACTTGCCCCAACATACTGATGAATAACATGTCCAATAAGTCGACCGCAAACAGCGCCAGCAAGCCGACTGAGCCTGCGCCTGACATTGTCAGGATGTGCTTCATAGTCGAACCAGTGACAAATTTGGCTTCTTCTGTTGCCATATGAGAACCTTTGTTTTTATTTTTTGTTTATAGACAGTAACAAAAAAGGCGCTATGTGCGCCTTAATAAATTCATCAGAAACCAAATTGTCACAAACTCGCGAATGCTTAAACCGGGTGCTGAAAACAGTCCTTAAGGTTAATCCCAATCGCCCTGAGCACTTCAGTCCGGGTCACAATCCCCAATAATTTCCCGTCTGAGTTCACGACTGGATACACTTTCGGCTTACCCACTTTCATCATGTCTGCCAGCTCAATAACGGACATTTCAGGAGAAACGGTTAACACATCTGTGCTCATGCAGTCGGCGACAATGTGCGTGTCTTGGCAGTAGTAGCTGACTTTGACCAGTTTATCGAGCAAATCCTGCTCCGATAAAAATCCTATCACCTGCTTTCGTTCGTCTAAAACCGGACCACCCATGTGCTTAGAGCTCATAACCTTATCCAGCGCAGCAGTCAGAGACATATCTTTAGTGAAGGTAACTGCATGGTGCACCATGTAATCTTTTACTTTTAATGATTCCATCTTTGCTCCTTAAATTGCCCTTTTGGCGCAGCCAACCAAACGAACAATGTTGCTCTTAGTTTTAATCCGATTCGTATACCCCAGACTTCATTAAGCAGAAATCAACGCATATTTGTGTGGGTATAAAGTAAGTGTTGCCTAATTTCTTGTTTTTACTAAATCGAATTGAACAATTTTATTAATAGGTGAGCCCTATCTCACTATTAATACCTTCTGCAACCCAGAGCTGAACCCTCTTATTAAACATTTACTTAAAAAAAACCGAGTTAACTTATTAAATTCTATTACACTTTTTAGGAGGGCTTTTATAGGCGATAAACGATTGGAGAGAACTTGAGCTTTATTCCAATTTTTCACTTAAAACTCACGAATAGAACTGAATCGCCGAAATAATGATTTAAAGGACAATTATAAAGCTAAAAACATGGAAGCCGCCAAATGGATAGCAATATGCACGCAGATGCGCCAACTCTATGTTTTCACAAAATAAATAGAAAAACGACATCCGATGTATCACTATTGACTCTTACATCAAAAAAGAACTTCAATTGTTACTTTTCGGTTAGTTTTAGTCGTATAACAGGCTAGGATATTGAAAAATATATGTAACTAGGGTCAACGCACAATAACCTGAAGTTATGTAAGGAAATATCTCACGGACATGGGGTCTATGCGAAAAGAATTCGTCTCAATTGCCAGCAAGGTCGCGACTCAGGTCAGGCAACCACTTTTATGGTTGACACTGATGGCGTTGTTGCTGCTTTCTGTTGCCAGCTATTACCTTTCTCTTAGCGAGATGAAGAAAAATGCGTCTTCCCGAATTCACTCCGTCGAGCGTTCTACGGCGTCTGCCATCTATAATTTCGATTTCGAACAGCTCTCCGCCATTACCGCTACTTTTGACAATGACAGCCTTTTCGAGCATTTCTCTATTTGGTCAGAAGGCGAAATGCTGGCGCAAACCCGAGAGCTGGATGTTTCGCGAAAGGATCTGATTTGGAACGAATGGGAGCACCGTTTCCCCCTCACCTACATCAATAATTACGGCGAAGAGATGGTGGTGGGTCATATAGAAGCCTATGTAAACCCAGAGTACCTGCTCAGTTTTTTCGCACTCTCTATATCGATTTTTCTCGCCTCTATTTTGTTTATTGCACTGTGCATACTGATCATCGTAAGGCGTTCATTTCACAAAACCGTGGCACACCGCTTAACGCACCTCTCCTCTCAGTTCAATTTGCAGCGTGAACATAACGAATACGAACATCTGACCAAAATTGAGGATTACCCGCAAAAAGAACGAGATGAAATTTCTGATCTGGTTGACGCTTACAACCTGTCATCTTTGCACGCAGCAAGGTACATCGAGGCCATCAACAAGAACAATGAACTGCTTGCGACATTGGCGCAAAAAGACCCGCTAACGGGAAATCTCAATCGACAAGCTTTCTTAGAAAACATGAGCCAGACACTTGAACAGCCAGACGTGCACGGAACGCTAGTCAGGGTCAATATTCTCGATTTCTCGTCAATCAATCTGAAATACGGTCAGCACCATGGCGACGATATTTTAAAGAAAACCAGCCAGGCCTTGGTTCAATGCAATCCATCCAATGCTTCCGTGTGCCGCTTAGGTGGTGATGATTTTTTTCTCTTTTTGCCAGCATCAGAACCGTCAGACAGCGAGACCATTTATCGCAATATCAAAGAGAGCATGAGTGCGCACGATCTCAATATCAACCTAGGCATCGCCCGTCACCCAACCAACGCCTCGGAAGCTGAACTTCTTATTCACTGTGCAGAAATAGCCCTGCTGGAAGCCACAGAGCTCAAACTGGATTACTGTGATTACCATGAGCAATATGAGAGTGCGTTAAAACATAAGATCTATCTGGATTCCTTTATCGAAGAGCTGATTGCCACTCACAAATTCCATATGCACTATCAGCCACAAATGCACCTGGCGACGTTTGATATTTTCGGAGTGGAATCCCTGCTGCGACTCGATGAAAACGACCAGTCTTCGCCGTGGGAAGTCATCACTCGGGCTGAGAAAACCGGCACCATGCATGATTTAACGCTGGCTATCATAGAGAAGGTATTCAAAGACTGGCAGCATCACATCCATTCTTGCCCGAATAGCTTTACGCTCTCTATTAACATATCGCCTTTGTCTCTCAGCAAAGAGCGTTTTTGCCAGCAGGTTTTAAACTTAGCTACGCGCTATAACTTCCCGCTAAATAAGCTGGTGTTGGAGCTGACCGAGCTTGCTAAGGTGCAGCAACAAAAGGAAGTGAACGACAACCTACTGCAATTGAGAGCAAGTGGCGTTCGTTTCTCACTGGATGATTTCGGAACCGGATTTTCTTCGCTGGAATACCTGCTTAGCTACGGCTTTGATGAAATAAAAATCGACCGTAAGTTCGTGATGGATTTGGATTCACGGGAAGAATCGGTACAGATAATCAAAGTGATCAACTTCCTTTGTCAGACATTAGGAATGCAGGCAATAGCCGAAGGCATTGAAACACCAGAAGAAGAGCTGACATTGAAACGTCTTGGCGTGACTATTGGACAGGGATTCCGCTACTCTCGTGGGCTGCCTATTAACCAGTTAATGGACTACATTTCTCAGCGCAAACACGCTGAGTTAAAGCGAACGTTGAACTAAGTTTGCACCTTTACTATCAGGCAAAAATATTTATTATCGCTGGGTATAAAGTCCGCACTGTTTTTGCCGATAAATTACGAGTGCCAGGGATATGATTTAGCCTTTGCATCATGTTGCGCTTGTCTTCAGCGAACATTGACTATACTGTCATTACAACGCTAAATAAGCCCAGCTTTAGACTCAAGAATTTCGTTGTGACACTGCACCTTGAGGTTCCTTGGGTATATACTAAAATAAATATCAATTAACTGCCTGACAGTACTAACTTGAAATGTGGTATCTATGAGTAACAACCTTAACAGTACGGTTTTAACCGAAAGCGGTACAAATGAGCTGGAAATTATAGAATTTCATCTGCAGAAACTACTCCCGGACGGTACAACTAAAACCTGCTATTACGGTATTAACGTTGCGAAAGTACGTGAAGTAATTCAGGTTCCTGAAACGACAGATTACCCAAATGCACAGCCACATATGGTGGGTGTATTTTCCTCTCGCGAAAAGCTGACTCCCCTTGTTGATTTAGCAGGCTGGTTGGGTGTTCCTACCAAACAAGACATCGACAGAAAGTTCGTTATCGTTACCGATTTCAACCGCATGACTAATGGCTTCCTGATAGACAGCATCAGCCGTATCCATCGTATTTCCTGGGAAGATGTAGAATCGCCTAGCCAGTTCTTGGAAGCAGGTGAAAACGACTGTGTGGTTGCGGTAGTTCGCCAAGATGGCAACCTGATCATGATCCTGGATTTCGAGAAAATCATTGCTGATATCAACCCAGAGCTCAGCATGGAGAAATACGACGTTACCATCGATAAGAGCGTTGACCTTAACCAACGTATGGTTACAAAACGTCAGGCAAGAACCGTAATGGTTGTGGACGACTCAGCCTTTATTCGTAGCCTGATTGAGAACACGCTACGCTCTGCAGGTTACAACATCATCACCTGTAAAGATGGCGGTGAAGCTCTAGAGAAACTCACCGAATTTGAAGGTCTGTCGAAATCAGAAAACCTACCTATCTCTGAGTTTGTTGATGCTGTGGTAACAGACGTAGAAATGCCTAGAATGGATGGCATGCACTTGCTGAAGCGTTTACGTGACAGTGAAACCTTCGCGCAGATGCCAATTGTTATGTTCTCGTCTCTGATGAGTGACGATAACCGCCAGAAAGCACTGGACTTGGGTGCCAATGACACCATCACTAAACCGGAAATCGGTCGTATGATTACAATGATGGACCAGTACATTTTCGTGTAGTGAAATTCTAGGTATTAGAAAGGTCGCTCTATAGCGACCTTTTTTGATCACATGATAAGTAACGTTTCATCCCGAGTTTGGCTTAAATAAACAAAACCCCGAAACGAGTTCGGGGTTTTATTGAGTTAGCGGTATTGTCTGACCTTCTAAGTCGTGTCACTACACGCGGAAACGACCCACTAAGTTGTCCAGACGCTCACACTGAATCGCCAGATTTTGCGAAGACTCATTGGCTTCTTCAACAACATGAACCATTTGCTGGCTGTTGTCTGCAATGCGCTGAATGTTGCTGTTCACATCTTCACTTACTGTGGTCTGCTCAAACGCAGCGGTCGCAATCTGAGAATTCATTTCATTAATGATGCCTATCGAACGACTGATTTCATTCAGAGAGTCAGACGCCGTATTTGCCTGCTCAATGGTGCGTTCACCACCTTGCTGGCTGGACTCCATTGCGGTCACCGCTTCTTTCGCACCAGCCTGAAGCTTCTCAATCATGATCTGAATTTCACCGGTGCTGTCCTGAGTCTTACTTGCCAAGGCACGCACTTCATCTGCCACCACCGCAAAGCCACGACCTTGTTCCCCTGCTCGTGCCGCTTCAATCGCCGCATTAAGAGCGAGTAAGTTGGTTTGCTCTGCGATACCACGAATAACATCCAGAATCGAAGCAATGTTTGAGACGTCAGAATCCAGTGTATGAATGACGGAACCTGCATGTTCAAGCTCATTCGCCAGCCCCTGAATTGAGGTGACTGTCGCGCGAAGCACGTTCGCGGCTTGTTGAACTTCATCGTTGCCAGATTCACTGGCAGATGCCGCTTCCTGAGCATTCTGACTGACACTCTCACTGGTGGCTCGCATTTCATTGATAGCAGCCGCTACCATTTCACTTTCTTGCTGCTGAGATGTAACGCCAGAGACCACATTTTCGGTCAGCTGATTAAACTGATTCATCTCGTTGCGAACCTGATGAGTAGCATCCACAACTTCACCAATGGTCTTTTGCAGTGAAGACACAAAGGTATTGAAGTTTCGTCCCAGTTCGCCCACTTCATCAGTGGATTCAATATCGACACGTTTGGTTAAATCGCCCTGACCAGATGCGATTTCTGCCATGTTTTCGTTCAGGCGACGAATCGGACCAATAATCCAGCCGGACAGTAACCAAGTCAGGGTAGCACCCAGTAATACTGCAAGACCACTACCCAGCTCCAGAGCCAGCTCAGAGGTACGTGCCGCATCACTCGCCTGTGTACGCAAGTCTCCCTGTACTTTCTCAATATCTGAGCGTACAGATTTCAGTGCTTTACGCATGACGGAAAAGTCATTCATCATCGCGTTTTGGTTCTGGTCAAACAGAGCTTTTGCGCGGTCTGGGTCTGCAAACATGGTTTCGTATTTGCCAATCCAGCTTTCTGTGGCTCTTATAAGCTTATCAACGGTTGGTTTGGAACTTGCTGGCAGTACATCGGCTTCAAGTAGCTCGTAAAGGCTCTTTAAACGAGGGAGCGCTTTGTAAGCGTTGTCTTCAAATTCAAACTTCTGCTTTTTGATTTCTTCCTGATCACCGTTTGCCAGCATCAGCCCTTGCGCGGCCGAAATTACCTGATACAAATCGCGATACGCATCCTCAATTTTCTCAAGAACAGGTTGAATCGTATGGTTGAGCTTTTGGTTCGCTTGGTTTTGGGCACCAAAAAGAACGACGTTATAAATAGTGATTGAAGAGAACAAAACGATCATCACTCCAACCGGAAGTGCCATTTTCATTCTCAGAGAGAGGTTAGATAACCAATTCATACTTTACCTACAATAGAGCAATTACTCTAAAACATTGATATTACATACCCGCACAGGCATCGCTGTGAGCGGAGATAACAAAATTTTAATTCATAGAACTGAGTGTTTTCGTTATCTGAATCAAAGCAACATGCGGGCTAAAAATTCCCTTGAGTTACTTTTGACTCGTATAGCCTTTCCCCTAAATTTTCACCGCCAGCAAGCAGCTAATCGTTTGCGCAGCATTAAAATAAGGCTATATATAACAGTAGCTTATAATAGGCTTCGCTTCTTTCCGTATGGGTGCACTAAATACCATTTATTTCTGAATTAAACAATATTTTTTATGAGGAGAATTGCCGTTAACTGAAAAATATTCGTGCACGAAGACCCGGCTGATTATCTTTGAAAATCAACTTAGCCTGATGCTGTTTCACCACAGCTTCAACTAACGCTAACCCAATTCCGTTACCCGTCTCACTCCGGCTTTTGTCTGCCCTGAACAGCGGTTGACACACTTTGTTTTTATCGGTGTCTGAAATGCCGATGCCGTTGTCACTGACCACGACACCGCACTGATCTGTCACCACTTCGATACAGCCTGATTCGGGTGTGTACTTCACCGCATTTTCAACCAGGTTAAACAATGCCCGGAACATCAGTGAGCGGTCACCTTGTATTTGGCAAGGTTCGTCTTCTCTTAAGGTCAGAGTTTGGTTTTTTTGCTCTGCCAATGGCATTAAAAAATCCACCACATCTCGAGTAACCTGCCCCAGATTGACTACCTCTTTTTTTATTGCCACCTGCCCGCTATTTAGCCGTGCAATTTCAAGCATGCTATTGAAAAGAGAAAGGATAAGATCCAGTTCATCCTGACACGACATAAGCTCTTGGGCGTGACTTTCATCCAAATTTTCTGAAAGGGTTAGCTCCTCAAGTCTCAATTTTAAGCGAGCCATCGGCGTTCGCATATCGTGTGCCATACCAATTGAGAGAGATTTGAGAGTCTCTTCATTCTTTTCCATCTGCTCAATCATAAAATTGAGATGTATTGCCAAAATATCGAATTCATCATCATTGGCTGATACAGGCAATTTCACCTTTTTTTCACCACACAGGAAGCGATTCATGGCGTGATTGACCCGATGGAGCTTACGCAATACGACAATGGCAAACCCTGCCACGCCGATAAACATGAAGGTGACAGGAATAAGAACACCGGACAGGATCATGGGTACAACTTTGGAGCGGTAGGATTTCAGCAACTCAGGTTTGATTCCGATTTCCAGAGTTCGTCCATCAAAAAGAATAAGCTGATTATCTCCGACGCTATTGCGCATTACCGGATAGGACTGGGGAATGGATACTCGAATGATGTTATAGGTGAAGGGGCTGTCGGATTCTCGCTTTCGGGTAACGAGTCGCTCTATCTCGTTGCCGCCACGTAGATTAGCATCGCCAAACTCCTGGAGTTCATCCTGAAGTTGCTGGTTAAGCTGATCACGGTGAAAGCGTTCTGAATGAAGAAAAACCTGATGGACAAACAGGGAGTACAAAATCCCTATCGCCAACACCAACAACAAAAGTATTTTGAATACAGAAGAACGGGTAAGGTCGTGATTAACAGCGAAGGACATAACCGGCCCCACGAACCGTATGCAGCAGGTTAGTTCCCCCTACCTCATCGAGCTTTTTCCTTAAGTTGGCAATGTGAACATCAATCACATTGGTGCGGGGATCAAAATGATAGTTCCATATCGCCTCAAACAAGCGCATTCTGGAGATCACCTGCTCTTCGTGCTCAAGGAAGTACTGCAAAAGCTGAAACTCTTTGGGCTGTAAGTGGAGTTCGGTCCCTTCGTAGCTGACCTTGTGTGCTTTCAAATCCAGTTTTAAGCCTGCGTACTCCAGACTACTGACAATCTGAGTTGTTGGTTTATGGCGGCGGACTATGATGTCTGTTCTTGCGATTAACTCGGCAAGGGCAAAAGGCTTGGTGAGGTAATCGTCACTCCCCGCCTGTAAGCCACTTACCCGATCTTCCACGCTATCCATGGCGCTTAGAATCAGCACAGGAACCTGTACTTCAGCGGCTCTTAACGCGGCAAGTACTTTCATTCCATCCAGACCCGGTAACATTCTGTCTAAAATGATCATCTGATAGTCGCAGCTTACTGCCATCATCAAACCATCCTGACCGTCAGCGGCTTCATCAACGATGTAGCCATGCTCTTTCAGCCCTTTAGAAACAAATTCTCTTGTGGTGGCATCGTCCTCTATCACCAGAATTTTCATACAGTTACCCTTCAAATACTCAACAAAGCGAATACTATCAAAGGGGTAACGATAAAACTTTGTAGAAGAACAAAAATGCGGGGTGAATTAGATATGTGAAAAGGTGAAGTTAGTAATACATTAAGGTTTAGTATATTTCCCATCCAAAAACATAATTTAACCGTTTGAATTTATTAAAATAAAAAAATCAAGAAAGGTTAGCCAACTGCGATGAAGATTGGATTAATTATTGTTAATGTGAATTGTCGTGAAGTGTGGATTGGGTGTTTTAGCCGTCATGGTTCGGATTTGATCCATCGGAACAAAAGATTCATCTTTGTCCAGATGACTTAAAACCAGATACTCAATGCGGTCGGCACCTATTTTTGTGCTTGTAGCAACGCCTTCTTCTGTTTCTCCATTTAACATTTCTAAAGTCACTTTGAATTTGAACACACAAGCCAGTTCAATAAAGTCGTACTTGTCACAGCTGATCATAAGTTCTTCCATTTAACAACGTCCTATTAATCATGGCATAGATTCAACCGCTAGGGAGAAAATAAATCGGGCTTAAGCGCACAAAAAAGCCGCCTTTTCAGGCGGCTATCGTATGGGTATAAAAGGCAATTTACCTTTCCCAGTATGCTTCTTCTAAGCTGTCTTCACGCTCTGGTAAACCTCGTGAAAGACGAGGTGAATGCTGAACCAGTACTTCGTAACTGGCGCGATTGGAATATTTGCACACTTGTGAGAACGATGAATACGTCAGATAAGGGTACTGGTGCTTGCTTGAATTGGGCACGTTCTCCTTGTGGTAACGATTTGCTGCCATATCATGAAGCAACGCAGACAACGCCGCGTCTCCGGCACCATTGGTGTTCTTAATTTTCTCTGGACCACCCATGTAAGGAGCGATGTGAGAATAAACTTTGACTGGGTTATCAGTATTCGCTTTGCGTACCGGGCGGCTGAATTCGTAACGGTTAAACTCCGCAATTGCACCAGGAAGAAGTGGCAATGAGGTTTCACGCTTTGCAGTATCTTCAGCAAACCCTGCCATGTAAAGCCCAACGGGACCTGCAGTACACAGAACCAGATCCACCCATTCCAGAGTCTTGTCCGAAGCTAAAAGCGGGTCACTTTCCCCCGTCAGTGCTTCAGCTTCATCTTCATTCATGGCAACAACGCTGACGTGCTCAGCCAAAAATTCCTGCCAGAAAGTAGGATCATCCTGAATCACATATTTAGTGCCCAGGGTTAGAACGACTGGCACATCGTATTTCTTCGCATACTGGATAGCCTGCATTGTCGCTTCCGGCATTGGATCACCCGGTTTACAACGAACCAGATAAGCGGTAAGAACTAGCGCAGAAGCTTTCTGGAAAATGTTCTCGGGTATGCTTTCCGGTTTCAGTTGGTTCATGTGACCTTCACTGATTGCGAAAGTACGTTCGCCATCTTCACTAATAAGTGCAAAACAGCGACCGATAGCGCCGTCTACACCCTGCAGGTAGTTTAGGTCCATTCGGCTTGAAGTATTGCAAAGATAGCGGTAGCCGTAGCTGCCAATTTTGATGTCCTGACTCATCACTCCAAGCAGGATTGATTTATCGTCAGCTAAAACCGAATAGTTGTGCAGAGTGTTACCGATAGTGCCACCAGCAAATTCATTGGTGACCAGCCCCTGATCTTTCAGTTCGTTATAGAGGTTTTCAGCCGTTTCATCATCGATAACCAGTGAGTGTCCCTTACTCAGTGCAAATTTCTCAATGAATTCATCGCTCACTTTCGCTTCAATATCCACCAGAGTCTGGTCGATACCAACGATGTGAGTACGAGCCATTTTCTTGCTTTCCTGTGCTTGAGTAACGAGTGGATCACGCGCGTGCACAGGGAAATAATGTTTGGATTTTCTTTGACCGGGAAACTTCATAGTAAATAAAACTTTTTAAGGGACAAGTCGGGAGCGCGATTGTAGCTCGCCTGTATATACGCGGCAATAAGCCCCAAAAAGGCAAACGTTTGCTTGTGGATATATAGCATAAACCCCTGTTTGTACTTCGTTTACATCGTTTGATTTAGTGGCTTTGACGGTTACAGACGCACAATTTGCGCATCAGGATTTAAAGAATTGTAGTTCATGTTGAGCAAAATTTTTGAGATTAGGAAAGACATAATCCAGCCCAGTTCCAGTGACGCCCATCCACTTAGCCAGAGTTGCTCCTACCTGATCGTTCGATAAAGTTGGTATGATACGTCCAACCCCAAGATCATCTGCACCTTTTAGGGAGATGTCTGGATACACACCAATAGCATTCTCTGTTTGTACACTGCCACCCACTATCAGTTGATGACTTCCCCACCCGTGATCAGAACCTTTTCCATTTGCCGCAATTCTTCGACCGAAATCAGACATAGTAAATGTCGTCACCTTCGAATCGAGTCCCAGTTTTTCTAACTCAGCATAAAACTGCGCAATACCCTGACTCAATTCTTTGAGCAATGCTGGATGCCTTTCTAGCTGGTCATCATGAGTATCGAAACCGTTCAGACGAACAAATATTGTCTGCCTTGAGTGGCTAAAATTGGGGGCGAGCCTTATCAACTTCAGAGCTGAGTTAAGTTGGGGACCCAATGTTCCTATACTGAGCAGCGATTCTGAATCGGCAATTGGGGCAAGCTGCTCAGATAGATACTCGCTTTTTTCCAGAGCCTGCCCTTTTACATCTGAAAGGTACTGATGAAAAGGGCTTTCTGGTGACTTGTCATTCATGGCAATAAAGCTTTGTCGGGTACGCCTGTTTTTATCTAGCATTCTCAGCTTGGTAATCTTGCCGATCTTGATGACGTTCTGCTGAACTTGCTGTGCCCGAAGCCAGTACGTTTCTCTGCCCAAGCTGAAAGAAGGTTCTATCTTCCCGCCCAATTCAAGAACATCCAGCATACGACCTGCCCAGCCATAGGCATTACTTAGCCCGACAGCACCTTTCATCCATTCCCCCGCCTGTGAATTATGAGAAAACAGCTGCGGGGGCAGTGACTGACCATTGTTGATGCTTTGCTTGCTCAGAGGCTCTCGTAGAATCCCAGAGTTAAGTACCACGTTACCTTTGCCCTTCTGGAAAAGCTTTTGAAGTTCAGGCATGGCTGGGTGTAACCCTAAACTGACGGCTTCTCCTTCTCGATCTTTCACCTTTAAATCAATCGGCAAAATTTCATTGCGTTCTAAAGCAAGATCGGAACGCGCCTTCTGGTATTGTAGATAGTGTTTCTCGTCGGTTGGGATAACAGTGTTAAAACCATCGTTTCCGCCAGCAAGGTAGATGCAAACCAATGCTTTAAAGTCTTTGTTGTCGTCTCCATGCGCCCCCATTACCAAAGGAGAATTCAATAGCGCAGGGAAAGATAAAACGGATGCAGAGCGTAAAAACTGGCGGCGGTTAAGCTTCATTTCAAACCTCCCTGAACAAAATATTCATCACTGGTGAGAGTCAGATAAAGCAATTCCTGAAGCAGACGCTTTTGCTTACGTGTGCCTTTCACATTCCCGTACTTGGCAGAATGAATGACCAGAATATTTTTCATTTCCTTAGACATGGTTCCGCCAAGTAACACGAAATCGAGCGCTGAAGCCAGTGACTTCGGCTGGCTGGTCAGATCCAGCCAGCCTTGCATGTTTGCGGTAGGTGCATTTTTGTTGGATTGCACAAGGTAAGACAACATGATGTTGACCATCTCGGTGTAACTGTTCCAGTTCATCAGAGCCAATTCCGGCGCGACAAGGTTATGTTGTGCCAAATCCCCTGTTGGCTGATAATCGGGAGAATAGAAATTGAATACCGAAGGCGAACGAAGCGGTCCCTGTTGCGTCACACGGTATACCCGTCGAACATCCACTTCCTGTTTGTTCTGGGGTGGAAATGCCCGGTATAACTGAGTCATGGCAAGTAAAGGCTCTTTAACTTTGATGGACTGTTCGCTATAGGCTTCCGGGTCCATAAGAATGGCTTTAAACACCGCAGACAAATCTCCTCGAATGCCCATGCCATTGTTAACAAATACGTTGGCTACGCGCTCAATGTACTGTGGTGAAGGGTTTGAAGACGTCAGTCTTTGAATCAATAAACGGGATATGTGGGGCGGCAGATTTGGGTGATGAAAGAGAATGTCCAGTGCCTGTTCGAGATCTTGTTTTGGGGTTTGCCAGGCTTTAAACGCATACCCCATAAACCGCTTAGTCTCGTAATCATGATGATTGCCATTGTTTTTCATTGGCTTAACTAGCGATTTTTCACTGCGGGTCCAGCCTGTCAGAATTCTCGCCAGCTCTTCAACATCATTCTGGCTATAAGCTGGGATCGGCTCTCCGGCATTTCTTTTCACGCTGCCATCAGGGTTAAGCTGATATAAACCGAGCGTAAAAAGCTGCATCACTTCTCTGGCGTAGTTTTCATCCGGAAAGCGCCCTTTTTCAGGGTTGGCTTTTTTGCTTCCCATCATGGAAAGATATTTACCCATTGCGGGGTGTAATGTCACCTCTTGCAGTAAATCCCGGAAATTGCCGAAAGCGTGTTTTACCAAGACATCGTAATAGCTTGCGAGTGAATCTGGATAACGCCCTAATCCCCCAAACCGAGAGACAACAAAAATCTGACTGAGAGCGAATGCGCTACGTTGACGCAATTGATCAGGCGATTCGGTGACAACCTGCCACCATACGTACTCACGCCTCGCCTGTTTTTCAAAAGCTGTCGAGTTAGAAAACCGTGGGTAATGATAGGTGGGAGTCTGACTGATCTGCAGATCAATCCATTCTGACTGTCCCAGTTTTTTCAGTTCATTGAAATCACTCTGAGTTGGACCAAATGTTGCTGAAAGCAAAACCTGAAAATGGGTTTTGTCGTCATCACTGGCTTGTGCCGAATGGATGAATGCACTCGCCAAAACAACAAGTAGCAGGGGCAGATTTCGTATTGTCCTCATACTTCGCCTCGGTCATTTCCCTTGAATTAGTTATAGGACAAATAACCGAAGAGCCGAGTACTTTTACTAAGATTTACATGTAAAAAAACCAGCAAGCGCGAACCTACTGGTTTTTGAAAGGGTTGATTTACTGTGATTAACGTTCTTTAGTGTATGGCTTAGCAATCGCTTTAGGTGCGATAGCCTTGCCAATAAAGCCAGCAAGAAGAACCACGGTAAGTACGTATGGCAGAGCAGAGAACACCTGAGTTGGAAGAACACCAACTAACGGTACTTCGACACCTTGCATACGTGTTTCAAGGGCAGACAGGAATCCAAACAGCAGACAGGCAAAGAATGCCGCTTTCGGATGCCATTTACCGAAGATAACGGCTGCCAGCGCGATATAGCCCTGACCAGCGGTCATCTCTTTACCAAACCCTGCATTCTGGGCAGTAGAAAGGTACGCACCAGCAAGTCCACATAGCACACCGGTTACCATAACTGCACGAAAACGCAGAGAGTACACAGAGATACCTGCTGTATCTACCGCGTTAGGCTCTTCACCTACCGCACGGACACGAAGCCCAAATCGAGTTCTGAATAACACCCACCAAGTCGCAAACACAGCAACAAACGCAAGGTAAACCAGAATGTTGTGACCAGAAATCAGCTCTGAGTAAATAGGTCCAAGAACAGGGATGTTTTCACCTAACCACTCTGCACCAGGCAGGTCGATGGGTAAGAAACGCTGCTCATTTAACAAAGTCGGCGTCTGACCACCGCGTGAGAACCACGCATGCCCAAGCGTAATCGTCATACCGGAGGCAAAGAAGTTAATCGCCAGCCCTGAAATGATCTGGTCCCCTTTCTGAACGATTGAAGCGTAGCCATGCACCAAAGACAGCAAAACGGATGCAGCAATACCTGCTAGCAAGCCTAACCAAGGAGAACCAACGGCATAGGCGGTTGCCGCTGCAACAAAGGCAGAAAACAGCATTTTGCCTTCAAGACCGATGTCGGCAATACCAGAACGTTCCGAGAATATCCCTGCCATCGCAGCAAAAATAAGCGGAATAGCCAAACGAATGGTTGAATCGAAAGTGGACAATAGCCAGTTAAATATTTCCATCGTCGCACCTCCTATGCTTTCGCTTGACGAGTGAAGAGTTTTTCAACAGGTTCGCGAATTAACCTGTCCATCGCACCAGTGAAGAAGATCACCAAACCCTGAATAACCATGATCAGCTCTGGGTTGAGGCTCGGCATTTCAAACTGGAGCTCTGTTCCCCCCTGATACAGGGCGCCAAACAGAATTGCAGCGATAATGATTCCTACCGGATGGTTACGCCCCATTAGGGCAACGGCAATACCAATAAAGCCAAATCCACCAGTGAAGTTCAGAATCAGACGGTTGTGCGCACCAAACACTTCATTCACTGCCATCATGCCTGCCAGCGCGCCAGAAATGGTCATGGCAATAATGATGATCTTCTTGGCATTAATGCCAGCGTATTCCGCTGCCGAGGCATTCTGCCCCACTACTCGAATGGCATAACCCAGACGAGAACGGAAAAGCAGCAACCAAACCAGCCAAGCCATTACCAGAGCAATAAGTAAAGACGGGTTAAGAAGAGAGAATGGCAGTTCAAACCCGTGAGCGGCTCCCCATTCGTGCAGTTTAGGGAATACGGCTTCTGGGTTGAAGTAGCGGGAGTCCGTTGAGTTACCACCGTATTTGGCGATGTGTTCCACCAAGGCGTAACCCATGACAGAGAACGCAATAAAGTTGAACATGATCGTAGTTACAACAATGTGAGAACCGCGTTTAGCCTGCAGATAACCTGGAACAGCGCCCCATAGTGCACCGAATGCAGCAGCAACAATAATAGCCAGTGGCGCCATTAACCAAACCGACAAGATGCCGTCAAGTAGCAGCATCAAAATACCGATACCCAAACCAGCGATATACGCCTGACCTTCACCACCGATGTTGAATAGCCCGGCATGAAATGCTACTGCAACCGCCAAGCCAGTGAAGATAAAGTTCGTTGAGTAATACAAGGTATTGCTCAAACCACCGTATTCAAGGTTGGTTGCCCCCTGAATCATTACCGAGAAAGCCGCTACCGGGCTTTCACCAACCAATAAAACCACAAGGCTTGATACCACTAACGCCAAAACAAGTTGGAGAAACGGGACTAAAGCCACATTTACCCATGCGGGTACGGTTTTGTTCATTGTACTTCTCCTTCTGCACTGGCATTGGCCATCAGCAGACCAAGTCCTTTCTCATCCGTTTCACTTGCTTTTACTTCACCGGAAATCTCGCCGTCTACCATCACGATAATGCGATCAGACAGAGACATAATTTCGTCCAGTTCAGTCGAAACGAGAAGTACCGCAGCGCCGTTGTCTCGAGCTGCAATGATGTTTTTATGGATAAACTCAATCGCCCCGATGTCTACCCCACGGGTAGGCTGACCAACCAGAATGACGTCTGGATGTTTCAGCATTTCACGAGCAATGATCAGCTTCTGCTGGTTACCACCCGAGAAGTTAGCGCTTTTAAGATTCGGATCAACGGGTCTGACATCATACTGTTCCATCATGTCGCGTGTAGCGCCATCGATGGCAGACAAATCAAGAAGCTTCGCTCCATACTCGTCGTTATGATGGAAGCCCAAAATCGCGTTTTCTGAAGCAGGCATCGTTTTCACTAAGCCTTGTTTAATTCGGTCTTCAGGGATATGACCAATGCTCAGTTCACGCATCAGAGCGGCATCACGGGATGTCGACGCACTGAAGGTTTTAGAACCTTGAGAAGTAGTCACCTTAGTTTCACCTTCCTGCGGTACTAACGTACCAGCCAGAACGTGCAACAACTCGGACTGACCATTACCAGATACCCCAGCAACGCCCAGTATTTCACCGGCTTTCACTTCAAAGTTCAGATTTTTGAGTCGTTTGACGCCTCGATCATCGAAGTAACTGACATTGTTCACTTCAATACGTGTTTCCTGCGGCGCTGCTTCTGATTTGTCGACGTTAAGAAGCACTTTTCGACCAACCATCAGCTCTGCCAACTCTTGAGGGTTGGTTTCCGATGTTTGACGATGCGCGACCATTTCACCTGCTCGCATTACAGAAACACTGTCGGTTACCGACATGATTTCTTTCAGCTTATGGGTGATAAGAATAATGGTCACGCCCTGCTCTTTCAGGGTTTTCAGGATGTCGAATAACTGCTCCGTTTCTTGCGGAGTCAGTACCCCTGTGGGTTCATCCAAGATCAAGATTCTTGCCCCTCGATACAGGGCTTTCAGAATCTCTACACGCTGCTGTAAACCTACAGGTAAATCAGACACCAAAGCATGGTTGTCTACATCCAGACCATACTTGGTTTCAATTTCATGCAATGCTCTTTCAGCATCTTTTGTACTGTGAGAAATCAGGCTGTGACTTTCCGCCCCAAGCATAATGTTTTCAAGCACGGTAAAGGTTTCCACTAACATAAAGTGCTGGTGGACCATACCGATACCCAAATCGATAGCATCTTGAGAATTTTTGATGGCAACTTGCTTTCCATCCACATGAATGGAACCGGAATCTGCTTCGTAAAAGCCATACAAGATCGACATTAGAGTCGACTTGCCTGCACCATTTTCCCCCACGATGCCGTGAATGGTGCCCGGCTGGACAGCAAAATTAATATCTTTGTTTGCCCAAACCGCGCCAAAGCGCTTATTAACGAGTTTTAACTCAATGGCAGGACTGCTCATTCTCTCTCCCTGAGTGACTGAATGAATCGGAAACTAACGTTGGCTCGTGACTCGATAAGCCAGATTCTGTTATCTACGGTTGTATAAACCCCAGCAATGACAAATTCGTGGATTTACCGGGCTAATACGCAATTCATTGAAACGGCTTGACGAAAATCTCTTATTTTGAATGCAGCCATTTAACGCGAATTAGCTTAGTCATCGGTATCTGTCAGACTACTGCTGAAATATAGTCAATGAACCTGATTTTGGGTAATGCAGGTTATTGCTTGCTTCTAAGATCTGTCGTCCTAATCAATTCGATAGATCTCAGCTTTTATGCCCAATCTATTGGGTCTGAAAATAAAAAACCGGACACAGTTTAGCCATGTCCGGCATTACTACTTACGTAATTAGTATGTACAAGCGCTGTTTGAGAAGTAGTCGTGAACTACTACTTTACCCGCGATAATGTCATCACGAATTTTCTCGATCTTGTTTGCCATATCTGGCGTGATAAGGGTTGCGTTGTGCTCATCAAGTGCCCAAGCAACACCTTCTTCTTTGAGACCTAGAGACTGAACACCAGAAGTGAAAGTACCTGCTTTCGCATCCATGAATGCATCTTTCACCGCTACGTCTACACGCTTAACCATAGAAGTCAGCATTACGCCTGGGTGCAGGTAGTTCTGGTTTGAATCAACACCGATTGCGTATTTCTTTTCATCAACTGCTGCCTGGTATACACCGACACCAGTACCACCGGCTGCTGCGTAAACAACGTCAACACCCTGGTCGAACTGAGACTTAGCCAGCTCTGCACCTTTGGTTGGGTTGTTCCATGCCGCAGGCGTGGAACCTGTCATGTTCTGAACAACTTTAGTGCTCTTATCGATGTACTTCGCGCCTTGCTCGTAACCACAAGCAAATTTACGAATCAGAGGAATGTCCATGCCGCCAACGAAGCCAACAGCATTTGAATCACTCTTCAGTGCCGCTAGTGCACCAACTAGGAAGGAACCTTCATGTTCTTTAAATACAACACTACGAACGTTAGGAAGATCTACAACTGAATCAATGATAACGAAGTTAGTTCTTGGGAACTGCTTCGCTACTTTTTCAACGATTGGCGCTTGCTGGAAACCAACAGCAACGATTGGGTCAAAGCCACGCTGAGCCATGCGAAGCATCGCTTGCTCACGTTGAGCTTCGTTAGTGATTTCAAACTCACCGTACTCAATCCCCGTGTCCTTCTTAAATGCTTCCGCACCGTTGTAAGCCGCTTGGTTGAAAGATTTATCGAATTTACCACCCATATCAAAGATAACTGATGGTTTAAAATCATCTGCTTGTGCTGCAAAAGCTGCCAACCCAAGCGCTACACCTACCGCGACTGACTTAAAGGTCATCATCCAATTTCTCCATGTCATTTGGTATCAAAGTAGTAAAAGTTAGCACCTATCCCTCACGAGCAGTGTAATTATCGCTCGTTTTTTTACAGATTCTTGACATGATTCACGACTGTGATGAAGAACATATTCAATTCGAACAATAGTTAATCGTTTGCATCTTTAAATTGAGCACAATTCTTGTATACAAAGTGAACTTTTTGTTTAAATTTCGTGTGCGAAGTTAAGAAATTTCACAAGGAAAACAGAAGTTAAACCGAGCTCCGTCCGGCGAATTTATCAGCTCAATTCGACCTTTGAGATATTGAGTAACTAAAATATAGGCGACGTGTAATCCGAGCCCGACAAATCCCTGACCACGTTCAGTTGTGATAAAAGGCTCAAAAAGTGTGTGTTCAACTTCTGCAGAAACACCTTTCCCGTCATCCGAGTATTCCACCTCTAATTCGCCATTTTGATGCCTTACTTTTAACCATACCTGCCCTGAATTACTGCCAGAAAACCCGTGATGGTACGTATTCAAAACAAGCTTTTGCAAAACGTCATGAACAATCCAGGTATTGAGCTTTACGGTGAGTGTCGGATCGCACTCGATATTGAACTTAGTTTCGATACTCTGTGTGGTGGAAACCGATTCTATCCCCTCCGAGAGGAAGCGACCGACATTCACAGGCTGAACCTTGGTTTCTGCGCCTGCTGCATCCAGCTCTCGAAAAGAATCAATTAAACGGGTCTGTTTAGACGTGTTGTTGAGACCTATGGTGGTGAAGTCACGAATCGACTCTAGGGTAGAAATCATATTGTTTTTGGAAAGCGCCCCACTCTCAATGCTATTTTCTAATGTCGCGACCGTGTCACGAATCGCAGAAAACGTACTGATGCAATTACCTATTGGCGTATTCATTTCATGAGCGACGCCAGACACAAGTTTCGCGAGCGACGCCATCTTCTCAGATTCCACCAGCATATTTTGAGTGTTGCGAAGCTGGTCCAGAGCATCTGACTTTTCCTGAACCAGACGTTCCAGCTCGCGCTTGGACTGACTGATGCTCAAGTGGTTTTGCACCCGAGCAATCAACTCTTTCTTCTGGAAGGGCTTGCTAATGTAATCCACAGCGCCGGAGGAAAATGCCTTTTCTTTCGCATCCTGATCCGTCAGTGCAGTGAGGAAAATGATAGGAATATCCACATACTCTGGGTTTCCGTTCAGAATTTGGCAAACCTCAAAGCCATTCATCTCCGGCATATTTACATCCAGAAGAATAAGAGAGGGCTTAATTCTTTCTACGCGACTCAATGCGGTTTTACCGTTGTTTGCCGTCGCGATTTTGTATCCTAGCTCACGAAGAAATCCGGACGCGACCCCGAGGTTAGAAGGGCTGTCATCCACGATAAGAATAGAGATTTCATGGTTGCTCATTGACGTAATCATCCACCATGTCGATTATTTTCTGATCGTCGAATTCATGTGCAAACTTGACGACACGCTCGGTAAATTCTGGAAAATCGGTTGAAAGGGGTTGCATCAGCTCTTGAATATCATCGATGTAGCCGTCTACCGCTAATGCACGGATTTTAGTTAGGATTTCCCCACCTGGTACTCGAATTTCCCCTTCTACTTCAGCAGGTTGTGACTGTAATGCAACTGCACTATTAGCAACTCCATTAACTCTAGTATAGGCAAGGAATTTCTTAAGCTCCTCCGTCAGGCTATCTTTATCTACGGGTTTTGTTATGTAGCCCTCACAGTGCTGGATATAAGTGTCCAGTGAATCCGACAAAGCCGATGCAGTTACAGCAATGATAGGAATATCTTTGAAGCGGGGATCATTCTTGAGCTTTTCAGATGCTTCACGCCCATCCATGTTGGGCATTTTGATGTCCATCAGAATGAGGTCGGGAACAAACCTTTCTACCCGCTCTAATACCTGTAATCCATCGTCTGCGTAATCGAGAGAAAACGGAGAGTCCGACAGGAATTGCGCCAGAATTTCCTGGTTGTAATCGACATCATCGGCAATCAGGATTTTCGCAGGTTCAAACGCCACTTTCTGGTTCGGGCTGTGTTCACCTGAATCCTGTTCAACCTCCTGAGCGCTCTTAACAATAGGAAGCGTAACGCTAAAGGTGGTTCCCACTCCAAACTCACTCTTCACGCTGATTTGACCGCCCATCAGTTCAATAATCTGTCTGCTGATGGCAAGTCCAAGTCCTGTGCCTCCAAAGCGGCTTTCAGTGGCTTCTGCCTGCTCGAAGGAGCCGAAGATCTTACCTATCTGATCTTCTCTAATACCGATACCCGTATCTTCTACATCGAATTCGAGTCGGAAATCGTTATCGACAGGTATGGCGCGGGATGTCACCTTAACGTACCCCTGCTCGGTGAATTTTACGGCATTACCGATAAGGTTAATGAATACCTGACGCAAACGGTTTTCATCCAGCAACAGGCTTTCTGGCATCCCTTTTTCTATTTCATAAATCAGTGCCAGGTTGCTGCTGGTTGCCTTATGTTCAAACATGTCGTGCAGTTCTTCGAACATTTTGGGAACCGAAGTCGCCGCCATGTGGAATTCCAGTTTGCCCGCTTCTACTTTCGATAGATCCAACACGTCATTGATCAGGTGAAGTAGCGCCTTACCGGACGTTCTTATTTTATTGATAAAGTTGAGTTTTTTCGGATTGGCCTCTTCTGAATGGAGAATTTCAGAAAAACCGAGAATCGCATTCATGGGCGTGCGAATTTCGTGAGACATGTTCGCCAGAAACTCCGACTTCGCCTGATTGGCTTTCTCTGCACCTTCTTTGGCTTTTTCCATTTCACCCACGGCATGTCGAAGCTCCTCTGTTCGCTGCATAACGCGATCTTCCAGCTCTTCATTCAGTTTGCGAACTTTCCGTTCTGCCACATCCCGTTCCTGAATCTTCAAGTTCAGTTCGGTAATGTTGTCTTTGATTGCGCTTTGCATGAAGTAGAAGTTTCGCGCCAGCTCACCAAACTCATCACGACGGCTGATATTAATCTTATGATTGATGTTGCCGTTCGCAATGGCGCTGAAATCTTTAATGAGCTGCGAAATGGGTTCAATGAAGGAGCGCGCCATCAGAATGGCAATGGCTACGGCGAGTAAGACAAGAACCAGACCAGATAAAATGAGCAGAACCGCGACCCGCTTAGTTGCGTCTTCAATCACCTGTTGAGAAATCGATGTCACCAGATAGCCAAGAATGACACCTTTATCCCGAATGGTGGACGCCAGCCCAGTGTGTATCTGACCATCCACATCCTGAAGTTCCATTAACTTCTTTGGCGTTCCGACTGGCACTTCGTCAGTGAGCACCCGGAACAGCTTAGAGCCATCAATTCGCTGGCGGTCTTCATCGTATAGCGTTATCTCTACACCGAGGTCGACTTCCTGAATCGCCAAATCGAAATCCCAGCTTCTCTGAAGAACCAGGATTCCACCGTTGTCGAGTTCAAAGCTGTAACTGATACCGATACTGCCGTCAGATAAGGTGGCGAGTTCTGTTCCCGCTGAACCGACAAACTTTTTCGGAAAGTTGAGGACTGGCGTGATCTCTTTCTTGCGCAAAAAGTTTCTTGCATCCCAGCTTATCAGGGTACTTTCATTAAGAATGATGCCATCTAGCTCGGCATTGTATTGGGCATAAAGATAATTTACGCCTTCATCAAATACAGGGGCTTTGGAATTTGGGTCTGCTGGCAAATAAATGGCATAGCTGGTGATGTCATAGAGACGGGCAAACTCCAGTAAATACTCCCGAACATCTGGATAAAAGGTCAAAACTCCTAAAAAGTCTTCAGCCGTGAATACGCTTCCTCTTTCCACCCCCATTAAAAACTGAGTGGAACCGCTGTTGCGAAATGCTTCATATTGGCGGTGTATATGAGGAAAATCGTCCAGTATGCGACGTTGAAGCGAGCTAGTGGCATTGTGAAGACGCGCCTCATTCTGCCGGTTAATCTCGCTACGCATCAGAACATTGGATGCGACAATAGACAAGACTATCGTCAGCGCCACGAGCAATGGAGTGAATACAAAGAGTTTGGTCTTAAACGTCATTTAGCCTTCCAGCTACTTACCAGATTCTTGCGTAAAAAATGAGTCACGTTTTCTTGGTTTACGACAACTGCACCGATGTTAACCACTTCGGGTAATAGAGTAATCCCTATGGTTGCAATATCACTGGCGACCGGAATATCGTTCTCCACCCGGCTGTGATAATCCTCCAGCAAAGAAACGGAGAGATAACTCATCATTGCTGTTTTCGCGACAATGGTGGAATCGATGACCCCGCTTTCGATAAATTCAAGCACGGTATCTTCACGATCATGGACGACAATCGCCAACTCTTTGTCCATCAAACCTAACTGCCCGATGGCGTTTCCGATTCCTACACCAGAACTGGAGTTCAGACCAATCAGCCCCGTAATTTCGGGGTTGTCCCGCAGCAATTGCATGGTGACCTGACTTGCCTGATCCGTGTTGGTTTTGTCATCTACCTCGGCGACGATTTCCCACTCGCTTCCTTTCAGCCCATCTATAACACCCTGACGTTTCAATGCTGTGTTACTGGCTTGGTTTAATACCAGCCCAAGCTTGCCTTTGTTCCCACCGATGCGAAGCAGCTCTTTGGCGGTGAGCAGACCTGCCTGATAATTGTCTAAACCGATGTAGGTATTCGCATTGTGATCATCGGGCGCTGCTTCTATCGCAATGACCTTTATCCCTTTCTTACGAGCCTCTACGATGAGCGGTACCACTTTGTCGACCCACAAGGGCACGATGATGCCATCTGGGTTTGCTGCAATGGCGGTTTCCATCGCTTTATATTGAGCATCCCAATCCGGACCTTGTGGTCCTAGAGTGGCAATATTGACGTTGAGTTTCTGGCTGGCGTACTTGAAACCAAGTTTGATATCACGCACGTAAGGATGAGCTAAAAACGCACCTACGAAGTAGTACGTTCTCTTTTCGGTTTTCTCGGCTATTGCACTGGGTACCAGACACAAAACCAGCAAAACCGGGGCTACAAAAAGGCGCACAATGACTCGCCTCAAGGTTGAAGTAAGCATAGGAAGTTCCATCTCAATCACACTTTTTATTGAGTATAGACAGTCCTTTTAACTTTTGTGGAACAGGTCAATAGATTGAATCAATGAGCTATTAAAGAAAAAGCCCACCTTGTTCAGGTGGGCTTTGAAATTGATATTACGAATCGAGGTTATTTAATAATACCCGCTTCTTTGTAGTATTTTTCTGCACCCGCATGAAGTGGTGCGGAAAGACCGTCTTTCGCCATTTCTTCTTTCTTCAGGTTGTTGAAAGCCGGGTGAAGACGCTTAAATGTGTCAAAGTTTTCAAACACTGATTTTACGATTTCGTACACCACTTTGTCTTTCACAGCAGTCGAGCTTACGAACGTCGCACCCACACCAAACGTAGTCACATCCTGGTCGTTACCACGGTACATACCGCCTGGGATAGTTGCTACACGGTAGAAGCTGTTGTCTTGAATTAGCTTGTCTACAGCTGCGCCACTTACTTCTACAATCACACTGTCACAAGAAGTTGTCGCTTCTTTGATTGCACCACTTGGGTGACCAACGGTGTAGATCATCGCATCAATTTTGTTGTCACACAGTGCTTTAGACTGCTCAGACGCTTTCAGCTCTGAAGCCAGTTTAAAGTCTTTCATTGTCCAGCCAAGTTCGCCCATCAGCACTTCCATGGTTCCACGCTGACCAGAGCCTGGGTTACCAATGTTGACACGCTTGCCTTTCAGGTCTTCAAACTTTTTGATACCACTGTCTGCACGAGCAACCACGGTAAACGGTTCTGGGTGAACAGAGAACACAGCACGAAGATCTTTAAATGGTCCTTTGTCTTCAAATTTGCTTGAACCGTTGTATGCATGGTATTGCCAGTCTGACTGAGCGATACCTAAGTCCAGTTCACCAGCACGAATTGTGTTGATGTTGTACACCGAACCACCCGTACTCTCTACAGAACAGCGGATGCCATGATCTTTACGCCCTTTGTTTACCAGACGGCAAATAGCACCTCCAGTTGGGTAATAAACACCAGTAACACCACCCGTACCGATAGTTACGAAGTCGTCTGCAGCGTTAGCAGATGCCGCCATACCTAATGCGCCACTCAGCCCCATCACAACACAAGCCGTTTTAAAGAACGTCATATCCCTTTCCTTCTGTTGATTTGCATGCAACACACATGCGTCTTGTCTCTGGAAACATAGTTCCGTTTACGTCAGTTTTACAACTTTAACAAATACCACACTCTATATGAGGATGCGAAATTTTCATCTTAAAACATGAAGTTATTCGCTACTTCTCAATTTTGACTCAAACTGTTCAGAAGGTATCACGCTAAGGTTAAGCGCCTTTGCCTGACGAACAAGTTGAGTCACCTGGTATTCGTTCCCCGGAGACATTTCTCCATTTGGTAAAAAATGGTTATTTTCAAATCCGACCCTAGCGTCCCCACCCAATAACATAGCAGACAAAAGGCATTGCTGTTCCATTAGGCCAAACGCACAAGCCCCCCAACGAATACCTGAACTCATCAGTTCAGGAGTCAGGAGCGGGAGTAAATCTTTAGGGTGGGATTGTAAGCCTTTCGAATATCGCCCCAACACCAGTAGCAAATGTTGATTGGTTGCAGGGATGACGCCGCTTTCAAGAAGCCGGAAATAACGGGCAAGATCATTTGGGTCATAGACAATCCACTGCACCAGAATGTTCTGGCTGTTCACAAGGTGGAAAAAGTCTCTGGCGGTTGGCTCGGTTTTGCTATCAGGAATGAGCTCTTTGACTGCACAAGAAACCGCAGGAGGACGAACTTTTTCTATCAGCATCATCTGTTCATAGGGAGTGTATTGCCCTACAGCTTCTGTTGTTAGTTGAATCAGAATATCTTTGCCGGCTTCTGCTAACAGCTCTTCCAGCAAAGCAGCATTTTCCCGAATACCCAAGGTATGTTGCCCGTCAGAAGCTCTGGCGTGAACGTGCGCCATTGCAGCTCCGGCAGCCTGACAGGCTTTAACATCCTGAACAATTTCATCAATAGAAACGGGTAATGCTAAGTGGTCTTTCTTCTGTTTTCTGGCACCATTCGGAGCAACAATTATGGCTGGCATACCACTTCCTCAGCAAAGAGAGCTTCTAACGTTGCCTCCAACCTATCTACCAGCTCAAATACCTGCTCATCCGTCATGATAAAGTGAGGCGCGAGCAATATGTGGTGTCCCATTTTTTCCGTCTATGGTTCCTTTCATTGGGTAACACATCAACCCTTGTTCCATCGCTGTTGCTTTGACTTTTTTCTCTAGCTGGCTAGACGGCGAAAAAGGAGTCTTTGTGGCTTTTTCTTCCACCAGTTCAAGACCCATAAACAGCCCCCGCCCGCGGATATCTCCAACGTTAGGATGATGGTCAAATCGGGTCCTCAACTCTTTGAACAGCTTTTCACTCAATGAATTTACCCGCTTGAGGTAATGACCATCAACGATCTCTGTAACGGTTGCCAATGCAGAGGCACAAGACATGGGGTGCCCGTTAAAGGTGTGACCGTGCTGAAAGTACCCCGTTCCCAGTGCAATCGTTTGATATATTTTCGAACTCACTACAGTCGCACCAATCGGCTGGTAACCTCCCCCAAGCCCTTTAGCAATGGTCACCATATCCGGCACAATGCCCTCTTGTTCGAATGCGTAAAAACTGCCTGTTCTTCCAACGCCACACATCACTTCATCTAAAATCAGCAGCACATCGTATTTGTCGCAGATTTCCCGAATTCGTTTGAAATAACCTTCGACCGGAGAAAGCGAACCTGCGGTGGCTCCCACGACGGTTTCAGCCACAAAAGCCATCACGTTATCAGCACCAACGTCCAGCAGAGTCTGTTCCAGCTCGTTGGCAACTCGCTGACCATACTCAAATTCGGTTTCGTCCGTTTTTTTATCTCGATAAGGGTAACAAGGCGAGATGTGATGGGTAGCCTTAAGTAAGGGTCTGAAAGGAGCACGTCTCCATTCGTTTCCACCAACCGACAATGCCCCCAATGTGTTGCCGTGATAGCTTTGCCTGCGGGCAATAAACTGGGATTTGCTCTGTTTTCCTTGCTCAAGGAAATATTGGCGAGCCAGCTTAAGAGCGGACTCTACCGCCTCCGATCCTCCACTAACCAGATACACATGATTAAGAGGTTCAGGGCTCAGTTGGACCAGCTTCTCGGCGAGTTTTTCCGCCACTTCAGTGGTGAAAAAACCACTGTGAACAAAAGGCAACGAGTCAAGCTGCTGAGAAATTGCCTGTTTAATAACTGGGTTGTTATGACCTAAATTAGAGACCGCTGCACCTCCGCAGGCGTCGAAGTAACGTTTACCCGTCTGGTCGAAAAGGTAAACGCCTTCGCCTCGCTGCGCGACAGGCGGCTGATGGTGACAGTGGCGATGGATAAGCTGAGTCATAACACTCGTCCTCTTGGGCGGTTAATATGTAACCAAGATATCGTTTTGTATTTTATCAACAAGCGAATTATTCTCAGAGGTATGAGCATATGGAATACCCTCCGATATGGATTTGGGTAAAAAGAAGAGAAATCGTCAATGGAACTGACTAAACACTTACCCTCCAGCCGATCGCTACAAGCCTTTATTGTTGCGGCGCGTTGCCTGAGCTTTTCTGAAGCCGCAAAGCAGCTTCACATCACTCAGGGGGCAATCAGCAAGCAAATTCAATCTTTAGAATCTCAACTTGGACAGGCACTTTTCATCCGCAATGGAAACGGTTTGCAGCTTACCGAGGCTGGTAATTTGTACCTGACTAAAGTAGTCCCCGGTCTCGAAGCCATTCAGGCTGCCAGTGCCGAAATTCAGCAGTCGCAGTCAGATACCAGTACCCTGCATTTGAACATCTCTCCCTCTGTCGCCAACCTTTGGCTTTTGCCAGAGATTCATGATTTCCTGACTGATAACCCATCTGTTCGGCTGTCTGTAAATACTGGAGATGGTCGCTTGCCTAAAGGAGGAAACGATGCAGACATGTCAATCCGATGCTTACCCATTGCCAAGCATTATGAGCATTCGGAATGGCTATTTAGAGAAAAGCTCATCTTGGTCGCTCACCCTTCGCTGAAAAATCTAAGATCAGTAGAGGACGTTTTTCGTCAGCCGCTTTTACCTCAATCGACCCGTCCACAACTTTGGGAACTGATGTTCAGGCAATATCAAATTGAATTCACCCCGAATTACTACCCCGTCGCGTACGAGCACTTTTACATGTCGATTCCCCTGCTACAAAGAGGCTGTGGAGTCGCATTACTGCCTGAATTTATAGTGAAAAAAGAATTGGAGGCTGGAAGGTTGGTAAATCCGCTTGGTCTGAATTTTGAGAGCCCGTATGGCTACTATCTGATATGCCCCAGCTACAAACTCAGCGAGCCAAATGTTGCAGCATTTGTTCGGTGGATTCATTCACTCATAGCTCACATCTGAGTGAAATAAAAATCATCCAGCGAATTTTTATGCCTGAATGTTCATTTTTTATGTAAAGATCAACATCGCGTACCATTTAGTTTCATATCAATTACAGTCATTGTTTCCAATGATCCAAGTATGTAAATAATTTCTCTTTACCGCATTACACGCCGATATAGTTAATTTAAGACTCACCGTAAATGAGTGGGTTATTTAAAACACATTATAAAAACCAGTGTAAGTCGGATGAAGCGAAGACTTTCACCGTTTACACGGCAACTACGTCTATTGGCAGAGATTATGAGCATAACAACGCGGCTTAAAGAGTGGGCATCGAATAATGTCCCCTTGGTATTTTCCATCCTCAGATTCATTCAACCGAATGTCATTTATAAAAACAATGCGGTGATCACCCGCTTCAAAGACGTTCAGGAAGCCCTTTCACGGCCAAACGAGCTGGGCGTTACTTATGCCGAAAAAATGCGAATTATTACCGATGGAAAAAACTTCTTCCTCGGTATGGATGATATTCCTGATTACACCCGAGACGTATCCAACATGCGGCTGGTGGCAAGAAGAGACGATTTGGAGAAAATCGTTAACCCGATGACCGAGAAAATGGCTCGCGTCATTATGGAAAAAAGTTCTGGGCGCATTGAATTGGTTTCGGAGCTCACCAGTGTTGTACCGAGTCAGTTCACAGCAGAATACCTTGGCGTATCTGGCTTAGAGCCTAAGACCCTGTTTGACTGGACCTGTAACCTTTTTCAATACCTCTTCTATCCGGATTGTCCTAAAGAAGTTGAGGACGCCGCCATTCGCGATGCCGCAGGGCTTAGAGCTCACATCAATGAACTGATCAAACAGCGAAAACAACAACATGAAAAAGACGATGTTCTTGGCAGGTGCCTGAAGCTTCAGGAATCCGGTACGCCCGGGATGACGGACATCGATATCCGAAATAACCTGATTGGTATTATCATCGGGCTTGTGCCAACCACATCAAAATGCGTCATACAGGTATTGGACTATCTGTTAGACAGACCCGAACTGTACAAACAGGCACAACGCGCAGCACATCTGGACGATATGCATACCTTGCAGCAGTTTGTGCTTGAAACACTCAGGTTTACTCCGTTCGGAGCGGGGCTGCTTAGAACCGCTAACTGTGATTACACCATTGCCAAAGGGACTTGGCGCGCTAAAAAAATCAAAAAAGGAAGTCAGGTATTCGTCGCTACTCAGTCTGCCATGATGGATGGTCGGGATGTGAGTTCACCCAAATCCTTTAAGCTCGACAGACCAAGGCATATTTACATGCATTTTGGCTATGGAATGCACACCTGCTTCGGTCAGTACATCAACCTGATTCAGATACCTAACATTCTTAAAGCCATATTGAAGTGTGAACACGTTCAGCGAGCGGCAGGCAAGGAAGGTCAGGTGACTTATCGCCAGCCCTACCCCATTAGCCTCACGGTTACCCATGAGATTATGACCCGTCCCGCTGTTAAGACGAAACAAGAAAGCAAGGAAGCAGAACCATCAAAGGTCGCATAATGATACTCAACTCCCGTTCTGCATATCGAAACGGGCAGCGCAGCAGTGTCAAACTGAACGATTAAGCTACCTTCTATCTGGACAAAAACACATTACAGGAACAAAGCATGTCAAATATTGCAGGAAAGGCGTATGCGATGAACGTGGTCACGCCAATTAAATGGTACTGGCGCTGGCTCAATAAATTTATATTCTGGGCAGTCAACTCAAACGCGATGAGTCTGGTTGGCGCTTCTCTGGACGGTCTCCGCACCCTTTCCCTGATTCATTACGCGCGTTGGGCAATCGTAAAACCGAGTGAATTCCCGCGCCTGTCGGAAGATCAGCCCAAAGAGACCATCAAGTACAGCTACATGTTTTTCTTCAGTAACTTTAATGGGAGCTGGGCACAATATGTGGACTCATTCCACAGCTCGATACCTTCAGGGCTGAATCTGTTCTGGTACAAGAATGTGAAATACCCGGGCTCTGTACCTCTGCAACCTTTTCATGACTACATCACCTACAACCAGGTCTGGACCAATCACTACTACAGCGCTTACCCAATGGCAGCCTCTAATGATGTGAAGTCCGGTCAGCAGGTTCGTGATTCTCTGTCTGATTTCATTAAAAGCACACCTGCCAATGAAACTGCTGATGACTTTAAGAAGCGATATGAAGCACTCACGCTCGATCTGCAAGATCACATTGGCATGATGGCACCAGCCCCGATTGTCAGCCTGTCGGCAGACGCGGTAGAAAAACGTCTGGCACAAGCCAGCTGACGGGAGGAAAGTTTAATGGCAAATAAAAGCGGCAATGCCTACGGTCTGACGGTGTTAAGCCCGATCATTAACGGCTGCAAAAACGATACGTCTTACGGAGCGCTATTAAGAGATCATCTGAACTCACTCCCTTTGAATCGGTTTAGCCCGATGGCAAAAGTACCCAATACATACCTCGCCCGATTCTATGTACTGGCAGACGTGTTTTATCAGGGTTACCCTGCTCGTGAAGAACATTTGCAATCCCAGTATCTGGTATTCAGTACTAACTTCTATGGCGATTTGGATTCCTATCTACATGATATGTGGCGCTGTGCAGAAGCGGATGTAAAAGCCATCTGGCAACATTGTGTTGCGTTTGATCAGGTCGATAGCGCTGAAAAATTTGTCGAATACATTAAGAAATGTCAGATAGACAACCAGCTCTTCTTTAATGGCTCAAACGATCTGTCTCTTAAAGCTCAGTTAAAAAGCCTCTATCTCAAACAGGAGTTTTCGCGCTTTGTCTACGCCAATCAAGGCAAGAGCGCGGAAGAGCTGCAACAAGCATTTCATCAGTTTGTTCGTGCTATCGACATCGACAATCTCTCATCCCCTAGCTGGAGTGCAGGCGCAAGCAGTCTGGAAGAAGTCGCAGACACCGTGCACATCTATACCCAGCCAAGTACAAGCAACGAAACGACACCATCACTGGAGATCGAATAATGTCTCAAGACTCAACACCTACAAAGCTCGATCTGCATGATATTCAGGGAAACATCGTCAAAGGCTATGGTCGATACGGCTATCCATATGCGCGTTACCTTTTCCTCACCGTACGTAAAGAATCTGACGCCAGGCGATTTCTGAGGCAACTGACTGATCGCATTACGTCATCTGTGCCATGGGGTCACACCGCGCCCAATCATGAGCCAGTTAAAAAGCCGTTGGCGACGACCAATATCGGTTTCACGTTCGCAGGTTTAAAAGCATTGGGTGTGCCACAGAAGTCACTTCAGACATTTCCTCAGGCTTTCGCCATGGGCATGCCTGCGCGAAAAGACATTTTGGGTGATGACTTAACCAGCAGTCCAGAGCACTGGGATCCTGTATGGGAAGATCCGCAAAAAGTACATATCTGGATGTCCATCAACGGTCAGACGCCAGAAGACGTGGAAATCCGTTACAAAGAATTGCTGCGGCTAATTGAGATTTGTGACGCTGGCGTCGCCCTGCTAACAGGGCATCGGGCTGACGACGGTCAGTTACTCCCTTATCAGGACGCTGCGGCATTGATTGAAAATGGCGATCCTACGCCAAAAGAACACTTTGGCTATGTCGATGGCATCAGCGATCCTTTCTTCAAAGGAACTGGCGCACCGCCAGAAAGAGTCCTGGGTGCAGGAAAACCAACGGGTAAAGACCCCGCAACAATGGAAGGCTGGGAGCCACTAGAAACAGGAGAGTTCATTCTTGGTCACCGAGATGAAGCTTTCGAATACCCCAAAGCTCCGATGCCCCCCATGCTGGGCAAAAATGGTACTTTTATGGTGTACAGAAAACTCCACCAGAACGTGGCTTCATTTCATCAATACTGCGAAGAAGTCGGTAAAGATTTTGAAGGCGGTAAAGAAGCATTGTCTGCCAAATTTGTGGGTCGATGGAAAAACGGAGCGCCCGTTACTTCGTTCCCTACAGAGAAACAAGCCGAGGAATTCGGACGCGCTTATAAGGAAGCAAAGCAAAACCGGAAAGATAACCCGACACCAGAGAATATTCAGAAATACAACGATTTGAAGCGACAGTTAACGGCTTACAACTACGAGGATGATCTTAAAGGTTCTGGCTGCCCGATGGGCGCGCACGTTCGTAGGGCAAATCCAAGAGGCTCACTGGAATTCGGAGTGAAAGGTGCATTCAATACACCGGGAGCATTGGTCAACCGCAGGCGTATTCTGCGCAGAGGGCTTCCATACGGCAAGCAAGAAACCACTGCTACCGATTCTGGTAATCACGGCATCATCTTCATGGCACTTAATGCAGACATCGAGCGTCAGTTTGAGTTTGTGCAGCAACAGTGGATGAACTACGGCAACGACTTCAAACTTTCTAACGAGAAAGACCCGATTATCGGCAATATGTCTGACAAACTCGGTGTCTCGGCAGACGGAACCATGTTGATACAGGGCGACGAAAATACCGGGAAGAAACCTTTCTTCTGCTCTCATATCCCTCGGTTTGTTGAGACTCGGGGTGGTGACTATTTCTTTATTCCAAGCCTTACAGCACTTCGAATGATTGCTGATGGCATTGTCGATCCAACTTAAGCGCTGCTGAAAATGTGCAAATGATGACAAGGACGTCAGATGGCTGACCAGAGAACAAAGCATAACCATTACCTTCACCAGGTTGTACTACCGGAAGAATTGAAACACGTCTTGCAGCGTAAGGTAATAAACAGAGATGGTCGGGCAACCGAGCGTTCCCCCCGTTCGCTGCCCGATTTTGAGCAGACGCTGACTCCTTGCGAGCAGCGCTCTGCTCCTCTGAACCACGTGTTGAATAATCTGAAAGCACCAGAGCAGGAAGCAAGGTGGCAGGAAGACTCTAACGTTCTTCACCCTGGCTTGGTTGGTTTGTGTTTTTCTGGTGGTGGGATTCGCTCTGCGACATTTAACCTAGGAGTAATTCAAGGGTTAAAGAAAAGTGGCTTGCTCAATTGTGTCGACTATTTATCTACCGTATCTGGTGGTGGCTACATGGGTGCAGCATTAGCCAGCACCATGTCGGGCGCTTCGTCTGACTCTCAGAACGCCGACAAAAAAGAGGAAGCGGTCAGCCAGCTGTTTACTCATCGGCAAGGAGACGTCGAACCCAGTGAATTTCGCCACCTTCGAAATAACTCCAATTATATGGCACCCAACGGCGGACTGGATACGATTCGCGTACCCGCGATATTTTTGCGCGGGATTGTTCTGAACGCTCTGGTCGTTTTGCCCTATCTGTTGATGTTTGCCATGTTAACCGCGATGTTAGTCGCTTCTCCGCTTGGGATTTACAGCAGCTATTCTTCCTGGCTTGGTCAATTGGGAGTAGGAACACTTTATTCGATAACCAAAGCACTGATATTTGCCCTGGTTATCAACTATATCGTGTCCTCAATCACCACACGATTCAGTGAAGCTTTGCCAGCTGAAAACCAGTCATGGCATTGGAGAAACACCATTACTTATGCCATTGCTATCAATGTTGCCGCTGTTTTTGGCTCAGCCGTGATTGAGACTCAGCCACTGGCACTCAGCGCCTACCAGAGTGTAGTGACATGGAGTATATCGCTTCAGCAGATGGGGTTAAGTGGTGTTGTTATTGCTGCTCTGTGCAGCCTTGTCCTTGCCAAAATCGTCTCTAACCTTCGTAAGGTCAGCAACCAACTCGTTGTAGGAATCATTGGTCTCTCGGCTGTATTCGCATGCTGGCTGGTCGTGTTAGATGTTGGCAGTGATTTGCTCTCTGGTCACACTAGCTATCAAGGTGTGATGGTATTGTGTGCGGTGTTACTGTTGCTCAACCATTTCACTGGGAGCGCCAACTTCACAGCGGTCAACCGCTTTTACCGAGACCGTTTAAGCAAAGCATACATCTTCAGAAAAAGTGGACCTTCCCCCCACGCGCCAGTCGAACAGACAGACAATATCAAGTTATCGGAGCTCGACAGCGATTTCACACCTTTCTCCATCATTAACTGCACGGTCAATACTGAACAAACCAATGATGCTTACAGGAAGGATCGCCACGGAGATAACTTTGTCTTTACCAAATGCTATAGCGGCAGCAATCAGACAGGTTACTGTAAAACCGAAGACTTAGAAGCTACTCAACCAAGCATAAATCTGGGGACAGCAACCGCAATATCTGGAGCCGCTGTTGCGCCAAACATGGGAAGAAACACGGTCAAAGCACTTACGTTCCTTCTGGCTATGCTCAATATTCGCTACGACTTCTGGGTTAAACACCCAAGTAAAGTCCGTCAGGCGGCATCCCAGAATCCGCTTCCCTTTTGGAAAAAGATTTTGCAGACCAATCGGGTCGGACCCAGTTACTTCCTTCGCGAACTGTTAGGAAAGGTTGATACCAATCACCCATATATCAATCTGTCCGATGGTGGGCATTTTGAAAACCTCGGGCTCTATGAGCTGGTGAGACGCGAGTGCAGACTGATAATTGTTTCAGATGCTGAAACCGACCCCAGTTTTTCATTTTCCGGTCTTATGGACGCCATTCGTATGGTGCAAACCGACTTTGGAATAAAAATTTCCATATCTGGGTTAGACAAAATTCGAGCTAAAGAAACCGTCTACGCCGTAGGGGAGATCGACTACCAAAACGGTCGCAAGGGTCAGATCCTCTATATCAAGTCCACCATGATTCAGTTTAAGGATGATGAGTCGGCTCACTACCGTGGCTACTTCGACCATTATCGCTATATCGCTAATTACCAATCGAAAAACCCAGAATTTCCTAACCAGTCTTCCGGCGATCAATTCTTTGATGAAGCTCAGTTTGAAGCTTACCGGGCACTTGGTTATGAAGTTGCCAGTCAGGTGTTATTTACATCTGAGTCATCAACACAAGTACAACAAGATTCGTTCTCTGGAAGGCGAAGCGCATAAACTTATGGATAAGTAAAAGTGAATAATAAAACTTCAAACAACGTCACATTAAAAACTCTGGCTTTAACCACTTTGATTTCGCCTGCTTTACTGCTTGTGCCCGTCAAAGTTCACGCCAATGGCTATCACTTTTTGCACCAAAGTGCAGAAGGCTTAGGCAGCGCCTATTCGACCAATGGAACCGCGGCAAACGATATCAGTGCCATGTTCTCTAACCCTTCTTCTATCGCCCGGTTCGACGGCACGCGCTTTTCTATTGGTGGGGTATTGGATATGCCGACGTCCAAGTTAAAAAATCCCGTCGCGACCGCGCCATACAGCAGTGGAACCGTTAGCGTAACGGGTTACCCTGCCGAACCAGAGCAACCTATCGACACTGCATACGGCAGTGCCTTGTATTTCACCCATGAATACCAACCAGGATTGGTGTTGGGAATCAGTGTGGGTGCACCTTACGCATATGTATCGGATTATCCAGACACCGCAGTGTCACGTTACACCGCAACGAAAACCGCCCTGTTTGCGTACAACGTCAGCCCGATCGTTGCCTGGCAACTGAATGACCAATGGTCTGTCGGGGCTTCCATCAACATGCAATATTACACAGTTGAACTGGGCACTATGGTTGCGACTTCTGTGACCTCTCCCAGTATCAGCACCGATGTAACCAGTACCATAACGGGTAAAGATCTGGCGTTTGGATTCTCATTGGGTACTGAATATCAGATGACCGAAGATACACGCTTCGGTTTGTCTTACCGCTCAAAGATCTCTCATTCCTTTGATGGTGACGTCGAGCTATCGGGAAGCGATGCGAACTACGCTGCACTGGTATCAGCCGCATCGGCTCTGGGCGTCACTATTACCAGCAGGACTGGTAGTGCACAATTTGATATTGCTACACCGTCTATGCTTCAAATCGGTGTTTTGCATAAGCTGAACGACAAGTTTGAACTCTATGGCAACGCCAACCGATTTGGCTGGAGCGCCTTTACCGATACAACGGTGACCTATGGTAATGGGCTTGCAGATACCGTTGTCGATAATAACTGGCACGACAGTTGGTTTGTCGCTGTTGGCATGGGCTACCAGTACAGTCAGGACATCAAACTGAGAACGGGTTTTGCCTACGACTGGAACCCCACACCAGCGGATGCAGTAAGCCCTCGTGCACCTAACAATGATCGCTGGAATGTTGGCTTAGGCATGAGCTACCAATACAGCGAACAAGTGAAACTGGACTTCGGATACCAGTTCATCAAATTTACGCCTGTCACCATCGACCTAGAAGGTGGAAACAACATTCCACGTGGGACTTTGTCGGCAGATCTAGATCTATACGCTCATATATTTATGGCGCAGTTTAACTATGCGTTCTGATTGTAGAACGCCCTAACTGCCAGGAGGAGTCTGCTATGGACATGCCGCACACAGATGAATTGGATACACAGCAAAGAAAAGCGAATCATCCGGAACCACACATTGTCGACAGCGAGTTTCTTAACCAGCTGGAAAATGAGTGTGAAGTACTCGCACATTATGCGTTTTCTAAAGGGCTGACCGTTCCTGGCAAGCTGATGCGGTTACTCAACTCTGATTTGTCTGAGGAGACAGACATGAGAGCTCAGCAGATTACCGACATCTACAATCAACTCGCGGAACTGGTTGCACCAGCCAAACCGCAAACCATTTTATTGATGTACGAGGAAAACAAAGAAGCCTCTCCTTTTCTGTTTCTTGGTAGCGTCCCGCTGATTCGAAGAATGATGGCAGTTGCACTGATTTCACTGTTTTCTTTGATTGGACTTAGCCTGTCGGGTTCGATCAATAATGAAAACATGGTCAGCAGCATGTTTGATTTAGAAGGCACCGATCTGCTTTATGTTCAGGCAATGTTACTGGCATCCGCGGCTATCGGCGCTTCCTTTGCTGGCTTGTTCAAAGCCAATAGCTACGTTACTCAGGGCATCTATGACCCAAAACACGAAAGCTCTTATTGGGTAAGATTTGTTGTCGGCTTGATATCGGGTATTACTCTGACGCAATTGATTCCGATTAACTTGGATTCCGTCGCGCAATCCAACGATCTGATTGCAGATTCCGAAGCAAACCATGCCGCAATCCGCATTACCACGGCACTGCTTGGAGGGTTTTCTGCGAACCTGGTTTACAACCTGCTGGATAGAATCGTCGAAACTCTAAAATCCTTTATTACCCCTAAGAAGGTACAAAATCCAGCGGTGCTCAGGCAGCAACTGGAAAACCAGTACCGAAAAGAGAAGCTTCAGTTTGTGACTCAACTGTCTCAGGAGCTGTTGCTCATCAAGCAGGAACTCGCCAGCGATGAAAACATGTGCAAAGAAAAAATGCAGGACAGGCTAACTCAGTACCTGGAGATTCTAGTAAACGGAGAGAAAAGCTCTGCACCTAAAAAGTAGCTTTTTCTCAAAGGGTTATACACAAAACTAAATTAACTCGGCAAAGTGTTCAAAAAAAGACAGGATTTTCTGCTTTTGGCATTTACATCTTGAAATAGAATGATGTATTGTGAAGGAAGATGAAAATCTAAAATTTAGAGCACCTTTGCTTGCGAAACTAACCGACAACAAGTCGGTCTCTGACATCGTCAGATAACTAAAAATAGAAATATCTAAAAAAACCAAGATACATCTAAGTCAAATCCCCAGCATCAAACTGGGGATTTTTTTGTTTAGAGACATAAACTTATAGCTTATTCCCTATTTTACTCTGTGACTTTAGGCTGACTTGAGTAAGTCGCGCTACCATCTTTTCTTAGTTCAATGAAAGCTTCGCTTTCACCATTGTCACAAGCGTAGCGAGCGCTATCTTCCGTTTCGGTCATAAGATCGCAGTGTTCCTGAACAGATCCGGTGTCCTGTGGATCGTATTCAAACGTTGCCATCACGACATTAGTTTCCATGTCGTGTTTTTCTTCAATATTCACTGCAGATTTTGGTAGATAAGGGGGTAACCAACCTTGCTCAAAAATACCGGAAGAAGCCATCTCCTGATAATTTTCAAATTTTGCTGAAGCACTGTCCCCGAAAATGCCTGCCCAGACAGGAGCAGACATTAGCAGTGCCAAAGACACCATTACGTTGCGAGTTTTCATGATGATTATCCTTTAGTAATTTTTCCAAATTTCCCGTACAGCAAGGATGTTTTATAAAATGAAAGTGCAACCTTTGTCATAATAAAGTCATAGGCAAGTAAACGTTTTTTGAGCGATTTTAAGCGGTATTTTCTATCCAGGTCGACAGTTGTTTTGCCTGTTTTAGTGCATTGAAGTGAGTAACCACTCGTTCTCTGGCGCTGTGCCCCATTCGCACTCTTTCCTCAATCGAAAGTTGAGCAAACTCCACCAATTTTTCGGTTAGCTCAGCAGCACTTTTCTCATTCACCAGGTATCCCGTCTCTGGAGAAACGATTTCTTTGCACCCCATGATGTTGGATGTGATCACAGGCGTACCAACTGCCATCGCCTCTTTCAAAACCAGCGGCCCGGTATCGACACAACCGGTATCGGAAAAACAAAATGGAGCAACCAGACAGTCGTATTGCGACAGGTTATCTTTAACCCAGGAATGAGGTTGAGAACCCAGAAAGTTTACATGGTCGGTTAGCCCTAAAGACTCCGACTGCGCTTCTAACTGAGCTTTCATATTTCCGTCGCCCACTATATCGAGCTGAATATTGTAGCGTTCAACCACTGGAACCAGAGCTTCAAGTAAGTATTGAACGCCTTTTGAGACCACCAGCCTTCCCAGAAAAACCAATCTGAGTGTCTCCGATGGCATTTTTTCCTGCAGGACAAAGCGTTCTGTTTTTACGCCACAATGCAGAAGCTTGATGTTGCCTTTCGCCAAATCAGCGAAGTCTTGCATCATGTCTTTACATACCGCGACAACAAAGTCGCTTGCCTGTATTTTCTTGTCGATATCGAATGCCGATTCATACACGTCGTGTCCATGCCCCACAAACGAACAGCTGATACCCAGGATTTTGGCTGCAACAATGGCATGTGCCGCAGTATGCTGGCAGAAATGCGCGTGAACATGATCAACGTTCGCTTCTGCAAGCTGTAGCGCCAACTTCAAGCCATAATAGAAAAGTGATTTCTTAGGCATGCCTTCCTGTTCATTTACAAAGCCCATCGCCGCCATAATCCCCGTTAGCCTTATTCTGCGGTACATGGATTTGGAAGCATCCTCTCCAACTTTGAACACCCCGTAGCTAAACGCTTTGTCACTTGGAACTTTCTCAAAAGCAAAGACACATACTTCATGTCCGCACGCTTGAATGGAATCCACCTCGGTTTGAATAAAGGTTTCACTGAGCACTGGGTATTTCGGAGTGATGAAGGCTACTTTTTTCATAGTCGTTCTCTTATGTCGATTTGTGCCTAGGTCTTGTTGATTTAGCTTGTTGGTTTAGCTCGTTGACCTCGCTTGTTAACTTGTTACTAGGCAAAATCCGAACCAACTCAAAATAGCCTTATTTTTCTGACACCTACGATATGACCATTGTGCTCCTGTCGTCGCGACCAGATGTATTTCTCATTCTGACAAGCAATCTGAATTCCGATGCGTCAAATGATTCAACTGGCGCTTAAGTTTGCTTTGCGACCTGATTTAAACACATAAAATCAATAGGTTACGAAATGGCATATTTTCTGCTCTGTACATTCGGTAACGAACCGACAAAAAGGTAAACTGTTTATGAGAGCATTGACTCAATCTGCCTATTACGCTGTTGGCATCATTATGATGAAAGGGGTATCGCTGATGATGATCCCTTACCTGACCCGTAAACTGTCGCTGACTGAATACGGCTCTTTGGAAGCTTTAATACTGCTGGCAGACATAGGTACGATAGTGTTTAGCTTTGGGTTGGTTAATGCCATGTATCGCTATGTGGGCACCGCAAAAGGTGAAGAAAAACATACCCTAATTTCAAATTGCTTCTCACTCAGTGCCATTTTTTGCGTCTTAGGCGCTTTGCTGTTAATCGCAACCGTCCCGCTCTTAGTTACTCTGCTTCCTGTAGCGGTATCCGAATATCAGATCTTACTTTTAGCCGTACCAACTTTGTTGGATGGTCTCATTACCATTCCACTGACTTTGATGAGAATGAATGAACTGGCTAAGCGATTTTGCGTATTGAACGTAGGTAAAGCGCTTGGTCAGGCATTTTTAACGTTTGTTTTGTTGGAATTGGGATACGGCATAGATGCGGTCCTGATATCCGGAGCAGTGTCGAGTAGCTTGCTCTTACTTTGTCTGTTTGGGTATCAGTGGCAACAAATGAGGCGTTTTGGTTATCTTAAGCACTCTAAAATGCTACTCCAATTCAGTTTGCCTACACTCGCTGGCTTCTTATCCATGTATATGATTACGGGTTTAGACCGATGGCTGCTCGCCAGCTATGTGGGTGTAGAAGAACTGGCGGTGTACGCGATTGCCGTAAAGTTTGCGTTGATCTTAGGTTTAGTGTTGCAACCATACTCGCTCTGGTGGTTCCCCAATCGAATCTCCTTGTTACAACAACCAGATGGCAAACAGATTTGCGCCGACAAAGCCATGCTTGGCACTAATTTGGGAATATTCTTTGGTTTGGGAATGATCCTGACCGTACCGGGTTTTATTGCTTTTGCTCTTCCCGAGAGCTATCAGCTATCCAGTACCATCGTGGTCGTCCTGCTCGCGATAAACGTAATTAAAAATGCGGGCGATTATCTGAACCTGGGTTGCTACAGCGGAGACTCCAGCCAAGCACAGATGTGGATTCAGGGGATATGTGCTGTTGTCGCCACTGCTGGGTATTTCATCTTTGTACCTATTTATGGATTGTGGGGAGTGGTTGCCGTACTCGGTAGCGCATACACAATGCGACTGTTGCTGCTCTATTCTGTGAGCCAGTCAATGGAATACCTTCCGTACAATCATTCCAAATGGATATTAAGCACTATGCTTTCTGTTGTGGCTTGGGGAGTGTATCAATGGCTAGTTAAGCTCTTACCCGCAGTACCTGAAATAGTAATGGGAACAGGAGTTGGTCTGGCGATATCTGTTGCCTTCATTTATCTAAAGATTCTGCCTGTACCTGAGGCTCTGCTGTGCAAATTGAGCTTGAAGAAGCCATCTTCAAAATCAATCGCGTAAGCACCGCTCATAAACGTGAGTTCTTTCAATGCTTTTTACATTTGTATACAGAAGCCGGTGTGAGGTTTAAGGTAATATACTCACCTTAAGATGCTTGCGTTCCTATAGAGAGTTTATGAATCAGCAAAAAGCGCTTCCTTTCTTAATATCTGGCCCCATTTTACGTAAAGCCACTGCGAGTGAGCTGGTCTTTTGGCTAGTTACCAGTGAGCCCGTAACCGGAACAATTGAGTTATTTTTGGATAAAGCCGACATGCCTTGGCTAAGCCATGACATGGCTGATGTCTCTACCGTTAAGGTTGGAAAGAATGCTTACGTTACTTTGGTGCACCTGGAAAATGACTTTCCCGTCGACCAAACACTTTCCTATGACTTCAACACCCAATATGGAAGCCTCGCTGCTCAGTACCCTCATCTAACTTATGATCAAGAACAGCGAATTGAATTTAAGATTTCTACATCCGCTGAATACATCTTGCATGGTTCCTGCCGCAATCCTCATCATAATGGCAAAGATGCATTGGTCGCGGCTGACAATAAAGTGCTTTCGCAAAAGTTGACAGAGCGACCAGACATGCTTTTGATGTCGGGTGATCAAATTTACGCCGATCACGTTGCCGGACCGATGCTGAATGCTATTTTGCAGGTTATAGATTTGCTCGGTCTGCCACAAGAAACCTTTGAAAGTGCTCCCTTTGGTACGGCTTCTGAACTCTACTCCCACCCTCAATGCTTTTATGGTCGGGAGTCACTGCTTCCCACTTATATCGAAGAACGCAGTTGGTTGTGGTCTTTTTTGCCGCAGTCCGAATCTCCGATATTCAGTTCTCGCGACTGCGGAAACCATCTGATCAGCTTTTCAGAATTTTTTGCCATGTACCTTCTGGTGTGGTCGCCAACGCTATGGGAGCATCTTGGGTACACTCAGGCACCGGATTCATTAAGCGACACTAACAAGCAACGCTGGGCTAAAGAGGCAGAACAAATCTGCTTGTTTGTAGCTGGCTTATCTAACGTTCAGAGGCTGCTGGCACACATTCCGACCTATATGATTTTTGACGACCATGACGTCACCGACGACTGGAATCTCACCATTGGGTGGGAGCAGGCCACGTATGGTCACCCGTTCTCGGAACGAATCATTGGCAACGGGCTCATCAGTTACTGGCTCTGTCAGGGCTGGGGAAACGACCCTCATCAGTTCAATTCCGAATTTATGGCGCTGGCAAACGCTTATTTTGATTCGCCCGAATCAGAATCTCAGGACGCGTTTATACGATACCTGTACCAGTTCGAGAGGTGGCATTACACCATTCCAACCTCCCCTAAAGTCGTGGTATTAGACACTCGTACCCGACGCTGGCGTTCAGAATCGAAGATGAATAAACCTTCTGGCTTGATGGACTGGGAAGCCTTGATGGAATTTCAACATGAGCTGATGCATCAGGATAAGGTAGTTGTTGTGTCTGCTGCACCAATGTTTGGGGTGAAGTTTATTGAAGCGCTACAAAAGGCCATGACCATGCTGGGTCAGCCACTAGTGATCGACGCCGAGAACTGGATGGCACACCCGGGAAGTGCCAATACACTCCTGAGCATATTTACGCACACCAAAACACCGACTAATTTTGTAATCCTGTCTGGGGATGTTCACTACTCTTTTGCCTACGACATTAAGCTCAGGTTCAGAAAATGCAGCCCTAATATTCATCAGATCACGTGCAGTGGTATTAAGGCTCAGTTCCCAGAGCCTCTGCTGGGCTTTTGTGACCACGCGGACAGGTTACTCTATTCCCCCCGCTCTCCACTGAATTTCTTCACCAAACGTAAGCGGCTGAAAATCCAAAAGCGCGACCCAAGCATAGAAGGCGTGCGCAGGTTGGTAAACTCCACCGCTATCGGTGAGGTTAGACTGGATTCAACAGGAAAACCCCAGCGAGTGTCCATTTTAAAAGGGGACGGGGATGAAGTGGACTTCACACCAACAAAGCAAAGTTCTTAGAGCTTATACCCAAGTAACCTCAAGATGCTAGGTTCAGCGAGAATTAACTGGCTTTCAGACAAGACACCGATTTGAAGATCTAGTGGTTCTAAATCAAGAATCGGTAACGCAGTATGAAAGCCAGTTAAACTCGCCCTTGGGAGCCCATATTCTGCTCCATTTCATCGTCAAAGAACTTGGAAAGGACGGGTCATTCCACTGCGTTCTTTTCCTTGAACTGAAACAGAATATGAGGCTCTGAATCCGGCATCTTGAGGTCACTTGGGTATATATTGACCTTTTGCGATTAAATTTTGTTCCCTTTCTGCCGTGAACTCATCTTTACCTTTAACACCCAGAAAATTGGCTGGGTGATAAAGGAGAAAAAGAATGAGTACCAAAGAAGCAATCAATGTCTACCACAAGGATATGTTTAATCGCCGAGGTTTTCTTAAAGGCTTTGGCGCAGCAACACTTTCTGCCACAGCACTAACCATGATGAGCGGTTGTTACACTGCTCGGGCAAACCATCATGGTGGTTATGCCTCCGATTCTACCGCTCAAAACGATATCGCCATTCTGAACACAGCTATCTCCGCGGAACAGGAAGCCGTTGCGGCCTATCAGTTAGGAGCGGAAAGCCAGCTACTAAGCCCAGAATTACTTAAAGTTGCCGTGCAGTTTCAGGGACACCATAAAGAGCACATCGAACTGCTCGCATCGGTTGTCACCCAGCTTGGTGGCACACCCAATACGCCCGAAGAGCAGTATCAGTTCCCCGTCGAACAACTCAAACGCCCTTCAGACGTTTTAATGTTTGCTGCCCAGTTAGAGCGCGGAGCAGTCAGTGCCTATGCTGGTGCCATTCCATTATTCGATAACAGGGATTACTCCAAAGCAGCCGCCAGCATTCTGGCCGACGAAGCCATGCACTGGGCTATCCTCAGAAATGCACTCGGACTGGATCCAGTTCCAGGCGCATTCTTTTCTTAATAGCGTTTACTTTGCGCATCAGAGCAACGAAATCGGCTGAGCATACCCCTCAGCCCGTTTCCCCACGTTATCAGGAGAAGTTATGCGTTGTATTTTGTTATTACTGGTTTTAGCCCCATTTGCTCAGGCTAAAGCTCTTGAACAGGGTGAAGTTCTTGAATTAGGCAAAGAGGTGTATCAAACCTGTCTTGGATGCCACTCCCCTACCTTTCATCGCACGGGTCCGAGGCACTGTTTTTTATTTGGCAAGGAGGTTGGCAGTCAAAAAAACTACCGTTACAGCCAGGCGATGCTTGATTCTGAAAGCGTATGGAACGCAGAAACTCTGGATCGTTTTTTAGAAAACCCAAGAAAAACCATTCCGGGGACTAAAATGACAGTAGCGGGTATCAAAGATAGCGGGCAAAGGGAGGCAGTGATCATTTACCTAAAATCCCTCAATCACGAATCAGAAGAATGCATAGGATTAGATAATGACGGATAACGATTTGACCTCTTATTCTGATATCGACCTTATCGAGCGAGTATTAGAAAAAGACAGCCAAGCCGCAGAGGTATTGGTTCGTCGATATAATCAGTTACTGTTTCGCATTGCCCGAGGGTTCACTCAAAGTAACGACGACGCGATGGATATTGTTCAGGAAGCCCACCTGCGTGCGCTTCAAAATCTATCCTCTTTTCGGGGACCAACTGGCTATTCCAGCTGGTTAACTGTGATCACTCGAAACGTTGCCCTAAACAGGCTACGTACCGATCAACGTTTAGAGTTTTTTGGTGATGACGAACCCGTTTCAAGCTGTCCCACTTTTTCTGTATCGGAGCCAGTGATGAACCAAAACATACTCCAGTTGTTAGAAAAAGAGATAGACCAGTTACCCATCATGTATCGAACCGTATTTGTGATGCGTAGCGTGCAGGGAATGACATCGCTGGAAACGGCAGACTCGCTCGGACTGGACGTAAATGTCATCAAAACTCGCTATCGACGTGCCAGGCTCCAGCTTCAGTCTCAGTTGATTGCTCATATGGAACGAGAGTCGATGTCGCTCTACGAGTTTGCTGGCGAACGTTGTAATACAGTGACCCGAAACGTGTTGTCTGAGTGGCAGAAGTGTAGATCCAAAACTCTCAACTGATAAACACTATCGACTGGAAATCAATTGCTGGATAAACGTATCGACCTGGTCAGTGTAAGTGGACTTTGCTCCCAGAGACACATTCAGTTTTCGGTGGGACAGGTTCACAGGTAACAGCGTTCCCTGCCCACCGAACTCACGGAGCTTCTCAATAAAATCTTGAGACTGGGAACACGAATCCAGCTTTCTGCTCGTTGAGCATACGGCTAAAAATGGAGGGATGGCGGTTCGGAGCTGACTAATTGGTGACGCCTGCTCCCAATAAATGGGATTATCGCCAAAAGCATTTCTATAAAACCAGCTTACATCATCCCTTTTCATTATCTTAGTCACGTCATAAGCCATAGTGTCTAGGGAGACTGTTCCAAGCCACGGCTCGATTTTCATTGATTCCGCAACGGCAGGTGTAGAAGAAACTAGCGACACCAAATGGGCACCGGCAGAGTGTCCCATTAGAATAAACTGGCTGGCATCCGCTCCCCACTCACCAGCTTGTTGCTGAGAAAAGCGCAGAGCTTTGCGAACATCCTGAGCCTGTTCTACTGGTCGAATATCAGGCAGCATCCGGTAGTTGATCGATACCACTACGATTCCCAGAGATACCCATTTCTCTATCTTATTTTTAACCTGTGATCGCGTACCTTTGTCCCCAATTCGCCAGGCACCACCATGGACAAAAAAGATCACTGGCGCACTGCGCGCAAACTTTGGAAAGTACACATCCAGCTTCTGCTTTCGATGCTCTCCGTAAGGAATGTCTAAAAACTTATGGTGATCAACGGCAAAAGCGGGCTTTACCGCAAAAGCAATAAGAGAGACAAAGAAACTGATAACGAATTTAGATCTATTCATTTCTTACTTCCGAACCCGACCTAATCTAAGTATAGATAATGAAGTATCCTCAATCAGAGCGGCATCACCATAATGTGCTGTGGTCCGGCAGCGCCACCATGGTAGAGCTCTTGGGTATCTTGAAAACCAGCAAGATCGTAGCAACGATATGCGCCGGGATTCTTGCAGTTCACGGTTAGATAGATGGAATGATGGTTCGGGTATTGATCATTGAGAAAAGGTTTTAGGCTCGCAACGGCTTGCTTCCCGTATCCATTTCCCTGATATCGACTATCAATGAAAAACGCTCGAAGCCCCAAAGAACCAGATTGGGCAAACTCGTAGCTTGCAGGGTAACTGGTATCTACAAGGAAAAAGCCAACAATTCTGTCACCTGAAAGCATCACATTCGGATGCACCTTGTCGTCTACATTGACCAAAATTTCTTCCATGGTCCCTACAAACTTAAGTTGCGACTCTTCGACACGTAAATCGGAAACCTGCTCCAGATGCTTAGGTTCCATCGGTTGTAAGCTCAACATATTAACTTCCCTTTTTCTCATTCCATTCTGATTTCAATATTGCGTAGATAACCGTGTTCCACCAACGTTTTTTGAAGAACCGATGTTCAACAAACTCAGCTTCTTTTCTCATTCCAAACTGGCGGCACATTGCTATGGCAGCTTTGTTCGCACTGATGGTTTCGGCATAGAGTCGATGCACATTCAATGTTTCAAAGCCAAAGGCAGATATCGCTTCGACGGCTTCCTGAGCGTATCCAGCTCCTTGAAACTCACGAGCTACGCCACATCCCATCGATGCCTGATGATCAGCTTCCATCCGAATGCCACAAGTACCGATAACCTGACTGGTATCTTTGAGCACAATGGCTAATTGATATTTGGAGCGAGGGATTTCTGATGCTTGCTCAACGAACAAGTTAACCAGAAACTCTGCTTTCTCGACAGAACAATCCTCTTCATCGTAAAAGCGCTGATACTTCTCATCTTGTGTTAAGCGAACATATGAGGATACGTCCTTGGGTATAAAGTCCCTTAAGATCAGCCGTTCTGTAACGATTTCAAACACTTTGAACTCCTTTTCTCTTTGCGCGGGAATATAATCAATCCGATATTAATTAACTACTAATTTGTTTGTGTCGGCATGACCAAGCCGTTGATGACAGACATTGTAGTGAAATGAAACAAAGGTTTTAATTCTTATACAACATAGCTATCCTCTTCGTTCTCTTGTTTTGAAAGGAATGAAAATGCAAGGTAACACCTCTTTAAATCGTTGGTTTGCCATCCCAAACCCTAAGCCCGACGCCGCTTTACGAATTTTCTGCCTTCCATATGCGGGGGGTAATGTCAGTTCTTTCCTTCCTTATGCATCTATAGAAGGGCTAGATGTAGAGCTTTGCGCAGTTCAATTGCCGGGTAAAGGCAGTCGATTAAGAGAAGCGCCATACGAAAATATGAGTGCCTTGGTCAACGACCTTGCAACAGCTCTAATTCCACTGATGGATAAACCTTTCATTATTTGGGGGCACAGCCTAGGCTCAAGAATCGGGTACGAACTGATTAAACTACTGAAAAGTAAAGGGATGAGACTGCCCGTTCATTTCATTTTGGCCGCTTCACGTGCGCCGCATGAGTTTAACTCTGAGCGACCTATGCACGGATTGTCTGATGAAGAGTTTAAAGGAAGGTTGAAAGAGATGGGCGGGACGCCAGATGAAGTCATCGAACATGATGGATTGATGTCTATGTTGCTTCCAGGTCTGAAAGCCGATTTTAAACTTGCCGAAACACACAAGGTTTCACAAATCATTCCACTCGATATTCCAGCAACATTATTTGGTGGCACCAAAGATACCACCATTCCATCGCATACACTGCCAAGATGGGAAAACCATTTAACAGCGGGCTTTGAGTTGGTGATGATTGAAGGGGATCACTTTTTTATCGACAAGCAATTTGACTCGGTGAGTAAAAAGCTTGTCGATATCGTTCAGCCAATTACAGAACAGCTACTTGCTGACGCTTAAACTTTTTCGGGTTTAAGGACTAAGCAGGTACGCGCTCCCAGCGGATATTTACGCCATATTGATTGAGTGTTTTAACTGAAGCGAGCACACACTGGCAGGCGAAGTTTTGCGGTAATGCGATGTCTTCAGCAAGCAACTCGGGGAGGAGCGGAAAGGCACACAAATCATCGTTGCCTTGCTGCTCAACCAGCTTGGACAAGCTTTCCCCAAGCCCGATTTCGACCAGCATACAATTCCCGAGCTCTTCAGATACGCACCTTAACCCTTCTTCCAGTTGCACGGTTTGCCGAATTTGATTTGCCCAGTAACCCGTGCTCTCCACCTCACTCTGTTGAGCCCACCTGCCTGTAACGGTGGACACGAAAGGGGTTTTAATTGGGTGGCTTGGGAGACCTTCTATATAAGATGCCAGTGTTTTGCACGCCTCCGACATCAAGTCTGAATGAAAAGCGTACCTTTGCGATACGTACTGACCCCTTATCGCTTCCTTTGCGTGCTGTTCAAGCCAATGAGTTAAGGGGTCTGAACCACCAGACACAACACATTCGTTTGGCGCATTAACGTAAGCAAGAGAAAGCTTCTGTTCCATTTCCGTATGCTCTTCGTTCCACTCGTCCAGCCACTCGTTTACCTGCTCCTTGCTTTCTGGCACAGCAAACATCGCCCCAGATTGCGCACTTTCCATCAAACGTTGGCGAGAACAGACCATCGACAACGCATCATCGATATCCAGCAATCCGCTGATGCAGGCAGCTACGCATTCCCCGAGGCTTTCACCAATCAGGGCATCGGGTTTGATTCCCCAGTGAATCAAAGTCGAAGCCAAAGCATACTCAAAAACAAACAGTTGAACCTGACTAACAGGTCTCCCCTCTTCGGTTTGGCACTCTCCAAAAAATCGCTCCGTCTCTCCGGCAAGATGTCCATCAATCTGAGTTAAGTGCCATAAGCATTCCTCTACCCTTTCATGAAAGAAATCGAAGTTTTCATACAATGGTTTTGCGCAGCGATGAGGTTCAGATTCGTAACCACTGAACATGAAGACGACACTTGGTTTGCCATTGCTTATTGTGGCTCCATCTTGGGAGTCTTCTTGATCTGTTTGATGATAGTTTGTGCCTTGTCCTCCCTGTGCCGACTCTGGTTTTAGACGCTGTGAAACCTCTGTATTTGTGTTGCCAAACTGTGCTGAAAAATGACTTGCTTCCTGGTTGCTCACCCCTGAAGCATGGGTCTTATCTAAATGGAACATTGTTTTCGCTCCTTGAATGGAACTTCAGGTCTGAAGGCGCTGAAAATCGGAGGGTTATCCTCAAAATACAGAACACCTGAAAGCGCACCCGAAAAATTCAGACCGTAATCCCAGATTTTTTATAGTGAATTGATTGATCGAGCAAATTGACGTCGAATCTACGAATATCATGCTCATTTGTAAAAATTTGAAAGATTTTCATGCATTAAGCTGGTCTTCTAGCTTCTATACACTTTTCTACCTGAGAATCTTGTCGATACTCAGATATCTTCAATTATTTATAAATTCACAATTATCACTAGGTGGTATAAAAGACATGGAGTGTTGCAATTTTGAATGCAAGTAACTTCGCCCATTTAAAGCGCATGGCAATGTTTGCTGCTATTGTCGAAGCTGGCAGCTTTTCTGCCGCGGCCAGAAGACTCAAAACTGACCGTTCAAAGCTGAGCAAACAACTGTCCGAACTGGAAATTCAACTGGGCTCTCGACTCATTCACCGTTCTACCCGAAAACTGTCTGTCACCCTCGAAGGACAAAAGGTTTATAACGAGGTCAAGCAGTTACCCTACCTGTTAGCACATGTGGAATCTTTGATTGCACCAAAAGAAGTGTCTGGTCGCGTTTCTCTGACCATGACATACGACATCGCCATCAATCAGGTGCTACCCATCCTTGAAACGTTCAGAGAAGAATACCCAGATGTTGAGCTCGACTTAGTCATGAATGACCACAAGTCAGATATTGTCGCTGAAAACATCGATCTTGCCTTACGTGTCGGCTCCCCTCAGGACAGTTCACTTATTGCCCGACAAATGTTCGAGCAAAGTGCTCACATATTTGCGAGCCCCGATTATATTGAAAAACACGGAATGCCATTATGTGCCGACGATCTCGAATCCCACTATTGGATCCTGCTTGAGCAGCAATCGGCGAGCAACAATCTGCAAAAACTTTTCTATGAGGGCAAGCCCGTCACCGTCGCACCTAAGCATTATCACTGTTGTAATTCTCCATTGGTGATGCAGACACTCACTAAAATGGGCGTCGGAATAGGTTTGCTTATACCCTGCACCATTCAAAAGGAAATCGAAGCTGGAGAACTGGTTCAAGTGGCGTGTGGTGTTCGTAGTGAACCCAAAATATTCAACCTTGTTTACCCGTCCAGAAAACAAATGCCTGCAAGAATCAGACATTTAATTGATTTTTTAATGGGAGCAGACATCTTTTCAGGAATGAACTATACGAGCTGCTGACTCAATATAAATTTTAAGGTCTAGCATATGTTAAATTATCGAGCTTAATATCTATAAAAAATCCAGGGGTATTTTGCTCGATCTTTTAACATTTGAATGCAAATTAAGCATCTTTATGAAATATTGATAATATTAAACTGGTCAATAAACAACCCAAAAGGTTTATTAGCAATCCTTTAACCATATATTTTAAGTGGTTTATTTCATCTCTTAAATTGACAGAAATATCAAGTTACAGTTCTTTCGGCATTAGGCTCCAGACAATATGAAAAAGCCAATTCATATATCCATATAAATAAAAAGGCTTTATTGGAACTATAATTATCTGGCTCATTAAATTACACGTAAGGAGCAGATTTAATATAGCAACGCTTTGGCAGAGTGCTGTTTGGTAGATTCACGGCTTATTTGATTAATTGTTTGATACACACAAGCAGCGAGATCGTTTTTCCGCACAATGAAGAACTTCTTACGCTCCCGAAACCCTCTGAATGACTAGTCAATACGCTGACCATGCTGATATGGTTTTATATAAAACGATAACCAGTATGTCATTAGCTACTTCATTAGTTTTTCCTGGTTAAAGCGTATGCAAGTTGAATGAAATCGATTTGAACACAGATCTCAAAATTTACCCCAACAAGAGAAAGGTTATATCAGAAATAATATGAGCATTAATACTAAGACCAGAAAAATGGCACACTAATATTATGGGAATGGTATTTTTCTTTATTTATTTCGCTCTGTAAAACAGATTGTTGCTAGGAAAACCACGCATTACCTCATTTTTTGAAAAAATGAAATTAATATTTTTGTAATTTATACATAGATTGAAATTTACAGTTCTGAACAAGTAAAAGCTTGCTAATTTAACAATTTGGTACTTTAATTCACCCTTTAGTATCTAAGTTCTAATATCACTGCATTTTGTAAGAGATTTGTTTCAAATGATAATGAATTGTTAACGAAAACTTGGGTTTTTGTTTGACGTCATTTCACGTGCAAATTTTTTCTAATTTCGCATCTGATCCGCGTATTTGGGTGCTTCGTATTTTAAGTATTGTCTTTGAATTTATTCTGGCGTGAGCTCCAGGGAGGACAAATGAAAATAAAATGTAACATAAAAGTTGCATTAATATTAACTTCAGTCGTGGGGCTGATTTTATTAGGCGTACTATTCTTCGGCAGTAACATGGTGTTATTCGATCCTAAGGGACCAATCGGTCAAGCTCAGGAATCGCTGATTATCACTTCCGTTTTGCTTATGGCAATCATCATCGTTCCGGTGTTGTTCCTATGTGTGTACTTCCCATACAAGTATCGTGCATCTAACAAAGATGCTGAATACAAACCTAACTGGGAACACTCAACAAAAATCGAAGTGATAGTTTGGACTGTACCATGTTTAATCATTCTGGCTTTGGGTTGGGTTACTTATGAAACCTCCCACTCTCTTGATCCACGCCGTGAGATTGAATCTGATAAAGAGCCTCTGACTATCCAAGTCGTTTCAATGAACTGGAAGTGGTTGTTCATTTACCCTGAACAGCAAATCGCAACGGTAAACGAACTGGCTTTCCCTGTTGATCGTCCTGTCGAATTCCTTGTTACCTCTGACACCACTATGAACTCGTTCTTCATTCCTCAATTGGGTAGTCAAATCTACGCAATGGCAGGCATGGAAAACCGTCTTCACCTGATGGCTTCAGAAGAGGGTGTCTACCGCGGTCTGTCTGCAAACTACAGTGGGTTTGGCTTCTCTAACATGCACTTTAAAGCGCACGTAGTCGACGACTCAGAATTCAACGACTGGTTGAGCAAGGTTAAGACGTCTGAGCAAGCACTTAACGATGCCAGCTACCAAGTATTGATAGACAACGAGAAAGAACAAATCCGTACACCGCACCCGGTGACGTATTACTCGACCGTAGACCCTTTGAGATTCAAAGACATTATTGAGAAACATTCAGGAGTCCAAAATGGCCTATAAAGGCGACGTACATGCCGAACCTGATTTAATTTTCGGGAAACTTAACTGGGATGTCATCCCTTATTATGACCCAGTAATTTTGCCCGTAATGGTTGCAGCTATTTTGGGTGGATTAGCACTGTGTGGCTTAATCACCTACCAGAAAAAATGGACATACCTGTGGAATGAGTGGTTTACGTCTGTCGACCACAAAAAGATAGGTATCATGTATATCATCGTGGCTTTAGTCATGATGTTCCGTGGCTTCTCGGACGCCGTTTTGATGCGTTCTCAGCAAGCCCTAGACACTATCGATGCAGGCTACTTGCCTCCTGAGCACTACGACCAGATCTTTACCGCCCACGGCGTAATTATGATCTTCTTCGTAGCAATGCCATTCATCGTTGGTCTGATGAACGTTATCGTTCCCTTGCAGATTGGTGCTCGAGACGTTGCCTTCCCGTTCCTGAACTCTTTGAGCTTCTGGCTATTCGTTGTGGGCGCTATCCTAATTAACCTGTCTCTGTTCGTTGGTGAATTCGCGGCAACGGGTTGGTTGGCATACCCACCACTTTCTGGCATGGAGTACAGCCCTTGGGTAGGGGTCGATTATTGGCTCTGGTCTCTCCAGATATCAGGTATTGGTACGCTTCTGACGGGTGTTAACTTTGTCGTAACTATTCTGCGTATGCGTGCGCCTGGCATGAAGCTAATGCAAATGCCTGTGTTCACATGGACATCTTTGTGTGCGAACGCCCTGATTGTTGTTGCTTTCCCAATCCTGACGGTAACACTGACCTTACTGACTCTTGACCGTTACATCGGTACTCATTTCTTCACGAACGACATGGGCGGCAACGTCATGATGTACGTGAACCTGATTTGGGCATGGGGTCACCCAGAAGTTTACATCCTGATTCTGCCTGCTTTTGGTATCTTCTCTGAAGTGTGTGCAACCTTCTCACGTAAACGTCTGTTTGGTTACACTTCCCTAGTATGGGCAACTGCAGTAATCATGCTGATGTCGTTCATCGTATGGCTACACCACTTCTTTACCATGGGTGCCGGCGCAAGTGTTAACGCCTTCTTCGGTATAGCCACCATGATCATATCCATACCCACCGGGGTTAAGATATTTAACTGGCTGTTTACCATGTACAAAGGTCGTGTTGAGTTCACAGCAAGTATGTGGTGGACCTGTGCTTTCCTAGTGACATTTACCATTGGTGGTATGACAGGTGTAATGCTGGCCGTTCCGGCAGCAAACTTCGTACTGCACAACAGCTTGTTCGTAATCGCTCACTTCCATAACGTAATCATTGGTGGTGCATTGTTCGGTTACTTCGCTGGCTTTACTTACTGGTTCCCGAAAGCAACTGGATTCAAGCTCAACGAGAAGTGGGGCAAGATCTCCTGTGTGCTTTGGACTGTAGGTTTCTTCGTTGCCTTCATGCCTGTATACGTACTTGGCTTCAACGGTATGACTCGCCGTCTTGCGACTATCGATAACCCAGAGTGGGCTCCATTGCTTTGGATTGCGGCTTGTGGCGTAGGTATCATCGCTCTTGGTGTCGCGGCTCAGGTATGGCAGATCTTCATCAGTATCCGTGACCGTAAGGACAACATGGACACAACAGGTGACCCGTGGAATGCGCGTACTCTTGAGTGGGCTACTTCTTCACCACCAGCGTTCTACAACTTCGCTACACTACCTAAGATCCACGATCGCGATGAGCACCAATACCGCAAAGAACACGGTATGGCTTACCAGAAACCTGATCGCTACAAGCGCATTCACATGCCTCGTAACACTTGGGCTGGCGTTGTTATCAGTGCATTCTCACTAGTATTTGGCTTTGCGTTTGTATGGCACATCTGGTGGATGGTAATTGCTAGCTTCCTGGGTATGGTTGTGTCCTGGATTGCATACAGCTTCCAGCGCAATAAAGACTACTTCGTTGAAGTATCTGAAGTTGAGGCTATTGAAGGACCTCATCTAGCTAGAGTGTATCAGGATCACCCTGAATTCAACTCAGCGAATCAAAAAGATGCTGATAACAATGACGTTAAATCTGGTTCCCCAGCGGTTTAAGGAGTGAGGAAATAAAATGACTGCACATGATAAATCAGTGCTGGATACCAATAGTTCGTTTGAGCATCACGGCTCAGATGGTGGTCATGATGATCATGACCACCACGACTACGCTGGCGATACTATCTTCGGTTTCTGGGTCTACATCCTAAGCGACTGTTTATTATTCGGTACTTTGTTTGCGGTATTTGCGGTGTTCTCTACCAGCTTTGCCGGCATCATTGAACCAACTGAACTGTTTAACCTGTGGTTCGTTGCAGGTGGTACTGCGCTTCTACTACTCAGTAGTTTCACTTTCGGTATGGGTATGCTGAAAGCGAAAGAGCGTGATGAAAAAGGCATGTGGTTCTGGTTATGGACCACCTTTGCCCTTGGTCTTGGCTTCCTGATTATGGAAATCTACGAGTTCCATCACTTCAGCGAAGCAGGTGCCACTTTCGACAGCAGCGCCTACTGGTCTTCATTCTATGCACTTGTTGCTACTCACGGTCTGCACGTATTTGCAGGTCTGATTTGGATGATCATTCTTTACTTCCACTTCAAACGTGATGGCTTCACAGAAGACAACCATGCACGTCTGTCTTGCCTGAGCTTGTTCTGGCACTTCCTGGATGTTATCTGGATCTGTGTGTTTAGTGTTGTTTACCTAATGGGAGTTATGTAATGGGACAATCTGCAGAACATGGTCACGGCGGCCAAGCTCATGGCAGCGTTAAAGAATACGTACTGGGTCTGATTTACTCTATCGTATTGACCGTTATCCCATTCGCTATGGTGATGATGGACGTAGGTTCTCCGCAGTTGAAAATTGGCGTAATCCTGATCTGTGCTGTTGCTCAGGTTTTGGTTCAGCTTGTTTTCTTCTTGCACATGAACACGTCTTCCGAGCAAATGTGGAACACCACCTCCGCTGTTTTTGTGGTGTTAATAGTCGCCATCGTATTGATTGGTTCGCTCTGGATCATGGAGCACCTGAACCACAACATGCTGATGGGTCACTAATCGGAATACATAATGATTTCGAATTATTTACAACTGACTAAACCTGGCATCATCCGCGGCAACCTAGTTGCCGCGGCTGGCGGATTCTTTCTGGCCTCTCAGGGCCAGATTGACTGGCAGCTTTTCCTTGCCGTGTGTTTAGGTACTACGTTCATAGTGGCATCTGGCTGCGTATTCAATAACTTCATCGATAAAGACATCGATGCAAAAATGAAGCGCACATGCCAACGTGAACTGGTACAAAAAGTCGTTCCCGTTTCGAACGCGCTTATTTGGGCGACGATTCTGGGTGTAGCAGGCTTTGTTACTCTCTTTTTCTACACCTCTATTGTAGCCTTCTGGTTTGGTGTGCTTGGTTTTGTAGTCTATGTCGGTTTCTACAGCCTTTACTACAAGCGTCACTCCGTACATGGCACTTTGATTGGTGGTTTGTCTGGTGCATGCCCGCCTGTTATTGGTTACTGCGCAGTCACCAATCAGTTTGATGTAGGTGCAGCCATTGTTTTCCTAACTTTCTGCATCTGGCAAATTCCGCACTCATACGCTATTGCGATTTATCGCTTCGAAGACTACAAAGCGGCTTCTATCCCTGTTTTGCCTATCAAAGAAGGGATCGATAAAGCTCGTACGCATATTATGGCGTACATAGTTGCGTTTGCGATTGCTTCTCTAGCCCTAACCTATCTGGGTTACGCGGGAAGCTGGTACGCACTTGGAATGGGTTTGGTTAGCATGTACTGGTTGTACCTTGCGAAAGTGAGCTTCCAGAAGATGCCGACAGAACAGTGGGGTAAGCAGCTGATGCTCTTCTCTATCGTCTGTATTATGGTTTTCTGCGTTCTAATCTCTATCGATTTTTCACCATCAGAAATCCATGAAACTCATCAAGCTTCTTTGAATGCTCTCCAACTTAAGGAGTTTATCTAATGTCTCGAAACCCAGTGAAGTTAGTTTTAGCATTGGGTGTCCTTGCTCTGGCAGGTCTTCTTGCACTTTACGTGGACAACTCAACGATTCCAATCGGTGAGAAGCCTCGCCAGTTCAAAGACTTAGGTGGTCAATTTCAACTTGATAGCGCAACTGGCGCGATCAATTCCGAAGAATTCAAAAACAACGTTGTTGTGATGTATTTCGGCTTCTTAAACTGTGCGGAAGTATGCCCTTCTTCAATGGGTGTGATGTCTGCGTCGTTCAAGTATTTACCGGAAGATGTGTACAACAAAACACAAGGTTTCTTCGTAAGTGTTGACCCTAAACGAGACGATTTAGATTCTCTTCATGAATTTGCTCAGCACTTTGATAAGCGAATTCTTGGTCTGACAGGCACAGAAGAAGAAATTAAAACCATGACAAACCAATATGGTGTGTATTTCGATTTGGTTGACATGGAATCTTCAGAGCTAGCCTACACAGTAGACCATGCATCGCGTTTCTACGTCATTGACCCAAGCGGCCAGTTGATTGATTCGATGAGTCACAGCACAACGCCAATTGAGCTTGCGGCTCGAATTGAGCGTGCATGGGAAGAGTACAATTCGAAAAATGGTGACGCTTCATGAAACTAGCCAAAATAGGGCTAGTTTGTTTTGTTGCGTTCTTGCTGGCTTTCTCAGTCGCTTACTACGAAAAAACCAAAAAGCCGTTCTATCAGCCTGACCCTCGCCCTTCAAGCAAAGTTCAAAAGCTCTCCGGCGAGGTCTACGTTGATTACGCACGAATGAAAGCCACCATTCCCGGTATTAAGGTGACATCAGGTTACTTTACGCTAACAAACAAAAGCTCTGAAACCATCAGATTTACAGGCGTTGAAACCAACGCAGCCAAACATACGGAATTTCACCGAATGTTTCTGCGTGACAGCAGAATGGCGATGCGCAAAATTGATGTTCTTGAAGTCGGTGCAAACGAAACATTGGAGCTGAAGCCTGGTGGCTATCACTTGATGCTATTAGGTATTAAACAGCGATTTGTTGAAGGCGATACCGTCGAAGTCACGTTGATTCAGGATACTGGCGAGCGTTATACTCTCAACTTCCCAGTCATGACCATTAAGGCAAAATAAGCCTTATTCTACGGAGCGTTACATGAAACCCGCTTTGATTTTACTTTCCGGTTTAGTGGTATTTTCCCCTACAGTTTTGGCAGAAGACGAAGCGCCCGTAAAAACATCGATGGACAGTATTGCTGAAAAGCAAACCATCCCCTGCTCTCAGGAGCTTCGTCAACTGGCAAGAGCCAGTCTTAAGAAGAACCCCCATCGAATGCTGTCTTATAACAGCGAGCCCGATGATGTTCACTTATACAACGCATTAGCCGTCACAAATTATCGCGACCGCGATAGTCATGTGACTTTTCACGGTGTGAAAAATACAAGTGGTACCTGCGATACTTCGGTTACCGAAAGTTATGTTTTACAAACTTCATGTGCTGATGCCCGACACGAAGCGTTCAGTAAATGGGATTTCCAAGGCAAGTTAACCGACAGAACCTTTGTACTCACCAGTAAACGTATTGCTGGCAAACAGGCGTTTCTGACGGAGCAGTTTTCGACACTTTGTCTGGTGACTACCCGCCAGGTGGTTCGCAACTGATTTGAAACATCATGAACCTGAATCAAAACCATTGGTTCGGGTTCTTCTTTCTTTTCCCCCTCTATTCACCTCCTGTCTCCCATAAAAACAAGGTCACTTCTCGCAAAGCGTTGTGAGATATCATCTACTTATCGTCGTTGCCTGTTGGTATTTTCAACCTCGCCAACCAAACAGCCATCACTAACACATCTCAATGTAACCATTTGTTTTTATTAAACTATCGAGGTAAATGGATTCGAAAGTTCAAATCTGAAGACACGCAAAACTGCACCAGTTTCAAACAAATGTAAATTTTTCACTCTCCAGCTCTCCCTTCCACTTCACACTGAAGGAAAGGTAAGTAATTGTATTTGTTAATTAATAAGTTAAGAATTTGGACATCTTAGTTAAACGGGTCAATGTCCTACATATTTTGAAGCATTATCTGTCTTGTCGCTTCAATTCATTGAGCCGATAATGCCCTACATGGGAACATTCCCCAGTTGATGCAAGTGGAATTCAAACTACTGAACGTTCACCGGTATCTGTTGTTCCTTAATCAATCTGGGCTTATCGCCCTTTTAAAGCCAGACGCATGTCTGGCTTTTATTTTGACTTGCACACAACTCCCACTAAACAAATCAAGACATTTGTTTAAACCAAATACATAGAACACCGATAGAACTAAGAATTAAATGATTATTAATTAATGAGTTAACTCATTATAGAATGAAAAACAACGCCATTTAATAACCCTTCTTGAATTCATAAAATCGCTGACATTTTATTCAAAATGGCGGACAATTCGCGACGTTAAATTTGATGATGATAAAGCACGGTCTACCAGCATGTATGTTTCCATGTTGCCTGCGCATGTTATCGGTCAGTTAATAGAGATGATTTGAATGAACTCGAATATGGCTATGTATTTAGTCTCGGGTTTCCGCTACACTTCTCCGCTTTGCCATTGAACCTCAAAGGAAAGTGAATAGGTATTGTGTTGGATTCTGCTTGGCAGCTCAGCAACCAGGTTAAATAAATCAAACACCTTGGCGACACTTTAATCGCTTCAACAGAAGAAATGTATGACTAACAGCCCTTATTACCCACCACTCTCTTCGCTGCTTTTCCTGCTGTTTTGTCTGCTCTATGCACAAGGTTTTTACTCACTGGTAGAAAGCTCGGTTTGGGTAGGGTTCTTTCTCACTATAATCTTGCCAGCTCTTCTGTGGCCTTTGGTTAAGCCTGTCGATAACGCACGCGAACTAAAACGAATCTTCTTCTTAGAAACAAGCTTTAACTTGCTTTGTTTCATGCTGCTGACTGAGCTCATCAGCCTTGAGAGCTTTGATAAAGGCATGATGGCTTTCATCATTGCGCATACCATTGGCTTTTTGTACGTGCAATGGAAAAAGCAAGCGCATGCCTCTTTCTTCCTATCGGCTTACCTCGCTATTTCTATTTATGTTTGGCTGGCGGGCAGCAAACAAACTTACTTAGACGACAGTGGTTCCATCATCTTGTTTGGCACCAGTGTTCCATGGCAACTTATCGTGCTCTACTGTGCGTGGGTACTGCAAATGCTGTTAGTGGAATACAAGTGGGTTCTGCCTAAGCTGACTCTGCTCATCACACAAACTGCGTCTATCGCCATTGCGATATTTGCTGACGATTTTTTCCATGCACGAATCGTAACGTCAAGCCATCTGATGTTTCTGAGCTTGTGTTTCCACATGAAAGACAGAGACTGGGGCGGCTCCAACTTTATGGTTGCCCCTAATTTAACCCGGCATATCATCACGCCTAGTGCGCAGTACGGGATCACTGCCACTCTTGTCGTCATTTCTGGCGTTACTTCATTTAGCTTATTTTTCTGACGATTCTAAAGTCTGTAGGTCTTAGCGCCTCAATCTATTTGGCTTCTGACAGCAAGTTCAGAAGCCAGCTTTACCATTTCTCATTCTGAAAGATCCTCCGTTGTCTCAATAAAAAAGATGAGTTCAACTCATTACTGATATTATTGATAATAATTATCATTTCTGATAGCGTAACGCGCAGTTATCACAACGGAATAAAATAATGACAAATTATAAAGTACTAGCTATTTCAGCTATTTTGCTTGCTTCAGGCGCTGCTAATGCGGAAGTTACGTTTAAAGACAGCCGTGGTAAAGAGATTACCCTTAAAAACCACCCTGAGCGCGTGGTCGCTATCGCCAGCTCTGCGCCTATTATTTACAGTGCCGTAACTTTAAAGCCGGAAACCATTGTCAACATTACGGAAAAATCTCAAAAGAGCATCAACAACGGTCTCTATGCAGAATTTTTCCCTCATTTTAAAACCGTTCAGGCTAACGCCGCGAAGGATAAGTTTGTTCCTAACGTAGAGGCGATACTCAAGAACAACCCTGACATCATTTTCCAGTGGGAATACGATCCTAAACTCAGCGAACCACTAGAGCGTGTTGGTCTGACTGTCGCTACATGGGGATGCTGCAGCAATGAAGACAGAGAGAATACGGTCATCATGTCTGGCGAAATTTCGGGGCAATCTGAACGAGCTGAAATGATCGTGAACATTGCACGCGATGCCAATAGCCAGCTAAAGGGCACGCTAAGCTCTGTCGCGAAAAGTGCTTATCCTAAGATGCTCGAAGTAGACAAGCTTGGTCAGGACATCCGCATTGTTGCCAACAACTCAACTGACCACAGTATTGCTGGTATCAATAATGTTGGTCAGGACGACAAAGCCGAATGGTGGAAAACCATCAACCTGGAACAGATGTACATCTGGAACCCTTCGGTGATCGTTATCCCTGCCTGGGCAGAAGAACTTACACCTAACGATTTTTACAGCAATGAATTGTTAGCAGACATCGATGCGGTGAAGAAAAAGCAAGTGTACAAAGTGCCTCTGTTTAACCGCTCTCCAGACGCGTCTGAAGCCTATCTGACCATGCAGTGGCTTGCTCAGATCGCGCACGCAGATCAATTCGAAAAAGCTCAGTTCTCATCAAAAGTTAAAGACGCCTACAAAACCATCTACGGCGTGGATATTACTGACAAGCAATACACGCAGATCATGCAGATGGGTCAAAACGGTGTCAGCACTGGATACACTGAGAAGTTTGGCTTGAAATAATGACGGTTCACACCAATTATCGGGTGACCAAAGACAAAGCGATCTACGCACTGCTGATCGCTTTGTTCTTTCTGACCCTCTATTCCGCCACTCTCGGGCGCTACGAAATAAGCCTTTCAAAGGTGATGTTCATTCTGCTGGATAATCTGGTTGCTTCAACCGATGTTGACTGGTCCCCTATTGAACAACGCATCGTCGAACTGATTCGCATGCCGAGAATTCTGGCTGCCATCCTGATTGGCGTTGGTCTGGCTGTTTCTGGCGTTGCCGCACAAGGTCTGTTCAGAAACCCGCTCGTTGACTCCAGCATTATTGGGGTGACGTCAGGCGCGGCATTTGGCGGAACACTCGCTATCCTGTTATTTGAAAACACACTCATCACACTGCTTCTGGCATTCGTGTTCGGTATGTTAAGCGTTTTTGCTGTCATGCTTCTGGCCAGAGTCAATGGCAGAACTTCAGTGCTTTCGCTGGTTCTGGTTGGCGTGATCATATCGACTTTCTTTGGTGCGGCTATCTCCATCATTAAATTGCTGGCAGACCCGTTTTCAAAACTGCCCTCCATTACCTACTGGCTGATGGGCAGCATAGCTTCCGTCGGTTATGACTCGCTTGCCTTACTTGCCATTACCGTGATCCCAGCGTCCATCATGATTTATCTGCTTCGTTATCAGATGAACATCATCTCAATGGGTGAAGAGAGAGCCAAAGCTCTGGGCTCGCCGTTCAACAAAATACGGTGGATCATTTTGGTTGCGATGGCGGTGATCTCATCCGGTGTGGTTGCCACCGCTGGCGCTATCGGTTGGGTCGGATTGATCATTCCTCATATTGCGCGCTTTCTGGCGGGGGCGAATCACATTCGGCTTATCCCCGTTTCCGGGCTTATCGGTGCCATCTTTATGCTGGTCATCGATAATACGGCACGAACGGCGTCTGACGCTGAAATTCCAATTGGAATCATGACCTCCCTTATCGGTGTTCCCCTGTTCGCGTTCATTCTGCGAAAGGCGCACTCAAACAGCGGGTGGAACAATGATTAAAGTACAAAATCTCGTACTCAAAGCGGGAGATACTGAGATCCTGAGCGGTTATGAGCTGAACATCACTCAGGGAGAAGTTCTCGCCATTATGGGGGCAAATGGTGTGGGGAAGACTACCTTGCTCAATGCTTTGATTGGGAATAGAAAGCCAGACAGTGGAAGCGTCAGTACCGATGGAGTCATTGGCTATGTACCTCAGCTTTTTGATATGCCATTTAGCTACTCCGTGCTCGATATTGTTCTGATGGGACGGGCGCGATATCTGGGACTGACTGGTTCACCGAGCACTAAGGATTTTGAACTGGCTCATCATTACCTAGAAATGATGCAGATTCATCACCTTCACGAACGCAACTTTAATCAGCTTAGTGGCGGGCAGAAGCAACTGGTGATGATCGCTCAGGCACTGACATCAGAGTGTGACATTCTGATTTTAGATGAGCCATGTTCTGCGCTGGATTACCACAATCAGGCAATAGTACTCAGTAAGATCCGACAGCTTAATCAGGAACTGGGGATGACGGTGGTTTACACCACTCACATGCCTCAACACGCTCTTGAAACCGCCACTCATGTGCTTTTGATGAATGGTCAGAGCCAGTATCTGCACGGCACTACGGAGACCACTCTGAATTCAGAGAACCTCACCAAACTGTATGGCATCAGAGTGGATAAAGCGGTATTTCAGTCCGACGACTCCGTGACCCTTGCCCCTCGATTTGAGATGTAACCTATGAATAAAAAGATTGCTTATATTACGTGGGGCTGTGGCTCCCAAATCTTGTCATTCCGAGATTACGCCCATTGGATGGATGACATGATCTACCTGAATGACCTGCCGAGTACGGACTTAACTCAGTACGGGGCGGTGATCATTTCTTGCCACACAAACGGCTCGCAGTTGGAAAAGCATGCCCGGCAAATCAACGCCTATGTTGAATCCGGAGGTTTCTTAATTGCCTTTCCTGTTAAGAACGTCGACCAATGGTTGACCGCAGTCGATGTGACATGGGAAAACAAACGGATCAGTGACTGGCTATGGTGGACAAAACCCGACGGGCACATAGAACTTTACCTGCCCAATCCGGAGCATAACCTGTTTGATTTCGTCTCGTTCGACGACATGAAATGGCACTGGCATGGCGTATTCAATACGAATCACTCGGGCATCTCTCTTCTTAACATGGAAGAGGACCAAGGCTCGGTTCTGGTCGATTTTCCCGATCTCCCAAATGGTGGTCGTGTGTTGTTAACCACGCTTGATCCGCATAGCCATAATGGTCAGAGATTCATGCCTGCTGCAAAGCGTTTAATTGATGGGTTCTATCCCTGGTTGAACCGGGAACTCGGGATCGACAGAGAACAGGTGCCTGAATTTACAGTGACCTATTTATCTAGCAGCGACATTGAAACGGAAAACGAGCCGCCGTATTTACAAGACACATTTGTGAATACACCCGGACGCATACGTTTCCAGTCTGTTTACGAGATTGATGAAAGGGTTTGGAACAGTGATGTGATTGTTGTTCCCAGAATCTGCGACCAGATCTATCTCCGCACACGACAGGCAGAGTTTATGAACTACCTCAAGCAAGGTGGTCAGCTTGTTATCAATAGCGAAACTGTCATTGAATGGCTACCAGTGTTGAAACCATTCAGAACTGTGCCACCCAGACCCTTTCAAAATCTGAAAGTTCGCGTTGCCAATGACCCATATGGCTTCTTCAGCAAAATGCCCGAAGGCTTTGACGGCTGGGAAGGCGTATTCGGTCAATACAGTCGCGGCTATTCCGACATGCCAGAAGACGGTATTGCGTTAACTCATGTGGGAACGGAAAGCGATCCCAAGCCTTCTGACTGGCTTTGGCAATACCCGACTGATGACGGTCGCGGTGGGAAGATTGTCGTTCATAACGGAGACGACTACCATCGCTACCCGGATCACGGCGCTAACAAGAATGGATTGCTAAGGGACATTTGTATCGGTCTGGTTCGCCACCGGAAACACGCCATAGTCAATGTATAAAAAAACAACCCCGCATCGCTGCGGGGTTGTTTTTCTTAAGCGCTGATTACTTGCTTAATGGATCTGTTGGGTCAGTCTCTGCCTGATATTCCTTAAGGTTAGTGACGCCATCACCATCGGTATCCAGAGCCGCATCCAATGCCGTAAGATCGTTCAAACCGTATTTCGTTTCAAACGACTTAGGCATACCATCGTTATCCAGGTCTTCAATGTAGTTGAACGATGCATTCAAGCCGATGTTGTAATACACAGTTGAGCGGTCAGCAAAATCTGCGTGGTACATTTCCAAGTGTGCTCGAATAGGTTTTTGGTACTCATTCATTTCACTGAAGTTAACCTGCCTTGGGCGGTCACAGCCATACATACCAATCTGCGTGTTTGTTGCATCGTATAAACGAATACGACAGTTCAACGATGGGCTGATGTCGCTACGAGGCATGATCACAAACGATTTCAATGTATCGTATGGCGATGCAGCATTGAAGTACGTATTTTTGTTGACTCGACCCTGTAGGCTCACGCTACCAGAAAAGTTGCCCGGTGCGTATTTGTAGTCTGGAGACACCACCTTCGGAGCTCCCACAGACAGTGCGTAAGATTCTGTTGTTGCAGTTGCCGCAGGGTTTGCAGTAACACGAACTAGCATTTGTTCATCTTTGGCTAGACCAAGAATCAAGTGCTCAACACCGCCTTGGTATTCCACCCAGTTGTTGGCATTCACACGCAGCACTTCCAGCGTCCAGCTGTTCGGAGCAAGCTGGTCATCTAAGAAGAGTTTGATGCCATCTGTGCTGTTCGCCTTGTAAAGGAAATAATCGGCATCAATTCCCGTATCCATGTTGGCAGTCACACTGTGCCAGCCATTCAGGAAAGGTGTCGATGTTTCAAATGTGTCGTTTACTTCATGCTCATCGAAATGTTTTGTTGTGATAGAACCAAATAGAATCGCGTCGTTTGTTGCTTTGTTTACCGTGATTTGCCAGTAGTACTCACCCGGCTGATTCAGGCTATGCAGAACTTCACTGCCTGTACCAGCAGCTACCGATTCCGTACCAATCTGTTTAAATTGACCATTGATATGATGGTAAAGCTTGAGCGACGCATCGGTAGCGGCATCAAGTTGTGCCATAATGCTGGTGATTTTGGTTGGCTCGGTTACAGAAAAATGAACGCACACGCCGCCGTTTGTGTTTAACGTTGCGTTATAAGATGAATCCAGCTGAATAGTCTGGCAGAGAGGGTTGTAAGCTGCCTGATTAACAGCCTGAGCCAGAACCGATGTTTCTGCTTCCAGTAATGCCGGAGCTTCTGTTGATGCTTGATCAAGTGGGAGAAAAGACGTTGCCAACGCCGACATTAGAATTGCATTTATCATAATCATTTCCATTGGTTATACAATCACGCTCATATGTAATGGAAACAGATTTTTCCTGCAGTATTAAATATCCCGTAGCCAATCCAAAGTCACACTTTAATTTCATCACTCGACTAGCTCATCAGCCTGTATATTGATCATTATCTTAAATTGATCGCTATATTATTAAACCTATCCAGTACATTTCACTATCTACAGTTTTATTACTTTGATGCTTGATGTCATCTCACAAGAGCCAGACGCTACCTTTGTGGAATCAAAATCTATGAGGAAAAGTGAAAACGACTCTTCGACGTTTCAATGTAGCTGCCTCGAATAGCGCAACCAAAGAGCTGCGCTAAATCGAAATAAATCAGATCGAGAATGAGCTAATCACGAACGAGCTATTGAGAAACTTTTGCTCCGGGGTGAAGAGATTGCCAAACTGGTCTGGATGACGCATGTTCCTGATAAGTCACTTCCATTCCTAGGTCTGTATCCAGAGTATTCGCAGCAATAGGAAACGATTCAACATCAGAAAGCATTTCACCTAAATTAGAGCCGCATTTACTGCAAAAACAACGATCATAGATAAATGGAGGTTTTGCCCGGTATACCTCAACAAACTCTTTTCCCTCTACCCACTCAAAGCTCGCTTTATCGACCATAAAAAACTCTGACGTGCCAAGCTTTCTACAGCGACTGCAATGGCAAATACCTAAAAATTTGGGTTTAGCATTAAGAACAAACTTAACGGCACCGCAACAACAACTTCCCTGAATCATGAGATTTCCTCCACTCCATCCGTGGTCTATGCCCACTCAGAGAGTAGATCCACAAGCTGACAATAACTGTCAGCAGAGTGGTGGATTGTTGAAGCGTTCGGTTTTCTTTCCCAGCACAACATTCAGGATTAGCCAAATTGCTGCTCGATGAAGCCTTTTAGATCTGCGACAGAGCGAATAACATGTAGAGACTTCCCTTCAGAGATACTTTCCAAACGACTTTGAAAGTCTTCATTCCAAAACTTTGGTGACAACTTGAGCATTTTGTAGCTTTGTATGCTTCCCTTCAGTACTGAGCTTCCGTCTGGCCAACCCTCTGGTTTTACAAGTACCCCTTTCAACAACCGCTTTGTCACCCACCAGTAGCTGGCAGAATAGGGAAGATTTATGTAGATCAACGTATCCGCTGCTTCCAGCCTTTGGTTAAAAGATCCAAGAGGTCCTAATCCATCGATGATCCAGGATTCAGAAGTCAGTATTTCCTGATGCTTTTCATCAAAAATCTTTCGATCTGTCAGTTCACCGTTTGGCTGATAAACGATCGAATCCAGCGGATGCAAGGGAATGCCCGTTACTGCTGAAAGGCGCTTACTTAAAGTGGATTTCCCGCTGCCTGGTTTCCCGAATACCGCGATTTTTTTCATACTGCCTCCTTAATGTTGTTCGCCACCAAGAGACAGATACAGAAAACCCACCTCTTGGGTGGGTTCAAAATACAACGCGTCAGAATCCCACCATTCCTATGGAATGATGATAATTCGAGATTTAAGTAGCGTTGTCGTCATATTCATTGTTTTATCCTTAACCAGCGCGAGCACTCTGTCAACCACTATATAAATTCACACTCATATTCGGTGTGTCTTTCGAGAGCTATCTATTATGAATTCTTTTGCGCTAGGATTGGTTTGCCTAAATGGAAGTGGGTGACTCAATACCGATAACTTTAAGCAGAACCTGGAAATACCTAATGAAATTCAGGCTTCTAAGACTTGTCTTCTCTTACGTGTGGGAAGTGTTTGTATATAAATTCACTCGTAATGTTTCTAGTATCATCCGAGAAGGAATAATACGTTGGCTTATGATCAACAAAAACCTGCCGATTCAGCGTCAGACCAGTTTCATCCTCGAACAAGCCAGGAGGAATACCATACTCACCAGTGTTTTCGTCTCGAATAAACAAATGGCTACCGCATTTTTTACAGAAGCCTCTTACAGCCCATTTAGACGACTGATATTCAGCAATGTATTCTTCACCTTTAAAACGCACATTTGTTCCGCCCTCGATTTCAAACAGTGGACCGCCACTCCACCTCTGACAGTTCGTGCAATGACATACCCCAAGATCTACTTGGCTTTTTGGAATCTCAATTTGAACAGAACCGCAAAGGCAACTCCCTACCCTTAAATCGTCTTTTTCCATAAGATAGCTCCCGTTTAAGAATATTTGTTCGTGTCTCTGGTCTTCTATCTGTAGACATCTGGCTGCCAAATTTGCATCAGAACATCTGGGTTTTCTACCGCTTCGAAACCGAATTGTTTGTAAAGACCATGAGCATCTCTTGTGGCGAGAAACATTCGTCTCAACCCTTGGAGTTCAGAGTGAGAGACTACTGTCTCTATTAGCCATTTACCTATCCCTAAACCTTGATGTTCTTGCGTAACAAATACATCACCCAGATAGGCAAATGTCGCCCTATCAGTTATTACACGTGCAAACCCTACCTGCGATCCAGCAGAGTCATACACACCAAAACAAAGGGAATTTGATATCGCTTTCTCAAGAGATTGTTTGGGTATTCCAGCCGCCCAATAACTGTTTGATATAACGTCATAAACGACTTCTATATCCAGATCTTCAGGATTTGTAGTTATTGTATACCCTTGCATCAACGTATCCTCCTTGATACATAGATACTGATGAAACATGAGATAAACTCTGTCTAAAAATTCTCTTAATTTCAACAAAATTGAATAGTAGGGTAATGAGAAACCCAAAATACTCCCCTAAGTTTTGAAATTTCCTCCACTCCATAAAATGTGGCATATACCACACGTTTTAATCAGTAATAATCAATAAGAGCGCATCGTCTGACACGCTCCTTACGATTGTTATCGTTCTTCTAACCTACTGCTAATAGACTTCATAGAGTACAAAGCTTTCAATATGACTATTGTTGCGAGGAATTGAGGATTTTCTCAGTGCCTTCACATTAAGTGAACCATTGTCACGGCTAGTTAAAACCCACTCCCATTTGAACTTACCTTGATCAGCGGCATCTTTAATGATCAATCGATTTGTTAATGGTTCCAACTCCCAAGTCATTTCTGAAAGCAATTCATGCTCTGAGCCAAAACCCACTACTTTATTGTTACCATAAACATCTGACTTAAACTCAAGTTCGTCAATATCTAAATGTGGGTTGTACTCCAAAGCAAAGGTTTTATTACGAATGTCTGATTCTTCAAAATGAACATCAGGTTCGATGTTACATCCCCCCGCTGCATTCTGAAGATCAATCGACGACAAACTTGAATCGCTTAAACTTTTGTCACCCTTGTTACAAATAGCTTGATTAAAGGTAAGGACCTTAAGAATGTCCTGCTTGGCTTCCTCATTAAAAAAATAGCCATTTTCAATGATGTAATTCCTATCATAAACACTAGGGACTTTCTCTGTAAGCAAAGATCCCGACGGTAATTTACTTCCATGCACCACCTGACCATTTACTAAGGCGTACATAGATTTAGGAACAGAAAAGTTCTTATGAATATCAAGCGAAAATACAATGGCATTCTGACCGTTAAGGTCTTCCCACTGCCAAGAGCCTGAATGGGCTTCTTGAGCTGTTGCAGAAGAGCTGTCTTTATCGCCAACACGATAAAAAGATTTGAGACTCCCATCGGCAATCATCTGAGTCTTATAGGCACCGTTGGTAAAGCCTTCAACAGAGTTAAATAGATCGTTTGTTTTACTCGCCTCATTAACAAGGTGTGATGGAGATAAAGTGGTTAATTTTACCGCATTACCATCTCCATAATCGTAATGGACCAAGGCTTCCTCATTCAATAACCTAATGCGCGTGCTGTTGAGCCAAGCAAAGTAAGTATCTTGAAGTATATACTCTTTTGTCTCTATCGCTTTCGCACCAGGACCAAAAGTAGCGGATTGGGGAATCATATCGTTCGACGATGGCAAATATTTATACATAGGCAATCCCGCTAAGCTCACTACTTTACCCTCGAATAAATGCTGGGAATCGCTAATGAAGTCTTCGTGCATGCTGCCTAGTAACCTATCGTTTTCAATAACCAGGATGCGCTGGCTTTGAAAGGTGCGCCACTCATTATTGATGAACTGAGTAACAGATTGAGTCGCATCCGTGCTGATGTTTTCTAAGCTTCCATCTGAGTTAATTCTTTCAATCTTATCTTCGCGATAGGTGTTATTAACTCTTGTAAGGCTACCTAGTTCAGCAGAGTTGGAAAAAAACTCTAAATAGAAGAGCTGAGTTTCTTTTGATGCGTACTCAAGTACTTCTGTTGAAGTGGTTGTAGGTACTTTTGTACTTGGTGAGTTGTCGCCCAAATTGTTAGTGGTACCGTTTCCGTCACTCGATCCACCACCACAAGCAGTCAGTGAAATTGATAGTGCGGCTAACATGAGCTGGGTTGAGATTTTTGATGCATTTGGTTTTGTTACATTTGGCTGACTAACCAACTGAAGTGTATTATCGATTGAAGAGGTCATAAGCATTCTTTTAATTTTTTGAATATTTGCGAGGCATTGATTTTTAAAAGAAAAAACACCTCGCACCTATGCAATAAAGCACTTACATTTTCATTGAAACGATAATCATTACTATTGTTTTTGTTACAGTATTATCAAAAATCTCAAATTAGAGACAGTCGACATTCACGTAACTTATTGAAGAGACTCATATCTCTAATCCGACATCAAGAATCGGGGTATGGAACCTTTTCGGTCAATGAAATGGCTTAATGACTCTGGAGTAAATTTTCTAGAGGTTTTTTTCAAAATACTGAACGGGCATGTTTTGATAGTGCCCTTTCTCACTAGCTTCGAAGCCGAGTTTATACAAAATATGATGTGACGGAGCATTGTCCAATTCTGCTAAAGCGAGTACTTTCGTGTAACCAGATTGTTTTGCAAAACGTAGTGCTGCTTGGCTTGCTTCTTGTGCGTACCCTTTCCCTCTCGCTGATTTCTTTATGCGATAGCCCAGCTCTACAACTTCTTCTCCTTTGTACTGAAACGACTCGATTCCGCAATAACCGATGAGCTCAGCGCTCACACTCTCAATAACCGCAAACTTACCGATGCCTTTTTTTGAAAAGGCGTCGAGCAAGCCTTGGAAACGTAACTCAGCTTGCTGCTTTGTCATGACCCCAGTAGGAGAAAAAGCCATAAAGTCTTTATCCTGCAGAAGAGAAAGCATCGGTTCCTTATCGTTAGGAATAAATTTCCTAAGCTCTAGGCGCGCAGATTTGATCATTGATACTTTCTCCATATCGAATAGTTTAGCCAGTCCAGGGGTATAGGAGCGTTCACATTGTTAGTGATCAACTAAAAGCAACTTACTCGTCAGGCTGCACAATTGAAAACGAGTTCTTACTGCAATCCTCTATGTGCGTCATGATGCCACCCCAGTCTTGCTTTTCAGGCGAGCCAATGAAAGTCACACCCTTTTTCTTGGTTTCTTCGTAATAGCGAATTATATCTTCAACTTCCAAACTGAAGCCAAGGTATCTTCCACATTCGAATTCGCCGATTTCTTCAGGCTCCAGAAGCACTTGTACGTTCTCAAGCTGATAGCCAATATAACCCTCAGACTCTGAACCAAAAATTTTCTGCCATCCCAGTTTTTCTGAATAAAAAGCTTCTGCCTCTTTCAGGTTTTTGCATGGAATTCTCATCATCAAAATTTTCATGTTTACCTCCGCTTTATCGGTTGTATTT
>NZ_AFWJ01000025.1 GCF_000222685.1 Vibrio nigripulchritudo ATCC 27043 | reverse complement strand
TTAGTTTCTCGACATTAGTTGTGGCAGCAATGCACCCGACGCATGTGGCACAACGCTCACTCTAGGATCGTGAACAATGGGCTGAACATATTGAAACAGGGGCAGAACAAGCGCATCTTCAGCAATTTTCTTATCGACCTCTTTCCATCCCTGAATTCGCGTTGACTCGTCCTTTTCCCCCCAAAGAGGGGCAATCATGGCTACCAGATCTTCGCCATCCCAAACGGAGTGAGGTGAAGGACCAAACATCGCAAAGCCTGTGGATGTGGTTGGATCGCCTATTGAGTTCCCCCAGTTATAGAATGCGGCGGGGGCAAGTTTGTCGGCGGCTCTGAGTTCGTAGTGTTTGGCTACTTCGTAAACCTCGATCTCTGCATTAATTCCGACCTTGCGCCACAAGCCGACAATAGCCTGTATGATTTCGTAGTCTTTGGGTTTGAAGCCTTTGGTGGTTTGAATAGTGAAAGTCACTGGGTTACTGCGTGAATATCCGGATTCGGCTAAAAGCGTTTTGGCTTTTTCAGGATCGTATGGCGTTTTAATGCGCCCATCGTAGGCGGTATACAATTCGGTCTGTAAGGTATCAATTGGCAACCCATACCCCTTTAGCAAACGCTCTACAATGGCTGTTTTGTTCACGGCATGTACGGCTGCTTTACGGACATTCGGATCTTTCATCACTCCGATGTCATTGAAAAAGATCATGCCGATATCCGACACCGGTGCCGCAACGCCATTTAAGGCACTTTTGCGAGTCAATCGGTTGTATTCTTCGTAAGGGATTTCCAGCGTGACGTGTGCGTTTCCTGATTCCACTTCCGCTACACGCGCAGAAGCGTCTGTCACGAACTTGATCGTTACGGAATCAAATTCAGGTTTGCTCCCCCAATAATTCGGATTGGCTTTAAGTCGGATGTAGGCGTTTCTTTCAAATCGCTCGACCATATAAGGTCCAGTTCCGATTGGCTTTGCTTCAAAACCTTTTTGCCCGACTTTCTCAAAATAGGCTTTTGGCAACACATACCCAGTCAGAAAGCTCATCCATTTAAACAGCGTAGGCTCAAACCTAACGACATCAGCAATGATCGTGTTTCCATCTATCTGAAAATTGTCGACCGTTGACCAGATAAACTGAATGGGATTCCCGCTGCTTTCGTCACCTGCCCTTTGCAAAGACCAGACGACATCCTCCGCCGTCAAAGGTGAACCGTCATGCCAGGTCACTCCGCTGCGCACCGTCATATAAATCTTAGTGCGATTTTCCAGCCAGCCCCAGTTCGTAATTAGCCCCGGAGTTTGGCTCAGATCGGTTTTCTGACCGATAAACTGATCAAAAACGGATTGATAAATACCCTGTAGTGTCGGATTCACCGACGAAGGGCCTATTGTCGGGTCCCAACTGGGTAGATTGACGTTAGAAGCAATGACAAGCTCTTCTATCTCCTGTGCGTTTAAGAGCGGTGGATAGATAAGCGTGATACAGAGAGCCAAAAGCGCTTTTACTCTGCAGGTGGTTTTCCATAAATTCATCGTGAACTCCTTTTCCCTGACGATCATTCCGTCAGTTTTTTTGCTAGTAGAAAGCCTGCTCCAGCCCCTGTTCCGGCACCGGGCCAAACGGCAGCACCGGTGTGGTATAAGCTCGAAACGGACGTCGTACCATCTGATCGCCCTAATATTGGTCTGAACCAGAAGTTTTGGTTGAGGTGATGGCTTCCACACAATTGATCTCCCCCAACCAGATTTGGGTTATCTTTCTCAAGCTCTGCCGGGGAAACAACGTGTGTTGATACAATGTTTTTTCTAAGACCTGGGGCGTAGCGTTCAACAATGTCTAGCACCCGCTCACTATAGGAATCTGCCAGCGTTTGCCATGTCTTATCTTGCTCCTGAAGCTGGGCTTCTGAGGGCAACATGCGAACTTGAAGCCAAAGTGTGTGCTTATTTTCAGGAGCGCGAGTCGGGTCGGCAGACGTGGGCTGACCTACAACAATAACGGGCTCTTCTGGCAGTTCCCCCGACAATGCTTGTTGATAGGTTTTGGCCATTTGGTTCATTGAAGGTGCGATGTGGACATAAGCAAACTTTTGCAACTCCTGTGATGCTGTCCAGTTGGGTAAGGCTTCTAACGCCAAATGGATCATCATGGTTCCAGGTGCATGTTTGAATGCTCGATAAGCCTGAACTTCTTCCTCTAGTTTTTGTTGCTTACCTTCCTGTTTGAAACGTTCCAGCATATGGCTTAAAGCCGATGGGGAGACATTTGCAATCACCGCCTTATTGGCGCTAATTGTCCGTCCATCTTCCAGCCGGACTCCCACCGCCTTTCCTTTTTCATTCAAAATTTCTTCGACTCGCGTGCCGCACTCAACGATGCCTCCCGCTTCCCGAATTTTATTCACCATGGCGTTTGTGATTGTGTCTGCACCTCCTTTGCCAATCACCATTCCAAAAGACTGATTGGCAAAAGATTCGAGGTAGGGAAAAATTGCGCCACCGGCGATGTCAGGAGCAAAATCAAGGTGCATTCCCCATGCGGCTAACGTCGATTTCACATGTTCAGATTCAAAATGATCGTCAAGCCACTCTCTTGGGGAACTCAGCATTAAGCGAAGCAGTTTAAGTGCGCCTGAAAGCTTTATTTCACGGTAGGTCTGCCACACATTGCTGCACATGGTTCGCCAACGAAATGGAGATTGTAGGAATCGCACCATCACGGGCGCATTGACCGAAAACTGTTTGGTCAAAGATTGCCATTCTTGAGCATCCTTATGAGAGAAGCTCTGAATTCGCTCGGTGTTTAGCGAAACGTCCTGACTTATTCCAAGCCATTTTCCGTCTGGAAAAACGCTGGCAAAGCAATGTTTTACCGGAACTAAATCAAGCCCATGTCCAAGTAATGCCGAGCCGTATTGAGCAAAAAAGGGGGAACCAGCAAACAGGCTCAGGTTCATTGCCGCCCAATCATGTCGATACCCTTTAGCCGTGTACTCTCCAGTCTTAACTGCACCACCTGGTACACTGCTTTGCTCAACAATGTGGACCTTCCAGCCTTTGGACTGAAGAATGAGAGCGCAAACGAGACTATTTATGCCACTTCCTATCAGGACTGCATCTACACGATTGTCCGACATCATTTATTCACCTGTGTTGTTGATTCATTTCAGTATCTTTCAGCCCAAGAGACCGAACAACGTACAGGCAAAAGGTGACTAATGGTTTTTTGCAGGGCTTGGATAGCATCCGTAAGAAGTGGATAGTGAGTTAACAAACGAGCAACATTTCTAATACTATTGCAGTGCAAACCCTTGCAATAAAAGGGCTGACGGCGATTACATAAATGCAGAAATCGGATAGTTTCTGCAGAATATGGATCATGGGTCACGATTCGATCCATTAGAATGTTACTAATATGTAACAAATCAATACGGATATTGATTGCTTGGAAGCTTGATGTGGTAGTTCAAGGGTTGTGATTCACTCAGCATCGTGACAAAGACCGAAAGTCTACTCGCCATATTCAACCTTATTTCTACAAGCAAGGACACGGACAATACAGGAGAACAATGATGAAGTACGCGACAGAATCTCCCCGTTTTAATGTTCAGGCTTTTCGTCAGAGATTGGACGATAACAGTCATTTGCTTTTCAGTTCGAGTAACGTTGACGAGGCGAAGACAAGTGTAGGTCGAGTCATGACCCCTCACGAGCTCAACGTCATAAACAACACCGGGCGGTTGAAAGCGAGCATGCACTACATGCCATTAGGGGATATTTCTCTGTATCGACTGAAGTACGGTTCCAGTGTCGAAATCCACATCCCGACCATCAAAGACTATTACTGTATTCAAATCCCCGTTCATGGTCACGCATGTGTCACCAACGGAGTCGATCAGATTGAGTCCACAGAGAGCACGGCTTCTGTGCTGAATCCCGATGTTCAAACCAATATGGTATGGGACTATGACAACGACCAGTTCATGATTAGGATCTCTCGGACTTTAATGGAGCGAACCGCAACGGGCATATTGGGCCACGATATCGATGAACCCATTAAGTTCGATGTTGGGTTTCGCTGGCAGGACTGTCCTGCCTGGTATTGTCTTATTTCATACCTTTTAGACTTCTATGCCTCGTCTGATCCGTCTATGAGAGAACACAAGCTGATTACAAGCCAGCTCAATCAACTGACTGCTACGACGTTATTTTTAAACCACAAGCACACCCACATTGAAGAAACAGGTCAGCAAAGAACCTTTATTCGACCCAGACATATCAAGCGAGCACAAGAATACATGGAGTCTCATGCCCATGAACCTATCTCAGTAGAGCTTCTGGCGCAGGTTTGTGGAATCAGTGTTCGAAGCCTTTACAGTGGCTTCAAAGATTTTGTCGGAACCACGCCAATGCAATACTTACGCAACTTACGACTGGATCATGTCAGGAACGATTTACTCACCTGCGAGACTGGAAGTGTTACCTCGATTGCTATGCGCTGGGGTTTTTCACACATGGGTAGGTTTAGTGCCGAGTACAAAGCAAGATTCGGAGAAAGCCCCAGCCAGACATTCCGCAAATCCTAGTCACCTAAATCTCATCACCAGGTCAGCTTCAGCATGTTGGTGAAGCTGACCTTCAACCTTTCCAATCTTTCGCCTTCAAACAGAAAAACTCACCCAAACGGGTTGAGCGAATAACTCCGCCATGCAGGATCCGACGCATTGAAACAGTCGCTGACTTATCACTCTAAACAACCACTTCATTACCCGCCCTTTAAGATGCAGAGTTTGGATACCTGCACTCAATAATGGATAGAGACTGACTGCCTCTAGAGGGAGGATGGTATTTCCGGCAGGCATTCAAGCCAGAGAACCAGAATCAAGGAGGCAATTGATGAAAGGACTAGAAGGAAAAGTCGCCATTATAACCGGCGGGGTAACAAAAATTGGGCAAGGAGTCGTCAATACTCTGCTCGAATACGGAGTTAAGGTCGCGGTATTTGATATTGCATCTGCCCCACAAACCGACAACGAAAACCTGAGTTACTTTGAAATAGACATCACCAACGATGAGAAGCTAAATACTGGCATAGAAGCCGTTATAAAAGCCTACGGTAGTATTCATTTTCTTGTAAATCTGGCCGCGACTTACTTAGATGAAGGAGACCTGTCTAATCGAGAAGACTGGTTGAATGCGCTTAACGTAAACCTCGTCAGTGCGGTTATGGCTGCAAATGCCATTCGCCCTCATATGGTGGAACAAGGAGGTGGAGCTATCGTCAATTTTACCAGCATTTCCTCTTCCATCGCGCAAACAGGCCGCTGGCTCTACCCTGCCTCTAAGGCAGCTTTGCTTCAGGTTACTCGCAGTATGGCGATGGACTATTCCCCCGATGGAATCCGTGTCAACTCGGTATCTCCGGGTTGGGTTTGGTCCAGAATCATGGATGAAATAACCGATGGAAACAGAGAGAAAACGGATTCAGTTGCAGCCGATTTTCATCTTAAAGGGCGAGTCGGCTCACCAGAAGAAGTGTCCCAGGTTGTGGCATTTTTACTGTCTGATCTATCCAGTTTCGTCACCGGTTCGGATTATTCGGTGGATGGTGGGTATTCAGCAATGGGACCAGAACAGGCAAAACCCGCAATTCCTCGCTTAGCGGAATAACGAATCATTAAAACAAACCATTAAGAGATCTATATCAAAGGAGTGAAACATGAGAAGCATCGCCATTGTAGGTGGAGGACAGGCAGGTCTTCCGTTGGCAATTCGTCTTTTAGACAACGATTATCGAGTGACTGTCGTAACCAATCGGACGCCGGAAAACGTGCGCAATGGAAGAGTATTGTCCAGTCAGTGTATGTTCGACGACGCTCTTCAAATTGAGCGCGATTCTGGCTTAAACCTGTGGGAGAAAAACTGCCCGAATGTTGATGGAATCGGGTTTTCCGTTCCTCATCCAGAAGTCGCAGGGGAAAAAGCCATAGAATGGAGCGCCACGTTAGATAAACCGGCACAAGCGGTCGATCAACGAGTAAAGATGCCCATTTGGATGGAACTCTTTGAATCCAAAGGTGGCAAATTAGTCATTGAAGATGTCGGGATACCGGAGCTAGAAAACCTTACTGCCACCCACGACCTTGTCATCCTTGCCGCAGGCAAAGGGGAAGTCGTCCGATTATTTGAACGGGATGAAACTCGCTCTGCATTCAGTAAACCTCAACGTGCTCTTGCGTTAACCTATGTCAATGGCATGAAAAAACAGGATGACTTCAGTCAAGTCGCATTCAATCTGATTCCGGGTGTGGGTGAATACTTTACCTTCCCAGCTTTTACGACTTCTGGTCCATGCGACATCATGGTGTTTGAAGGGATTCCCGGAGGTCCTATGGATTGCTGGAATGACGTTACTACTCCTCAGGAACATCTTTCAAAAAGCAAAGAAATTTTAGACACCTTCGCCCCTTGGGAAGCTGAGCGCTGCCAGCACATTGAGCTAACGGATGAAAATGGCATTCTAGCAGGTCGTTTTCCACCAACCATTCGTAAACCTGTGATGACCTTGCCTTCTGGTCGATTGGTATTCGGCATGGGAGATGCCGTGGCTACGAACGATCCGATTACGGGTCAGGGTTCTAACAACGCGACCAAAGCTGCAAAAGTTTACGGCGATGCGATCATCGCGCGTGGCGAACAATCATTTACCGCTGACTGGATGAATCAAACCTTTGAAACCTTCTGGGATTACGCAAGTAGCGTCGTGAACTGGACCAACAGTTTACTGCTGCCGCCTCCCCCTCATATTCTCGAACTGCTTGCTTCGGCACAACAGATACCTTCACTCGCTTCAACCATAGCCAATGGGTTCAACCACCCACCCAATTTTTACCCTTGGTGGGAAGATGCCAATTTGTGCCACAGCGTTATTGAATCTCACTCGGCAAAAAGAGCATAGGAGGCAGGGGTTATGAACAACAATTCAGTTCGCACACAAGAAGAAACCACGCAACAAGAAAGTGAAACTTTGCTCCCTCAAGTGCTACGAAACGCACTGGGTAAATACCCTACAGGTGTTGCGATTGTCGCCACTCGCACCGCTGAAGGTGCGCCAATCGGGCTAACAATCAACTCCTTTGCTTCGCTTTCTCTCACGCCGCCTTTGGTGCTTTGGAGCTTGGGGACACAGTCCCCTAACCTTGCAAACTTTAACGATTGTGACCACTTCTCAATCAATGTTCTTTCTGGTGAGCAGGAAGATCTCGCGATGCGATTCGCCAGCTCAAAAATAGAGAACAAGTTTGATGGTGTGGATTACCAAATAAACTCACATGGCGTTCCGGTGATTGAGGGAGCCATCGCCACACTGATCTGTAAAAATGCAGAACAGAACTCCGCTGGTGATCATCTGCTGCTGATTGGCAATGTCCTTTCCATCGATTCTACAGAGCGTCTGCCATTGGTTTTTCACCAGGGTAAATTTACGTCTCTAGCGACCGCATAAGTGCCATTGCCTTAAGAGGTTTGAACACGACCCCCTTTTGATGGATACATTCAAAAGGGGTCTTTTGAATTAAAAGGTGAAGGGATTTAAAGATGAAGAGAGTTAAAACCGCCTCAGGCTTTCACTTGGGCTTTCACCATAGCGATTCTTATACTCAACACTGAAACGTCCCATATGGGAAAACCCCCACTTCATTGCTACCCCAGTTACGCTTTGTGCTTGTCCACCTTGTAATTCCAAATGCACCTTTTCCATGCGAAGGTTACGCAAGTATTGCATTGGGCTAATACCAAGAAAGTCTCGAAAACCGCCATATAAGCTACGTACGCTCACGCCCGCCACCCCCGCCAACCTTTCAGCGGTGATGTCTTCACTCAGGTGTGCATCAATATACGATTGGGCAATCCGAACATGTCGGGGTCGAATGGCAGGCATACTCTTCGTGGCGTCAACCGAGTAGTTGTGAGAATGGCAACTTAATAAACACGTTGCGACTAGCTGTTCTAGTTGACCAAGGATCAGGCTATTCTGGCTTTCGGCAGGTGAGATCTGAGCAGCGTAAGTCAGTAAATACCAAAGTAAGCTTTTCCACTCTCGACTTCTTTGCCATTCAAACCCTAAATCAAACCGCACGGCTTCATCCAACGGATGACCTGTCATGCCTACTACAGTGCGTTCTATTAAAGGCTTGGGAATCTTAATCATCAGTTGATCTACATTCGGCTTCCACTGCATGCTGACACTATCATCAGCGCTAAGAACAGATGCCAGATTGGTTGTGGAATCCACCTTACAATGTGGACATTCGATGACCGCTCTTCCAGACAAAGGCATCTGAACGAGAAAAAACTCTTTCATAGCACCAGGTTCAATCTCTACGCCTGCACCATATTGAAGTCGGCTCACCGAAATTTCACCTAGCTGCAAAAAATGCATTTTCGCATCAAGTTTGGTGCGATCTTCTTTTACTGAAAGCGAGTGAGATTTCATGACCTGCCCAACGGCACCACAAACCTCCTCAACATTTCCAGAAGAGAAAAGAAGCCTTTCCGACTGGCTGAATTCCTGATCGACCAATTGGAACAAAGAGTTACTTATTCTGGAGTCATACATCCGTCACTCCTCACTATATTGCGTCCGATTGCTTTTTGTTCTGATGTTTTTGAAATGGGTAGCATTTGAGGTCTAACGTCACCCACAAACAAAACCCACAGAATTAACATTCTATTTACATACCAAACACACGATAGTCCAGGTGCAGCCAGCTCTATATCCGAATAGTGCACAAATTATCCAGATTAAGCGTTGAACCACGCTATCGATTTTTAACTCTGACCTCGGTGAATCCAGCGATCAATGAAGCAAGTAATCGAGTTGAAGATGTTAGAACCCTGATTCGGGTGAAGAGGAAATGCGACCTCACCCGAAACGGGCGAGGTTCATTGTCATTGCTACACTTTAAACTGGCTGACCAGCGTTTGTTGCTGATGCGACATCTCAGTAATTTCGGATACGACTGAGTCGGAAGATTGCGCCTGATTTAAAATATCCGCGCTAAGATCTCGGATGTTTGCGATGTTGAGGTTCACTTCGCTGGATACCTGCTGCTGTTGCTCGGTTGCATTCACGATCTGGTTGTTCATTTCGGTGATAGCCTGAATCGCCGACTTTATCGATTCCAATTCATTCACTGCGTTGCGAACGTAGACAGAGGTATTATTAGCAAGGTCATTTCCTTCCTGAATCGCACTGACCACGTCTTTGGTGCCGAGTTCGACTTTGCCAATGACTTCGCGAATTTCTCCTACCGATTCCTGAGTGCGACTCGCCAGGCTTCGAACTTCATCTGCCACCACTGCAAATCCACGTCCATGTTCGCCTGCCCTTGCTGCTTCTATCGCTGCATTCAGGGCTAACAAATTGGTTTGCTCAGATATTCCTTCTATCACAGTCAGGATCTCAGTAATGCTGGCGTTGTTGCTTGCCAAGGCTTCTACAGTTGGTACGGCGGTTTGCATCTTCTCAACCAGTCTGGTCATTTCGCTGTAAGACTTCTCGACCACTTCATGACCAGAAACGGCTGCGGCACTAGCCTGATTGGCTGCGTCAGCCGCTGAATGAACATTTTGCGCCACGACGGTCGCAGTTTGCGTCATTTCCTCTGAAGCCGTTGCCACTAAGTCTGTTTCTTTAAACTGAGAGTCGCTGCTATCGCGAATAACTGTGGCAGAACGTTTCGACTGTTCAATCAGCTCTCCCACCACTTCCGTCGTATTGACCAGATCCCGAATGATCGTCTGCAGCTTTTCCAAAAACTGATTAAATTCAGAGGACAGTTGACCGATTTCGTCGTTAGACGTGACTTTTAAGCGCTGCGTTAAGTCCCCCTCTCCCGACGCAATGTCATGGAGCCGAGCGACAACTTCACGTATAGGCTTAACTAAGCGAGATGAAGACACGCTAATCACTATCAAACCAATAACGACAAACAGAGCACCAAAAGAGATTTCAGTAATAATGCCAGCTTCAACCAGCCCTTTGATAACAGCATCCAGAGCGTTCGCATCAGCTAACACGCTGTCTTTCGGTACGTCTATCAACACACCCCAGTTCTGATTGGCAATTTGAATAGGAGAGAAAACTGTTAGCCAGTTTCCATCTTTGCTCCAACTGACCTGGCTTTGACTTCCATATAAGAAATCGGTCATTTTGCTGTCTGATACGTGATTGCTTTTGTAAGGAAAACCGACTTTGTCGGGCATCACATCGCTGGCGATAAGTGTGCCGTCCAGAGAAACAATCGCGATCTCACCCTGCCCGTCAAACAGGGCTTCATCCGCATCTGAAATGGATTGGTTAAGCTGGTCCAAGCTTAAATTGATGCCAAGTACACCCACCAGTTCATCGTCTCTTTTTAACGGGACAGAAATGGAAGCTGTAAGCGCACCTTGTTCAGAAATTTTGGGGCTCGACACGCACGCGCTGCCAGTATTGAGTGGACAGGAATACTTCTCGCCGTTGGCTGGATCGGAGAGTTCATTCTCCCCTATCAGTCGTACTACGGCTTTGTCGCCCTCTTTGATTTTTGCCCAATACGGGGAAAAACGTCCAACTTCGTTAGAGCCAAGTTCACCGGCGTTTTTGTAATACTTGTCTTCCCCATCAACCTTGTCGACTTCGAATACCAGGTACGCTCCCTGAATCGTAGGAAACTGATTAACGGCACGCTCCACCAGTTCGTTCAGCGCATTACGCAGCACTTCACTGGCAGTAAAGTTTTCTTGTGCGTTTTGGATCAGAAACAGCGCACTGTCACCAAGCATTTCTGCGCGGTAAGTAGCTTCATCTAAATATTTCTGGACTTGGGCAGCGTTAGATCGGGATTCGGCGTTCAATAACTGCTGAGATTTTAATACAACGGACTCAGTACTTTTCCCTTTGATGACGGTTTGATTTTGAATTGCGTTAAAAACTGAAAAACCAATCAAGGCAATCGAAGTCAGTACCAAACATACCCCAGACAACAGGGTGATTTTCCATTGTACAGACAACGAACTTCGCTTGCGTAGATCGCTCATTTGTAACTCCTAGGCGTTTAACGGTTTAGCCCGAAGGCTGAAATAATGTTTGTTAAATACGCCTTTGTGCCTGAAGCAAAACTTCGTCACTTCAAGCACACACCTACGACATTGGTCTTTGCCTCTGTCTCGATGATCGGTGCTTTCAGCACTGAACACCCAGGTGCCACTCCTTTGTTTACATCACAGGTTTTCCCTGCTTATTTATGTTTTACACTATGTTAACACTATGACTCATCAGAACCATGACGTGTGTATGAAAACTGCGAGGAATAAATCATAATTCTTTAACTAGCAGCTCATTCATTTTCGCATTTCGGCATTTTTCTCAATATCACTCGGTACTTGTAACTGCCAGCGTTCCAGTTCTGTCTGGCTAAAGATAAACGCGCCTTTCTTCGGGGTCGTGATCGTTGGCATGTTTCCCTTTTCATTAAACTGATTAATCAGCTTCGCCACTTCAATACCCTGTTCTAACGCGCTGATGCTCAACCCGCCAATCGCCTTACCCGGACCAACTGAATAGGACCAAAACGCAAAAATGGGTAACGGCGAGTTTTCACTCGTCCATGCGCTCACTTCATCCAGAGAATAGTGCTTACCAGACTCATCTTTTAAAGCGGCATAATTGGCGATGATGATGGCGTCGTAGCCCTGATTCTTAGATTCAAACACGTTACTTTCCCAACTCTCGTAATTAGGGACCAAGCTGGTGTGAACGGTAATCCCGTTGATATCCTGATTGAGTTTATTGCTGAAAGAGGTCTCCAATATGGCGTGTGAGGTTGCGGCATCGTCCATCAGTACGCGTATATTTTTCACCTCAGGCAGTACTTTGCTGATCATATACACCGAGCGTTTCATCAAGGGCCGTTCGAGTACCCCAGAAATAGTCGGCGTGATTGAAATGTAGTTTCTCGGGTTTGCGTTAATACCTAGAAAGAAGGTCGGAATTTTGTTGTCTATCAGGCGAGGACCTAAATACTTGAGGGCGTTGTCATCGGACACCACTACAACATCAGGATCATGTTGCTGGATAAACTCCCACGCTTTATCTGCGATTGCAGGAAACTGTTCTGCGGGTTTGCGCTTAGTATCCATCTGGAAGTCATGGATCGTCATCGCACCTATCTCGCTCTCGAACCCTTCCCGATACTCTTTGACCCAAGGATACTCAAAGTGATAACTGTGAATAAAAACGAGCTCTTTAGCAAAGCCCGGAAAAGCAAAGAGTAGTGCCAGAAGAACAACGATGTGATTTCTCATATAAAAGCCCTAACGTTATGTCTTTTACAAGTTTAGACAAAAAGTCAGGGCTCATAAGAATTGATGGAAGCTTAGCGCAGAATTTTTCGGTATGTCCTCTCTGGTCTTCCGACTGAGCCGTAATGAACATCGGCTTCAAGTTCGCCGGAACTGATCAGATATTCGAGATAACGTCTGGCTGTGGTGCGGCTGGCACCGATTCTCACCCCGGCTTCATCCGCCGTGAGCTGGGTATCCCCCACGAAGAGATGACGGATTTTATCCAGTGTTACACCATCAATCCCCTTAGGCAGGCGATTGTTTGCGGGCTCTTGTTGCGAACTGGATTGCAGCATTTTGTCCACCAGCTTCTGATCAAGATCCGACACCGTTTCCAGCTCTTGTTTTTGTGCCTGATATTTCTTTAACGCCGCTTCTAAACGGGAAAAAATCACCGGTTTCAGTAAGTAATCGACCACACCACCCCGCATGGCTTCCTGCAGCGTGTCTACATCTCTCGCGGCGGTGACAAGAATAACGTCACAATGCTGTTTTTGCTGACGAACCTGACGAAGGATCTCCAGCCCGTTGCCATCTGGCAGGTAAACGTCGAGTATGACCAGTTCTGGTTGCAACAGTTCAAGCTGCATTTCGGCTTCGGTTTGAGAAGTGGCGATACCAACCACTTCATAACCGCCAATCTGATTCAAGTACCTGTTGTGCACCTCAGCAATGCCCTCATCGTCCTCGATGATCATTACCTTCGTACTCGTCGTCATTTTCTTTTGTCCTTTGGTATATACACCGTCGCTCTTGCTCCCTGAGTCGGACCATTTCCCAGCTCCAGCTGTCCGCCATACTGGCTGACTAACTTGCTGACCAGATAAAGCCCCACGCCCCTGTTGGCTTTCGCCTTGCTGGAAACGCCTTTCTCTATCAGTCTGGATACGTTAATGTCTTCTGGCAAACCACATCCTGTGTCTTCCACTTCCAGAATGATTTCTGTCCCGTAGTCACTGATGGATACAAACACATTGTTTGCCACTCTATTCTCGCGTTCTGCGATCATGGCATCGAATGCGTTGTCGATTAAATTCCCCAGAATCGTGACCAGATCATCTGCAATGATATTTTCAGGCAACTGCTCTAATCGTGTACCAGCATCAATTTCCAGCATAAGACCGAGTTCACGGGCACGCTCTGTTTTTCCCAAGAGTAAGCCAGCTACTAATGGATCTTTCACTGCATCTCGGATAAAGCCAATTAACGCCTGATAATGTGCGGTTTCCTGTCCTATCAGTTTCTGAACCTGTTCGGTTTCTCCTAACTGAACCAGCCCACTGATGGTGTTGAGTTTATTTCTGTGTTCGTGAGTTTGTGACCGAAGCATATCGGCGTATTCACGGGTTTGAGAAAGTTGTTTGGTCAGCTCGGTTATTTCGTCCCTTCGACGGAAACTGGACACGGCTCCGACCACTTCGCCCTTGACTATAATGGGGTTTCGGTTGGCAACAATGCGCTGATCATTCAAATAGAGATCTATGTCATGCTGAGGCTCTTTGGTTGCTAGAATATCCACCAAATCGCTATCGGGAAGGACATCTTTCATCGGCAGATTCAGCACATTCTCTCGGTCGATTTTGAGTATTTCACACGCACTTTTGTTGATTGATCGAACGGTTCCGGCATTGTCGATGCTGATCACACCTTCCTTGATGGTACTCATGGTGACGTCCAGCTCGACATACAGCCGTCCTATCTCCTCTGGTTCAAATCCAAGAATGGCTTTTTGAAAACGTCGGGACGCATAGTTTGATAACACAGCATTGGCGATCACTACCAGCAAAGCCATGGCAATAAGAAACGCTAAATAAGGCTCAATTCTGTCTTGCAGACTGTCGAGCAAATACCCGACAGAGACAACCCCGATGATGTTCCCATGTTGATCAATGACGGGGGTTTTACCCCGAACCGATTTACCTAATGAACCTTCGGCATAAGACACATAAGACTGACCAAGTTCCAGTGCTCTTGCGTTGTCGCCTCCTTTCATCGGCTTGCCAACGCGCTCTTCAACTGGGTGAATCAATCGAATGCCTTCTTTATTACCAATTACAATGAAAGTTGCACCGATCAGTTTCGTAAGCTCTCGAAATTCGAGGGGTAATTCTCCCACCTGCTCACTTTCGACCATGTCTACAACGGAACGTGACTGCGCCAGAAACTGCGCAATGCCAAGTGCTTTGTAGCCCATTTCTTCTTGCTGGGAATGCTTAATATAGGCGAATCCCGCCGCGGTCAGGATAAGTAGCTCAATTAACCCCGACAAAGTCATGATAATCAATAACCTGCGGCGAAAGCTCAGATTTTTCCAACTAAACAAAATCGTCCCTCTTAATTTCAGCACATAACTTTAACAAACTCGAAACATCGCTTCCGTTAGTCACCGCAAGAATTTAAACTTCAGACCCGTTGCTAAGTATAGGATCCAGTTGCACAGCCATTTTTTAGAGTATAAACTCTAATTCAAATTTTAAGTGGTAAGTTTAATGATGAACAAAAGACCTCTGGTTGTACTTTTGGGCGCACTTCTCACCCAGCCTCTGTCGGCATTTGCTCAACCCGTCAATTTTGATCAGGCGTGGCAAATCGTTCAGCAGCAGAGCGACTCCCTTTCCGCCTCTCAAGCTAACCTAGAACGCTACCAACATTTACAGGCATCCAAAGACAGCCTTAACCTACCAAAGGTAACGCTTTCAGCGAATTACACACGATTGGATGACGATGTAACCCTCTCTGCACACCAAATTGCCGAGAGCTCCAACGTCGATCTTTCCGGTTTAGCCCATATGCTGCCGCCCAGCATAATTCAGAGCTTAGGTGGTGCTACATCGACCATTACAGAAAAAGACATTTTCTCCTCCTCTATTCGAGCGGTATGGCCAATTTTTACTGGCGGCAAAATCACCGCAGCTCAGGAAATCGCAAAAGGGCAAACCGAAGAAGCCCGAAGCCAGTTAGAAATGGAACGTCAGGCAAAATATGAAGATCTGACCAAGTTCTATTTCAGTGTGGTTTTGGCAGAGAAAGTCGTCGAAACACGTCAGGTGGTTGAAAAAGGATTAGAAAAACACCGCGACTTTGCATTGAAAATGGAGAAGCAGGGTCAGATAGCGAAAGTCGAGCGCTTGCAGGCAGAAGCCTCCTTCGATAAAGCCAAAGTCGACAGAAAAAAAGCCGAGCGCGATCTTGAAATTGCCAAAACCGCGTTAGCCAAGCTATTGAATGTCGACAGCGTCGAGCTGGTTAGCCAGCTTTTCATCAACGATGCCTTGCCGCCGCTTTCCGCATTCGTTGATCAAACACTGAACACCTACCCAGGTTTGCAGCTTCTGGATGCCAAAGCGCAGCAGGCAAGCAACCTGGTTAAAGCCGAAGACGGCAAGTACTACCCCAACGTTTATCTGTACGGGAACTACACGGTATATGAGCACGAAAGCCTCGCCAGCCAGATGAAACCAGACTGGATGGTCGGCGTGGGTGTGAGCATTCCTCTTATTGATTCTTCTGGTCGTTCCGATCGCTCTCAGGCAGCACACAGTGCAGTCCAGCAGGTGCAGTACCTCAAGGCACAA
>NZ_AFWJ01000026.1 GCF_000222685.1 Vibrio nigripulchritudo ATCC 27043 | reverse complement strand
GCCGCACTCAGCAAAGAGCTTTCAATGGACGAGCTGATGGCGATGGGTGAGCAGGTGTATAACGAGCGCTGTGCTGTGTGCCATCAGGCAAATGGTCTTGGTGTTCCGGGTGTTTTCCCGGCAATGAAAGACAGCCCAGTCACATTGGGAGACATGACCACGCACATTGATGTGGTGTTAAACGGGGTAGCTGGCACGGCAATGCAGGCGTTTGGTAACCAGCTAACGGATGAGCAAATCGCGGCGGTGGTGACCTACGAGCGAAACGCTTGGGGGAATGACAAAGGCGACATGGCGCAGGCATCTGATGTTAACGCGTTGCGTGGCGGGGAGGGACAATGAACAGTTCAACCGATGTAAATTCTCATGAAAACGAACATGATGACCATCATGCAGCGCCGTCTGGCTGGGCTCGTTGGGTGTATTCCACCAACCACAAAGACATAGGTACGCTTTACCTCTGGTTCAGTTTTGCCATGTTCTTAACGGGCGGCTTTATGGCGATGATCATTCGCGCCGAGCTGTTCCAGCCTGGGTTGCAGCTTGTTGATCCTCAGTTCTTCAATCAAATGACCACAGTTCACGGTTTGGTGATGGTGTTTGGTGCAGTGATGCCAGCGTTTACCGGGCTGGCAAACTGGATGATCCCAATGATGATTGGCGCACCGGATATGGCGCTGCCACGCATGAACAACCTGAGCTTCTGGATCTTACCTTTTGCGTTTCTCATTTTGATCAGCTCGTTGTTTATGGAAGGAGGCGGTCCAGACTTTGGCTGGACCTTCTACGCACCGCTTTCGACCACTTACGGGCCAGACAGCACGGCATTGTTTGTGTTTTCGGTTCATATCATGGGTATCAGCTCCATCATGGGTGCAATCAACGTGATTGTGACCATTGTGAATATGCGTGCTCCGGGTATGACATGGTTTAAGCTTCCCATGTTTGTGTGGACCTGGTTGATTACGGCTTTCTTGTTGATTGCGGTCATGCCTGTGCTGGCCGGCGCGGTCACCATGGTGCTGACAGACAAATACTTTGGTACTAGTTTCTTCGATGCGGCAGGGGGCGGTGACCCAGTGATGTTCCAGCATATTTTCTGGTTCTTCGGGCACCCGGAAGTGTACATCATGATCTTGCCTTCTTTTGGCATCGTATCGGCCATTATTCCCGCATTCAGTGGTAAGAAATTGTTCGGTTACCACTCTATGGTTTATGCGACCTGTAGTATCGCGTTGTTGTCCTTCCTTGTATGGGCGCACCATATGTTCACCACTGGTATGCCTGTATTTGCTGAACTCTTCTTTATGTATTGCACCATGCTTATCGCGGTGCCGACAGGGGTGAAGGTGTTTAACTGGGTTGCGACTATGTGGCGAGGGGCGCTGACCTTTGAGACGCCAATGCTCTTTACCATTGCATTTATTGTGCTCTTCACCATAGGCGGATTTTCGGGCTTGATGCTGGCGATTGTCCCAGCGGACTTCCAGTACCACGACACATACTTTGTTGTGGCGCACTTCCACTATGTGTTGGTGTCTGGTGCTGTCTTCTCGATTATGGCGGCGGCGTATTACTGGCTTCCTAAATGGACCGGGCATATGTACGACCACAAGCTGAGTCTATGGCATTTCTGGTGCTCTGTGATTTCAGTCAATGTGCTGTTCTTCCCTATGCACTTTCTGGGGCTGGCTGGGATGCCCAGACGAATTCCGGATTACGCCATACAGTTCGCCGACGTAAATCAGATTGTGTCGATAGGCGGTTTTGCCTTTGGTCTGTCGCAGCTCATTTTCTTGTGGCTGGTGATCAAATGCATCAAAGGTGGTGAAAAAGCGGAAGCCAGGGCCTGGGAGCGAGCCGAAGGGCTTGAATGGACAGTGCCAAGCCCGGCGCCTCACCACACGTTCAGTCAGCCACCTAAAATCGACTGACAGAGGGCAGAGCAATGGAATCGGCAAATCGCTCTAATCGCAAGCTCACCGGATGGTTGCTGCTGAGTGTGGTCGCCATGTTTGGTTTTGGTTTTCTGTTGATCCCGCTGTACGACATCATGTGCGAGCAGTTGGGTATCAATGGTAAACCCAGCAATGAAGCGGTCAGCAGCCCGGTCGGTATGCAGGTAGACACCTCCCGTGTTATCCGGGTTGAGTTTATGGCGCACGTAAAGCCAGACATGCCGTGGACGTTCACACCTGCCAAAAAGGTCATGGATGTTCACCCCGGAGAAGTCATACAGACACGCTACATTGCCACCAACTTAAATCAGGCGGACTTGGTTGGTCAGGCAGTACCGTCAATTGCTCCCGGAAACGGGGCGGCGTATTTCAATAAGATTGAATGCTTTTGTTTTAACCGCCAGCCTCTGGAAGGCAACAAAAGCGCCGAGCTCCCAGTGATTTTCTACATTGAGCCGACGATCCCCGATTCCATTCATACCCTGACTCTCTCTTACACGCTATTCAATATTACAGAGCCCGAAGAACAAAAAACGGTGGCTCTGATTTCACGCTCAGAAACAGATCAAGGAGCGGTGCAATGAGTACACAACACCAAAGTTATTACGTTCCATCCCACAGTATCTGGCCCATTGTTGGGGCTATCGCGCTATTCTTTATTGCCGTAGGGGCAGGGGTAACGGTGCAAAACCTGGAAACGGGCAGCGTCTTCGGGCGTGTGTTCCTGTTCGGTGGGTTTTTTGTCTTTCTGGTGATGTTCATCGGGTGGATGCGTAATGTGATTGGCGAGTCCATGTCTGGGTTCTATTCCAAACAGATAGATATCTCTTTCAGGCAAGGGATGAGCTGGTTCATCTTCTCAGAAGTGATGTTCTTCTGCGCATTCTTTGGCGCACTGTTTTATGCCCGAATGGTCGCTGTACCCTGGCTTGGCGGGGCAGACAACAATGTGATGACTCACGAGGTGTTGTGGCCAAATTTTGAAGCCATGTGGCCGCTCACGCTGACTCCTTCAGGGCAAACCACCGAAGCCATGGGGTGGCAGGGGTTACCTTTGCTTAATACCGTTATTCTTCTGACCTCATCTGTCACTCTGCACATGGCGCACACCAGCTTAGAAAAGAATCATCGAATGGCGCTGGTGGTGTGGTTAGAAATCACCATCATTCTGGCCATCGCTTTCTTGTTCTATCAAGTTGAAGAGTATGTCCATGCCTATCAGGAAATGGGGCTGACCCTTCAATCGGGGATATATGGCAATACCTTCTTCTTACTGACGGGCTTCCACGGCATGCACGTTCTGTTAGGCACCATATTCCTTTCGGTGCTGCTGGCAAGAATTGCCCACGATCACTTTACCCCAGACAACCATTTCGCGTTTCAGGCGGGCAGCTGGTACTGGCACTTTGTCGATGTGGTTTGGCTGTGCCTGTTTGTCTTTGTCTACGTGTTGTAGGAACCATTAATACGGGCGTGGGTTGGGAACGACCCAGCCTGCTTTTAAAGCAACAAGTAAAAGCACAATAACTAAAGCGGAGAAGATCAGACGACGACCCAGAAAGTGGCTGGCAGGTTTATCGCTATCGCCTTTCACCATCACCACTAAAGCGCGACCAAGGTTGAAGATAATGAAACAGAGTGTCAGGACCAGAACCAGTTTAAACAATGAGGCAGCCATGTTGACCTCCTGGGTTGCGTTGACGTTAAAACCAAAATTTTGGTTCGCCCTGATTTTAACTTTGGTGGTATTTACCGTGCTTATCAAGCTGGGTTTCTGGCAATTGGGACGTGGAGAGCAAAAGTTAGACTATGAAAAAGCACTGGCTGATCGCGCCACTATGACGCCCATTACTCTCGATGAGCTGAATACTCAAATCTTAAAGCAGCCTGCCAGTCTGGAGTACAACGTTACCGGAACCCGCGTTACCGCAGAAATACAGCCTACAAGTGACAAGCTGATATTGCTCGATAACCAGATCTGGAATGGCAAAGTGGGGTATCTTGCCCTTCAGCCTGCCAAGGTACTCTCTGGTTATGAGACGTCAGGGAAAATGGTTTTGATTGAACTTGGGTTCGTTGAAACCGGATCCGACCGACGTGTCCTGCCATACGTTGAGACGTTAACATCTGTAAGCGCCACTCGGGTTGAAGGACGTGTTTACCAACGACAAATCAATCCGGTCAGCGATCAGCTTTATGCCGAAGCTGGCTGGCCAAAGCGTATTCAAAATCTAAACCTGACTGAATTGGAATCTGAGCTAGGGTTACCGTTACTCCCTTTTGTAATTCAGCCTTCCAACCTTGATATCCGACTGGAACAACCGTGGCGACCTGTTCCTCTCTCTTCTCAAAAACATTTTGGTTACTCGTTGCAATGGTTTTCCATGGCGGCGGTATTCGCATTGATTATGACCATGATTCTGCTTAAGGCGCTTGGTGTGCGTCTGTTACCCAAAGGGGAAAATGATGACAGTACAAAACCTGAATAATGTGCCGTCTCCCAGCGTTAACCGCGGGAGGCTGATATTGATTGCGTTAGTGGCTCTGTTTGCTATGCCCGCTATCGTGGCGAAGTTGATTTTGGAAATGAACTGGTATCAGCCGGGAGTAACCAATAAAGGCATGTTAGTGGAACCAGAAAGCTATCTTTCCGATTTCAAAATGCCCGGCTCGCAGGACAAGCAGTGGCAACTGGGTTATGTGCTTCCCGCTAAGTGCGGTTCTTTATGCCAGCAACAGTTGCACTTGCTTCAACAAAGCTACATTTCACTAGGAAAGTACCAAGACAGGGTTCAACCCACGGTCTACGTTACGTCTGATAGCGACACTTCGGTGCTCAATGACTACAGCTTTGAGCGCGTGACATCGACCAGAGACTTTCTGGCGAAATTTGAACAACAGGAATACATCATCGTGGATCCTCGCGGACAACTGGTGATGCATTATCCAAAGGAAATCAATCCGGATCTTTTAATTCAGCAAAGCAAAGGACTGATTGCCGACTTTAGGAAGCTACTCAAGCTATCCCGAGTAGGGTAAGCGTGTTTTTCAGGGATTAGGGGGCGTGTATGAATATCATCAGACTGATTCAAATAAGCCTGATACTGACCTTTTTTGTCATTTTGATGGGAGCCTATACCCGGCTTGCCGATGCGGGTTTGGGCTGCCCTGACTGGCCGGGCTGTTACGGTCACATCAGTGTACCTACTTCCGAAAAAGCGCTGTCTAAAGCCAGTCAGCTTTACCCGGAAAGCGTGGTTGAACCTTACAAAGCCTGGCTGGAAATGATTCACCGTTATCTGGCTGGAACACTGGGAATGATCGTATTCGCCATCAGCTATTTTACGCTTAAAGCCAGTCATGGTGGTCGGGTGATTCCTGTTAGTCTGTCTCTGCTTGTGGTTTTTCAGGCGGCTTTAGGAGCCTGGACCGTAACCCTCAAATTAATGCCCGTGATTGTGATGCTGCATTTGATCGGGGGCTTTACTCTGTTCAGCTTGCTTTTCCTCCTCTATGCGAGGTTGAAACAGGAAATTGGATATGAACGAAATGAGGTGGCGCATTTTATGGTGAGCGACGGGCATCCGTCCTCGGTTACTTCAAAACATGCCCCTGTTCAGGTAACCAATCCGGCACTGAAGCTTTATGCCGCGGTAGCGCTGACTGTGGTGGTGGTTCAGATTTTACTGGGAGGCTGGACATCCTCCAACTATGCCGCATTGATGTGTACTAGCTTACCAATTTGCGACGGAAACTGGACCAGCTATCTTAACTTCGCTCAGGCTTTCGATTTCAGGCAGGCGGGTCACACCAATTATGAGTTTGGGGTATTGGATTACAGCGCCCGTATGACCATCCACGTTTCCCACCGTATTGGGGCGTTTGTCACTACCATCGTATTAGTTGGTTTGGCGCATCAGCTGTTTCAGCAAAGCCACATTCAGTTGCGAAAAGGGGCGTATTCCCTGATGGTGCTGCTCAGCCTTCAACTTATGCTGGGTATCAGCAATGTGGTCTTTAACCTGCCATTGCCTGTGGCGGTTGCGCACAACCTAGGGGCAGCATTACTGCTGCTCTGTACGGTTTACATCAATTTTCATGTTTGGCGAAGTGTGTCCGAGCCCCTGGTTGCGCAGGAAAGGAGGTTGTAACGATGGACAAATCAATAACTCAGACTGGTGTTGAAGGCTCAACCTGGCGCGACTACTATACGCTCACCAAGCCAAAGGTGGTGGCACTGATGCTGTTGACGACAGTCGTCGGGATGATTCTGGCCACCGACGGATACTTTCCTCTTACTCAGGCTTTGATCGCCTTAGCTGGTATTGGGCTGATGGCGTCCAGTGCTGCTGCGTTTAACCACCTGGTGGATCGCCGTATCGATGCCATCATGGCGCGAACTTACCAGCGCCCGTTGCCCACCGGCCAGGTAAAAGCGGTGAACGCCTTTGCATTCGCTGTGGTGCTGGGCGTGTTGGGGTTTGTGGCACTCTACTGGCAGGTGAATGAGCTAACGGCCTGGCTAACATTGGCAAGCCTCGTTGGTTACGCTTTGGTATACACCCTTTATCTCAAACGAGCCACACCACAAAACATCGTCATTGCGGGAATAGCAGGTGCTATGCCGCCTTTACTGGGCTGGACTGCGGTAACCAATGAGCTGCACTCTCATGCCTGGTTATTGGTGATGATCATCTTTATCTGGACGCCCCCGCATTTCTGGGCTCTGGCGATCCATCGAAAAGAAGATTACTCTCGTGCCGACATCCCAATGCTGCCCGTGACTCATGGTGTGGAATACACAAAGACCAGTATTTTGCTATACACCATCCTGCTGGCTATTGCGTGCCTGTTTCCTGTACTGGTAGGCATGAGTGGTTTGCTGTACCTGATTGCATCTAGCTTCCTGAGTGCAGGGTTTATCTATAAAGCTTGGAAACTCAAATATAGGGAAGAAGAGGGGGATGCCATGCGTACCTTTATCTTTTCGATTTACCAACTGATGTTCTTATTTGTCGCGTTACTGGCAGACCATTTCCTTCGTTAAAGTAGAAAGTTGTTTTCTTATTGGCTCAGTATTGGCATTGGGTTTGTGTGGTGCTTTTTTCAGATGTCAAACCTAGCTAGTTGTGTAAGGGAATAAAAATGCATGAAAATTCGCTATTTTTAAGGTTTCTTTATACAAAGTGAATGAAATTTCACTCTTAAAGAAATAGATAATTTTGTTTAATTATTAGTGCAAAATATGTTTCCAAATAACAAGGTCTTACTGATAGATTTCACACAATACCAACAGAACTAGCTGAGTTTTAATCAAATGAGTGTGAAATCTAAACTGGTGACGGCTATCGGGTTTCTGATAGCTTTCACCATCCTCGTCACGTCCGTTATCGGGTACTTCGAATTTAAAACTGCCACCACCGACGACTATCGTAAAAACCTTTCCAATAAATCTTTCCTTGTTGCGAAAGCCGTTGAAGGCAAAATGGATAAATATTTTACCGCGTTGGAAACAGTCGCAGCAGGTATGTCCATAGACGCCTCTGGTGAGGTGGTTATTGATGAAGCTCTTATCAATACCTTAAAGCAAGGGAAAAGCAGCCTGAAAGTGCTGAACATGTATGTAGGTCTGCCAGATGGCACAACTTACGATACGAATGGTCTGATTGCCGATTTCAACGCCAAGCAAAAACAGCGTGAATGGTACATCAAAGGATTCAGTGGCGCACAACGCACGGTGACTAACCCTTACATGGCAACCACCGGTCACCTGACTATGTCGGTAGTGATTCCGTTTCGCCAGCACGGTGATGTTCATGCTGTTATCGGCTTAAGCTTGAAAATGAGCGACATCACCGAGTACATCAACGAATTGTCGGCAGAGCCTAATCTTTTCGTGTCACGCTCCGATGGATTTCTTATGGCGGCAAGCTACCCGGAGTTTATCGGTAAGAACCTGTTTGAGCTGCGCCCCAGCTACCGTCAGTTTGGATCTCATGATAAGAGTGAGCACTCGTATACTGTTCCCGACAAAGGTGACTTTTACGTGGTTTCTTCTCGAATCGAATCTTTAGGCTGGTCTGTGTGGGCTTGGGCAAACTGGGACGACATTAACGAACCTTCCAACACCATGGTATCCATCAACAGCATTGCCGGACTAATCTTTGCGGTTATTGGCATCGTAGTGGTTTACTTCGCGGTAGAAAAACTGATGTACGGTCCAATTGGTGGCGAACCTAAAGAGATTGAAGAATTCGTTGATCGTATCGCCAAAGGGGATCTGACTAAGGTGCGTCCTTTGCAGGGCAACGAGACGGGTGTATACCGCTCAACGCTCATCATGGGTGAAAGCATCAAGCAGATCATCAGTAATATTGATGCTTCTTCTGCGGCACTAACGGATCTTTCTGGTCAGCTTGAATCCTCTTCTAATCAGGTTAATCGCTCTTCAGAATCTCAGATGATGCAGTTGGAGCAGGTCGCGACAGCCATGAATGAAATGACGGCTACGGTCGCTGAAGTGGCACAGAACGCTATGCAGGCATCAACGTCTTCCAATGACGCCAGCGCGTCCTCTTCAAACGGGTTGAGTGTGGTCAGTGAAATGAACGACGACATCAACCTGCTGGTCAGTAACATTCAGAGCGTTCAGTCCTCTATTTTGGAAGTTGAAAAGGAAACCCTGAACGTAGGCGGAATTCTGGATGTGATTCGCGGCATCGCAGAGCAAACCAACTTACTGGCGCTGAATGCTGCGATTGAAGCTGCACGTGCCGGAGAGCAGGGCAGAGGCTTTGCGGTGGTGGCAGATGAAGTACGTAATCTGGCAAACAAGACGCAGGAAAGCACCAACGAGATTCAGTCGATGATTGCTGTGTTGCAAGAGCAGGCGAAGCAATCCGTCAGCATGATGGAAGAAAACGCCGAAAACGCCAAGAAAACTCTGGTGAAATCAAATGAAGCAAGCCAGTCACTACAAGTTATTCAAGACGAAATTGGCAAGATTCAAGACATGAACAACCAGATTGCTACTGCCGCTGAAGAACAGTCGCATGTGGCGACAGACATTAATGAAAATGTGGTGAATGTGAACGATCTGGCACGAAACACCGTTCAGGACGTTCAAAGTAATGTTCAGACAGCTATGGAGCTGAACTCCGTATCGAGTGAACTTCAGGCATCGGTGAATCGTTTTAAAGTATAAGTTAACCTCTTAACCCGAGTTCAAGTTAACAAAAGAGCCCCGAGCCATATTCGGGGCTCTTTGTATTGAAGGTTACGTGCTTTAGCTTGCTTGCTGCAAATACTTACTCACCAAATCGGTCAGTTCTTCCTTATAGGGTGGCGAGATAAAGCTGGCTTCGATGGCATTTAAGGTAAATTTTGTGAGCTCTTCTTTGGAGGGAGAAAGCGCGTCAGAAACTGCTAAAAAATTATCTGTCATGTAGCCGCCAAAATACGCTGGATCGTCAGAGTTAATGGTGACGCACAACCCTTTGCGCAACAAGTCCACAATATTATGCTCTTTCATATCACCAAACACTTTGAGCTTAGTGTTAGAAAGCGGGCATACAGTCAAAGGAACTCTGTCTCTTGCCAGTCTTTCCACTAGTGCTTCGTCATCCACACATCGCACACCATGGTCAATACGAGTGGTATGAAGCATATCCAATGCATCTGTGATGTTTTGTGCAGGACCTTCTTCCCCTGCGTGAGCAACGGTTAAGAAGCCTTCCTCGCTAGCTTTGGCGAACACACGCTCAAATTTTTCCGGTGGATGCCCAACTTCAGAAGAATCCAGACCAACTCCGATGATTTTATCCTTGAACGCAAGTGACTCCTCTAATGTTTTGAAAGCAGCGTCCTCATCGAGATGACGCAAAAAGCACATGATGATTTGGCTGCTTATTCCAAGCTCGCTGTTCGCCTTCTCTAGCGCTCTGGAAATACCATTAATGACGGTTTCAAAAGCGATACCTCTGTCGGTATGAGTTTGCGGATCAAAGAAAATCTCGGTATGTACGACGTTGTCCTGTTTACAGCGAAGTAAGTAAGCCCAGGTAAGATCATAAAAGTCCTGTTCGTGGATAAGTACGTTCGCTCCCTGATAGTAAATATCCAGAAAAGACTGCAAGTTGTGAAAGTGATACGCGTCTTTCACTTCCTGAACCGATTGAAATGGAATGGAGACATTGTTGCGTTTTGCCAGCTCAAACATCAGTTCCGGTTCCAGAGAGCCTTCAATGTGCAAGTGCAATTCAACTTTGGGTAATCTGCGGATAAATTCCTGCATAGAAACTCCTTATTGATGACCTGATACCTCAACGAGATCTCAGGATGTTGTTATGGGAGTGTCTTTAGCATAGCTCAGTAGGTGGATAATTTTTGAGCATAAGGACGAGGTTTTAGACAAAAAAACCAGCGTATCCGCTGGCTAAGGAAATTGAAGTGACGTTGTTAGTCGGGAAATGAACTCCTGATGCCCTGAAGCTCGTCAAAGTTCTCCAGGAAAATTTCGGTGAGTTTCGGGTCGAAGTGTTTCCCTGCTTCTTGTTGGAATAATTCAAAGATTTTCTCGCTCGGCCAGGCATCTTTGTAGCAGCGTTTTGATGCTAAAGCGTCAAACACATCTGCGACGGCCGTAATACGCGCTTCAATAGGAATGTCTTCACCGCTGATTTTATCGGGATAACCGGAGCCGTCCCATTTCTCATGGTGATATCCCGCGATATTGGCGGCGATATTGAGTATTTCTAAGTTCGATCCTTTGAGAATCTCTGCTCCCACGCTGGCGTGAGACATCATGGTTACCCACTCCTCTGTATCCAGCTTTCCGGGTTTGTTTAACACGGCATCTGGAATGGCTATCTTGCCAATATCATGCAGAGGAGAAGCGAGTTTGATCTTTTCGCACTGCTCTGGAGGCAAGCCAAATTTGCATGCGAGGTAGCGCGATATTTCCGCTACGCGTTTAACGTGGCTTCCGGATTCTTTTGAACGCGTTTCGACCACTTCACCCAATCGATATGCGATCTCTTTTTGGGTGTCTCTGACCTCGTTAAGCAGAATCACTTTTTCGTACGCGATAGTGATGTTTCGGATGAAAATATCGAGGATCTCGATGTTTTCTTCGATGCTGTTTTTCGGACAGTGCACCACCAACAGACCAACACTCTTGTTCACTTTCACCGGGATCAGAAATTCTTCATCTTTCACCTGAATGAAACGGTCTTTGGTTGATGTGACATCGTCCACTGAGCATGAGATGAACTCATTCAGGTCTTTACCGATCAGACCTTCGCCCCCTTCGGAAGAGGCCACGACTTGCCATTTTCCTTCGACTTCCTGTGCAGCAAAGTTAAAGGCATGCACCTCTCCCAAATGCAACAGGGCAGAAAGCTGAGAAAGAATACCGTCCAGCCAGTGTGCACCGTTGTCTTCCACCAGAATGGATGCGGAAGAATTAATGATGGTGTTGAGTCCTTTTTTGGTGTTCTCAATCACCATGATGTCACGGTAAGAACGAAGCGCTGCGCAAAGCGTGGTATTCAGCTTGGTTGCTGTCAGCTCAGTTTTGTTCTTGTAGTCGTTGATCTCGTATTTTTTGATGACTTCTGATTCTGGCGCGTCACCGGGTTGACCAGTTCTCAGAATGATACGACTTGTTTTGTTGCTCTGTTCGACACGCAGCCAGTCGACCAGATCCAAGCCCGCGTGGTTGGACTCCATGACTACGTCAAGAAAGACAACCGCAATGTCGTCATGTTCAGCGAACACTTCTTTGGCTTCCGCGGCGGAATAAGCGTTCAAGAAGTTGAGTTTCTTTCCTAGGTATTCGAAGTCGTTCAGTACAAATTGGGTGACTTTGTGGATGTCGGCGTCATCATCGACAATGAGAATTTTCCACGTCTCACGCTCTTCAATTTCTGTTTCTTCTTCATGATCTGAAAAGAGGAATTGATCATCGTTTCCCATCGTTAACCTCGTATCTCAGTCTGTCCCTGTGTAAAGCTTTGTTATCTGACACTCTGTCCTCACGATAACGAGCAGCGCAAAAAGCTTCCTATCTGAATCAAGTGTAGACAAAGTTTTCATTTAAAGCACAAATTCTGCCCGCTCATAAAACTCATCGGGCTGAGAAGCGCCAGAGCACAGGGGTTGAGGGAGAAAATTACTTTCTATATCAAGAAAATCTACGGTCACTGTCTATACTAGATCAGAAAGCGCTAAATTAACCTCTTAGCTCATGGGGTGAACGTAACCTGTACAAGCATTTAGTGCGAATAAAAATACCCAATTCAAAGCAGCAAAAAATTTGAAGCAACGCGATGGCATAAACACCATGAAAGGATGAGGGCAGTAGATGAGCTCAAGCGTTTCAGACAGCAGTAAATCTCAAAGAATGGCGCCAACGCTGAAAACTTTAAACCGCCATAGTCTGGCAGTTCGGTTGCTGATATACATCGTGTTATGCAGTTCTATTCTGGCTGTGGTTATTACTGCCGTTCAGCTCTACTGGGATTACAAGAAAGAAGTGTATGCGCTGCAAAGCTCTATTGTGTCGCTGGAACAAAGCCTTGCCTCCTCAATATCAAACAGTTTGTGGAATCTGGATGAAGAACAAATGCAGATCCAGGCGCGAGGCATTCTGACCGCCGCCAATGTGGAATACGTCGGCATCTTCTCATTTCATAACGGTACGTTAAATTCCGTCGTCGAGTTTGGTGACCAAAGCCCTACCAACGAATACAGCCAGCTATTCAATCTCATCCATAAAGAAGAAAGGATCGGTGGACTGAGAATTGAAGCTTCCTACGAACAGATCTATGGCAAGTTGTGGGAGAGGGCGATCATCATCTTAGAAACCCAACTGGTGAAGATATTCCTTGTCGCTATGTGTGTGCTTTATGTTGTTTATCATGTGGTTATCAAGCATATCAATCACATCTCTCTTTTTGTTCAGGGGCATAAATTTGAACAGAACGGCGAAGAAAATATGCTCCAGTTGGACAGGAACGAGCACAAAGATGAACTGGACACACTCGTTGCGTCGATCAACTCCTTACGGCATAGGATAACCAGTGAACTGAACAAGCGAGTGAAGACCAATTCACAATTGGAATACGAACGTGACTTTACCCGTGTGATTATTCAGTCTTCTCCTTCTTTGATTTGCTCGCTCAACGATAGGTTTGAAATTCAACTGGTGAATTCTGAAGTAGAAGAGCTGCTGGGCATTAAAGAAAGCAACCTTATTGGCAAAAGCTGGTTTGAATACTTTGTCGATGAAGATGTCGAAAAAGAGAGCGAGGATGAGCTGGTACAAAACATTCCAGAATTTGATCTGGTGTTCTCAATGGAAGATCAACACGGCAGCCAGCGGTTCTTGCAATGGCGGGTAGTGGAGAACAAAGAACAGAAACGGGTCATGTGCTTTGGAATAGACGTAACCGAGCTGACCAATGCAGAAAATCAGCTGATTTCTCTCAATCGCGAGCTGGAACAGAAAGTGATGGACAGAACTCGTTCTCTGGAAGAAGCCAATCATGAGCTCTCCGACACTCTGAGCCAGTTGGAAGATACTCAGGAATCTCTTATCGAAGCAGAGAAAATGGCGTCTCTTGGAAGCTTGGTTGGCGGCGTTGCTCATGAGATCAACACCCCGCTTGGCATTAGCGTAACCGCAACCAGCTTTATTGATGAGAAAGTTCGCGTTTTGCAGAAAGGTTTCGAGACGGGAAAATTGTCGAAAAGCCAATTTTCTGCGGCGATTGAGTCGTTAAAAGAATCAACTCAGATCTTATCAACCAATCTGTCCCGTGCGGAACAGTTGATTTCAAGCTTTAAGCAAGTGGCAGTCGATCAAAGCAGTGAGTCTGTGTATCCCTTCAATGTGAAAGAAAATCTGGAAAAAGTGCTGCTTTCATTGTCCCATGAGATCAAAGTCGCCCGCGCCAAAGTGGAAGTGGAATGCCCGGACAATATTAATATTGAAAGCTATCCAAGCTGCTACATCCAGATTTATACCAACCTCATTGCTAACAGCATCCGCCACGGATTCGATGAGTGGGAAGGTGACAAAAACATCTTCATCAAGGTTGAAACTCAGGAAGAACACCTGGTCATTCTTTATCGAGATACGGGGCAGGGTGTAGATGAAAGCGTACTTAAACGTATTTTCGAGCCTTTTGTTACCACTAAGCGCGGAAAAGGTGGCAGTGGGTTAGGAGCAAACATCATTTACAACCTTGTGAACCAGTTATTACAGGGCAAAATCGAGTGCTCCTCAGAGCTCGGAAAAGGGGCAGAATTTGTGATTACTGTGCCGCTTCAACTCAACCTTGAAGAGCAACAAGAATCTGCCTGATCGCATTCCAAACATTTCGTTACTCGCCCTCGTTGTGGTCCCCCGTCACTTAAGATTATATTAATCGATTACATGCTAGCTTGACCCGAATTATGGGGCTTACGGCTTTAAAGACACTGGAAAAGTGTTGAAGGAAAGGACGAGGAAATAAGATGCAAGTCTTGATCATTGATGATGACAATCAGTTTGCGGGAGCATTGGCAGATTACCTGGAACTGAAGGGCGTGGAATGTGATTTCGCTTACAACGGACAGAGCGGGTTATCATTGGCGCTTCAAGGAGACAATGATGTCATCATTTTAGACGTAAATATGCCCAAGATGGATGGCTACGAAGTTTGCCGAATGCTACGTGAAGCACGTGTCCAGACTCCGGTACTCATGATGACTGCTTACGATACGGTTGAAGATGAGCTGGAAGGGTTCCGTAGTGGCGTCGATGATTTTGTCGTTAAACCCTGTCCAATGCCCGTTGTTTGGGCAAGGCTTCAGGCTCTTTCCAAACGCACTCAGCCAAATGTGTCCAGCAACCTGAAAATTGGCGACCTGGAGCTCGACCTGAATACGCAAGAGGCGTATCGAGCTGGTAAAAAACTCAAGATGACGCCAATTGGCTGGAAGATCCTTCATTACCTAGTGTTGCAAAGCCCGCGCGTTGTCCCACGACCAGAGCTTGAAAATGCGGTTTGGCCGGACGATCCCGTCGAGCCAGGCAATCTGAATGTTCAGCTTAGTAACCTGCGCAAAGTGCTGGATAAGCCTTTCGGTGCTCCTTTGCTGCATACCCGCATTAATGCTGGTATCCAGATTAAGGAACTGGAATGAAAGCCTACTCTATCTCACTGAAAAAAGATCTTATGCAGAAGCTGGTGTTATTCGGCTTCTTCCTTGTCATCGACATGATCATTATCGCCATGGTTCAGTATTCACTGAGCCTGGAAAAAGTCTCAAATACAGCGGCGTGGATGGACGTTCGCGCTATGGTCAGGCATTTGGAAAAAGATCCGGATTCCAGTGTTACCACACTTTCTTCTACTAAAGCTTATCGCAACTGGGAAAGCCTGCCTCAACACATCAAAGAGACGTTTGGTTCAGCCGACAAGGTTCACGTTGAAGATGAAACGTCAGTGATGAAAGAGATTAACGGTGAGGAATACCACATCTCCATCATGTCCCATTTGCTGAATAACGGCGAATACGTCTATCTGGTAAGCCAGTATCCGGTCGAAGACATTGAGTGGTTGATTGAAGAATTTGCCAGCACCGTCATAGAGCAGAGTATATGGTCGCTCATTTGTTTTTCTGCAATCCTTGTTCTGGTAGCACTTTGGTGGATGCGAAGCATCGGTGCACCATTTGTTCACCTTAATCGTTGGGCTTCGACACTCGGTACGCCGAACGAAGAACCAAGACCCAAATACCGTTTTACGGAGCTAAATGAGCTGGCAAAGCAGCTTGAAGACGCCATTGACCGAGTCAGTCGATTCAACGAACGTGAAACCCAGTTTTTACGCCACGCCAGCCACGAACTTCGCACTCCGCTCGCAATCATGCAGGCGTCGCTGGACACCATAGACGAACAAATTCCTCCTTC
>NZ_AFWJ01000027.1 GCF_000222685.1 Vibrio nigripulchritudo ATCC 27043 | reverse complement strand
GAATTGTCAGTGTGGCTGCCGGAATTGAGAACTGCGAGGCTGCAATTTCTGTAGAGTTGATATAGCTCGCTAGAGGCGGTTTTTTTTAGACGTTCTACTTCGATCTGAGACAGCAAGTCCATGCTGCCTGCAGGGCTGATATGAGTAATCATAGGCTCCTCCTTTGGGCAGAAAGTCTTTGTTTTTGTTAATTTCTCTACCCTGTCATTTCACCTTACACAGGAATTGGCGGTTTCGCCACCCGGATTTAGCGAATAATTGAGCAATTTGTGGTGTAAGTCTTTGTTACAAGGAGGAATATGCGGGGGTTTACAGCCAGACGAGTTGGTTTGGACCTGTGCGCTTGGCGTTTTTCAGACCGAGCTGCAGTCGTTCCAGTACTTCTTCAGGGGTGTCGGTATCACTAAAGATCGCACAAACTGCCGAGGCGGTGATGGTGATGCTTTGATCGCGGAACTTAAATGGAAGTTTGGCAATCTGTGCCTGAATCTTTTGTGTCACAGCATGGGTTTCTGCGTCGACCTGATCTGGAAGCAGCACTAAGAACTCCTCACCAGAGAAACGGGCAACGGTGTCGGTGTCTTTTACGGCTTTCTTAATGGTTCGTGCAATGATTTTCAGTGCCTTGTCACCAGCGCTGTATCCGAAGCTGTCGTTGAGGGTTTTGAAGTTATCAATATCGAGCAACAGAATGCGGAAAGAGTGCTGAGCCCGAATCCATCTGCGATATTCCAGCTCCAGTTTGTCTGCCAGAGCTGCACGGTTATAAACCTTCGTGAGGGGATCAAGCAGTAAGCGCTGAGCCTGATCTTGCAGCCTTCTGCGGTAGTCCTGAGTGACTTCCTGAAGTGCTTCAAGTTGATTGTGGCTGTAGCTCAAACGCTCGGTTAAGGCTTGTTCGCGCTTCTCAATATGCTGCAATCTTTCTGTGAGAGAACCTATCTGATCAAGCAAAGGAGCAATCGCCCCTTTCAGTTGTTCTACATCCAAATCCGAGTCGAGGCTGGTTTTGCCTTGGGAAACCAGTTCATTGATCTCAAAATGCATCATCTTACGATGTTCAGAGTAAGACAGGCTCTGCTCAATATTCTGAGATGTGTTCTTTATTGCCGTATTCAGTGAGCTGTTGACTTGATCAAGGAATTGTTCGGACGTTTTTCGCTCGAAATGTGTACCTTGAATAACGAGTTTGAGAATTTGAAGAATCAACTCGAATAATTCATTAGGAGGTACACCAATGAGAAGTTTTGCTCTGATGTCGGTAAGTAATTCGCCAGATTCACCATCAAAATCCAGTTCGGTTATCAGGTTTTGCAATTCTTCAGACAGGCGATCAAAAATTTCCTGGTCGACTGCTTTTTCAAGATTCAGGTTATTACGGGAATTTGACGCCATAATTTTAGTGGCGCGCTCGTAAATACCGAGAAGACGAATAGCCTGATCGATTTCTTGAGTGAGTTTTTTACTAGGGAAGTGAAGCAGATTTCGCAGATCACGTTTTAATTGTGCAGGCAGACCTGGAATGCGCTGCAACGTTTCTCCGCTATGTTTAATTCGCTCGTCTAAGTGAATTGTCTTTTTTTCCATGGTCACCGTGTTTTGCTTCAGCATTCTCTCTATGACGACAAGCTTGGGTATTAACTTAGTGACATCTTGATGTTGTTCTAGGTCTTTCTTTAAACCTGTTAAACCCCTATCAAGATCTTGGTTATTACCTTGGCATGCATCACTTAGATTAGCAACTATACGCTTAAGAACGTTTTGCTCTCTTTTAAATTTAAAAAGAGAATCTCGATGCGAAAGACGAGCATGATCTAACTTGCATTTCAATTCATGCAATTCGTCTTTCAACTCTTGCTCAAGAGCATCCAAATCATTCATAAAAAGCAGGTGCCAAAAAACCGCGATGGCGAAAACAGTTATTCGATAATAACAAAAAACAAAATAAGGTCACTTTAATCAGTGGTTAAGTGCTCACTTATCACTCGGATAGTGTCAATTTTTTGATGTCATCCTCATTTTGGCACGACGATTGGACTTTTATTAACCCTTGGTTTAATGCTTGCTTACATGCAAGCCTAATATTATCTGTCGCAAAACTCGCCGCTGGGGCATTTTCAATTGCTCTTAAATAGACCCACTGGCTCTCATCGCTATTTTTTTCTATTCCGCGGGCCAAGTTTGTTGATAGTAATAATATATCTATCAGCTCTTGATCATTTATCGCGGTATATGCTCTTGGCAAGAATGGATAATCTGCCATACCTATGTGAACTTTGCGCGATATTTTTCTTTCTGGCTCAAATTCTGAGATCCAGCTGCAAATCTTATCGAACATATGTTGCGGTTCGACGGTAGTCTTAGTATTGGGCTCTACATAAAGAAACATGGCGTCAGAAAAGTGATAGAGACGAGAGGGTTTCTCGATTTTTGACTTTATAAAATCACCGAAGGATTTTTCGAGCTCCAGCCCTGACTGATAGCCTAATTCAAGGTAGGTGTTACGGAGAAATGGCAGGTCAAACATCACGAACCTCAAACGATCGCTGAAAGGTTCATTGATAAGCTCACCCAATTGCCATTGTTCGTAAGTTGCGCTACTTCTGGCTAATGAGTTTTGCAATTTCTTATTCAGTAGTCTCAAGTTTCTAAGACCCGAACGCGCGTGTGTATATAAATCTTGTCGCAGACTTTTTACTTCATTTTTTAGTTTGTCAATAATGTAACCACGACGCAAAACAAATAGAACCAGCAGTACCGTAATTATAAATAAACCAAATGCAGTGTTCTGAAATTTTCGAAATTCTTGCTGAGCGACTTTAAGCTCACCTTCCAATCCTTTGTAGTGTAAAGATTGTTCAATGATGTCTTTTTGCTGCTTTAATACGTCTTCGTTTATTTCATTCAGACGTTTTTGTTGGTTGGCGTTCAGTATCGAAAATTTCTTCAGCGCATTTAATGATTCAATAAATTCTCCATTTTGCTCATATGCAGCGGATAGCACCCGATAAGATTGTAATAAAATAAAGTTATCGGATAAATCTTGACCTATTGCGAGTGCATTTCGAGCATTTGATAATGCTTTTGTAGTTTGTTCTTGTTGCAGTGCCAAACTGGCAGTAAGTAATAATGTGCGCGCTTTTAATGGCTTTATTTGGGTGTAATTGACAAGATTTTTGGCTTTGTCTAAATATTGCTCAGCTAATGTGAAGTTGAACAGTTGTAAATAAGTGTCAGCAATGCTTAATCTTAATTCAATCACATCGTGAATATCGCGGGCGAAGTATTCATGATCAAGTACGTTAAAATATCTTACAAGTGCGAGATTGTATTTCCCTTGGAGAAAATAAATATCCGCCATCTGCTTTAAAACGTCGCCAAGTACCAGCGATTGTTCAAAATTTCGATAGAAATCGGCAGCTCTGGATAAATGCTCTAACGCTTTGTCTAACACCTGACGTTGCTTAAAAAGCTGTGCAAGTTGGTAGTTTGCTTTGGCTAATTCCTGGCTTTGATCTTTTTCAATGGCCATCCAATAGCCGGTAAGCAATTCTGTTAAAGCAAGGTCGTACGATTTATATCGTAAGTAATGTTTTCCCACTTCAATGTGATAATTAATGATGGTGTCGATTTTGGTTACTTTCGCCAATATTTCAGACGCTGTTTTGTATTCCAGTTCAGCATCAACTCGGTTGCCATTAACAGAGGCGATTTCGCCTTTGATCATCGCCAGTCGATATTGCAGGCTAGTGACCAAGCTTGAGGAAGTCATTGGTTGCAGTAATGCTTGCTCAATTCTTTGAACTATAGGAAAGACTTTTTTCAAATCATTGGTTTGCAACCAGAGAAGCTCAGCCCGCATAAGCTGAGTTTCAAGTGCAATCAACGGCAGATCATAGTTGCCTGCGAGCCGTTCTGCGTTTTCTAAGTGAAGGAACGCGGTTCTGGGGTCACCAAGTAGCAATTCGGAATGAGCGAGTATTTGCAAGGCATCTATACTGCTGCTTGGTGTTCTCAGAGAGTTGTCGGTGTCTTCCCGTGGCAACGCGGAAGGACCTTTAGGCGAAGCATCAGTCAGCTTACGCTGACTGAGAAACTTGGTGGCAATTTGCTTGGATTTTTTCGGGTCGATCTCCACCAAATTGGCGGCATCACTGAGAATGGGCGATGTGTAGATTTTTGCCAATGCGGTCTGACTTTGCAGAAAAATAGCAAAAAATAGCGCAGACCAACCAAAAAATTTCATTCCTTTGTACTCCAGGCTTTGGCTTATTTTATTGTCTTGCGAGTCGCAGGTTGTTGTCCGGCTTCGACTGTTCCGTTGAGCGGTAAGGATTGATGTCCAATCCGCCACGTCTTGTGTATCGGGCAAATACCGTCAGAGAAGTTGGGGCACAATACTTCTGAATATCCGTGAAGATGCGTTCTACACATTGTTCGTGGAATTCATTGTGCTCTCGGAAAGAAACCAGGTATCGGAGTAAAGCTTCGCGATCGATACGACTTCCAGTGTACTCGATCGAAACGCTTCCCCAGTCGGGCTGATTTGTGATCAAACAGTTGGACTTAAGCAGGTTACTGACCAGCGTTTCGGTGACCATCTCGTCTGACGATGCGTTGCGTAGTAACTCAGGGTCAAATTCGTAACTTTCTATTGTTATGTCCTGCTCATCAATGCACTCGCCTTGCAAGCTGACAATAGGTTGGTTGTCATAGTGTGAAACGGGATTAATGACAACTTCAACAGGTTCACCTGCACATTCAGACAAATCTTTAACTAAAGAAGCCTGTACTTGCTCCCAGCTATCAAACTGAGTCTGGTTGTAGCTGTTCAGGTAAAGCTTGAATGACTTGGATTCAACAAGGTTAGGGCTAGTAGCAGGCAACATCACTTCACCTACCGCCACTTGAGGAAGCCCGTTACGATTCAACCAGGACAGCTCATAGAGGGTCCAGATATCCACACCAACAAACGGTAGCTCACCGGTAAGTTGAATGTCGTCACGGTTCAGGCTTCGGGGAACGCCTTGCAACAGGGAAGGGTCGTATTGGCTAATGTACTCTGTTTTCTGACCCAGAGTTAAACCAGCCAGCTCTTCGGCGTTCGAATATTTGCTCATACTTACTTTAAAAGATCGATTAGAATACCCCGAAGTTTACTTAATCCCTCTTATTCTGTCATCCGCCAAGGTACAGGACAGAAGATATCCAGGAGCAATCAATGTCTCAAAATGTTGCACACGCCTTAAAGTCTTTCAGCGAACGCTACCTTTCGCAGTGGAATGAAGAACGTTCTAGTTTCCCTAAAAGTGAAGAGCTGGCAGGTATTCCTTCACCATGCATTGAGAAACAAGGTGAAGACTATGCGGAGTGGCGACCTGTGTATCGTGACAGCTGGGCTGATTTCACCAATGTAGAAAATGGCATCGAGCTCACATTGCATGAAGACATTAAAGCGTTTTATAGCTGTCAGTTTTGCGGGGACATGGAGGCACTTTGGGATGGAAAGCCTCTTACTTTGCTTCAGGTGTGGAGCGAAGAAGACTTCGTTCGTTTGCAGGAAAACATTCTTGGTCATCTGGTTATGCAGCGTCGCCTTAAACTGAAACCCACCGTTTTTATTGGCTCTACTTCAGCAGAAATGGACGTTATCTCCATCTGCAACATCACCGGTGAAGTCATCTTTGAACGCCTTGGAACGTCACAGCGTGACATTTTGGCTCCGTCCGTTGAGGAATTCTTGTCTCAGTTAACCCCTGTTGTGGAGCAAGAATAAACCATGTACATCACTGAGCTTTCATTTGAAGTGTACCGGGATACCTCTATGGGAGAGGTAGAAAAGGCGATCAACTACGTTTTGGATTGCTTGAGGTATAACGGGCAGGTGCTAGGACGTGAACTTCCCGTACATATGGATGGTGCCGTCTTTACTGCTCGCGTAGTCTGCCCGGAATCAAACAGCTTACACCCAGATTTTCATAGTGCGCAGGTAAAACACGCTATCAGCCAGCTGGCTGATTTTGGATTGCTGCAACCTAAAGTTCGGGTGCTGGGTGAGGATATGAATTCTGACCCCAGTGCAGATTGCATCGAGAAAGAATGGCAGATTTTGTATACCAGCTATCTACATACATGCTCTCCAATTCGATGTGGTGAGCAGTTTCAGCCAGTTCCATTGTATCGGTTACCCCCGGTTGCGAATGGTGACCAGAAGCAGATCATTAAATGGCAGGAAGACTGGAGCGCGTGTGACCAGCTTCAGATGAATGGCTCTGTAGTCGAGCATCCTTCCTTGTACGAAATTTCATCCAGCAAGAGCTTACTGTTTCGACGTGGGTGGGATTTGTGCCGACGTCTCAAAGTAGTGAGCGGAATTCCAACTTATTTATACATCTACCGTGTCGGCGGTAAAAGCAAAGAAGAAGAGTTAGCAAGAAAGTGCCCGACTTGTGGTGGCGACTGGAAGCTGGAAGAGCCTATTCACGGCGTATTCGACTTTAAATGCGATGAATGCATGTTGGTGAGCAATTTGTCGTGGGATTTTAAAGACTAAGTAACCTGAGCTCGGGATAACAACTTGCTTTCTAATGGCTCTTTTCACTTATTACTGCGTTGAATCCTCTCCCAATAACTCGTTATTGGTTCGTGGCTTCGCCTTGTCTTAAGTGAAAATTTCTCATTAGAATGTCTCAATAGAAAATTTTTATTTACTTTAACGGGTTAGCTAACCTCTTATCCCGAGTTCAGGTTAAGTAGGTTAGGGGAGCGGTGATTGATTCACCGCTCCTTAGCTTCACTTCAGTATGTTCAGATCACTTACTTTTAGCGATGATTCTGTCTAAGTGATTGGCAAATTCACGCCTTTCAGTTTGAGAAAGAGCAGCCGGTCCACCCGTCTGAATTCCACTGGATCGCATGGTATCCATAAAATCTCGAATGTTAAGCCGCGCTTTAATGGTATCCCGAGTGTAAAGTTCCCCTCTTGGGCTGAGTGCCTGCCCGTTTTTCTGTATGACCTCATCGGCTAACGGGATATCTGCGGTAATCACCAGATCGCCCTCTTCCACTCGCTGGACTATTTCATTATCGGCAATATCGAAGCCGCTCGATACCTGAAGCATATGGATGTTGTTACGCTTAGGGAGAGGAATACTGTGGTTAGCCACAAAAGTTGTGGTTATCCCTGTTCGCTCAGCAGCCCGTGTTAATGTTTCGCGGATAACCTTCGGGCAAGCGTCCGCATCTACCCATATCTTCATTCTGCTGATTTCTCCAGTGCTTCTAGTCTTTTCGTTAACTCAGCAACCTGTGCTTCTAATGCTGCAATACGGGCATCACTGGACGCCTCTTGTACACCTACTTCCACTTTCGGTACTCGCGCAGAGGCTTTCCAGCTTTTGATTGTGGCGATGATGGCTGGCATGGGAACTGTCGATTTTAATCTTGCTTTGACAAGCGCCACAGTGGGCTCTTTTCCCTGATCAGCGAGAGACTGAATAACGGCTTCTAGTTCGGCAGTGATGTCCTGAGTTTTCATGTCGGATTCCTTAAAATTTCTGAGCTAATGATATACTCAAGCCGCCTCAAGATACAGGATTCAGAGCTTTATCTTCTGCTTCAGTTCAAGCCTCTCTACTTCAAAATCAGGAACGCAGTGGAATGACATGTCCTTTCCAAGTTCTTTGACGAAGAAATGGAGCAGAAGATAAGCTCCCAAGGGCGAGTTTGTTTGGCTTTCATACCATGTTATCGATTTTTGATTTAGAACCACTAGATCTTCAAATCGATGCCTTGTCTGAAAGCCAAACAATTCTCGCTGAACCTAGCATTTTGAGGTGGCTTGAGTATATATCTAATTGCCATGGCGAGAAGTGTGCGCCAGCACGTATTTTTCTTTGAGTCTTTTGTCAGTGGCTCTAGTTATTTGCTCACTAGCTTGTGAGAGATCTCTTACAAGCTGTGTAGGAGATGTTTGCTTTTAATATTAGGGAATCATTGAGTTGAATTTCTATCTTATTGTTCTTAAATAATTATTTAATTTATGCGATTTATTCTCAAATAAAAATGTGAGCCAGTTAAGTTGTTCGAATTCGAGATAAACGTAATCTGTTCCCTGTCGGAAGGATTCTGACACGGAACAGGAAACAACCACGGACTGGTTATCTTCAGGAAGAAGATTTGGTTATTCAGGATGAATGATCAGCATGGAGCGAACGGACATTGAATGGACTCAATCGTTATCAGGAAGATGACGACTAAGGAAAGACGATGGACACCTCAGGACTGAGGCAGGGAACAAACATCAGGATGATGTAAGGGACACCGCTCAAGGAACAAGTGAGTGCGCTAATCAGGAAGGTTAGCAGATCAGGATAGGATCATGGACACCGCTAGGATGGCGATGAAAGGATTAAGCTGAAGGACACAGCATACTATCAAGGATTTGATGCATGGAGCACCTATAGTAGCCGGATTGCTGCGAGTAAGACTACAGCCCCGATACGAAAGTATCGGGGCTTTTCTTTTGTCCGAAAATTGTGACTTATCTTGAGTTCAGGTTACTTACATCCGGTAAGGGGGAATGTCGAAGTGGCTTGCGTGGAACCCCACCATAGTCAGCTCCCCGATGTAGTAATCGTCTCCAAGTGACGAAAATTCAAACTGATACACCGTATGCCAGCCAATTTTGCCTGATTTATGGCGAAATCTATGCCCTTTGAACGACACCGAGAGTACTTGGATTTCAAGTTGTTTACAGCGATGTGCCACCATTTGCTTGGCCAGCTCTGACTGCCTTCTTTGTTGCCAGAAGAGTAAGCAGAACAGAGTCACCAATATAATTGCGAACAGATTTCCTATCATTATTCAGTCCTTTGAGCCACTTACTGGGTGCGAGTGCTTTGCTGTAATTTGATGAGAGCGTCAGCCAGCTCTGGTGAAGGAGCATTGTGAAGCAGCGGAAGCAATACCATTCTTAATTCAGGAAGCATAACTAAGTCAGCAAAAAGCTGGTTAAATAGCCCTTGGTTGCCGGTTTGTGCCAGTCTCAATAAAAATTGACCTGCCCGGTTGGTATCCGCTAAAGCCGCCCAACTTCTTCCTGCTATTCCAATGAGGACTTCCTGGTGGCTTAGCCTTGGGCTTTTTTAACACTTCATCGACCACTTTGTTCAGTGAATCACCGGATCCTGAAAGTGCCCGGACAAGCGCTGAGAGTAAGAAAAGGTCAGGGTTATCCGAATGACACTGTTCCAGCGCTTTTTCTTCCAGCGTGGTGCCTAACTTCTCTGGTAAGTCACAATGCTCAAGGACACCAAGCAACGCATAAAGAGGCTCATTAGGTAGATTCCTGATGGCTTTTCTTAGCATCACACCATTTTGTTCGGCATTCAGACGTGCACAAATATCTGCGATCCCCTGAAGACCGATGGTCTGCCAGTTTTCCCAACCCAATCCACCGGTGAAGTAGTGTTGGGCATGCTCGTAGTATTGGCTGGTTGGCATGGTCAGAGAAGCACGTACCTGACTATGGAATACCGCCATTTTGTCTTCCGAAGGTTTGAAGGTGTATGGGTTTTGCGAAAGCTTGTCCTGTTGCTCTTCACTTAGCTCTCCACCCAAACGTGTCCCCATGGCTTCAATGACGTATTTAATGAAATTGCCGATGTCTGACTGCTTGAGCAATCCACGTTCATCCAAATCAAATTTTAGAAACCAGATCCAAGGTTGTTTCGCCTCGTTCCAATAAGCAATGGCAAGGTGTGCTTTTCGCTGCATTGGATAAGGGTAAGCTTGCTGACCTACCTCGACCTTTGAGAAAGCCTGAGGGTCGATTTGAGTGATGCGTCGTCCCAAGTCAAAGATCTGGTATTCACAATGACTGTTGGTCAGGAGTTGGGTAAGAGTATGAATGGTATCCATGGACTAGCTTGTTATCCTATATGTCTTTAGCCAATAGATGGTACTCTATGGGCAATTTTCAAGGTCCACCGAATCGAAATTCATGAATACCGTTCAAATCTCGACACATATTGAGAATCTGAAAAGTGCACTTCAACAACAAGCGTTATGGGAAAGCACACCACCATCTTCTCAGGCACTGTCTAGTGATCAGCCTTTTGCGTATGACACTTTAGAGCCGCATCAATGGCTTCAGTGGGTGTTCATTGTCCGTATTGAAGCGTTGATACTTGCGGGGCAGACGTTACCAACTGGGTTTGAGTTGTCCCCCTATTTTGAAGAAGTCTGGAAAGACGATGAGAGTAAAGCAAAAGTGTTAGCAGCTGTTTCAGCCATCGATAAGGCGTTTTCATCGTGTTAGAGATTTTATTTCAAGATGAGTATCTGGTCGCGGTCAATAAACCTGCCGGAATGTTGGTGCATCGCTCATGGCTCGACAAACACGAAACCCAATTCGTGATGCAGACTCTGCGCGATCAGATTGGTCAGCATGTGTTTCCTCTGCATCGCCTGGATAGACCGACTTCCGGAGTACTGGTGTTCGCGCTTTCAAGTGAAGTGGCGTCTGAAGTATCCCCGATGTTTGCCAATCACGATATGCAGAAAACCTATCACGCCATCGTCCGAGGCTGGATTGAAGAAGGGGATACACTGGATTATCCGCTTAAAGAAGAGCTGGATAAAATCGCCGATAAGTTTGCCGACAAAGACAAGGAAGCGCAGAGTGCGATAACCGAATATCTTCCTCTTGGTAAAGTGGAAGTACCACATTCCACCGGGCGATTTCCGACGACGCGATACGGTCTGGTGGAAATGAAGCCCAAAACGGGTCGCAAGCATCAGTTGCGCCGCCATATGGCACACTTAAGGCACCCAATCGTTGGAGACACTTCTCACGGAGATGGTAAGCACAATCGATTATTCCGGGAGCATTACGAGTCGCACCGTTTACTGCTTCACGCGTCTGAACTGGAATTTGTTCATCCATTCACTAATAAGCCTCTTGTGTTAAAGGCACCATTTGATGAAGTGTGGAACAGGCTGCTTTCAGAGTTTGGCTGGAAAACGCTTTTTGAGAAAAAGGGATAAAAACCTTAGCTTGGGATAAAAACAGAAAAGGGAGCTAGACTCCCTTTTTTAATTCACTAACCTGAACTGCTATTTAAGCTTTTCCAGATCCGCTTCGATCTCAGCGATCTTACTGGATACGACTTTTTCTAGGTGTCGTAAATCCGACAGGATTTTCTCTTTCACGTCCACTTCGACCAGTTTTTCTGGTTTCGTAATGGTGTTCAGTTCATCAATCACCAAAGTAAGGTTACGGTTGATTTCAGTGACTTCTTTGTACTGGTGGCTGCCACTGTCGACCAGAACATTCTTGCGTTGCCTTGGGTATTTAAACTTAACGCTTTTGGCAAATAGCTCGCCTTTCTGTTTTTTGAAATAAATCTTAAGTACGTCTTTTTGCGCTTCCTGGCGTAAGGAGTAACGTTCGATCTGTTTTGGGTCCTGAATACCTAATCCAGTGAGGTTTGGATACATAGAGCACCTCGTGATAGCCGTTGAATGGTAGTGCCAACCCTTTTGTTCAATTGGAGTAAAGAACATCGACGGTTGGTTGAGTACTGTTCAACTTTAGCAGCTATTGATAGGTCGGACAGAGGGATTTTGGGAGGTTTGTGGACGAGATCGCGATATACCGGATCTCGCCCATTATGCGATTGGTTAGTGAGACTGAAGTTCGCTAACGCTTTCTTTCAGCTTGGATTTTAGCTCTGCTTGTTCTTCTTCACTCAAAGGACCACCATTTGGTGAAGTGAGGATAAACAAATCTTCTGCTCGCTCACCTATGGTGGTGATTTTTGCTGCGTGCAGGTTAATGTTCAGATCTGCGAAAGTCGCTCCCACGTTGGCGAGTAGCCCGGGCGTATCCAGAGCGACAAACTCCATCAGCGTGCGCTTTTTGGTTTTGGTTGGTATGAAATCGACTTTGGTCTTCACATTGAAGTGCATCAATTGGCGAGGCGTACGCCGCACTTTAGTTGCGGAGCTTGTTTCATCCAGGACGCTTTGTAATTGTTTGACGACTGTAGCGTGGCGATTTTCTTCAATGGGTTTACCGTGCTGATCCAGCACCATAAAGGTATCCAGTGCATAGCCGTCTTTGCTGGTCATGACCTGAGCATCGTGGATGCTGAAGTTTCTTCTGTCTAGCTCACCTGCGACATTGGCAAACAGATTTGGTAGGTCTGGAGAGTAGATGAACACTTCGGTTCCACCACGTGTTGGCTTTTTACTTAGTAATACCAGTGGTTGTTCTTTGGATTCCAGCCGCAATAAATGCTCACCATGCCAGGCAATTTGCTTATGGGTATGACGAAGGAAGTAATCAGCTTTAAATCGCTGCCAGAGCACCTCGATTTCCCGAGGGGTGAAGCCTTCTTTGCGTAAGATTGCTGAAGCGAGGTGTTGGTTGTGGCGGATACGTTCTCGCACATCGACCGGGTTTTCTAAACCGCGCCTTAGCGCGCGTTGAGTGGAATAGAATAGCTCTGCGAGCAAAGTTCTTTTCCAACTGTTCCAGAGTTCAGGATTGGTGGCGCAGATGTCTGCAACTGTCAGACACACCAGAAATTCGAGATACTCTTCGTCGCGTACTTTTTTAGCAAACCCGGTGACCACTTCAGGGTCATAGATATCACGACGTTGTGCCGTTACTGACATCAATAGGTGATGTTTAACCAGCCATGACACCAATTTGGCTTCTGGTTTAGATAGCCCGTGTTCAATACAGAAATCGTAGGCTTCAACAGCGCCAATTTCTGAGTGATCGCCGCCTCTGCCTTTACCAATGTCGTGGAATATCGCGGCAAGAATCAATAGCTCTTTCTTCTGGATACGAGGGTACACTTCACAACAAATAGGGTGCTTAGCGTGGTTTTTGGCAAAGCTAAAGGTGTGAATGTGTTTTAGCAGTCGGATACTGTGCTCGTCTACTGTGTACACGTGGAACAGGTCAAACTGCATTTGCCCGACAATCTGACTCCATTGCGGCAGATACGCTGACATTACGCCTAAACGGTGCATTAAGCTGAATGCTTTGTGTAGGGCGTTGGGGTGGCGCACCAAATCCATAAACTTTTCACGCGCTTCTGGAATGGTATGCAGAAATTTATTCAGTCTTCGCCGTGCCGTGCGCAACTGGCGCATGGTTGCTGGTGCGACTCCTTCAATGGAAGAGTCATTAGCGATATGCAGAAACATATCCAAAATGGTTTCTGGTCGAGCCTGAAATAGCGCGGGTTTCCTTGCTTCGATGAGTGGACCACGGCGCTGGAAGTCGTCGTCTAAAATCTCCGCCGGAAGTTGCTCCCCCTTATTGATGATTGCCTGATCAAACAATTTAAGAAGCATCTTATTGAGCTCTGCTACGCGTCTAAGCGTTCGATAGAACTCTTTCATCATCATTTCGATAGGCTTGTTGCCTTCACCAGAGAAACCCAAATGTTCGGCTACCTGTAACTGGTGAGCAAAGGTCAGGCGGTTGTCATAGCGTTTCAGTTCAATATGAAGGGCAAATCTAACGCGCCATAGAAAATCCTGACACTCAAGCAGCTCCCGATACTCGGCATCGGTTAAAAAGCCGTATCGGCTCATTTCGAATAAAGAAGTGGCACCAAAGTGACGTCTTGCGACCCAACTGAGCGTGTGAATGTCTCGCAGACCACCTGGGCTGGACTTGATGTCTGGCTCCAGGTTGTAGGTAGTGTCGTGGTAGCGTGCATGGCGCTCTTTTTGCTCCTGTAGTTTGGCTTGGTAAAAAACTTCGCTAGGCCAGAACGATTCAGAATGAATCAAAAGCTTGAGTTTGTGAAAGCTGTCTTCACAGCCACAGATCAGCCGCGCCTCCTGTAAGTTGGTGGCGACGGTGAGATCATCTTTACCCACTTCCTTACATTCTTCGACAGTTCTTACGCTATGACCCACTTCCATACGCAAATCCCAAAGCAGCGTAATGAACTCACTGACTTTGGTTTTATCCGAGTCGTCTAACGCTGACTGACTGAGAACCAGAATATCAATGTCTGATAGTGGGTGGAGTTCGCCACGACCATACCCTCCAACGGCAACCAAACTCATCTCTGGCACTTTGTCGAATGCGTAATGTTCCCATAAACGTGTGAGTAACATATCCATGTATTCGCTTCGACCCAGTACAAGATCGGTGACGGGGTGATGGGCTAGAAATTCGTTCTTTTGATATTCAGAGAAAGTGTCGAGCTCGTTACGTAAACTCTCCAGATTCATTGATTCGTTTTTTAGCGTAAGAGGGGATTGAAAGGTCATCCATGCGGTCCGTGCAAACTACTGTAGTGTTAACTGTAACAACTGAGCTTAAAGTTTTCGATGTATAGAAAAGAAAAATCCCAGCCAGGCTGGGATTTTTGAATTATACGTTCTTCATAATTCGGGGAATCGTATCATCACTGCGTAGTGTCAGGACCTCACAACCCGTTTTGGTTACAAGAATGGTGTGTTCCCACTGCGCCGAGTTTTTGCCGTCACCTGTGTAAACTGTCCAGTCATCTTCAGAATCTACGCTACAACCAAATTTACCTGCGTTGATCATAGGCTCGATGGTGAAGCACATGCCTTCTTTCAACTTACGGTTATCGGTGTTTTTGTAATGAACAACTTGTGGTTCTTCGTGGAACTCGCTGCCAATGCCATGACCGCAGAAATCTTTAACAATGGAGTACTTCATTCGAGGATTCTTTTTATTGTTATCCTTGATGAATTTATCGATTGCTGTTCCTAAATCTCCGACTGTTGCACCAGGTTTAACTTTTCTCATTGCTACATACAGTGCTTCTTGAGTTACGGTACAAAGGCGCTTATCCGCAGGAGACACTTCGCCAACGTAGAACATGCGAGAGCTGTCGCCGTGGTAGCCTTTTGGACGAACACTTAAGTCGGTGTCCTTGTCGTCTGGAACAATAACAGTGATGTCGATATTGATGACGTCACCGTCTTTGAGTATCGCAGGCTTTCCTTTGCCGGTAGAGCCTACTTCGTCTACAGAGGCTGGAATGCCATGGCAAACAATGTGATTGATGGATGTGCAGATAGATTTCGGAAAACCGTGGTAGTCCAATGGAGCAGGGTAAGCGTTGTTTTCCAGAATGTAATCGTGGCAAATGCGATCCAGTTCTTCGGTTGTTACCCCAGGTTTGACATGTGGCTCAATCATTTCAAGAACACCAGCGGCAAGCTTGCCAGCAACGCGCATTTTCTCGATTTCTTCTGTAGTTTTAATTTTAATGGACATTGATTTTTCTCAAACTCATAAATGCAATCGCAACA
>NZ_AFWJ01000028.1 GCF_000222685.1 Vibrio nigripulchritudo ATCC 27043 | reverse complement strand
CTCTGGCTCTGGCTCTGGCTCTGGCTCTGGCTCTGGCTCTGGCTCTGGCTCTGGCTCTGGCTCTGGCTCTGGCTCTGGCTCTGGCTCTGGCTCTGGCTCTGGCTCTTCAGATGGTGTGTCGAAGCTGTAGTTGTCAACGTCTTCTTCACTTATCTCTTCAATTTCTTCTTGTGGTGACTCATCTAAATCAGGCTGAAGCTCAGCTTCCAATTCAGCTTCGTCGATTTCAAAGTCATCTTCTGCCTCAACAGAAAGTTCTGGCTCCGGAGCGACTTCCAGTTCGGTTTCTTCTTGTGGCGGCGCTTCTAAATCAATGTTATCCAGTTCGGATTCGTCTTCTTCCTCTGTAGCGTCGACCAAACTTTTAGTTTCTTCAGCTTCTGGAAGCTCTCCGATTTCAGGGAGTTCAGGGGCATCTTCTTCATCGGTGACTTCACCAGAGAAGGCTTCAGCCTGCCAATCTTCTACCGATTCTTCCTCGTCAGATATCGCGTCAGAATCGGATTTCAGACCTCTTTCGTCCAGGTTTCCGATTTCGGCATCGGTAAATTCAGGCTCTTCTCTGGTTTCCCCCATCAGGACATCTAATGGTTCATCATCGTGCCCTTTTAGAGAGAAAGCGGTTTCAGCGTCTTCAATAGGCTGCGCTGCGAACTCGTCAGACTCTTTATCGGATTTAGCATCTTCAGCGCTTTCTTCAATCTCAGGCGCATCAAGGTCAAGTACAGGTGTATCAGCCTCAGGCGTGTCTTCAACGTCTTGAGATGCTCCAACTTCTGGTTGTTCTGATTGAGTTTCTTCTTGTGCCAGATCTACTTCATCTGAAACTTCAGGTTCCCCAATCTCAGGTTCAGGCTCTGTTGTTTCCTGCTCTTCAATCTCTACGCTTTCTTCTGGCGTATCTTCCGAGACCGGTACTCCTGCAACCTGTTCTGCTAGTTGAGTTTCTTCCGCTTCCGGTTCAATTACAGGGGATTCCTCAAGGCTTTCAGGCACTTCTTCACTTACGTCTTGTGAAAAAGCATCCTCAAGCTCTTGGGCAAAGTCACTACCAGATTGATCTTCGGCAGGTTCCGTATCTAATTCAGCGGTTTCTGATTCTGGTGTGTCTAGCTCATCATCGAGATGACTTTCCGATTCGAATTCAAAGTCCAATCCATCATCTTGCGATGCATTTTGGTCTGGTTCAAATTCGTCCAGGGTATCCGCACCTAAATCAAACTCGGCTGAGTCAAAGTCTTCTTCTAGATCTGTGGAATTCTCATCAACCAATTCATCTAGTAAATCGGTACTTTCAGGATCGACCGCGGTTTTTGAATCTTCCAGCACATCGTCAAGTAAATCCGTACTGTCTTCTGCCAATGAATCCGGCATATCCAGATCAAGATCGTCCTCGCTAACATCATCAAGAACGCTGTCTAGGAGGTCGGTACTGTCTGGGTCAATGGAAGATTTGGATTCGTCATCAACCAAGTCATCCAATAAATCTGTGTTACTTTCATCCAGAGACTCTGGGCTGTCATCAGATTCTTCAAGCAAACTGTCTAACAAGTCTGTTGAGTCTGGGTCGAAGGAAGGTTCATCCGATTCCGAAGATTCACTTTCATCCAGAACATCGTCTAACAGATCTGTGCTGTCATCGCTTAAGTCAAATTCTTCTAACAAATCATCTTCTGAAGGAGTGCTACTTTCTTGTTCCAGAGCTTCTTCCAGAAGCGCATCTGGATCTAATGAGATATCACCATCATCAGCGTCAATCACATCATCCAGTAGATCAGTGCTGTCTGAATCTAAATCGGTGCCAGCTTCGAGCATGTCATCAAGCAAATCCGAATCGCTGCTGTCTTCTGGCTCCGATAGCAGTTCATCAAAGGCGCTTTCATCCATACCTGCGTCGAGGTCAATGCTCTCGTCGGCTCCACTCTCTTCTACGTCGCCTTCTTCATTAGACAGCAGCGTGTCGAAATCCAGATCGTCATCCGTTTCCGTGTCATCAATACCAGCGAACAGGTCATCGAGAGTCGACTGGTCTAGCTCGTCTGCTCCTAAGTCTTCAGCGGGTTCATCAGTATCAAACAGCGCATCAATGTCATCATTTGACAGGTCATCGCCCTCTGACAAGTCGAACTCTTCTGTTTCTTCCGATGGACCTTCTTCGATCTCTGGCTCTATCTCATCCAGAGCTCGTTCCATTTCTTCCAGACCAAGTGCCTGCTCGTCCGCATCGACGCTAATGCCATTTGCACTTGTATCGAGATCCGCAATCTCGGCATCTAGTTCGCCATCGTCACCGATGCTTGCGAATGGGTCGTCGCCGTCCTCGTCCAGGTTGAAGTCCAGATCTTCATCGTTTAGATCACCGAAGACATCGTCTACTTCTTCCGCTTTTTCACCGCCTTCTTCGGATTCATCAGAGAACGCGACTTCAGATTCATCTCCAAACAGTTCATCGTCGAGAGACAACTCGTCTTCTTCGATGTCGCCAATCAAGTCATCATCGAGGTTAATCTCGTCGATTTCTTCATCTTCGTTCGCCTGCACTGGCGGAATTTCTGGCTGTGGCTGCTCTTCTGTTTGTTCTTCTGGCTCTGGTTCTTTACGGCGATTTAGAAGCAAGACTATCAACAGACCAATTAACAGTCCCGGAATCAGAGCAAGCGCACCGAGCAGCAGCGGATTAGCAACAATTTGCTCCATCAGCGTTGGCGCGTTTTGCTGGCTTTCCAGCTGCTTGAGTTTCTCCGCTTCCAGCAGTTTTTCTACTTCATTTTTTATTCTGTCTTCATCGCTGAGTTCTTCTTTCAGCGTTTCGACTTCCCCTTGCACTTCTGAAAGCATGAGGCGCAGTTGGTGGTTTTTCTCTTCCAGTGTCGAGAGCTCACTCTCGGACATATCCAGTTGCTCTTTAAGACGAACGACCTGCCCGTCATCCTTCATTTCTGGCTTGGATTCAGGTTTAGGCTCTGGCTTCGCTTCAGTTTTTGGCTCTTCCTGCATCATTTCTGGCTTAGGCTGAGCATTCACCTCAGTTACTGGATCGTTGGCTTTTGGTTCAACAACAGGTTTTGGTGGTTCAACTGGGCGAGGTCTGACGGCGGGTCGCGTGGTCGCAACCTGATTCTGAGAATCTAATCGTGCTTGATGCGCAGCCATGATACGGACGGCATCGGCTGTTGATTCTGACTGAACTTGCTGAAGAGATGGAATTCTTAACGTACTGCCCGGCACAAGACCGTGAATATTCTGGTCTTCAAATGCTTGAGGGTTAAGTCGGTAAATAGCCAGCAGAGTTTGTTGAACGGTCAGACTGTTTGCTGGTCTTAATGCAGAAGCGATGCTCCAGAGTGTTTCATTACCCCTTGTAGGACCGTAAAACAAAGACGGTTGCCCCTGAGCGACGGGTTGACGAATTTGCTCAGAAAAGCGTGGGGAGTCTGAAATCTCTCCGTTGGAACCAATAACTCTGATGGTGTCAGCGCTAGCCACTGGAATTTGAGTCGAGACCATCAGAAGCAAGGGCGTTAAACAACGCTTGAAAAAATGATGCATATAAGGCTCAGCTTTCTTGCTTTCTTATCTTGAATAATAATGTGATCTGCTAAATATATCGGATAAATGTCGTAAAACTATAGCGCCCGCACGAAAAAATGTGTGTCCGAGTTGATATTCGTACCATTCTTACCCAAATTTGCATTATTTGAACAAAATAGCGCCATAAAAAAAGCCCCACTAAGTGAGGCTTTTCAAACAATTTTATTCAGAAATAATCACGAATTAGCACTTCTGCAATCTGGACTGCGTTTGTAGCGGCACCTTTTCTAACATTGTCTGCTACCACCCATAGATTGACGCCCGAGTGGTGGCTGATGTCGTTGCGAATACGCCCAACCAAAACATGATCTTTTCCACCAGCATCACGAACCTGAGTTGGGAAGTCCTCACCGTGGAAAACTTCAACACCTTCGGTTTGCTCAAGAAGCTGAGTAACCTGATCCGCATCGATGGGGGTACGTGTTTCAATGTGAACCGCTTCAGCGTGACCATAAAAAACCGGCACTCGCACACAGGTCGGGTTAACCATAATTGACGAGTCGTTGAAGATTTTTTGGGTTTCCCACACCATCTTCATCTCTTCTTTGGTGTAACCGTTGTCCATAAATTTGTCGATTTGTGGAATACAGTTAAACGCAATTTGCTGACTGAACGCTTTTTCTTCAATCGGCTTAGCGTTAAGAAGATGCGCTGTTTGACCCGCTAACTCATCAATACCTGCTTTGCCTGCACCAGAAACCGATTGGTAAGTAGAAACATTGATTCGCTCAATGCCCGCCGCATCGTGAATAGGCTTAAGCGCAACCAGCATCTGAATGGTAGAACAGTTCGGGTTTGCAATGATGTTACGGTTACGAAACTCTGCGATGGCTTCTGGGTTAACTTCTGGCACAACAAGTGGAACATCGTAGTCGTAACGGAACTGGGAAGTGTTGTCGATAACAACCACACCTTCATCTGCGGCAACAGGTGCCCACTTTTCTGACAGTTCACCACCAGCAGAGAAGAGCGCAATGTGTACCTGTGACCAGTCAAAATTTTCGACATTCTGAACTCGAATCGTTTTGCCGTTGAAGCGATACGTCTTACCTTCACTGCGTTCGCTTGCCAATAAGTGCAACTCGCCTACTGGAAACTCTCTCTCTTGCAGAACTTCTAGAATGGTTTCACCTACGGCACCGGTTGCACCTAAAATTGCAACGTTAAATTCTTGGCTCATCTGTTACCTCAATTTGAAAACCTAGTTTAGCGAGCGGCTCAAGATTGCAGTTTGCATCGCCCACTAAAGTGACGGCACTGTATTCTCGTCTGTCCCAGTAATTTTTACGCATTTCATCAAATGCGCCGGGATGCGCAATATTGCGACGGAATATGGCGTCATCGTGGCGCACATCATAAATCAATTGTGTGAGATTGTGCAGTGTTGCGTTATCCCAAGCGCGATCCAGTTGCACACGCGGAACCGGAGCGATTGGCAGTAACTCAGACGCATACACTCGATCTTCACGCCCTAAGAACTCACAGAACGAGTTGAAAATCATGGTTGTGCCACGCGCTTTACCTTCTAAGCCATAACCCGCAACATGAGGCGTCGCAAAGGCAAGAAGCGGCAACAGTTCCATGTCCACTTCCGGTTCGAACTCAAACACATCTAGTGCGGCAATGAAGCCGTCATTTTTTTGCAGGCGTTTTTTCAGAGCAGAATTATCAACCACTGGTCCACGAGCCGCGTTGATCAGAATTTGATCCGCGCGCATGGCTTCCAAGCGAGTCTCATTAATGATGTGATGAGTCGGATGCTCGCCATCACGGGTAATTGGGGTGTGCAGCGTAATAATGTCAGACTGCTCTAGTAGCGTGTCTAGCTCTGTAAATTGGCGGCTGTCGCCTTCTACCTGCTTGAGTGGGTCATTGAGCAATACTTTAATGCCCATGCCTTCCAGACAGTTGGCAAGGTAAGATCCCACCTGACCAGCACCGATAATTCCAACGGTTTTATCAAACACTGAAAAACCCTGTTGCTGGCCAAGAATCATCATCACGCTAAACGCATATTCCGCCACGCCCACTTTGTTACAGCCGGGTGCTGCGGTGAAGAAGATGCCTTTTTCTTTCAGTAGAGCCTGATCGACATGATCCATCCCTGCGGTTGCCGTACCAACAAACTTCAATTTGTTGGCTTTAGAAATCAACTCTGCATTCACTTTGGTGACCGAGCGAATCATTAAACCATCCACATCGACTAAATCATCGGCAGTCATGGTACGTCCTGGTTTCAAAACCACGTCGCCTAGTTGGCTGAAAAGTTTTTCAGCGTAAGGCATGTTTTCATCAATAAGGATTTTCATTTCAATTGGGGAGAGTGGGTTAAATAGGTTGCACTGATTCTGCCCCAATCTCAGCGGAGTTAAAAGTCTGACGTGCCTTCCACTCACTTTTATGCATGATCATTCTGGTTAACACCGCTTTACATTGGCTTTTAACCATAACGATTACCGTCACATTTTTTAAACATTCCCCACTGTTCCCCCCTCTAGAGAAAATGTGTAAAACACCATAATTATCAGACGATTGAACCTCATCTTACTTAAGAATATTTTGCGTTCCTTCTTTTAATTCTGCCTTTATTGATAAACAAATCATTTACATTGATCGTTTTTTAATCTAGTGTACTTTTTGTAATGCATTACATTTTGGCTGGTTTTATCAGAATGACACTAGGTACGAAATTACCTTAAAGAGTACGTTTTTACTTGATTCATACATGCATACAGATAGAAGGAACTAAAAAATGAATCGATTTATTTTTAAAGCTACTGCATGTGCCATATGTGCTTTGGCAACCCTACCAAGCTTTGCGAAAGATAAAGTGGTGGTTTGGGTAAGTGGCGAACCTGGACAGGTGACGGTCTACGACAAAATTGCTGTGACGTTCAATCAAAAGTACAAGGATGCGGAGATTCAGATTGTTACTCAGCCTTCTGACTTATTTAACCCGGCGCTGATCCCCGCGCTTTCTTCAGGTGAAGGACCTGATCTGTTTACCTTCGGAACGGGTCCCGGGCAGCCCGCCGCCATCATCAACGGTGGCTTAGTTGCCGACCTCACTCCTCATTACTACGAAAACAACTGGGAAAAATACATTCCTGAAGGCGTCGTATCGCAAACGTCGAAGTCTGGAAAGCTGTGGGCGTTTGGCAGTGAAGTTGAAACCACAGCCATGTTTTACAACAAAGCGATATTTAAAGAAGTAGGTATCAACCCGCCAAAAACCTGGGATGAACTAGCCAGCGCGGTCAAAGCTCTGAAAGCGGCTGGTTTTAAAACACCTATCGGTTTAGGCGCTGCCGACAAATGGCCAATTTCGCACTGGCAATCCATGATGTTTGGTCGATACGCGTCACCACAAGGGATAGATAACGTTCTGTTTTCCGATGGCAAATGGACAGACAAAGCCTTTGTTGACGCCAGTGCTAAGCTGCAAAAAAATGTCCAAAGACGGCTGGTTTGGTCCTAGCCCAATCGCGGTGAACTACGGCGATTTGATGGATAACTTCTGGGCAGGGCGTATTCCAATGACTTACACAGGTCCTTGGGTGATTCCGGGCGGAATCAAGTCGACAGGTAAACGTATTGGTGAGTTTGGCATTTTCCAGATGCCTCCAATGGAAAGTGGTCAGAAAGTCTACCCAACTGAGTCAATTGGCAGTGGCTGGTACGTTCGTGCCAATTCAGAATCGAAGCAACATGCAGTGGCTTTCCTAAACCACATGTTCACAACACAAGAAGGTCGAGTAACGCTTCTTAACGATGGCATCGTACCTGTCGGTCCTCTTGAAGACGCGCTGGAAAAAGCCTCTCTACCTGCTCTAAGCCATGAATTGCGCTCTAGCGTAGATACCTACCGAACCAACGGAACCGTACCTGCCTTCCTGGATACCATTACACCCGCCAACCTGACTACCGTTACTTATGACGGATTGCAGGCGCTGCTACTAGGCGTAATGACACCTGAAGCTTTTACTGAAGAATTGCAAGCGGCTTGGGAAGAAGCCAAAGCTGAAGGGAAAATTCTTGAGCCAGGCGGGCTGGATAAGCCGTAACCACCATCCCCCTGCATTCGGTGCAGGGGGGTTAACTCAAACCCGAATTGCAGGAAAAATTGATGCACCAAAACGCAGTAAAAGAGCAGGTGGTTCAAAAGTCCATCCCTTGGCTGTTTCTTCTGCCAGCCATGGCTATCTATCTGATTTTTGCCATTCATCCCACTTTCTCTGTTCTGGAGTATTCGCTATACGACTGGAACGGGATCAGCTCGGATAAAAAGTGGGTGGGCTTAGCAAACTACGAGAAGCTGTTCAAAGACAGAATTTTTTGGGAAGCCTTCCAGAACACCTTTGCGTGGTCGGCGTTCATTATTGTGGTCAACGTAGGTATTGGAATGCTGCTTGCCGCTATGCTGGCTAGAGTCTGGAAAGCTAGGCTTATCATTCAGACCGCCATTGTTTTGCCTGTCGTTATCAGCCCGATCGCCGTCGCGACCATCTGGAAATGGATGTATCAGCCAGAGGGTGTGATAAACCACGTTCTCAGTAATATCGGGCTGGACGAATTGGTCACCCCCTGGCTCGGCACGCCAAACGTGGTGCTTTACGCCCTGGCGTTAGCGCATTCTTGGTCGACCATCGGGCTTAGCGTCATCATTTTCCTTGCTGGTCTGCAATCCATTGATGAAAGCCTTTACGACGCAGCAAAAGTTGACGGTGCTTCACCACTTCAGTCTTTTCGATTCATCACACTTCCGGCACTTCGACCTGTGACCGCCGTGGTTTTCATTCTGACTCTGACGCAGTCTTTTAAGGTGTTTGATCTGGTTTGGGCGACAACTCAGGGCGGACCGATTCGCTTTAGTGAAATTCTGTCTACCTACATGTACAAGCGAGGCGTACTGGAGAACAACTATGGTTATGGCTCCGCGATTGGCGTCGCTCTGCTGGTCATTGTCAGCTTAGCCACCATTATTTACCTGAAAATACAGACTAAGGAGGAGAAATAACGTGGTTCAAAGGTATTTTTTACTCCTGTTTCTGACGACGGTAGCCATTCTGATGAGTGCCCCTTTTGTGATGACCATTTTTGCGTCATTTAAGCCCGAAACAGAACTCGTTAACCCTGCCTGGTTCCCTCCTTTGGATGCCACCTGGGAACATTACGCTCGCGTTTGGAACGAAGGGAAATTCAGCCGCTACTTTTTTAACACAATTTTTATCTCGACCATTGATGCCATTGTGATGGTTGTAATCGCTTCTATGAGTGCTTACGCCCTGATATTTATGCGATTCAGAGGGAAGATGATCATCAATATTCTGCTAGTGATTGGGCTAATGATTCCTGTCACCGCCATCATTCTTCCTTTGTACTCAACCGTGAGGCAGTTTGGTCTTATCAATACGCATCTGGCAGTGATTCTCTCGGATTTGGCGCTGGCGGTATCGGTGTTTGTCTTTATGTTTACTTCGTACTTTGTCTCGATTCCAAAACCCCTGTACGAAGCCGCAAAAATCGATGGGGCTTCGGAATTTTACATATACCGAAAAGTCATTATGCCGATTTCCGGTCCTGCCATCGTGACCACGCTATTACTGGAATTCATCTGGAGCTGGAATGACCTTCTGTTAAGGCTTCTGCTGCTCCCAAGCGACAACATGAAAACACTTTCGGTTGGCCTTCTGAACTTCCAGGGTTTGCAAACCCGGGACTTAACGGGCCTGTCGGCGGGAACCGTCATTATGGCGGTTCCGGTGGTCATACTTTTTCTCATTTTTCAGCGTCACTTTGTAAGAGGCATGACGCAAGGTGCGGTGAAATAGGAGTACTGCAATGAAACCTATCCTGATTCTTGACCAACATTGGCGAAAGCTGGAAGAGCTGTTCAGCCCCGCAGCCTATAAAGAACTCCAATCCATGTGCACGATCATTGGCGGGGTTAACTGGGCAATGGATGAGCAAGAGATCGACCAGCATATTGAGAATGCCGATTTTTTGGTGGCTAGCTTGCCGACACTGTCTGAAGCTCAGTTGAAGAGAGCGAAAAACCTGAAAGCGGTCATCGAAGTTTCCGGCGCATTTCGACCGGGGCTGGATTACCACACCTGCTTTGAACGCAATATTGAAGTGCTCTCCTGCTCACCCGGTTTTCAGTACTCGGTAGCTGAAATGGCGCTGGCGATGATTCTGTCCGGTGCTCGTGGCTTGGTTAACGAACATGAAAACTTCCGCAACGGTTCAGAACACTGGCTGGACGACAACATAGGGTCTGATTTTACTCTCTATGGTCAGTCTGTTGGTTTTATCGGTTACGGTGCAATTGCCCGAGAGCTGAGCCGACTGATGCAGCCTTTTTCCCCTTCGATTAAGGCTTACGATCCTTGGTTGCAGGCGCAGGCAGACTCTTCTAGTGAGGTCGACTTATGCGATTTAGATGAACTGGTCTCAAACAGCAAAGTTTTGATTGTGGCGGCATCACCAACCGATGAAAACCGTCAGATGATCAACGCTGAGTTGATCGAAAAACTGCCCCGAGGCGCTTTAGTACTGGTGATTAGCCGGGCTCATCTCGTTGACTTTGATGCTCTGGTTCAGGCTGCGAAGCGTAACCGAATTCGGCTTGCAACGGATGTATTTCCAGTTGAACCCTTGCCTGATGACAGTGATGTTCGGCAGTTCAAAAACGTGATTCTTTCGCCTCACAGAGCTGCCGCAGTAGAAGGAGGGCGTCATCCAATTGGCGAGATGATCGTTCACGACGTCAGAAATATTCTCGAAAACAAGCCGGGCAGACGCTTAAAGCCTGCCACACCTGAACAGGTATTCCATATTATTAATGCGCCAGACAGCGCCTCAAGCCAGTAAAAAAGGAGTGTTGTTAGATGGCTTCAGTGACTTTAAAAGGACTCTCTAAATCGTATGGCAAACAGACCATCTTACACAGCATCGATCTGGATATTGCAGATGGCGAATTCATTGTGTTTGTCGGTCCTTCAGGGTGTGGAAAGTCCACATTACTTCGCCTGATTTCGGGGCTTGATGACATTGACAGAGGCGAACTCTGGATAGACAACCAATTGTGCAACCAAAAAACACCAAAGCAGCGCAACATCGCAATGGTATTTCAGACTTATGCGCTCTACCCACAGCTTACCGTCGAAGAAAACATCGGCTTTGGGCTGCGAATCGATAAGCTCCCTAAAAAGCAAATTAAGGAAAAAGTGTATGAGGCAGCGCAGTCACTAAAACTCACCGCACTTTTAGACCGAAAACCTTCGCAACTATCTGGGGGTCAACGCCAGCGAGTGGCCATTGGCAGAGCAATTGTTCGTAATCCCAATGTGTTTTTGCTGGATGAGCCTCTTTCTAACCTGGATGCTGCGCTTAGAACGGATACCCGAATCGAAATCAGCGAGCTTCATCAAAAGCTAAAGACCACCACCATCTATGTTACCCACGATCAGACAGAGGCAATGACCATGGCTGATCGCATTGTGGTATTGAATCAGGGGTACATTGAACAGGTGGGGACACCTATGGAGCTATACAACAACCCGGCATCAAAGTTTGTCGCAGGCTTTATCGGCTCCCCGAAAATGAACTTTATTGAAGGGCAAATCGCAGAAGAGTTTGGCTGCCATACATTGGGAATTCGCCCAGAGCATCTTGAATTGTCTGAACAAAGTGGCACCTGGCCATCTACGGTAACACTCATTGAAAGGCTGGGCTTAAACACCATGGTTTACACCAAATCTGAAAAGCTGGGCTCTGTCGCCGTTAATCTGGCGGGGCAACAAGACTTTCAGCTAGGACAAACGGTGTACCTCTCCCCAGAAGTCGAACACGTTCACAAGTTTGATTCAGATGGAAAGCCCACAAAGTAAGGAAAGATTATGACAACAAAAGTTTTGGTTTGGTCTGAATTCATTCACGAACAGGAAAACCCCATTGTGGCTGACGTTTACCCGGAAGGTATTCATGGCTGCATCGCGAATGCGTTAAACCAGCATCCGTCAATTGAAGCGACGACCGCTACGTTGCAGGAAGACCAACATGGTCTGACTGAAGAACGTCTCGCACAAACAGATGTGTTGATTTGGTGGGGACATGCAGCGCATGGAGAAGTCAGCGATGAGGTTGTGGAACGTGTCGTTCAGGCAGTCTGGAAAGGCATGGGATTCATCGCTTTGCATTCCTCTCATTTTTCCAAGGTATTTAAAAGGTTATTGGGCACTTCATGCAATCTGAGCTGGCGTGAGGCCGGTGAAAAGGAGCGTTTGTGGATCACCGCCCCTCAGCATCCAATTGTGCAGGGGATGCCTAAATATTTCGAACTGGCGAATGAGGAAATGTACGGCGAACCTTTTGGGATCCCAGAGCCTCTTGAAACCGTGCTTATCAGTTGGTTTCAGGGCGGGGAGGTATTTCGCTCTGGCGTGACTTACCGAAGAGGAGCAGGCAACATTTTCTATTTCCGTCCTGGTCATGAAACTTACCCGACATTCTACGATATGAACGTCACTAAAATTTTGCAAAACGCGGTGCTTTGGGCGGATTCCCATCAGCCTAAGTTAACGGATGATGATGTTCTGGATGCACCAAATACGGAAGTACAGAACGCATTGGAACCGATTGAAGAACAAGGACCTAAACTGCATAAAGAAGGGGAAGCCGGATTTAAATAATTTCCGGTTAAGATTTAGAATTTAGCAACAGCGGTAGAATTACGAACGATAAGATTCGCATTCAAGTAGTAATGCCCTACCGCTTCCTTACCTTCAATCAGATCCATCAACAGCTTCATGGCTGCTTCCCCAATTTCTGCTCTCGGTTGATGAATGGTTGTCAGCCCGGGTTCACAGTATTCGGCAAATGGAATGTCATCGAACCCCATCACGGAAAGGTCTTCTGGAACCCGAATACCAAGCTCTCTCGCGACTTTCATAACTCCGATAGCCATTTCATCATTGTGGCAAAAAATGGCGGTTGGTTTATCCGCTCCACTCAACAAGGTTCTGCCAAGAGAATAGCCTGAACCAAAACTGAAATCCCCTTCCAGCACCCATTTGGGGTTGAAAGGAATTGCCGCCTGTTCCAGACAGCTGAGATAGCCCTGATGGCGATCAATGCATATTGGGTTGCTCATAGGTCCCTGAATCACACCAAACTTCTTATGACCCAGACTTAACAGATAGGCCATCGCTTTTTCAGCCGCTTGTTGGTTGTCGATGGACACCGTCGGTAACTGCATTCCCTGAAAATACTCACAAGCCATGACTAGCGGGAATCCACTGCCGTGTGTTTTTCCATGCAGCAGACGTTTAGAGACTTCCGCAGTCAAAAGGATAATGCCGTCAGCCTGATTGGTCGGAAGCAAGTCAAAATAGGATTGTACTCGTTCGGGTTCGTGACCTGCATCCCCCAGCAGCACCTTTTTACCCGCCTTGTGGGCTATGCCTTCAATGCCGGAAATCACCTGAGAGAAGTAAGGGTTGGATATGTCAGGCACCACCACCACAATGGTGTTAGTGATACTTCGCCGCAAAGAGCGCGCTGCGACGTTAAGGGAATACCCTGTTACATCAACGGCATGCAGCACTTTTTTGCGTGTTTTTTCAGAAACCATATCTGGATTGGTCAAAGCACGTGAGACCGTTGCGGTTGAACAACCCGCAACTCTGGCAACATCTTTTACTGTTGGTATCCCACGACTTTGATTTGTTCGGGGTTTAAGTGGAGAACTCAAACTTTCCTACACCAGAAAACAATTGGTTAACATTATATTGAGTTTACTATCATTTAAATTGTAATGCATTTCATTTTGGTGAAAAATTGCTCTCCTTTAGTTCGAAATATACTTCTCCAAATTCTTCCAGGCACCATCTTCATTTGATGATTCCACTGCGGCTTCAATAAAACATAACCCTCTGACACCTTCATCCACCCCGGGAATATCGGGTTTCTGCGCTGAGCTGCTAAGAAACCAGTCAGCAAAATCTGAATAAAGCCTTGAAAAGGCTTCCAGATACCCTTCAGGATGACCAGCGGGGATACGTGCAAAACCTTCAAATCCCGCTCCACCTTTCACGCGTTTCTGGGTGGGCTGGTCAATCAGGGTCACGTGCAGTTCATTAGGTCTTTCCTGATGGAAGATCAAACTGCCTTTCTCTCCCATGACTCTGAGCTGCAGACCGTTATCGAAACCGACCGCTATCTGGCTTGCCCACATCATGCCTTTAACTTCATCTTCAAACTTGAACAGAATATGAGCGTTATCATCCAGCTGGCGATCAGCACCAAAGCTGGTGAGATCAGCAGATAAAGACTGCGCCTTTTTGCCTGTCACAAACTCTGCTAACTGCAAGGCGTGCGTTCCTATATCTCCGATGCTGCCGCCTTTGCCAGAAGTTGCGGGGTTGAGTCGCCACTTCGCCTGTTTTCCATTCTCAGAATCTTTCGCCAACCATCCTTGTACGTACTCCATCTGGATAACACGAACGTTTCCAATCTCACCAGTTTCAACTATTCGCTTGGCTTCCCGAATCATTGGGTACCCTGAGTAGTTGTGGGTCAGCATGAAAAATACTTCAGAAGACAGTACGAGCTGACGAAATGCCACAGCGTCACTTAATGTCGATGTTAACGGCTTATCACAAATGACATGGATACCTTGTTCAATAAACGCTTTGGAGACGTCGTAATGCAGATGGTTTGGAGTGGCAACGACGACCACATCGATGCCATCTTCTCTTTGAGATTCCTGCTCTGCCATGACTTTGTAGTCGGAATAAATTCGGGATTCTTCCAGACCCAAAGCTTTACCCGACTCTAAACTGCGCTCCGGGGTAGAGGAAAGCACGCCAGCACATAACTCGTATCGCCCGTCTATGCGGGCTGCAACGCGGTGCGCCTCTCCAATCAGGGCATCCTTACCACCGCCAACCATGCCCATACGTATTCTTTTTTCCATTTCTCGCTCCTTTCTTCGGCACGCTTTGTTAGGGTCTAAGCACTTTCATGCGCCGCGGCTTGCTCGATATGTTCGCCACTGTCACCCACAATGGCACTAACGATTTCACTCATGCTGGTTGTCTCTGTGTGCAGTTCTTTTGCAACCACACCCTGACGCAATACCACCACGCGATCAGTCACGCTTAGGACATCATTAAGTCGGTGAGAAATGAGGATCACAGAAACCCCTTCCTCCTTAAGTTTGCGGATCAGATTCAGCACGCTCTGCACTTCTTTCACCGCCAGCGCGGCTGTCGGCTCGTCCATGATCACAATTCGAGGGTTGAAGGTCAGTGCCCGGGCAATTGCAACGGTTTGCTGCTGACCACCAGAAAATGCGCCAACTGATCGCTGAATATCGGGCAGATGCGCTCCTAGCCGGTCGATCATCAGTTGGGATTGCGCGTTCATTTCTGCTTTGTCTATCAACCGCGGTCCCCAGCCAAACAGACGCTTAGTGGGTTCCCTGCCTAAAAAGATATTGCTTGCGACATCCTGTTGTTTGGCAAGAGCCAGGTCCTGATAGATCATCTCTATCCCTAACTCGCGCCTCTCTCCCGGCGTTTTTCCGTTTATAGGCGTACCGTCAAGCGTGATGCTGCCATCGTTTTCTTTATAGATACCGGTGATGGTTTTCATCAACGTGGACTTACCTGCCCCGTTATCTCCCACCAGCCCGACGACTTCGCCAGCGTGGATG
>NZ_AFWJ01000029.1 GCF_000222685.1 Vibrio nigripulchritudo ATCC 27043 | reverse complement strand
TGCGTAGAAAACCTGTTTGACGGTTGCCGAGGTCAGCTCAGAGCGCCGATCAAACATTCCAGTTTTGTCCTCACCCTGATTGATGGCTTGTCTCCGCAAGAAGAGAACTTCTTGGTCACTTTGGATACCGCGCTCGGTCGTATTCCTCACTTTGGAGGTTCGGCAGGGGATGATGAAAACCTCGCTAACACACACGTCTATTGTGATGGCAAGTTCTATACAAGTTCTGCCATTGTTGTGATGTTTAATACGACCTGTCCTTTTGAAGTGTTTACTACCCACCATATCAATAGCCTTGGCAGCAAACTGGTGGTCACTAAAGCAGACAGCGAATGCCGACGAGTCTACGAGTTTAACGCTGAACCCGCTGCCAAAGTGTACGCGCGTGAAGTTGGGATAGAGTTAGCAGACCTACGCCCGGAAATTTACGCCCTGCACCCTCTGGCAGTGAAAGTAGGGGGCGATTATTACATTCGTTCCATTCAGAAAGTGAATGAAGATTTGAGCCTGGATTTCTATTGCGCGGTAGATGATGGCATCGTGATTACTGCGATGAAACCGGGAGACATCTACGCCAACGTAAAAGAAAAGCTTAATGAAGTCTCTGAACGAATCGGAGATCTGGAAATTATCATCGGATGTGACTGTTTCTTAAGACGAAAGGAGATAGAACAATCCAACGGGTTGGAGACCATCCGGGAAATCTTTTCCGCGTTCCGGATGGTTGGGTTTAATACCTATGGAGAGCAGCTTGGCGGTGTGCATATGAACCAGACTCTGACCGGTGTGGCGATTGGCCAGCAGAAAAATGTCTACCCAATCTCCTCAGACGAACCTCTGAAGCGTGATAAGGCGAGTTGAATGGATAGCGAGCAGGAATTAAAACGTCAGTTAAAAGCCGCACTAGAAGAGAACGCACGCCAGAAGAAGATTATCGATTCGCTGGTAAGAAGAGTCGAGCAGGACAGCAGCCACAGAGTTGACCCCTATGCCGCGTTCCAGCACTCGGTGATGCTGGCAGATCAGGTGCGAGAGAAAACGGAAGAACTCAATACCACGCTTCATGAGCTTGAAACTATCAACCGTGAATTATCCAACGCAAACCAAAAAGTAGAGCGAGCCCAGCAACGATTCGTCGATGCCATTGAGTCCATATCGGATGGTTTTGCCCTGTATGATAAAGACCGGTATCTCGTTCACTCTAACAGCCGTTTCCAGCGATTCTGGCTGGATAACGACATTCCCCTCGATATGCCCCGCATTACTCTTTCGGAAGTGAAACAACTGGCGCACTCCAAGGGGCTGATCATCAAAGAGCTGCCTTATTCGGATTTACACGGTGGTCGCGTTTTTCAGCAAAAAGACAATCGCTGGGTACAAGTCAGTGAGCGTAAAACCTCTGATGGCGGACTGGTGATGCTCTATACCGACATTACTTTGCTGAAAGAGGCGGAATCTGCCCGTTATGAAGCCACGATCAGCGAGAAGCTGCGTCAGTCCTATCAAACACTGGAGAAACGAGTTCAGCTCAGAACCGCCCAGTTGGAAGATTTGAACACGCAGCTCAGTAAAGAAGTGAAAGAGCGACGTGCCGTTCAAAGCCGGTTGCTTGAAGCAAAACAGGAAGCAGAGCTGGCGAATTTATCCAAGACGAAATTCCTCGCAGCAATCAGCCATGACTTACTTCAGCCTTTGAATGCGGCCCAACTGTTTTTGGGGTCTTTAAGAGCGCAGCGAATAGGCTCTTCAGCAAGCCGTCTGGTGGATTCTTTAGAGCATTCTCTGTCCGATGTTGAATCGCTTATCACCATGCTGGTGGACATTTCCAAGTTAGATGCGGGGACGATTCGAGCCGATAAACAGCCGTTCTCGTTGGATCAGCTGCTTGGCAATATCGCTAATGAGTTCCGTCAGGTGGCTCAGCAAACTAGCGTCGAAGTGCGTTATGTGCCCAGTGATATTGTTGTTTACAGCGATTCCGTATTGCTCTCACGAATCATTCGAAACCTCATGAGCAATGCACTGCGATACACTGAATCGGGCAAGGTATTGCTGGGCAGCCGCAGAACCCCAAACGGCGTAAGAATAGATGTGCTTGATACTGGGGACGGCATTCCGAAAGACAAGCAGAAAGAGATTTTTCAGGAATTTAAACGACTCAGCCCGAGAAAAGCCGAGAACCGGACACAGTTAGGTTTAGGTTTGGCCATTGTCGATAAAATTTCTAATGTCCTTGGTCATCAAATCAGTCTGGAATCAGAGCTCCATAAAGGATCCAGGTTCTCAATTATGGTGCCGTATGGAATCGTAAAAACGAAAAGTGCTCCGCTGGTTGCCCCTAAAGAACTGAATGGCAGCGCAATACTACAGGGGAGTCGTATTTGGGTGGTGGACAACGACAACAACATCTGTGAAGCGATGAGTGAATTATTGACTGGATGGGGTGTGACGTTGTCACTGCTGGTTCACTTTCCGCGTTGCAATTAGAATGTGACATTGCCAGTGAGTCTGTGGAGATGCTGATTGTTGATTACCATCTGGATAATGGAGAGACAGGTCTTGAAGTGGCTCGTCATGTTCATCAAAACCGTTCTCGTCCCATCCCTACAATTGTATTGAGTGCCAACCGCAGCGAAGAGCTGAAGCATGAAGTGAGAGACTGCGGCTACTTATTACTTAACAAGCCAGTTTCGCCAGTTCGGCTAAAAGCAACGATTGTTAGCCAGCTCCAGTCTGAACAAAATCAGCCGTCTACCAAAGTGAGCCCTTCACTCTATTGATACAAGCACTCTGCCTTCTTTTGTCAGAACCCTTCGCAAAATCATCATCGTAGATAAAGAAAGAGAGATCGTTAGCATCACGAATATTGCCAGTAAGATGATCAATTGATACTTGATGGCAACGAGCGGGCTGGCGCCACCAAGGATTTGCCCTGTCATCATGCCGGGGAGGGTGACTAAGCCTGTTGTCGCCATGGAGGCAAGGATAGGAGACCAGGCTTTTTGCATAGCAGCTCGCACAAACGGCATCGAGGCATAAGTAGGTGAAGCTCCCAATGAAAGTGCAGCATGGTATTCGCCTTCTCTTTCTTTGAAAGAGGTAAAGAGGTTTTGAAGCATGACGATGTTCGCGTGCATGCTATTCCCTATCAGCATGCCACTAAGGGGAATGACATACTGAGAACTGTAAACGGGTTCAGGCTGAACGATCACGACACACAAAATAGCAATAAGAGGCGACAGCCCAACAACGAGCCCAGTCAGTATGGAAGAGAACAGAGGTTTTGCAGGTAGCTTGGCTTTGTCCAGAATAGCGCTGGTGCCTATTCCTGCCATGATAAGAACCCAGACAACGTTAAGTGTAAGGCTGTTTAGCTTGAACACGAATTCCAGATAAACCCCAACCAGAATGAGCTGAACGCTCATCCTAAGCACACTGATCCCCACATCTTTTGCCAACCCCAGTTGAAAGCGTTGATTGATGTACAAAGGCACGCACAAAGTGAGAGAAAAAAGCAGTAAAAGTGCCCAACGGATGTCTATGGATTCCTGCATGGAGACCCCTAAATTTTTTTACCGTATTTTATCGCGAATTTGGAAAAAGTTGTGTGACTTTTTGCAGATGGTTTCTCACAAATGAAGCGTCCAAATTTAACATTTGAGCTACATTTATCGGCGAAAGCAGTGGTAAAAATCGATGAGAAATGGGTGTTTTTGAACGGATTGGCAGAGCGGATATTTACAAAAATCTTTCAAATTAAACATATATACAACAATATTAATTTTTCATATCTGTTCATTATTCTTCACATAAAATGTTAATTAAACACATCTCTGGATGAGCTCAAAAAAGTTTTGAATAGCGTGCTTTGAAGGGCATCTTATCGTTGAATCGTAAGATTCGATCGTTCTAAAATTTCTCATTATAAGTTGTAGGTGTATTGGGTTTATCGAACCGAGTACAGACAAAAATATCACTTAATAGCAGGCAAATGTATGAGTAATGTTAACAAAGTGGAGTCTAAAGAATCCCGCTCTTTGGAGTGGAAGTCTTTCCTCCTCATTACCGTAGTTCTCTTTCCCGTTCTTAGCGTCATGTTTGTCGGCGGTTACGGGTTTATTGTGTGGATGCTACAGGTCTTTTTCTTAGGGCCTCCAGGTGCACACGGCTAAACGAAACCACCATCTGAACGAAGAATTTTAAAGAGAACAAATCATGAAATCGTTTATCGTAAAAATCTGGCGCACTATGACTCGCCCTGCAGTACACATCAGCCTGGGTGTACTGACTATGGGTGGTTTTATTGCCGGCATCATCTTCTGGGGTGGTTTTAACACTGCACTGGAAGCAACCAACACAGAAGAGTTCTGTATCAGCTGTCATACCATGCGTGACAATGTGTATCAGGAGCTGCAGGAAACCGTCCACTGGAAAAACCACTCTGGTGTACGTGCTACTTGCCCTGACTGTCACGTTCCTCATGAATGGACGGCGAAAATTGCGCGTAAAATGCAGGCTTCAAAAGAAGTCTTCGCACAAATTTTTGGCGACCTGGATACCCCAGAGAAATTTGAAGAGCGCCGTATCGAGCTGGCAAAGCACGAATGGGATCGTTTCTCTGCAAACAAATCTCTGGAGTGTAAGAACTGCCACAACTACGAATCGATGGACTTCGACAAGATGAAGCCAGCGGCTCGTATTCAAATGAAAAACGCCGCAGAGCGCGACCAGAGCTGTCTGGACTGTCACAAAGGCATTGCTCACAGCCTGCCGAAAAACATGGACAGCTCAGGTGGTCTGATTGGTGAGCTGGAGCAGTTGGCTTCAAGCACCGATTACTCAGCGGGTAACGCTATCACCAGCGTGCGTCATCTACCTATGTATGAAGATGCGGCAATGACTAAAGAAGCGGGTCTTCTAAACCCTGCATCCACTGTGAAAGTGGTGGATGAGAAAGGCGACGCCGTTCAGGTTGAAATTTCAGGCTGGCGTAAAGCAAAAGGCTTTGGTCGCGTTATTCAGGAAGACTTTGGTTTGAACATCGCAGTGGGCTCATTGCTAAAAGAAACTGCAACCAACGAAGACTTAGTGAAGACGTTTGAAACCAAAGAAGACGAGTTGACTGGTCTGCCTTGGCAGCGTGTGGAAACCAAACTCTGGATGGAGAAAACGGCGATGCTGGGTGACGTAACACCGATTTGGGACAAAGCGAGAGAAGCTTACCAAACCAACTGTTCGGTATGTCATACCCAACCAGACGAAGCTCACTTCACAGCTAATGGCTGGCCGGGCATGTTCAACGGTATGCTCGCATTCGTGAACTTTGATAAAGACAGTGAAGCACTGGTATTGAAATACCTACAGAAGCACTCTTCAGATTTTGCTGAAGGTCACCACTAAGCGTCAGTCGGAGTATAAGAAATGGCTATTACACGAAGAAGTTTTCTTAAAGGTGTTGCAACAACAAGCGCCGCATCTGTGATTGGTCCAAGCTTATTGGCATCAGCTTCAGCAAATGCAGCGGAAACAACAGGAACCTGGAAAGTCTCCGGTTCTCACTGGGGCGCGTTTCGCGCCCACATCTACGGCGGTAAAGTACAAGAAATCAAACCGCTGGAGATGGATTCGCACCCAACAGATATGATCAACGGCATTAAGGGCATCATTTACAGCCCATCTCGTGTTCGTTATCCGATGGTGCGTCTCGACTGGCTGAAAAAGCACAAATACAGCGCAGACACGCGCGGTAACAACCGCTTTATTCGCGTAACGTGGGATGAAGCGTTAGATCTCTTCTACCGCGAGCTTGAGCGTGTTCAGAAAGACTATGGTCCATGGGCACTGCACGCAGGTCAGACAGGCTGGCGCCAGACGGGTCAGTTCCACAGCTGCACCAGCCACATGCAGCGCGCAGTAGGCATGCACGGTAACTACATCACCAAAGTAGGGGACTACTCGACAGGTGCAGGTCAAACCATCATGCCTTACGTTCTGGGTTCTACAGAAGTGTATGCGCAAGGGACATCCTGGTCTGAAATTCTGGAAAACAGTGACAACATCATCCTGTGGGCAAATGATCCAGTGAAAAACCTACAGGTCGGTTGGAACTGTGAGACTCATGAATCGTTCCCTTACCTTGAGCAACTTAAAGAAAAAGTCGCCAAAGGTGAGATCAACGTTCTGTCGGTTGACCCGGTGAAGAACAAGACTCAGCGTTACCTGCAAAATGACCACATGTACATCAATCCGATGACCGATGTGGCGTTTATGCTGGCCGTCGCGCACGTGCTTTACAAAGAAGATTTGCACGATAAAGAGTTCATCAAGACGTACTGCTTGGGCTTTGACCCATTCATTCAATATGTTCTGGGTGAAACCAAAGACAAGATCGAGAAAACCCCAGAGTGGGCGGCAGAAATCTGTGGTGTAGAAGCAGATAAGATTCGCGAATTTGCCCGCATGCTGGTCAGTGGCCGTACTCAAATCCTGATGGGCTGGTGTATTCAGCGTCAGGAGCACGGCGAGCAACCATACTGGGCGGCGGCGGTAGTCGCAGCTATGGTGGGTCAAATCGGTCTTCCAGGTGGTGGTATCTCCTACGGACACCATTACTCTGGTATCGGTGTGCCTTCTACAGGGTTTGCGGCTCCGGGTGGTTTCCCTCGTAACCTTGACCAGGGTATGAAGCCAAAGTGGGATAACAAGGATTTCAACGGCTATAGCCGAACCATTCCTGTTGCTCGCTGGATTGACTGTTTGCTCGAACCGGGCAAAGAGATCCGCTACAACGGCTCTAAAGTCAAACTGCCAGATTATAAAATGATGGTGATTTCAGGGAACAACCCGTGGCACCACCATCAGGATCGCAACCGTATGAAGAAAGCATTCCGCAAGCTTCAAACTGTTGTGACCATTGAGTTCGCCTGGACAGCAACCTGTCGATTCTCCGATATCGTTCTGCCTGCCTGTACACAATGGGAACGTAACGACATCGACGTGTACGGTTCATACTCTGGTCGCGGTTTAGTGGCGATGCAGAAGCTGGTGGACCCATTGTTCCAGTCTCGTACTGACTTCGACATCTTCACGGAGCTGACTCGTCGATTTGGTCGTCACAAAGAGTACACACGCGGAATGGATGAAATGGAGTGGGTACGCTCGCTTTATGAAGACTGTCGAAACGCAAACAAAGCTAAGTTCGACATGCCTGAGTTTGATGAATTCTGGGAGAAAGGGGTTCTGGACTTTGGTACAGGTAAACCTTGGGTTCGCCATGCCGATTTCCGTAAAGACCCAGAAATTAATGCATTAGGCACGCCTTCTGGCTTCATTGAGATCTCGAGCCGAACCATCGGTCGCATGGGCTACGAGCATTGTCAGGACCACCCAATGTGGTTTGAGAAGACGGAACGTTCACACGGTGGTCCGGGTTCTGAAAAACACCCGTACTGGCTGCAGTCTTGCCACCCGGATAAGCGTTTACACTCGCAGATGTGTGAATCGGAAGAATTCCGCGCAACCTATGCGGTACAGGGGCGTGAGCCAGTGTACATTAACCCGGTGGATGCGAAGAAGAAGGGCATTAAAGACGGTGACCTGGTTCGCGTGTTCAACGACCGTGGCCAACTAATGGCTGGTGCGGTGGTAACAGACAGCTTCCCTCAAGGTGTTATTCGTATTGAAGAGGGTGCTTGGTATGGACCTTTGAACGAGAAAGAAGGGGCGATCTGTACTTACGGTGACCCGAATACGCTTACTCAGGACATCCCGACCTCTGAGCTTGCTCAGGCAACATCGGCGAATACCTGTATAGTGGACTTTGAAAAGTTCTCTGGCGAAGTGCCACCAGTGACTTCCTTCGGCGGTCCAATTGAAGTTGCCTAAACAGTTGCGTTTGGAGCAATAAAAGAAAAAGGTTCGGTATTTACCGAACCTTTTTTAATGCTTGCAGGAAAGCCGTTATTGCAGAGCAGCAGTGGTTTGCGTTTCTCTGACTAAGATAGCGCGCTGTGCTGCTTCTTTCTGCTTGGCTGTCAATAGCATGCCGTTACGCCAATAGCCTTTTCTTAAGGCACGTTTAAATTCTGAGTAAACCTCGTCGGGTAGACCATGTACGATAAGATTAAAGCTATTGCCGTTCATTATTAAGCTGCCTTGTCTTCCTGTTTTTGCAATTCAGTCGGTTTCAGCGGCGGTAGCGGGTTTCTGGAACCAACAGCTTCTTCAATAGAGTTGAAGCCATCTTGTTTCAGAAGTTGCACCAAGCCACGGTTAATTTCATTGATGTTCTGTGGACCATCGAAAATCATCGTCGTAATCATGTGAAGCAAGCTTGCCCCAGACGTGATTTTTTCGTAAGCGTCTCGTGCACTGAACACGCCACCCACACCAATGATAGTGATTTCGCCACGTGTACGACGGTAAACATGACGAATAACGTTAGTAGAAATACGCTGAAGTGGTAAACCACTCATTGCGCCTTTTCCTTTCGGAAGTTTGCCTTGTGCTGAAGGGTATTCTTCTGGAAGGTGCTCTTCGTTACCCTCCGGTTTCGCAAGGTTAGTCAGAACCACACCTTCCATTCCATGTTCTACACAGGCATCAACAATAATGTTGATCTCTTCAAGAGACATATCTGCCGCAAGTTTCACGTAGATTGGTCGGTCCGTCAGTGGACGAATTTCTTCGTTCACAGCGTTTAGTAGGGCATCTAGATTGCCTCTGTCGACGAAGGGTTCGCCATCCTGTGTGTTCGGACAACTGATGTTGATAGTGAAGTAATCACCGATGTCCTTAAAAGCACGCATGGTTTTCAGATAATCTTCAATAGAATCTTCAAGAACAAAATCTGGAGTAATGTTGGATTTCGCGGCGTTGATACCGACGCGAAGTGGACCAAAATCTACGTTAGCGAGTCGCTTAGCGATTTTTTCAGCACCCTGGTTGTTCAGACCGTACCAGACCACGATAGCTTTGGACTTCACCATACGGAAAAGACGACGACCAGGGTTACCCGGGCAGACTTCACCTGTGAATGAACCTAGCTCTGCCAATCCAAAACCCAGAGAAGGGTAAATTTTGGTTAGCTCACCATCTTTGTCGAAACCAGCGGACAGGCCGACAGGGTTGCGGTAGGTAACACCATCGACTTTGGTGTTCAGTGCCTGGTTTTCGTAGTTAAAGAAAAAGCTCGTTAAAGCTCGCGTTAGACCATTGGAGCCCAGTGCAATACCGATTTTTTTCAGTGCGGAGTGCGCTTGCTCTGGTTCCATAAGAAAAATTAATGGGCGAACGATGCGATAGAGGACTCTCAGAATGAGGTTTCTCACGCCGATTAGGAAGCTCATGACTATCTATCCTTGTTATTGGTTGACTTTTTATTTGCTTTTCTCTGCATCAGCTTTTAGACATCAGACAGGAAAGCGTTTGTATTTGTAACCAAGAGTTACTTGGTATGTTACTAACTTTAAATAAATGATAATGCGAATGCAAATAATTATCATTTGTGAGATTCTTAATTCTACAATCGTGACGAGTTACAAGTTTGACTGTGCAAAATGATGGAAATTAGTGTGATCTTGAATGACTTTTTCGTTCATTAAGGTAAAGTAACCACTTTTGAAAAATCGACCATCACTGACTGATTTAATCAATCGAGGTTTTACAGTGAAGGTGAGGGCAAACTTGAAGTAATTAGGAAGCGAAATGATTCTAGTTGTTGGTCACAAAAATCCGGATACGGACAGCATTTGTAGTGCAATTGTTACTGCGGAGCTATTAAAAGCACGTGGACTTGAAGCAAAAGGCATTCGTCAGGGCGAAATCAACCGCGAAACTCAACACGTTCTTGAGGTTGCTGGTGTGGATCAACCTGAACTGCGTACATCAGTTGCAGGCGAAAACATTTGGTTAGTCGACTACACTGATTTGGCTCAGGCACCGGACGATATCGGTGAGTCAGAAATCTTAGGTATTGTTGACCATCACCGTCTGGGTGATGTGATGACAGTTAACCCACTGGAAGCTTGGATCTGGCCAGTAGGTTGTACATGTACTATCCTGTACGCATTGTTCAAAATGGAAGAAACAGAAATCACTAAGCCTCTGGCAATCATGATGATGTCTGCAATTTTGTCTGACACTGTCGGTTTCGCTTCTCCTACTTGTACACAAAAAGATAAAGATGCGGTTTACGCTCTGGCTGAAATTGCTGGTGTTGAAGACCTGGATCAGTTCATCAAAGATCTTCTGATTGCAAAAACAAACATCGAAGGTTTGTCTGCAACTGAACTTGTCGACAAAGACCTGAAAGCATACCCATTCAATGGTCGTGATGTTGTTGTTGGTCAGGTTGAACTGGCTACTCTTGAGCAAGTAGATGGCATGATTGAATCTCTTGAGCAAGACCTAGAGCGTCGTTGCCAGGAAGAAGGTTTGGCATTTGCTGCGGTAATGCTTACCGACATCACCACTTCTCAAACTCACCTAATTTACAAAGGTGAGTGGGCAGAAAAACTGGTTAAGCACGAGAAAGACGGCGTTTTAATGATGGAAAACACATTAAGCCGTAAGAAGCAGGGCTGGCCTTGGCTTCAGACTGAACTCGCGTAACTCTTTATTAATTATAAAGTTAATAAACCGGAGCCTTGGCTCCGGTTTTTTTATGCTCGTCATTTCGATTGAAAAATATGACGTTAGTATGAAATCTTCAATAAATTCGACTTTTACCACGTTCTTGACTGGCGACTTACCTACTAGCTGCTACGTTTTTATGAGTCAGTACGCATAAAAATATAAATCATTGTATCCCCAAGTAATCTGTTGAGAACAAATTCAGATACTCGGAAAAACAAGAATTTTACAGGCTAGGAATTATGGGAATCGCATATCACAGTTATATCGGCACGACCGTCGATACGTTGCCGCAGTTGCCTTGTTCGGCGAGCGGTCACCTCTCTCTAAATACGCCAGTTGGCAGTTGCGTAGATCGCTTCGGTCGCATTTGGTTAGCAGACACCGCACACAACCGAGTGCTGGTTTTCGATTCTGATATGGATCAGATTCTTGCCTCTTTCGGCACTGTAGGCACGGGTCCCCAGCAGTTCAATATGCCGTTCAGGTTACTAGCTCATCCTGATAAAAATCGAGTGTACGTTACCGATATTGGTAATTTTCGGGTTCACATCCTCGAATACTCAGAAAATCTGGATATCAAATCCATAAAAGTTTTTGGCAACGAGCCAGAAGTTGATCTTAAAGGTCCTAATGGCATTGTCGTTCATGATGGAAAAGTCTGTGTCGCTGATGAGTTTTACGAGGGGCCGGATAGCCAGTCTCGTCTCGTCGTGTTTAGCGAAGACGGGGACTTTGAATACACCATCGACGAAATAAAACCAGAAAACGGTGGCGAGCCTGTCCACTTGCTGTGGCCACAAGGGCTTAGCTTGGACAAGCAAGGCAACATCTACATTGCCAATACAGGCTTTGCGACCGTTGTTCGTTGTGACTGGCAAGGTAATGGCATCGTATTCAGTGAACGAGACAAGTGCTATATCGACGGATTGGATTTGTCTCGCGGTGTTTCCGTGATCCAAAACCGGGTCTTGATTCCGGGTGGGGGTCCTAATGTTATCGCGGTCTATAACCTGGACGGCCGGTTTATGGGCAATCTGGATGGTTTTTTCGCCCCTGTTCAGATTACGGAATTTACCGAATCACAGACCATGCTGATTACAGAGCCGTTTCTTGCGTCTCTGCAAAAGCACAAAATCAACCTGTCTACTCTTAAAGGCGGCAAAACTCGCGCAACTAAAGTACTCAAATCTATTGGTGATGAACGAGACAATCCGGGTCAGCTCCATTTTGTGACCTCTGTTGTCGGAGACGTCACCAATACTCAGCCCGGATATTCTGGCAATGCGCCAGCATTTCAAAATTGGGTGGAACAGCAGCTTTCGATTCAGGATCAAATATTAAAAGCCATGCAGCCAGCGGGTATCCCTTCCTGGTTGAGTATCGCTTTGTCGGCACAAACAGAGTGGGTTCAAAGATGGCAACAAACCATGATCCGCATTTTCCTGAATGACAAATTTGAAGACCCGGAAGATTTACTCTGGATGGTGGATGCAGGTAACTATCAACTGCAAGCAACAGAAGATGGCAAGAGCAACTCTGCCAGACCAATCAGCCTGCCAATGCTTCCTGGCTCTCTGGGGATTGCAGCACTTACGCCAAGTAAGCCACTACCGGGTCAAATGGACCCTGAAGTTCCGCTGCTGGTCGTAAGCAACTACCTGAGTGGCATCGTCACGATACTTCAGTACAACGATGTGTTAGGCGAACTGGTGCCTTACACCGTCTTTGGTGGATTGGGAGCTGGCGAAGAGCAGTTGAACAAGCCTCAGGGTATCGCGATAGACCCAACGAACAATGACATCTTAATTGCCGATTCCGGCAACAACAGAATTTGCCGCTGGAGGCTGTCAGAAACAGGATCTGCTGGGTTGGTTCATACGTTTGGGAAATTAGGGTCTGAGCACGGAGAATTTCATACTCCATCAGACATTACGGTTGATGCTAGCGGCACCTGTTTCATTACAGATCAAAATAACAATCGCATAGAAGTCTATGGTCAGGACGGAAAATGGATTCGCAGTTTCGGTAAAGAAGGATATGGAACAGATAACGACAACTTCCTGCTTCCTACCAGCATCGATCACGAGAATGGCTACTTGTTTGTGTCTGATCTCGTGAACAGAGCAATAAAGATCTTCAACTGCTCAGGTGAGTATGTGGAATCGTTCAGCGGTTTTGGCGCAGACAGAGAGAAAGGACAGTTATGGCTGCCTTATCTCCTGCACGTGAAAAATAGCAAAGTCTATTTACCAGACTGTGCATTGAACAGAGTGAACGTATACAAGTTTAACATTTAACAATACCTGTATGAGGCTATGACTGGACCGTAATTAATTGAACATAGCAGGCAGTACAGATACAACGTCAGGGGTTAGGTATGAATAGTGTATTCAAGCGTGCACAGGGGAAAAAACTGTCGCATCGAAAGGCACAAGACTCAAGCGGCGTCTGCGAGAAGTCAGAAGCGGATTCTCGTCAGCTGCTTCAGCAGTTTCAGGATGTTATCCAGCATTTTGAAGAAAACGCAAAGGACGAAGACAAATGCAGAGATGCACTTCGTAAGTTGTACGAAAGCCATGAGTCCTGCTTTACCAGTCAGAAATTGACTGGTCCGCATGAGTAACAGGGAGGCACTATGAATTTCTCATTTAAAAACGCGTCAATCAGTTCCCGAGCGCGGATGATTCTGGTTCTGTTTGCTATTGGTTTGATTGCCAACTCACTTCTGGATGCTTCCAAAACGAAAACACACATGCGAGCCAATTATGAGCGTGGCGTTCAACAAATCGTTGAAGGCGCGGTTGGTGTTCTTGGTTATTACCATGAGCAAAGTGTTAATGGTGCTCTTTCCAAAGACGAAGCTCAGCGTCTGTCGCTGGAAGCGATTTCAGCAATGCGGTTTGATAATGGCAACTACATCTTTGTTGCGGACAAAGACGGTATACAACTCGCCTCAGGTCTGAAAAGGCTGCTTGGGACGAACATTCTGCCGCTTAAAGACGGCAACGGGAAACTGTTCGTAGAAGAGCTTTACGCTACAGGTAAGCAGGGAGGGGGCTTTGTCGATTACATGTGGAAGACTTCTCCAGACGCAACAGAGCTGTCGCCTAAAACAAGTTATGCCGATTACTTCCACCCGTGGGGCTGGATGATAGGTACGGGTATTAACATGGATGCGCTGGAAAAAGACATCCAGGAATCGCAAATGATTTCCCTGATGAACGCGGGTATGGTGCTGGTGATTCTTTCTGCATTGATCGTCTACTTCGTAAGGAGTATTACTGAGCCAATCAACAGCACGGTTTTGGCAATGAAAGATCTTTCCAGCGGGGAAGGAGACCTTACCCAACGTCTGAAGGAAGAAGGCAGTCAGGAGTTGATTGAGCTGGCTCAGTACTTCAATCGCTTCGTGAATTCGATTCAGGACATCATGAGAGGAGTTAGTGATGCGGGGACTCAGTTAGCTGCTTCCGCGAACCAATTGTCATCTTCTGTTTCATCGGTGGACGTGAATCTGAATCAACAGCAGAGTGACACGGAGCAGCTCGCTGGTGCAATGAGCGAAATGCTCACGGCTGTTGAGGAAGTGGCAGGAAGAACCGTTGATGCATCCGACTTTAGTGTCAAAGCTGCGAAACAGACAGAAGAGAGCCTGGATATAATTCAGCGTAATATTCGAGAGTCGCAACTTCTGGCAGAAGATATCGGAGAAGCCAGTCAGGTGATCAGCCAGCTAGCCACTGACAGCCGCAACGTAGACACCGTTTTGGAAGTGATACGTGGCATTGCCGAGCAAACTAACTTACTTGCGCTTAATGCCGCGATAGAAGCCGCTCGTGCAGGTGAGGCAGGGCGCGGGTTTGCTGTGGTTGCCGATGAGGTTCGAACGCTCTCCTTACGGACACAAGAATCAACCATTGAAATTCAAACCATTATTGAGAAACTTCAGGCGGGAGCTGAGCAAGCCGTTGGCGTAATGAGAAAGGGGGCCGATAAAGCAACCAATACCTCAGAAATCTCCTCTTCAGCGGGTGATGCTCTGAATGAAATAGCTCAGGAAGTTCATGCGATTCAGGGAATGAATCAGCAGATTTCTGCGGCCACTGAAGAGCAAACTCTTACCGTCAATAGCATCAACCAAAATGTCTCTAGTCTGAATGATGGCTCAACGTCACTCGCCAGTGAATCGACACAAATGGCAGCGGCAAGTGAGGAGCTGAGTCAGGTATCTGAAGACATGATGCGTATGATCAACCGATTTAAGCTCGCTTAATTCTCATCTAAAAATTGAAAAGTCGAAGCTATTGCTTCGGCTTTTTCTTTATCTTTCTTATAGATATACCCAAGTGGCCTCAAGGTGCAGGATTCAGAGCCTCATATTCTGTTTCAGTTCAAG
>NZ_AFWJ01000030.1 GCF_000222685.1 Vibrio nigripulchritudo ATCC 27043 | reverse complement strand
AAAACGTGTTTTGTGGATCTGAATGGTCCTTTCCGCTGCTTTTTCATTGGTGACTTCCAAAGCATCGTCTAAATCTTCTTTTGCACCGCCGGGCTCAGGGACTTCGGTTCCTATGATGTAAACAGGAGCGGGTCCTCCGCATGCTCGCCAGGTTTTTTCTGCAACTTCACAAAGCTGAGCAGCTCGTGATGCGATGGTCTCATCACTCAATGGGACAGGGTCACCCGAACAGGGCATCGAACAGTCGAGATGAATTTTTCGAAAACCTGCTTCTACGTAGCTTTCTATCAAATCTTCGGACTTTTGCATTGCAGAATCGGCGGTTTCGTTTTGCCAGCAGTTTGGTCCTAAATGATCACCACCAAGCAAAACCTGAGACTCTGGAACCGACAATGACTTGGCTAGAGAAAACACCAGCTCTTTGAAGTCTTGAGGTGTCATACCAGTGTAGCCACCAAACTGATTCACTTGGTTAGATGTGGCTTCTATTAGTACCGGTCTGGCATCAGCTAGGCTTTGACGGAGCGCGGCTTCCAGCACCAATGGGTGTGCTGAACAAACCGAATAAATTCCGACTTTTGTACCTGCCTTATGTTGAGCCACCATATCCAGTAAAATTTGCACTTACTTTCCTTTCGAAATCTTTCTTTATTGTGTTTTATGAAAATAAAGGAAAGAAATGTGAAAAAATTTTGCCTTGATCACATTGATCGAAATATGAGCATAAAATCCATATAAAGGTGACTTTGATCTCATTTGTGAAGTGATTTTGTGAGGTGTATGGGTGTTTTTACTTTCTATATTGATAAATAAGTAGATAAAGTTGATCGAAATCTAACTTACGTAAACTTTCTTTTGCTTTTTAAATGTTGTTGTGATGTTTTGATAAACGATAAGTTTAACAAGAGGCGTTATGCACATATTCAATTCTGTGCGTAATATCAAAGTAGGGCTGATTCATTGTTTCGGACCTCTCTGCTTTTTGTTCAAACAAATAGCCGGTGACTCATGTCAGCAGAGCTTGGCGTCTGGTCATCACAAGCGATACAAGGAAAGTAAAATGAAAAGTATAAAATTTTTAATTGCTTCAATGGCTGCCATGTCTGCATTTTCAATGAATGCCCATGCGGCTAATGAATCAACAGTTTGTGCCTCTCTTCTAACGCAATCACACCCATTTTATATTGCGTTGGCAAAAGGTCTGAAAGCTGGTGCGACTGAAAATAACGTGGATTTAAAAGTTTCTATTGCTAACCAGGACTTAGCAAAACAAATTAACGACATCGAAGACTGTATTATCAAAAATGTCGACGCAATCATCATTTCTCCGGTGGATTCCAAAGGTGTCCGTGGACCTTTGAAGAAAGCCGAGCGTGCAAACATTCCGGTTATTACGGTCGATATCGGTGCAGAAAACAGCAAAGTGGTCTCGCATGTTGCAACAGATAACTACGGTGGTGGGGTAGAGGCAGGAAAACTTGCTGTCAAACACCTGAACAGTAAAGGCACCGTTGTTATGCTGTCTTACCCTGGAATCTCGTCAGTTGAAGACCGATTACGCGGTTTCCGTGATGCTGTATCCGACACTGACATCAAGATTGTCGCGGTTCAGCCTGGTAAAACACGTGAAGAGTCCCTGACTTCTACCATCAACATGCTTCAGGCAAATCCTGAAACGGACCTTATCTTTGCCTTTGGTGACGACATGATGATCGGTGCCGGGCTTGCCGTTACCAAGCAAAAATCTGATGCGGTGGTGATTGGGTTTGATGGCATGCCTGAAGGCATTAAAGCGGTGGATGATAATGCTCACCTGATTGGTGTTGTAAAACAAGACGCCGATACCATGGGCAGAAAGGCAATCAAAGCAACGGTTGATCATCTGGCTGGTAAATCGGTTGATGCCGAATATCCGATCGTACCTGTTCTATATACGGGTAAATAACACGCGGTAACTGAACGATTTGAGTGCTCTGTGCTCAAGTTGTTCAGGTGAGATTTTATGTCGGATAGTGATATGCAGAATGTTGTTTTAGAAACCCACGACTTAAGTAAGCATTTTGGCGCGGTTAAAGCGGTAGATGGGCTTTCTATTAAGTTGTCTCCAGGTCGTGTTCATACCATTCTGGGTGAAAACGGATGTGGAAAATCAACCACATTGAAAATGCTGGCGGGTGTCCATTCGCCAACACGTGGTCACATTATCAAAAAAGGTGAGACGGTGACGTTTAAGTCGCCACTGGATTCGCGTGAGCATGGCATTGCCATCATTTTTCAGGAGCTCTCCCTGTGTAACAACCTGAGTGTTGCAGAGAACATATACGCCAACAATGAGCCTTCCAAATATGGTGTGATCAGCGATACCGAGATGATCAGTTCAACCAAGGCGCTACTCGACAAGTACAAGATTCCTATTTCACCAGTTATCAGGGTGAGTTCTTTATCCATGGCGCAACGGCAACTGGTCGAAATTGCAAAAGGGCTAAGCTACTCGTCTGAAGTGGTGATTTTCGATGAGCCTTCTTCGTCACTTTCCGATTCCGAGGTGGAAATCCTTTTCAATATCATTGAAGAGCTTAAATCCGAAGGCAAAGCCATTGTGTATGTCAGCCATAAAATGGCGGAGATCATGCGTATTTCTGACGACATCACTGTTATGCGAGATGGCTTGTACATCGATACTGTAAAGAAAGACGAAACCAATATAGATTCCCTGATCACCATGATGGTCGGGCGAGAAATGAACGACATTTACCCTCCTAAAGTTCCAGATGCACAAATAGGCGCGGCTCCCATTTTGAGGGTTCGCTCGCTAACTAACCCCATGTATTTTCAGGAAGTGAGCTTCGATGTTAAGCCAGGAGAAGTGGTTGGCTTCTTTGGGCTGGTCGGGGCAGGTCGTTCCGATGTCATGAACGCCATATTTGGCATGTTGCCCTATGAGGGAAACATTGAAGTTAATGACGTATCCATTGATATCGATAGCCCCAGCAAAGCGATAGAAAACGGCATTGCTTTCGTTACTGAAAACCGAAAAGAAGAGGGCTTGGTGCTTGACCACAGTGTTCATATCAACTGTAACCTGACGAGCTTTGAAAAAGTGGCAGTAGCAGGCATTCGGAATGAAAGTGAAGAGCAACGCATCACCGATACCAGCATTCGTAAAATGCGGGTAAAAGTCCACGATTCTGAGCAGGAAGTGGGCTCGTTAAGTGGTGGAAACCAGCAAAAAGTTGTGCTGGCAAAATGGTTAGAGCAACAGCCCAAAATCCTGATTCTGGATGAGCCAACCCGGGGTGTAGACGTTGGTGCCAAATACGAAATTTACAATATTATCCGTGACCTTACTGCTCTCGGAACGGCAGTGATTTTGGTGTCTTCTGAATTGCCGGAAGCGCTCAGCATGAGTGATAGGTTACTGGTGATGAGGAATAAAAGAATCGTGAAAGAGCTCGATACAAAAGGGCTTTCCCAAGACAAAGTAATGGTATACGCAACAGGAGTGGATTCCGATGATTAAAGCGTTTTTCAAGGAGTATGGCGGTATTCTTGGTGGGCTTGTTTTATTGATGATCGTGTCTTCTTTCTTGTCTGAGTACTTTCTCACAGTCAATAACTTAACCAACATTGTTTTGCAGACCTCCATTGTTGCGATTGTTGCCTTTGGAATGACGTACGCCATTTTGCTTGCTGGTATCGATTTGTCTGTGGGTTCGATTGTCGCATTGACCGGGCTGGTGCTGGTGGTGGGCTTAACTTATGGTTTGCCTTTCTCTTTGATGCTGCCTATTGCGCTTGGTGTCTCCGTATTGTGTGGGTTTGCGAACGGATTTATTACCACATCGCTTGGTGTGCATCCTTTCATCGTCACCATGAGCTTTATGGGAATCTGGCGTGGTGCCGCGATGCTAACCAGTGACGGTCAGGCGATCTCTCTGTACGACAATGCCCCTTTTGAATACGTGTTTAACGGGTATTTTCTTGGCATTCCGTTTCCCATTGTCATTCTTATCGCCATGATTGCGTTGAATCATTTCCTACTGTCGAAAACCACATTTGGACGCAAAGTTTACATCGTTGGGGGCAACCCGGAAGCGGCGGCGTATTCAGGTATTAACGTGTCCAAAACCACCATCTATTCCTACATGATCACTGGCTTAATGGCGGGGATTGGTGGAGTGATGCTCGCATCCCGAATGTTTTCCGCTCAGCCAACCTCTGCCAATGGTATGGAGCTGGATGCCATTGCAGCCTGTGTTCTTGGCGGCACTTCATTAACTGGTGGTCGCGGCACCATTATCGGCACACTCATTGGTGCGCTCATCATTGCTGTTCTCAGCAATGTTATGAGCCTGATGAATGTCGACTTTTTTGTGTCTCTGATCGTTAAGGGCATCGTGATTCTAATTGCTGTCGGTATCGACGTGTACAAAAACAAGAAAGGGTGAGCATGAAGATTGTAACCATAGGCGAAATCGTGGTTGAGATAATGGCCACGGAAGTCGACCAGGCTTTATCTGAAACAGGAACGTTTACCGGACCATACCCCAGTGGTGCGCCTGCCATTTTTATTGATCAGGTGGCGAAGCTGGGTGTGGACTGCGCAATCATTTCAGCCGTCGGCAATGATGGCTTCGGTCGCATTAATCTCGACAGACTGAAGCAAGACGGTGTTGATGTTTCGGGAATTTCAGTACTGGATCAAGAAACGACGGGCTCAGCATTTGTTACTTATCATGCGGATGGCAGCCGTGATTTTATCTTCAACATTAAGAATGCGGCGTGTGGAAAGCTTAATCTGGATAACGCCAATTTAACCGTGCTCGAACAATGTACTCATCTCCACATTATGGGCTCCTCTTTGTTTAACAAGGATATTGCGTCTTTGACCACCAAAGCGATAGAAATTGTGAAAGGCAATCAGGGTTCTGTGTCTTTTGATCCTAATATTAGAAAGGAGCTGCTGGATGACTCGATGAAACGCTCACTGATCGAAATTTTGAAAGTGACAGATATTTTTATGCCAAGTGAAGCGGAAATCACGTCTTTATCCGAAAGTAATAATCTCGAAAATGCGATAAATGAGTATTTTAATGTCTATGGTGTCAGTGAAATTGTGCTCAAGCAGGGCGAAAAAGGTGCAAAAGTATTCACACGGACACACACGTTCGAGCAGAAAGCTTTTCCCGTTGAAGAAGTAGACCCGACAGGCGCAGGTGATTGTTTTGGCGGCGCTTATGTTGCATTTCGATTACAGAGTAAGCCAATTGAGGAGTCTTTAAGGTTAGCTACAGAATGTGGTTCTCGTTCAGTAACGGTGTCTGGCCCGATGGAGGGAACATCGCGGTTAGATGAACTGTCAGGCAAATAACGTTGAGTGATCGATATACCCCTTAAGAGTAAGGCCTCTAGGCAAGGCTCGAAATTTGTTATAAAAATATAGCCTCCTTACGAAGTAGATAGAGGGTAGCTTCAAAATATGAGTCAAACCAGTAAAAGACGAGAAAGTATACTGAACAGACTGAATCTGAATGGCAGTGTGTCGGTGGGAGAGCTTTCAGAATTACACGATGTTAGCTTGGTCACCATAAGGAACGATCTCGACTATCTGGATGAAAAAGGCTTATTAATTCGCTCTCATGGTGGAGCGATTCGCAACCAATCTTCTCTTGCTGAGTCATCGAACAAAATCAAACTCACGCATCATGCGCCAGAAAAAATGATAATCGCTAAGGAAGCGGTCAAACAGATCGAACCTAAAGATGCCATTATTCTGGGCGCTGGCACCACCACTGAATACATTGCGAAGTTGATCGCGGAGGAAAGCGATCTGACGGTTATGACCAACGGGCTGAATATTGTCACGGCGCTTTCTGCATCCTCAGGTTTAGATGTGATGATTACAGGCGGAACTTTACGTTGTGACAGCCAGTCTTTTTATGGACCTCAAGCCGAAGCGAGCTTAAAAGACTACCATTTCGATAAAATTTTCGTTGGTGTCGATGGAATACACATGGACCATGGTATTACGACACACAGTGAACACGAAGCGCGCCTTTATCGATTTATGTGTGAGTCGATAAAGAAAACCATCGTTGTGACGGACTCAAGTAAATTCGGTAAGGTCAGTGTTTATAAAGTGATCCCTTGCAGCACTGTCGATGTTCTGATCACAGACAGTGGCATTTCAGAAGAACACAAACAGTCTCTTATCGATCAAAACGTTGAAGTTATAATCGTTTAGGATCGCTTCAACCAAAATACCTCGCTACTTCTTAACCTTGAACGCAGTGCTGAACGAACAGTTTGGTGCTGCCAACCCTTCAGGGTTCAAACATTCATTTTCTTTTCTGGCTCAAAATTGATACTTACTGAAAGTATTGCGTATGAAGGGTCGAATTCGCCGAATAAAAGTCGGACACTGATTGTGCTGCTCAGAAAACTTATTGCGCCTTAGGTGAAATAATTCGCGTTCCTAGTTTGGTAGGAAAATTGGGTAGTTCTGTAGCAAACAGGGAAAGTTTGAATACGGAGACAGTAGTTCCGATAGAGCGAGGTTAGGTACGGTATGAAGTACCTCTCAAAGTACCACCGAAATAATTTTTTGCTTCTCAGCGTGATCATCGCGTTGATAGATATCCTCTTTGTGCTTGTCAGCATTAACTCAGCCAGACAATCTCTGAATAACTCAATCGAAGAGCAAGCCATTCAAATCAAACAGAGCTATCAAACCGTTCTGGAGCAGGCTGCGACGGACATGAGTTTGATGGGTACGTTTATCGCCGGTGATGAACGTGTGAATCACATTCTGAAAGAGCGTTGGAAAGCCGAACAACGTGGGGAAATTGATCACACTATCGATGAGTTTTTGCGGCAAAGGCTCATGAATCATATGATGCCTGCGTGGCAGATGATTCAGGATGAGTTTTACATCAAGTCGCTGCAAATATTCCTTCCTCCTGATTCCAATTCTTTTCTGCGTTTACAACAACCCTCTCGGTTCGATGATTCTGTCGTCGGTATTCGAAACACAGTCAGTCAGGTTCTGGCGACAGGGGATTCAATTTCAGGTTACGAAATCGGGCGTACCAGTGCCGCTCTTCGTTCTGTCGTTCCCGTGACAAGTGATGAAGACGATGCTGTAGTGGCAGCTTTAGATCTGGGCACCCCATTAAGCAATCTGCTCCAAAAGCTTGAAAGTAATATCGGTATTGGCAGTGGAGTGACATTAAGAACATCCGCTCTGGCTCAGTCCATGTGGATCGAGTTTCAAGAGGACTACCACCGCTTACCTTATGTTGAAAAGTGCCTGTGTGTTATTGAGTACCAGTCTGAGCCCATTTTCAGTGGCATGATTCGTCAGATAACCGAATCAGGGATGATTAAACCCGATTATCGATTTGATGTGATTCAGTACGAAGGCAGACCCTACAATGTGGTTCAGTTACCCATTGTCGACTATCAGAATGAGATGAGTGGTCTAAATGAAGAAGTGGGGAAAGTGTTCTTCTGGAAAGATGCGACACCTTTACACCAGCAGTATCAGGCATCGGTTCACAAAACCATTGGGTGGGGCATTTTAGGGTACATTTTTGCCGAAATCATTATTCTTTGGGCATTCGTGGCGAGCATCAAGAACCTAGAGCTGGAGATCACGGGTCATACAGAAAATCTTGAAGAGAGCCAGAACAATCTGATTGAAGCCCAGCGCATTGCCAATATTGGCAGTTGGTCTCTGAATATGGAAACCGAGTCCCTTTATTGGTCAGAACAGATTTACCATATATTCGAGCTGGATCCTGAAGAGTACGAACCTTCCTATCAGCTGTTTCTCGACATGATACACCCAGAAGATCGAGTCAAAGTGGACCGCGCATTCAGAGAATCTTTAGAGAACAATACGCCATTTTACGTTAGCCACCGCCTTCAGATGGCGGATGGTCGAATCAAACATGTCATCGAAGAAGGTAAAACGCTATTTGATTCAGACGGCAAAGCCGACGTCACTGTGGGCGCGGTACGTGATATAACGGATACCTATCTGGCTCAGGAGAAGGAAAAGCTGGCGGCAAGTGTTTTTCAACATGCCAACGAAGGCATATTCATCTGTAATGAAAAACTGGATGTGATCGAGGTGAATGAAGCCTGCTACATGATTACAGGAGTGAGCTCAGACGATTCCCGCGAATTCAATCTGCTGGAATATCAGAATCGCTTTATGAATCAGGAGCAGTTTTCAGATATGCGTTCATCTTTAGTTCGAACCGGTGAATGGAATGGGGAAGTGTGGTTGAAGCGAACCAGCGGGGAAGAAGTCGCCCTGGACCTTAACATCAGCTCAATTCGCAACGAACATGGAAAAGTCACACATTATGTCGGATTGTTTTCCGATATTACGATTAAGAAGAAACACGAAGAGCGCCTCAATTACATTGCGCATTTCGATTCCTTAACGGGTTTGCCTAACCGTATTCTGCTTACCGACCGTCTGACTCAGGCAATGCTTCAGACAGAGCGAAGTAAGCAATACATCGCCATTCTGTTTCTGGATTTGGATGGGTTTAAGAAGATCAACGACAACTACGGACATCAGGTCGGCGATTTGATGCTTGAACACGTTTCAGAACAATTTACCAATACCATCCGTGCTGGTGACACAGTCGCTCGATTTGGTGGCGATGAGTTTGTATTCGTTATTCAGAACGTTGCCCGACCTTGTGCTTATGACATTCCCATCAGCAGAGTCCTTGAGGCGGTCGCCGTCCCTATGGTTCACGAAGGGCACACGCTGCATGTCTCTGCCAGTATCGGAATCACTTTTTATCCGCAGCCAGGCAAAAAACTGGGCGCTGATGAACTGTTTATTCAGGCGGACACTGCCATGTATAAAGCCAAAGCTGCTGGCAAAAACGGATTCAGGATATTCGACGAAAATTGTGTCCAGGAATCGTGATCCTAGGCATTTCGTGCTGGTAATGTGTCCGAAATGATCGGGTATTCGTCGTTGTGGACAGGGTAGGTTCATAGCATACTCCTAATAGAGCGAAAACAGCAGTTTTCCTACCAAGGAGATGTATGAAGAAAATAGGGATATTCGCCTATCCGGGATGCCAGAGTCTGGATGTTATTGGACCGGCAGAAGTCTTCGCTTCAGCCAATAAATTTAATGAAGAGCCAGAATACGAAGTGATCATCTTTTCTTTTGAAAAGGGAAAAGTAAAAACAGACGGAGGGCTTACGCTTTTCGCAGAGGAAAGCTGGCAGGCTATCCAACAACTGGATACGCTGTTGGTTCCGGGTGGTAATCTTTCCAGAAGCTACCTTGAGCGGGAAGACATTTTCGACTGGCTTAAAAACATTTCAAATACTTGCCGCCGAGTGACGTCTGTCTGTACTGGTGCTTTCTGGCTGGCAGAGGCAGGCATTCTGAACAATCGAGTTGCCACAACACACTGGCGGCACTGCGACACACTTCAGCAGCGCTATCCGGAAATTAAGGTCGATTCAGACGCCATTTACATTCATCAGGGTAACATCTCCACCTCTGCGGGTATTACAGCAGGAATCGATCTCTGTCTTTCACTGGTTGAACAGGATCTGGGTTACGCAGTTTCTGTTTCCGTTGCTCAGGAACTTCTGGTGTTCTATCGCAGACCCGGAGGGCAATCTCAGTTTATATCTTTTCAACAGGCTCAGAGTGCAGGTGACAAGCGGGTAGCGAGTGCTATCCGATATATCCACCAAAAACTAAGTTCCGAAATTAAAGTAGAACAGATCGCCGAGCACATTGGGCTGAGCACTCGCCAGCTAGGTCGAATTTTCAGAAACGAGCTTAATGTCAGCCCTAACCAGTATTTACTAAAAGAACGCCTGAATCTGGCTTGTGACCTGCTAAAAAACAGCGACCTGACACTAGAAAGGATCGCCAGCCGCTCAGGGTTAATGAGCGGAGATAATTTAAGAAATTTATTTCAACGTCAGTTTGGAGTGAGCCCATTGGCTTACCGACAGCGTTTTAAAAGGAACGATGTAAATGAATAGAAACGTGTGGCTTCTTTCTCTTTGTCAGGCTTTGTTGATGACGGGAAACATTGTCTTAATCTCCGTTGTAGGATTGATTGGAAAGGAGATAGCCCCGTCTCAAAGCCTGATTACACTGCCTGTCGGGTTACAATTTTTAGGTCTAATGGCTGCGACCATTCCTGCTTCTCTAATCATGGGCAAACTTGGAAGAAGGAAAGGCTTTAGCTTGGGGAACCTGTTCGGAATCATTGGTGCGTCACTTGCAACTTACTCTCTCAGCCATGGATTATTTTGGTTGTTTTGTTTCTCGACATTGCTGCTCGGTATTGGTATTGGCTTCGGGACACTCTATCGGTTTGCTGCTATTGAAGTGAGTGCTGAAAGCGCAAGACACAGGGCGATATCCATTTCTATGGCAGGTGGGGTTCTGGCTGCAGTATTGGGGCCGAATCTTGCTGTTATGTCTCAAAACCTTTTACCCGACGGGCTGTATATAGGTGCGTTTGCTGCGGTGCTTGGTCTCAACATCATCGCGTTGATCGTTTTGCAAACCATTAACTTCCCACCAGCACAAAAGCTGAGTGAACAAGCTCCAAGCGAACCGTTAAAAAGCATTGTGTCTCAACCCGACTTTATGGTTTCAGTATTTGCTGCCATGGTTGCCTACGCAGTTATGAACCTTTTAATGACAGCGACACCCCTAGCCATGCTTGGTTGCGGTTTTGATTTTACTAAAGCCGCTGGGGTTATAGAGTGGCACGTATTGGGCATGTTCGTACCGGCGTTTTTCACTGGGCGGCTAATAGAACAGTTTGGCGCGCGCAATATGATAGTGGCGGGGGCGGTTCTGTTTATAGGTTGCATTGCCATCAATGTTCATGGTCAGTCCCTGTGGCATTTCACCCTTGCCCTAATTTTGCTGGGAGTCGGCTGGAACTTTATGTTTATTTCCGCAACCAGCATGTTCAGCCAATCTTACAAACCTGAAAATCGTGCTAAAGCACAGGCATTTAATGAATTCTTTGTGTTTGGCTGTGTTGCAATAACAGCGATGCTTTCTGGTTGGCTTGAAGCAACAATCGGCTGGCAAAATCTGAATCTCTATACCGCACCTTTTGTTGTCATCGTCATGTTGATGTTTCTGTTTAACGCCAGAAAAGCGTCGATGAAACAAGCGGTAAAGTAACGCACGTTGAAATTTGAGGGAAAAATCAGAGAAATTTTTCAGGAATTGCTTGGGTGAGATAACACCCAAGCAATCGATAGCTGACTAGGTTACCTGGTAACAAGCGGGTGTTAATTCGAGGAATTTTTCGAGTATGGCATCTTCATTTGAAATTGAATCGGCTAAACTGAGCCCGATTGCTTTTCCAAGCTTAAGGTAGCCCATGCTCCAGTCTGGGAAATGCCGAGTCTCTACGTCTTTAGAGGATAGAATTTCGATATTTGTGTGCCTCGGGTCGCGCCCAAGCTTTGCAACAAGCTCTTCTATGTTTCTGTCCGGGCCTTCAATCATTTGATAGAACCCATCTAAATGAAAAATCAGAAATCCTGTGATGTCATTCGCTTTGTTATTTTTTCGGGACACTTCCAGGATGTTGGTTACGTCAATTTCGTCCACTTTCGAGATACTTCTGTATAGAATTTGTTTCATAGTCTTCTCTTATCCATGTACATTTCTCTGTCCGCAGATCGTAAGGTCTGAGAAAAATCCCAACAGGAATTGACGGCCTTCCCGATACTGAAACGAATAGAAAAACCTCTCTTATTCTGAGAGTTAAGATTTTTAGCCAACCGGTTTCTGACGGTATCTACGTCGAGGTCATCTCTAAAAACAATGACTATGAATTCATCTCCTCCATATCGAAGAATAATGTCACTCAGTCTAAAACTGCGTTTTAAAGCTTTCGCAAAATCGCGGAGCGCTAAATTACCCATTTCATGACCATGAGTGTCATTAATTTTTTTAAAGCCGTTTAAGTCGAAGAAGAATAACGTGAATTCTTTGTCATTTAGCGAGTTTTCTAAGTGTCTCAAATAACCGCAGTTAAATAAGCCAGTGAGTTTATCTGTGTAGCTAGACTTGCGTTCGCTCACTATCGCGTTGTGGATAATGCTACTAATTAGAGGCAGTAAGTAATGGTGTTTTGCAGGGTCAGACAAAAGGGCAAGCAAATCTCTAATGTCTTTCGCTGTGTTTATACAGTTAACGGACTGCAGCCTACTGATAATGATGTTATCTTCATCTCCAGTAAGTTCTTGTAATTCAAACAACAACATTTGCTTTATGATCTTGTCTGACATGCTCTGCACCTAGGTCAACCGAACGCACATCAATTATTAGATTACTTGCATATGGTGTCAAACTTGAATTGAAATAATTCGAACTTCGAGTCAGGTAAACTGTAAAGCTGGCAATATTTTGGCTACTTAGCCGTGATCGAATCATATATAATGCGGCGCTTATTTGTTGTTTAATCAAGGAAAGCCAGCCATGGAGCTAAAGGAACTACTGACCGCTTTGTCTCAATCCCCTGAAACGGTTCAATTTCAAGATGTCATTTCTGTCATTGACGCGAATTACGAATTCACCCCAACAGAGTTCAAGAACGGAGATACGGTAAACGAAGCCGGACAAAATAATGGTTCATGCAAAATCTTTGCTTTTGCAAAACTCAACCAGCTAGATGTTCAGAGTGCGTTGGCATGTTTCGGTGATTTCTACCGCAAAGATGTGCTTGAAAACCCAGAAGGGGAAGACCACCAGAATATTCGCAACTTTATGCGTTTTGGCTGGGAAGGCATCGAGTTTAAAGGCGAAGCTCTGGTTGCTAGATAACCTCAACAGACCCTGACATTAGTAAGAAAAAACCGGATAGACAATGATTTCTATCCGGTTAGAAGGCAGTGGATTAATTGCTCTTCAAAATGAAATTTAGAAGTTTTAAACCATGGATTGGTTTAGGTTAACTTAGATTAGAAGTTAACAACGATGCCTGCGGTTGCACCAGATTCGAAATCACCTTTCGCTTCAGTATCTACCTGAGAGTACTCAACAAATACCGTTGTTTTTGAACCTAGAGCGTAGCCAACACCCGCATAGAAACCCGAATCTGTTGGCGCTTTATCTTCGTCTACTTGACCGTAACCACCATAAATGCGTGCCGCGTTCAGGTTGTACTCACCACCGATACGCCATGCAGTTACGTCTGTTCCATCCTGATCTTCCATCGAGAAATCAGCACCAAACTTCATTGCGTTGATCTTGTAGCTTGCACCTAGGTTGAAACCAGAGTAGTTCGCTTCAGTAGCACGACCAGCGTAAACCTCGTCAGCGTAGTCGTAGAAACCAGCCGATAGCCCAAGACCCATAGGAAGATCGTATGCACCAGCAATAGTGAAGCCGCTGCGGTGTTTGTTGTCGTCTTGAGCAAACTGGTAAGTCACGCCCGCTGTCAGGTTTTCAACCAGCTTGTTGGCTGAGAACTTAACGATACCGTTGTCACGACCACGATCTTCAAGTTTTTGAGAGTAGCCGTACCACTCATCGAATCCACCGCGGAATGCCACGTCATCAAAAATCGTTGTCTGGCGACCAAAAGTCAGAGTACCGATGTTTGTAAATTCAACACCCGCATAGAAATCACGAGATTTGAAAGAGGTAGACGCATCGCCATATTCAACTTCAAAGCGACCGATAGCAGCTACACCTTCAGTTGCTTGATGCTTTGCAGTAAAGCCAAGACGTGAACCACCATCGCTGATAGAAGATTCAGAGCCTGCGCCGCTGTCTTCTACTTGCATAATCGCAAAAGCACGACCGTTGATGTCCAGAGTTGAACCTTCGTTGTTATAAACTTCTGCTGCGTTTACAGAACCTGCTGCTGCCATCACAGCCACTGCTAATAGAGTTTTTTTCATAATTAATCCATTTATGTACAAAAGAATTCAGAGCAAAATCAGAGCAATAGCTCCAAATCTTGAGAGTTTGTTGCTTCCCAATCCGCTCAATTCGTACGACATACTGAATTCAAAATATTTAATGGTCAAGCGTTCTGTATGCGGAATTATTGAGTAAATGAATGGATATTTAAGTAGGTAAGAGGTAAGACTATACAGATTGTTGTTCTGTATTATCTTGATGAAAAATAAGAAGAAATAATGTTAAAAATTAAAAGTACGGAGAACTGTATAATTGCATGTATTTTAAGGTTTAACGTTCGGTATGATTGTTTTAAGAAGTGAGATCTACTTCACGGATTGATATGGCATGATGTTGGGTAAAATGCCTGGTTGATGGAATCAATCAGGCATATAAGTGGATAAATTACCAGCTCTCGACTTTTCGGCTATCAAGGACATGATTCGCCCATTCAGCAAAACCATAACCTCCGGGCAGTGACATGATCTGTTTAGGTTTATGCTTAAGCATCGGCAGGAAAGGTTGAATGTTGGAAACCCCCACTGTGTGATTAAAACGCTCAAACATAGCGGCATCGTTGGCGGAATCTCCAATAAACGCACAACGGAGTTGCAGTTCTTCTTCACACCAATTCTTGTGGGTATTAATCCAGTCAATAGCGCCGCTTGCTTTACTGTAATCACCAACCCAAAGGTTAATATGAACCGAACTCACAGCGGCACTCACACCAAAAGAGCGAATAATAGTCATCGCTCTA
>NZ_AFWJ01000031.1 GCF_000222685.1 Vibrio nigripulchritudo ATCC 27043 | reverse complement strand
CTGAAACATCCAGTGCTGAAGTAGGTTCATCACAAATCAGCAGGCGAGGTCGTGTCGCCAGTGCACGTGCGATGGAAATACGTTGTCTTTGTCCGCCGGAGAACTCATGGGGGTATTTCACTCCCGCCATTTTGCCCAAACCAACGTGCTCAAGCAGGTCTTCAACAATCTGCCTGGTTTCGGATTCATTGCGTGTCAATTTGTGGAAACGAATCGGCTCCGCAATGATGTCGAAAATTTTCATTCGAGGGTTCATCGACGTATATGGGTTCTGGAACACCATCTGCATCTGACGGCGCAAAGGACGGCGCTCGTTTTCAGATTTCAGAGACGTTAAGTCGATGCCTTCAAAGGTCACCTTACCCGAGTTAGGTGCGTAAAGACCGGCAATCACACGTGCAATTGTCGATTTACCTGAACCGGACTCGCCCACCAGACCAAAAGTTTCCCCTTCGAATACTTCAAAGCTGACGTTATTTGATGCCTGCACGTATTCACGGCGGCTTTCGAAGAACGAATCCTTAGTCACAAAGCGAAGGTTAACGTTTTCTACGTTAAGCAGCGGACCCGTGTAATCACGGTGATCCTGGCTTTGACCCAACCAGTGATTCTTAACATCCAACGGCTCCATTTCATGCGCTTCTTCGATGTAGCTAACCAGCGGAAAGCGATCAAGCTTCACATCGGAGCGAGGAACCGCAGAGATGAGGCTGCGTGTGTAGGAGTGGTCAGGATCGCCCAATACTTTTTTGGTTGCGCCAAATTCGACTAAGTCACCACGATACATAACCGCAACGCGGTCAGTCACATTGGAAACCACACCCATATCGTGCGTTACCAACATACAGCCAACGTTTTTCTCGATACATAATTCGCGAATCAAGTTCAGAATTTGGTCCTGAATGGACACATCCAGTGCTGTGGTCGGTTCGTCTGCAATAATAAGATCTGGCTCACCAGCCAACGCTATGGCAATAACCACACGCTGACGCATACCACCAGAGAATTGGTGAGGGTATTGTTTTAAACGGTTTTCAGGCTGAGGAATGCCTACCTGTTTCATGAGAGACAAAGCGCGATCGTACGCTTCGCTGTCTGACACATTCATGTTGGCATGAATGGTTTCTTTTAGTTGTTGTTCCACCGTAAACAGTGGATTAAGCGACGTCATCGGATCTTGAAAGATAAACCCGATTTTAGAGCCGCGCACCTGGCGCATCTCTTCTGGGGTCAATCCGGAGATTTTTTCTCCATCAAGGTAAACATCACCATTAGCGATCAAACCCGGAGGGCTCAGCAAATCGATAACCGCATTACCCACGGTCGATTTACCTGCGCCGGATTCGCCAACCACACCCACGATTTCGCCTCTCTCTATATTAAAAGAAAGCGATTTAACGGCTGCATGTACCCCATGCCGCGATGGGTATTCAATTCGAAGATTTTTAACTTCTAGTAGTGACATCACCAGACCTCTACTGCTTTGGCAGCTTTCTGCCCTGTCTGCAAGTTGATTCCATTCTCTATCCGGCTTTACATCCGGCTTTTAACAGGCAAACAATTTGGCAAATAATTCACACAAAAGCAACAAACAAAGCATAAATGCGCACAAAACACATCGTTCAAAGCAGAATTAATGCATATTAATTCACAAAAACAAACTATTAAGTCTAAACAAATATGCTAAAAAAACAAAATTATCATTTAACTTTCATGGAAATAGAAAGCCAAATAGAGTAGCAATATGTTATTTAACACAATATTCGCAATTCACATTTAAGAATTTTTATTCGCCCGCACTTTTAACAAATAAAAAACATATCCCGCACAGCGGTAATTTTGCGAGATCTTTATCTATACAAATTCATAAGTAGCAATATTTAAGATTAAATTAGAAACAATAAGCAAAACTTTTAACCATTGAAGTTTTTAATCATAAAAAATCAAAAGTATTTTTCATTGCTATGGCAGTTAATTACAGCGAATTAAACTAGTAAAAAACGCAGAAAAACTCATTAATGTAGAAAAGTATTCGGTTTTTCAGTAAGAACTCAGGTTGATAACCGTACGCTATTGGTATGCAAAGAAAAATAAGTTCGCATTTAAAGGAGCATGCAAAAACTTAAAATTCGTCGCAATCTAGGTGGGAAATGTCACGTAATAGGCAAAAAATGACGTTATTTGGCGAAAAGATCTGACAGGTAGCATGACATTAATTGCAATTTTGCTAACCACTGTTAAACGAAAAAAGCCTCGTTATTTCTAACGAGGCTTTCTAATGATGGCCGATGAAGAGGGATTTGATCGGACTGGCGCCCCAGCCCACGACCCTATGCTATAAACCAGCAACCATCAAAACGAAAAAGCCCCGTTATTTCTAACGAGGCTTTCCAATAGTGGTCGGTGAAGAGGGATTCGATTGGACTGGCATTCCAGCCCACGACCCTATGCTATAAATCAGCAACCATCAAAACGAAAAAAGCCCCGTTATTTCTAACGAGGCTTTCTAAAAGTGGTCGGTGAAGAGGGATTCGAACCCCCGACCCTCTGGTCCCAAACCAGATGCGCTACCAAACTGCGCTATTCACCGACAATGTATTCGTTTCTTATCGAAACTGGTAATCGCTTACCAAATAATGGGGTGGCTAACGAGACTTGAACTCGCGACAACCGGAATCACAATCCGGGGCTCTACCAACTGAGCTATAGCCACCGCTAACTTTTTGTATAACCGCTTATGCGATTATTGAAATGGTGGTCGGTGAAGAGGGATTCGAACCCCCGACCCTCTGGTCCCAAACCAGATGCGCTACCAAACTGCGCTATTCACCGACAATGTCCCAGCACTCTTACTGGCATTCCCCCTTTATGGATCACCATAAAGCAAGAAAAAGAATAAATGGGGTGGCTAACGAGACTTGAACTCGCGACAACCGGAATCACAATCCGGGGCTCTACCAACTGAGCTATAGCCACCACTGAATTTACCGATTTAACTCCTTCCGGCGAAATGGCGCGCCCGAAAGGATTCGAACCTTCGACCTTTGGCTCCGGAGGCCAACGCTCTATCCAGCTGAGCTACGGGCGCATGCCCTATCGGCGGAGTGGAATAATACGTATATCACAAAGTGTCGTCTAGTGTTTTTTGCAGTTTTTTTATTGATTGTTGCCTTTTTCGGCAATTGGGATGTGATTAAACCCATGTCGCGAACAAGTTGTTGTTTATTGCAACAACCTGAGTCGCTATAATCACCTATTATTTATAATGATTTAACAGGTGTATTACACCTTTACGATCAAAAACCCTAGGTTTCGACGGGATGTGACGCGAAGTTTCAGAGTTGTTAGAAGTCGCATATGAGTGAGAGCTCGCCGCCACCAACTTAGGTAAATAACAAACTAAATAAAGATAAACATCGTATTTATCAAAGCCTGGAAATGTATAGCGAGTAATGGATATGTCACGTCGAGTAATTGGCCTTTTGGCAGCTACAATAACCTTTTCTAGTTTCTCTTTTGCAGCCAAAGTCAGCCAAGAAGAATATGATGCGATCGCTGAGCGCATTAAACCTGTCGGTCAAGTTTACCTGGCTGGCAGTGAACCTGCTTCCGCTGAGCCTGCTGGTCCACGCGATGGCGCTACCGTCTACAATGTTTTCTGTACTGCCTGTCATGGTACTGGAGTGAGTGGTGCGCCAATTAAAGGAGATGCTGCTCAATGGGCTCCGCGTATTGCTCAGGGAATGGACGTGATGACCGATCATGCCATTAACGGCTTCAATGCGATGCCTGCGAAAGGGGCTTGTATGGATTGTTCTGATGAAGAAATCATTGCCGCTATCGAGCATATGATTGAAGGGTTGTAACCTAACCTTCAGAAACAGAAAGCTTATATAAAGGAAGAGCAACGAATGTCGTTGCTCTTTTTGTTTCTTTTCTACTTCTTAAACATGGCTTTTAAGTTGGCAATGTGAGCTTGCCCTTTTTGCATGCGTTCTTCCTGAGAAACAGGTTTTTTCACTTGTTCCCATTCCACATCGTCAAATGGTAATTCATCCAGAAAACGGCTGTGCTGAGGTTTGATTAACTCACCGAACTGACGTCTCTCTTTACACAAGGTAAAAGTCAGCTCTTTTTGTGCTCGGGTAATCCCCACGTACATTAAGCGACGCTCTTCATCGACATTTTCTTCATCGATACTGGTTTGGTGAGGCAATATTCCTTCTTCCGCCCCAATCAGATAGACGTATGGAAACTCCAGACCTTTCGATGCATGCAACGTCATCAACTGAACTTGATCCGCATCATCGTCATCTTCACCTCGTTCCATCATGTCGCGAAGCGTCAGGCGCTGTACTACCTCTTTTAACGTTTTTTCTTCGTTATCGTAGTTGTCGCCTTCAAGGTCAGCCACAATCCAACTGTAAAGATCCGAGACGTTTTTCATCCGCATCTCAGCCGCTTTCGGGCTAGAGGACGTTTCGTAGAGCCAGTCTTCGTAGTTAATATCCCGCACCAAAGAGCGTACAGCCTCTACCGTATTGCCACGTTCTGCATTGTCGGAAATCGCCACGACCCATTGGACAAACTTCCGAAGGTTCTCCAATCCACGCCCGGACAAATGCTGCTCCAACCCAAGCTCAAAGCTCGCTTCAAACAGACTTTTGCCACGCATGTTGGCGTAGCTGCCCAGCTTTTCCAGAGTCACCGGACCAATTTCACGACGCGGCGTGTTAACAATCCGAAGAAACGCGTTGTCGTCATCCGGATTCACCAACACTCTTAAATACGCCATGATGTCTTTGATTTCAGCACGCGCAAAAAACGAGGTTCCACCGGAAATCTTATAGGGGATACGGTTTTGCATCAGAGATTTTTCAATCAGACGCGACTGATGGTTACCCCGGTACAAAATGGCGTAGTCTTTATAGTCAGTGCGATTTAAGAATTTGTGGGCAATCAGTTCTCCCGTCACACGCTCCGCTTCATGATCTTCATTTTTAGAAGTAAGTACTTTCAGCATTTCCCCATCAGGGATTTCTGAAAAGAGCGTCTTTTCATACACGTGGGGGTTGTTGGCGATCAAGATATTCGCGCTGCGAAGGATTCGGCTGGTTGAACGATAATTTTGCTCTAGTTTAATCAGCCTTAGATTAGGGTAATCTTGCCCTAGCAAAACCAAGTTTTGTGGCTTGGCTCCACGCCAGGAATAAATAGACTGATCATCGTCTCCCACCACAGTAAGACGCCCGCGCTCACCGACAATCAATTTCACCAATTCGTACTGGCTGGTGTTGGTATCCTGATATTCATCGACCAACAAATAGCGAATGCGATTTCGCCAACGTTGGCGCACATCTTCATTGGACTTGAGTAGCATCACCGGCAAAGCAATCAGATCATCAAAATCCAGTGCGTTGTAGGCTTTCATCTGCTTTTGGTACATTTCAAAGCAGTGACCAAATAATTTCTCTTGCTCGCCACGTGCACGCTCAATGGCTTGTGCTGGTGACCACATGTCGTTTTTCCAGTTCGAAATATGGCTAAGCAATGAGCGCAGTAAGTCTTTATCACCATCGAGTTCTTTTTCGGTCAGTTCTTTCAACAGCGCCATCTGGTCTTGATCATCAAACAACGAGAAACCCGCTTTTAAGCCAAGTGCCTTGTATTCGCGTCGGATAATGTTCAGACCTAAGGTGTGAAACGTCGATACCATCAGACCTTTGGATTCTTGCTTACCAAGGGTTTGCCCGACTCGCTCTTTCATTTCCCGGGCAGCTTTATTGGTAAAGGTTACCGCCGCAATATTGCGTGCCTTGTAGTCGCACTGCTGAACCAGATAAGCGATCTTATTGGTAATAACACGAGTTTTACCCGACCCTGCCCCTGCAAGAACCAGGCATGGACCAGACACGTATTTCACGGCTTCATCTTGTCTGGGGTTCAGCTTCATTTGATGTCTCTGTGGTTTCGAACTTTTGGAGGCATAGTGTAATTGCCTCATCTGATTTATTCCAAGAAGAATTGCTTCTTCAAATCTAAGATTCATGCAAATTAACTGTTGCATGATGCTATAGGGTTGGAAGTATAATGAATGAACGTTCATTCATTTTTTCTTTGGGTAGCGCAAACCATGAGGATCAAAACCCAATGAGTAATAATAAGCGGTTGAAAATATTGCAAGCGACAGAAAAATTACTTGCAGAGGAAGGGTTCCATGGTATATCAATGCAAAAAGTTGCACATTCAGCCGGTGTAGCTGCGGGCACCATTTATCGTTATTTCAGCGACAAAGATGATTTGCTGATAGAGGTTCGGAAAATGGTCTCGCAGAGAATTGCCGATGTTGTTCAAGCAAACGTCGACGATGAAATGCCCTTAAAGCAACGTTTCCGCGTTATGTGGCTTAACATCTGGCACTTAGCCCGAACAGAAGGGCGAACGCTGTGCAATCAACTCCAGTATGAGTCGCTACCCACACCAGCGTATATGAATATCAGGGAACTTGAACGGGAAATGTTTGCCAAAGTGGATCAAATGTTCACGGAGGGCAAACAATCGGGTGTTCTAAAACCTTTAGATAACCCAATTTTATCTGGTCTTAGTTTGGAAGTGGGAGTCACTCTTGCTCGAAAACATGCCTTAGGGATCTTTCAACTCGATGATGACGCATTAGAAGCGGCGATTGAAGCCAGCTGGGATGCCATTGTTCAACACTAACTTGGAGTTCTGAAGAGAATGAAAAAGTGGACTTTCTTTATGTTACTTATCGCGGTTTTGCTGTTCGGCAGCGTGATAGGTTTCAACTTGTTTAAGCAACAAAAGATCGCTGAGTATCTGGCAAACCGTCCAGAGCCTGAGTTTCCTGTGACGGTAACAAAGGTGGAAGCCGTAGACTGGGTGCCTACCATTGAAGCTATCGGTTTTATCGAACCTAATCAAGGCGTCACCCTGACCACTGAAACCAGCGGTGTGATCGATAAAATTCAGTTTGAATCTGGTGCAACAGTGAAAAATGACCAGACTCTGATCACTCTGGATTCAGAGGTTGAGCGCGCGAACCTGAAAAGTACTCAGGCGAAACTTCCTGCCGCTCAAGCGAAATTCAAACGCTACGCTGGTCTTTACAAAAAAGGCTCTGTCTCTAAAGAAGCTTACGACGATGCGCAAGCAGCTTACTTATCGCTTTCTGCAGACATTGAAAGCCTGAAAGCGTCCATTGAGCGCCGAGAAATCAAAGCCCCATTTGCTGGCGTAGTCGGTATTCGTAACGTTTACCTTGGCCAGTACTTGCAACCAGGCACCGACATTGTTCGCCTAGAAGACACCAGTGTTATGCGTCTGCGCTTTACGGTTCCTCAAACCGATATCTCTCGCATCAACATCGGACAGCAAGTCGACATTAAAGTAGATGCGTACCCTGAAGGTTCATTCGAAGGTTCCATTAGTGCAATTGAGCCAGCAGTCAGCGTGCAAAGTGGTTTGGTACAGGTTCAAGCCGACATTCCTAACAATGACGGTCGCTTGCGCAGCGGTATGTTTGCCCGCGCGAACATTATCCTGCCAACTATCGAAAACCAGGTCACCCTGCCGCAAACAGCGATTACATTCACGCTATATGGTGACAACGTTTATATCCTGTCGGATAAAAATGGCGAGCAACGCGTAAAACAGCAAGTCATCAAAGTGGGTGAACGTACCGGTCACATTGCTCATATTCTGGAAGGCGTGAATCCGGGTGATGTGGTTGTTACTTCAGGTCAGGTTCGCCTGAGTAATGAAGCGAAGGTGCGCATTGTTGAAAGCGATGCAATCAACCCACCTGCTGAAACACCAATGCTGTAATCGGAGGAAGCATGCGCTTTACTGATGTTTTTATTAAACGTCCTGTTTTAGCGGTATCGATCAGCTTTTTGATTGCTTTGCTTGGTTTGCAAGCGGTGTTCAAAATGCAGGTTCGTGAATACCCTGAAATGACGAATACAGTAGTAACCGTTTCAACCAGTTACTACGGAGCCAGTGCCGATCTGATTCAGGGCTTTATTACACAGCCCTTGGAACAAGCCGTCGCACAGGCAGACAATATTGACTTTATGACGTCTCAGTCCGTTTTGGGTAAATCCACCATTACGGTAACCATGAAGCTCAATACTGATCCCAATGCTGCTTTGGCTGACATTCTGGCGAAAACCAACTCGGTGCGTTCACAGCTTCCAAAAGAAGCCGAAGACCCAACCGTTACCATGTCGACAGGCTCAACCACCGCGGTTCTCTACATTGGTTTCACCAGTGATGAATTGGTGTCTAGCCAGCTAACAGACTATCTTGAGCGAGTGATCAATCCTCAGCTATTCACGGTTAACGGCGTATCTAAGATCGACCTTTACGGCGGTTTGAAATACGCACTGCGTGTGTGGCTGGATCCTGCCAAAATGGGCGCACTGAACCTGACGGCAACCGACGTAATGGGTGTATTGAACGCCAACAACTATCAGTCTGCAACAGGTCAGTCTACCGGTGAGTTTGTGCTGTACAACGGCAGTGCCGACACACAGATCTCCAACGTGGAAGAACTGCGTCGATTGGTGGTGAAAACTGGCGAAGGTTTGGTGATCCGCCTTGGCGACATCGCAAAAGTATCTCTGGAAAAAAGCCATGACGTTTATCGTGCAAGTGCCAATGGTCAGGAAGCAGTAGTCGCAGCGATCAACGCCGCACCAAGTGCAAACCCGATCAACATTGCGGCAGACGTGCTAGAGTTATTACCAACGCTCGAAAAGAACCTGCCAAGTAACATCAAAATGGAAGTCATGTATGACTCCACGATCGCAATTAATGAGTCGATTCAGGAGGTGATTAAAACCATTCTGGAAGCAGCGCTGATTGTACTGGTGGTGATCACACTCTTCCTGGGCTCTTTCCGTGCGGTGCTTATTCCGATCGTTACTATTCCACTTTCATTGATTGGTGTGGCGATGGTGATGCAGGCAATGGGATTCTCATGGAATCTGATGACACTTTTAGCAATGGTCCTTGCCATCGGTCTGGTAGTAGATGACGCCATCGTCGTATTGGAAAACGTTGACCGCCACATCAAGCTGGGTGAGTCTCCATTCCGCGCTGCCATCATTGGTACACGTGAAATCGCGGTTCCAGTTATCGCAATGACATTGACGTTGGGTGCAGTATACGCACCAATCGCAATGATGGGTGGCATCACTGGGTCGCTCTTCAAGGAGTTCGCCTTAACGCTTGCAGGGTCGGTATTTGTCTCTGGTATCGTGGCACTGACGCTTTCGCCGATGATGTGTTCAAAAATGCTTAAGGCAAACGAAAAGCCAAGCAAATTTGAGCAGACCGTTCATAGCTTCTTGGATCGCATGTCGGACAAATACGAAGGCATGCTGGCTGCGGTAATGCAGCGTCGTCCTGTCATCATCGCGTTTGCCATCATTGTATTTGCCAGCCTTCCAATGCTGTTTAAGTTCATCCCAAGTGAACTGGCCCCAGCAGAAGATAAAGGTGTGGTCATGCTAATGGGTACGGCACCTTCCAACGCCAACCTGGACTTCATGCAAAACACCATGAACGACGTGAACAAGATTTTATCGGATCAGCCAGAAGTGGCGTTCGCACAGGTCTTCACTGGTGTACCTAACTCCAACCAGGCATTTGGTATTGCTTCAATGGTGCCTTGGAGTGAGCGTGAGGCTAGTCAGGCAGACGTGAAAAACCGCGTAGGTCAGTTGGTACAAGACATCCCGGGCATGGCAGTCACGGCATTCGAGATGCCAGAACTTCCTGGTGCAGGTTCTGGTCTGCCTATCCAGTTCGTTATGACAACGCCAAACAGCTTCGAAAGTCTGTTCCAGGTAGCAACAGATGTATTGACTGAAGTGAATGGCAGCCCGTTATTCGTATACTCAGATCTGGATCTGAACTACGACTCAGCCACCATGAAAATCCATATCGATAAAGATAAGGCGGGTGTGTACGGCGTGACCATGCAAGACATAGGCATCACTCTAAGCACCATGATGGCCGATGGTTACGTTAACCGAATCGATTTGAATGGTCGTTCGTATGAAGTTATTCCTCAGGTAGAACGTAAGTACCGCCTGAACCCGGAATCGATGAACAACTACTATGTTCGCGCAGCAGATGGCAAAGCCATTCCTCTGGGCAGTCTAATCTCGATTGAAGTGGTAGCAGAGCCTCGCTCATTGCCTCACTTTAACCAGTTAAACTCTGCCACTGTAGGCGCAGTTCCTTCTCCAGGTATTGCCATGGGTGAAGCCATCAATTGGTTTGAGAACATTGCTGAGACCAAACTGCCTGCGGGTTACAACCATGATTACATGGGTGCCTCTCGCCAGTTTGTTACTGAAGGAAGCGCACTTTACGCAACTTTCGGATTGGCATTGGCAATTATCTTCTTGGTACTGGCGATTCAGTTTGAATCCGTGAAAGATCCACTGGTTATTATGGTATCGGTACCTCTGGCGATATGTGGTGCTTTGATTGCCCTTGCGTGGGGTGCGGCATCAATGAACATCTACTCGCAGGTTGGTCTGATTACCCTTGTCGGGCTTATCACCAAGCACGGTATCTTGATTTGTGAGGTTGCCAAAGAAGAGCAGCTTCATAATAAGAAGAACAAGATGCAGGCCGTTATGGAAGCCGCAAAGGTTCGTCTTCGCCCAATCCTGATGACCACCGCTGCGATGATCGCAGGTCTGATTCCTCTGATGTACGCAACAGGTGCAGGTGCCGCTCAGCGATTCAGCATCGGTATTGTTATCGTGGCGGGCCTGGCAATCGGTACTCTGTTCACCCTGTTCGTACTTCCGGTGATATACAGTTATCTGGCAGAAGACCACAAACCATTGCCAGTCTTTGTTGAAGACAAGGAACTGGATAAACTGGCTCGCGTTGACGAAGCGAAAGCAGCGCAGCGAGAGATTCGTAACGAATCGGTCTAAACCAACGAAAATTTTGGTTCGTAAAAAGGCTACTCAGGTAGCCTTTTTCTTATCTGTAGCTAACGACTTTGTACGTGGAATTACATAAAATGGAACCAAATAGAAAGGAGTTACCCATGTTTGATCCGAAGAAACTCGAACAAATTGCCAAACAGATTCATGAATCGATGCCACAACCTGTAAAAGAACTTGGCAGCGATGTAGAACATAAAGTACGCCAGGTCATTCAAGGTCAGCTAAACAAGCTGGATGTTGTTAGCCGAGAAGAGTTTGATGTACAGACTCAAGTATTGCTTCGCACTCGTCAAAAGCTGACAGAAATGGAGCAAAAGCTGGCGGAGCTGGAAGAGAAGCTTGCAGATAAGTAGACCCAAGAAGTAGTACAAAAAGAAAGGCTTGCTCCAAATGGAACAAGCCTTTTTAATTTATGTTGTGTTTACTATTTGTATTATCGACCCCAGTCTGCTGGAGTTCTTTTGCTTTATAAGCGTAGTCGATTTACTCGACAACGCTGGAACAAATATTCAGTTTTAGAAGAAGGCACTCACTTTGAACGTTAGTGAATGCCTGGCTTCTCAGAAGTCGGAATTAGCCGCCTACTGCGATACGTTTCATGTCAGTCATGTAACCGCGAAGCTCTTCACCGATGTACTCAACTGGGTGGTTACGAATCGCTTCGTTTACTTCGATTAGGCGAGCATTGTCTACTTGGTTAGAAGACTCACCCAGTCCTTTACCAATAACGTCTGTGCCTACTGAAGGCATGAACTTCTCACGTAGCAGTGGAGTAGCAACGTTAGCAAACAGGTAGTTACCGTATTCTGCAGTATCAGAAATAACCACGTTCATTTCATATAGACGCTTACGAGCAATGGTGTTCGCAATCAGTGGAAGCTCGTGCAGAGACTCGTAGTATGCAGACTCATCAATGATGCCAGACGCCGTCATAGCTTCGAAAGCTAGCTCAACACCCGCACGAACCATAGCGATCATTAGGATACCGTTATCGAAGTACTCTTGCTCTGAGATTTCTACGTCAGTTTCTGGGTAGTTTTCAAAAGCAGTTTCACCCGTCTCTGCACGCCAGCCAAGTAGGTTCACATCGTCGTTTGCCCAGTCTGCCATCATAGTGCTAGAGAAGTGACCCGTAACGATGTCATCCATGTGCTTGTTGTACAGAGGACGCATCAGATCTTTTAGCTCTTCAGATAGCTCAAATGCTTTGATTTTTGCTGGGTTAGACAGGCGATCCATCATGTGAGTGATACCACCGAACTTCAGTGCCTCTGTCACTGTTTCCCAACCGTATTGCAGAAGTTTACCAGCGTAGCCAGCATCAACACCGTCAGCAATCATCTTCTCGTAACATACGATAGAGCCCGCTTGAAGCATGCCACAGAGGATGGTTTGCTCACCCATTAGGTCAGACTTAACCTCAGCAACAAAAGAAGACTCTAAACAACCTGCACGATGACCGCCTGTTGCCGCAGCCCAAGCTTTTGCGATATCCCAGCCTTCGCCTTTTGGATCGTTCTCAGGGTGAACCGCGATAAGAGTAGGAACACCGAAACCACGCTTGTATTCTTCACGAACTTCAGTACCCGGACACTTAGGTGCAACCATTACAACCGTTAGGTCTTTACGGATCTGAATCCCTTCTTCAACCACGTTGAAGCCATGAGAGTAACCCAGAGCAGCACCTTCTTTCATTAGAGGCATTACCGTTTCAACCACATTAGTGTGTTGTTTGTCCGGCGTAAGGTTCATCACAAGATCCGCTTGAGGGATAAGAGTCTCGTAGCTCCCTACTTCAAAGCCATTGTCTTTTGCGTTTTTGAACGACTGGCGTTGCTCATCAATCGCAGCCTGACGTAGTGCATAAGATACGTCCAGACCAGAGTCACGCATGTTCAGACCTTGGTTAAGACCTTGCGCACCACAACCTACGATGACCACTTTCTTACCTTTCAGGTAATCAGCTTCTGTTGCGAATTCGCTGCGATCCATAAAGCGACAACGACCTAATTGGTCTAGTTGCTCACGCAAGTTTAAGGTGTTGAAGTAGTTAGCCATTTTCTGGAACTCCTGTTTAATTTTTCCATAAGGTCGACAGCTCAATGTCGAATACCCTCATACTAATTCAGACATTAAGTTGCTCAAAGTGATATATTCACAATTAGTAATTGCAATAATCGCAACAACCAATCTTTTTATTGATCAAAATGACACCATTATGAACATCAAAAGCCTTCAATACTTTGTTCATCTTTGCGACAGTCGAAGTTTTAGTAAAACCTCGACGGCAATGCACATCAGTCCTTCAGCGCTCAGCAGGCAGATACAAAAGCTCGAAGACGAAATTCAGCAGACCTTATTTCTTCGTGATAATCGCAGTGTGGATGTGACACCGGCAGGTAAAAAGCTGCTTCCTGTTGCAATCCAGATGATTGGTGAGTGGAATCAGTTTCGCTCTTCGGTATCGGGAGAAACCGAAGCTTTAACTGGTGAACTAAGGCTATTTTGTTCCGTTACCGCCAGTTATTCTCACCTTCCAGACTTGCTCAATGACTTTCGAATTCAGTACCCCAATATCGAGCTAAAACTGTCTACAGGTGACCCTGCTCAGGCGATAGATAAGATCCTCAATGACGAAGCAGATATCGCCATTTCAGCCAAACCCGACAACATGCCAGCCAAATTGATGTTTGAAACCATCAGCGACATCCCTTTGTCGGTAATAGCGCCAACAGGAAACAGTAGCTTCGCTCCATTACTCAACCAAGAAAGCCCAGATTGGTCTCAAATTCCATTTATCGTTCCAGAGGCAGGAACAGCAAGAGACAGAGCCAATCACTGGTTTAAAAAAATGAAGCTTAAACCCAACGTTTACGCTCAAGTAGCAGGGCATGAAGCCATTGTAAGCATGGTCGCTCTAGGTTGTGGCGTTGGCTTTGCGCCAGATGTGGTCATTAACAACAGCCCGGTACGAGACAAAGTAGAGCGTTTAAAAGTACTACCTCTAAAGCCTTTACAACTAGGTGTATGCTGCCAACAAGCACAAATCTCCAATCCGATGATCAAAGCACTATGGGAGCTAGTTGAAGGAAAGTTTGTATAGATAACAAAAGGTCCCGGTATTTCTACTTAAGCTTTCTGTATGGCAGGGGAACTGAGCCGGTACTCCGAAGATTCAACCGGGCTGGCGATACAGCTCCTAACGCTTGCTTTGCAAAAGCAATAGATGCAAAAAAGCCTCAGCATTTCTGCTGAGGCTTTCATATGACAAGGGGGACTGGAGCGGCACTCCGAGGATTCGGCTGAGCTGGCGAACCAGCTCTTAACACCTACTTTGCAAAAGTAATAGATGCAAAAAAGCCCCAGCATTTCTGCTGAGGCTTTCTGTATGGCAGGGGTGGAGAGATTCGAACTCCCAACACGCGGATTTGGAATCCGCTGCTCTGCCAATTGGAGCTACACCCCTAAACTGTATTGAATCTTTAAATGTCAGATTCAAAAAAACCTCGCACTAAGCGAGGCTTCTTAAATAAATGGCGGAGTGGACGGGACTCGAACCCGCGACCCCCGGCGTGACAGGCCGGTATTCTAACCAACTGAACTACCACTCCGCAGTGGAAT
>NZ_AFWJ01000032.1 GCF_000222685.1 Vibrio nigripulchritudo ATCC 27043 | reverse complement strand
AACGTTGGTTACACCAACCGATCCAACTTCAACCGGCTGTTTAAGAAATACAAAGGTATGTCGCCTACTCAATATCGGCAGAGGTTTAGGTGAGGGGGGGGGTGAGATCAGATAAAAATGATATGTCGCGATTAAAAATACCAGCCGATTGAGTAGCTGGCATTTTTTTGATGTCAAAGTTCTCCAACGTTATTCAGTTGCCTCGGTAGGCATCAACCCAAGACTTTCGATTGTCTTTCTACCATTGAATGGCTGATTAAACTGAGTTCTTAATTTTACGATTTTTTCTATATCCAGATCTTGAATGTACTTAAATCCGCTGGATGGCGTGTAAAGATTAATGAATGGCTTTTGAGCTGGTATTGGTAGCTTCTTGACTTCACTCAACACACTGTTTAAAGCTGGTCGCTGACAGTTTTCTGTATTCTCAATCCAGAGAAAAGTAATTACATCTCTTTTGTCGTCAATACTTAGCGACTCAAAGTATTCATTCTTTGGGAATTCGGGCGTATTGGACTGCTCTAAGGTAGAGCAAAAACCGACCACACTATCAGCAATAGCAATAGCTTTATCTAAACTCTGATTAGCCATTGTACTACTAGAAATTAATGCTAATAGCAGCAGTTTATTTATTCGTAGCATCAGAAACACACCTCCAAAAATCACCCTCTCTACCGCTCTTTCGCCACGTCATTGGCTCTGCCACGAGCCTAATTCTGTTACGGGTAATTGCATTTGTTTTCATTAAGACATTACCAAACTCTACCCAATCGTACGCAGCGATACTAATCAGTTTTCCTGCTGTCTTACCCTTGTCAAGAAATAGGTCTAGTAGAGGAATTGTACCCATTACAAGCAATGCGTAATTACTTTGCTCTAGGATAAACTTGATATCATCAACTGCTTTTAAGCTTTCTCGTGACAACATAAGATTGTTGATATTGCACTTACCTATCGTAGCCATACTGAACCTCAAATATTAATTCTATGAGGAAATATGCACTAAATTTAGTATCGAATCTGAGAAAACATTCGATTTTTCATTAATCTAGCTAGATTTTTGGTGTGATGTCACGTTTCGATTTAACGCCCTAAAAGTAATCCCAGTATCTTCTAAACCGCTGTAATGATCGACTACAACAAGATTGTCACCGCGAGCTAGCCTGTATGTGTTGGTGATGGAGAACTAAATTATATTATCAAAATAACAATCATCTGTGGTAATTACCAAATTTCAAACACTATTTTATCTGATTGTTTTTCCCTAGCAGTTGATAATTTTAATATATGTTGAAGTTATCGGTTGGATGTAATTTTATTGATGTACATCCTTCACCAATAGACTATCGAATTATATGTTAGTGAATTTACACCTTGTACACACTTTATTCTAAGTGTAGAAACAATACTAAAATCATTTGATAACAAAATACTGAAATTGACCCTTTAAAAATTTTAATTCCAGCTTCTAGGACTTGAAACACTTTAGTGGACCAGCCAAAGATAGCATTTACTAAACATACCTCAAATTCATGATGTTACGCTTGTAAGTTTATGGTGGATTCAACCTTTATTGACTGTTTTAAGGGTTAATCATGGGTAAGGCTACAAGTGCGATTACGCTTCGTGCTACATGTAAAGGATACATTGAGTACTTGTTCTTTTGTCACAATTTTAATATGGGTGCATACCAATTGTTTGCATATTATAGGATTAGGTATTAACGTGAGCTACCCTATAAGTCCTTTGTAGCAGCGGGTCAGGAGTCATAGTGAAAATTAGGAAAGAAGCTTATAAATACTATTTCTACTTTATGAGCAAAAGAATGAAGATTTTTTGGGATAGGTACTATGGCTTGAAAAAACAGAATCGCTTACGACTGACCCGATCCTTGAAACCTACAAGTTTACTAATGTCTACCGCAGTGCAGACAGAGTATCACAATACCTGATAAAAAATGTCATATATTCCGGAAGTTATTCGGAAGAAGACATTTTGCTACGAGTTATACTATTTAAAATATTTAACCGCATTGATACGTGGGAATATATAGAAAATAGGCTGGGGAAGATTGGCGCATCTAATTTTCATGCGAGAGAAATAGCAGATTTGCTATCAGAAAGAATAAAGCATCAACCAATATTTAGTGCTGCATACCTAATGACTGGTAGCCACTCTAGATACAATGATGGCTTTAGATATAAGCACGAGAAATGGCTTTCTATGCTAGAAAATGAAATAATGTCACGTAGGTCTATCTCCAAAGTATTGAACAGTAAGTCTCTCGATGGATTATTCCATGAGCTATCAAGTAAAAGCTTTATTGGACCATTTCTTGCCTACCAGTACGCCATTGATCTTAATTACTCAGAAGTTTTTAACTTTGATGAGGACTCTTTTGTTAAGGCTGGGATTGGGGCAAAGAGAGGAATAAATAAGTGCTTTTATGATTTAAAAAATTACACTTACGAAGACGCTATAAGATATACAAGGGATAATTATATCAAATATCTTCAAAAACATTCCTTGGACTTTGTAAACTTGTTTGGCAGAGAACCTACCTTAATAGATTTCCAAAATTGCTTCTGTGAAACAGATAAATATTTAAGAGTTAAGATGCCTGAGCTTTCGATGGGTAATAAAAGAATTAAACAGAAATTTAAGATAAATAACCATAAAATTGAATTTTTCTTCCCCCCCAAGTGGAAACTTTCAAATGTTGTATAGAGGTTTTAAATGCATTCTGAAACTTACTTTAGTATCGATGAGCTTCTAGTCAAGACTTCCAAAATTCTCCTAGAAGAAGCTAAACCACGTGAAACTCGTGGATTTACGTGTTATGAGTTAACTGAACCAATTATCATTAAACTTCTGGAACCCACATCTAGAATTGTAAATATAAGTGAAAGAAAGTGGCCGTTACACATTGGTTATGCAGAATCGTTATGGATTGCGAATGGTAGAAATGACCTTGACTTCATGTCTGAATACTTACCGAAATTGAGTGACTTTTCTGACGATAAAAAGTATATACGTGCTGGTTATGGACCAAGATTGAGACGCTACAATAGTTTAGAAACAGACTATGAGTTTAATAGTAATTTTAATGAACAGAATGAAATTGGGACTGATCAACTTAGGTACGTGATCGAATGCCTTTCTTCCGAAAAGTTTTCAAGAAGAGCTGTTATCGAATTCGGAGACCCCATAAAAGACAATTTTAAAAATAATTTAGTTAAAGAAACAAAAGATTTTCCTTGTACAAGAACGATTCATTTTATGATAAATAGTAATAATGAACTAGATGCTCATGTACATATGCGCTCTAACGACTTTATATGGGGTATGACTGGAGTTAATATTTTTAATTTTACTTTTATGCAAGAATATATATCTAAGATTATTAATGTAAAAATGGGTTCTTATTATCATGTTGCTAATAATCTTCATTATTATGACTATCATTATTATTTGTTGAAAAAGTTATCCAAGTCGAGCTTTGTATGTGATAAGTATGAATATGTAAATGATATAAAATCATATGATGTTTTTAGTGAAAAACTTAAACAATTATCCGATTGGGAAAAATCTTTGAGGCTTGGCCAATGTGATTCTGTTGTTGACCTCGAGTCTGATTTTATAAACGATTGGCAGAAAGTATTGTATCAACACTTGACAGGAAATAAGCAGGAATTTGTGAACAGACTTTTAAATAAAAAGGTTTAGTATGGATAAAGAAAGCAAGAATGTATTTATAAGTCACTACGGTAAAGATGATGATAGTGTTCAAGGATTAAAAAAGTTGTTGTCTGACAACGGCTATACGCTCAAGAATAGCTCAATAGATAGTACTAAACCAAATGAGGCGAATAATGATGATTATATAAAGTCTCTTCTCAGGAAAAAGATGAATTGGGCAGGTTCAGCGATAGTTCTTATTGGTCCAGAAACTCATACAAGGGACTGGGTAAACTGGGAGATCGATCTGGCTCATCGTTTGGGCAAACCAATAATTGGTGTTTTTATGCGTGGGGCAAAAGATTCGGACGTACCAGATAGTTTTGAAAAATATGGCGATGCATTAGTTGGTTGGAAGTCTGACAAAATTATTGATGCACTAAATGGTAACTATAATGAATGGACCAACTCATCTGGTCAGCCGTGGGAAAGCAAATTCAACTCTAAGAGAGAGGTTTGCTAATGGGAAATAAGTATTTTTCTTATGTTATTCCACGTGATTATGGGTTTGCTCCCAATCCTTTTGGACACGAGTGTACGCTAGCTACATGTAAACCAAATATCCGTAAGTCTGCGCGAGTCGGAGACTGGATCTTTGGAACAAGCTCTACGGCTGGTGGGGTTGAACCAAGGTTAGTCTTTGCAATGAAAGTTACAAGAACAACGAATTTCAATGACTACTATCACGATTCAAACTACCAATATAAAAAGCCAGTGATGAACGGCAGTCTCAAGAAGATGTATGGAGATAATATTTATCATAAAGAAACGGATGATAGTAACAAAATTATTTGGAATCAAGACGATTCACATCATAGTAACCCAGATGGTTCTCCGAATCCGCTAAACATTGACAGGGATACAGGGATAACTGATAAGGTTCTGATTTCTGATGAGTTTTACTATTTTGGAGATAATGGTTTTGATATTCCAAGTGAACTTGTAGGTCTGGTCTGTAAGAGAGGTCCAGGGCATAGGTTTGTATCTGTAGAACATGCCAGTAAGCTGCTTAGCAAAATCAAGAATAAGTGTGATCAGGGTATTAATGGTGACCCAATCATGTTCAGAAATGAATTTCAAAGGTACGATGGTAAGTAGATGTCAAAGTTGTTTGGTCAAATTTTCTTTGTATGGCACCCGAACGATGATTCACGGGTGAGACCTTATTATGACTATTTCTTAAAGAATCTTAGCCGTGATGTTTTAAGACCTATGTCTCGAGCTATTAATTTTCCGGTTTTTTATAGAACATCCACTAATAGCGCTATACCCCTTCCGATAGAAGAAGCTAACGAAAAGAGCATAGTTTTATGTTTTTCAAGTGTGTCGGTAGTGGGGAGTGAGGACTGGAGAGATTACTATCAGCAATTGAACTCGGGGAAATCATGGGTAATTCCGATTGCTCTGGATAAAAATTTATCATTTAACTTAGGTGGTTGGTACTCGGATATAAACTTCATTAGAGAATACGAATTCGATAATGAAATTAAAAATACTGAGTTTTTGGTTGCAGCATGCCAAGCTATATTGAAAAAAGTAAATCAGAAAAAATCTGAAAGTGGAGACGAAGCTACAATTAATTTATTTCTTAGTCATGCAAAAAATGATTCATGGGCACTTGATATAGCGAAATCTCTTAAGAATATAATTGACAATACGTCGTTAGACAACTTTTTTGATACGACTAATATTCATGCTAGCTTTAGTTTTCCCAGTGAAATAAAAAGAGGAATTGAAAAGTCGACGCTTATATCGATTCAATCAGACAGTTATTCTTCTAGATATTGGTGCCAGAAAGAAATTCACTATGCAAAAGAAGTTAATGTCCCTATAGTAGTAGTAAGTTCGCTCAAGCTTGGTGAGGATAGAGTTTTTCCTTATTCTTCTAATGTTCCATCAATTAACATAAGCAATAGCTTTTCTCTGTCAAATAAAGATGCTTTTAATATAATTGAATCAGCATTATTAGAAACGCTGAAGCTTAGTTTTAATGAAAGAGTTCTTTCTAAATATGATGATGACAACACATATGTTTTGACAAGACCGCCAGAACCTTTCGATTTAAAGTGTATACATAGATCGGGTAAAAACGTAAACAAAATACTGTACCCAGACCCTCCCGTCTACGAGTTTGAACGAAAGCTGTTTGAAGACTTTGGAATAGATGTTGTAACCCCGCTAACAAACAATGACCTTGACCTAACTAATATTAGGCTTGGACTTAGTATTTCAGAGCCCAATGAAGAAGACATGTTTAAACTTGGTCTACTTCCCGAGCACTTTAAACAATTATCCCAAGCTATTGCTCAACATGTTTTGTATAAAAACGGCATTTTAGTTTATGGTGGGGATTTAAGGCCAGATGGCCATACTAAATATATATTTGATGAAGCGAATATAGTAAAAGACAGAATGAATAGTGGTAAAGTAAGTCTTATAAATTATCTTGCTTGGCCTATATACCTAAATAGCAACGACCAACTACTTAGATGGAAAGCCAAGTACCACGATATTGCCAGCATAATTGATGTTCCACTACCAGACTCATTCCTAACTGATACCGAGACAAATAGATATGAGTCTGACTGTTCTGTGTCACGACAGCTATGGGCGAAAAGCTTGACGAATATGAGGACTATTTTAGCTAATAATAGTGATGCTAGGGTATTTGTTGCTGGAAAGTGTTCTGGTTATAACGGATGTTTTCCGGGAGTGTTAGAAGAAATATCAATTTCACTGAGAGAGTCTAAACCTATTTACCTATTGGGCGGGTTTGGTGGTGTGGCTAAGCGAGTGTGTGACTTAGTTGAATTCAATGAAACGCCAAAAGAGTTTACTTTTGATTGGCAATCTAGACACAACCAACTCAATGGTGTTGTAACTAGCAAGGATTGGACTGAAATGACCAATAGCCTATTGAAATTGAACATGAGTGAAATATCTAGTTTAAATGGCTTGTCGGAAGAGGAAAATGCTGAGCTCTTTCATACCTTGGACTGTAATAGAGCAATTGAATTAATATTTAGGGGAATCGGCTCTTTTGAAAGAAAAAAATAAATTAATAGTACTAGAAGGAGCCGACGGCTCTGGTAAAACAACGATTGCACAACTTTTGCAAGATTCTATGAAGGCTGAGTTATTAGTTCAACCAAATGGGTCTAATAGTTTGTCCTTTTTAAGACGATTGCTAAAGTCTGGAACGACAGAGTTTGATTCTTTTGCGCGTCAATTACTTCATACATGCAGTCATTTGGTTGATTTTTATGAGCTTATTAAGCCACTTGATAATAGCCTAATCATGGACCGAAGCTATATTTCAGCACTTGTATATGGCGCAGCTCAAGGTGAAAGTGCAACAAATTTAAAAATACTAAAGGATATTCATAAATCTGTTTACGGTGACTTGAGCAAAAAATACGATGTGTACATTATTATTTTAGACCGTGGTGCGAGAAAGCATGTAAAAGATAGCAGTTACTATGAGTCAAAAATTGATCTTGATTATGTTGAGAGTAGTTATAGAAACATAAATAGGTCAAACGATTATTACTTTGGAAGCGATGAAAAAATTTACCATGTGAAAACTTGTGGTGATACCAAAGCTTCTTATGACCAGTTGATGCAACTTGTCTTTTACTGAATAGAAAGCAGTGCGTTTAAGCACTGCTCTATTGGTTTTATAAATATCGATTTATTAGATGTTCTTTGAAATGCTTAGGGTTGAGTGTCTCGCCTGTACAATTCTTGACGAGATCGTCAGTGGCTAACAGGCTGCCTTTACTCCAAATATTGTCAGATAGCCAAGTAAAGATTGGACTTAAATCTCCACTTCGTATTGCACTATCAACATCAATAGACGGCCTTATTGTCGACATAAACTGCGCTGCATACATGGCACCTAGTGTGTAGCTTGGGAAGTAACCGAAGCTGCCGTCTGTCCAGTGAATGTCTTGCATACAGCCATTGGTGAAGTTACCGCGTGTATCTAAGCCTAGGTAAGCTTGCATTTTCTCTGCCCAAAGCTCTGGTACGTCGGTGTGCTTGATCTTACCGTTCATCAAATCGCGTTCGATTTCGTAACGAAGAATCACGTGAGCAGGGTAGGTCAATTCATCGGCATCCACTCGGATAAAGCCTTTTTCAACGCGAGTGTATAGCTTATGGAAGTTCTCTGCCGAGAAAGACGCGTCTTCACTGCGTTGGAATTGCTGGCGTGCTTTGTCTGCCAAAATCTGGATGAAAGGTGTGCTGCGACCAATCTGCATTTCAAAGAACAGAGATTGTGACTCATGGATCCCCATAGAACGCGCTTCACCTACAGGTAAGCCTGCAAATTTCTTAGGTAAACCTTGCTCGTAGCGCGCGTGACCCGTTTCGTGCACGGTGCCCATCATTGATTGGATAAAGTCGTTTTCATCGTAGCGAGTGGTCAGGCGAACATCGGTTGGAACACCACCACAGAAAGGGTGGACACTTTCATCAAGACGACCGTGATTAAAATCGAACTGCAACAGTTTCATGACATCCAAGCCCAGTGCCTTTTGGTCTGCTGCGCTGAATGTGCCCGTAGGCAGAATCATCTCTTCTTTGGCTTGCTTGTCGATGACCTGGTTGATCAACTCAGGTAGCCAGCTTTTCACATCGCTGAACACCGTTTCTAGGGCCTCTGTTGATACGCCAGGTTCGTAAAGGTCGAGCATCGCATCGTAAGGTGTTTTCCCCGTTGCTTCTGCGCGGATTTGCGCTTCTTCCTTAGAAAGCTTAACCACTTCAGCCCAGTTCTTTTCAAAGCCTTCCCAGTCGTTGTCTCCACGTTGGGTACGCCATGCGTGTTCACACTTAGAACCTGCGAGTGATTGCGCTTCAACCAGATCGTCTGGCAGCACGGTTTTTTGTTGCCAGATGCGTTTCATTTCCGCAAGGCTGGCTTTTTCATCAGAACTCAAAGACTCAGATTCAGCTTTGTCGAACCACTCCGCCAGTTCTGGTTTGGTAGAAAGTTGGTGCAGGTGTACAGAAAGCTCAGCCAACGCTTCAGAACGGGCTTCGTTACCACCAGAAGGCATCACAGCGGCGGCGTCCCAGCTACAGATCGCATCAAGGTGTTCAAAGCGAGATATTTTTTGGCAATGTTTTACCAATCTATTGTAGTAACTCATGGTTTTCCTTGTTACATGGTTGGTGTTTTGACGGAGCCAACTATACCAAGCCTCGCGCATAATCGCATGGAACAAAATCGTAAATATTTTTTGTCCTGTGACCTGAGCCAAGCCGCTCAAAATTTGGGACTGAGGGTGATTTGGGGTATAAATTCACATTGAGCGAATTGATATGGAAATACGATGCAAATCCTGAATATTGAAGCTTTTTTAATTGCAATTACCATTCTGACCTTAACACCAGGCTTAGACACTGCACTGGTGATCAGAAACACCACAAGGGCAGGGAGCCAACATGGTTTTCTTACCAGCTTCGGGATTTGCTGTGGTTTGTTTGTTCATGCGACGTTTTCTGCCATCGGAATTTCCGCCATTTTATTGCAGTCGGCAGAGTGGTTTATGGCGTTGAAGATGGTCGGAGCGGCGTATCTGATATGGTTGGGCATCAGTTCGATTCACGCATTGTTTGGATCGCATGGGAATACCATGACAGATGCAGATAAGACAGGTGATGTATCCAGCTTAATTGCACTAAGAGAAGGATTTCTTTCCAACGTGCTTAACCCCAAAACGGCGGTGTTTTACCTTGCATTCCTGCCTCAGTTTATCGACCCGCAAGGCAGCGCACTGGCTCAATCCATGTTGATGGCGACAATTCACTTTGTGATTGCCATGGTGTGGCAGGGCGGGTTAGTAGTAATGGTCAATAAAGCCAAACAACTGCTGAAAAGCGAAAGCTTCTTAAAAATAATAGAAGGCGCCACAGGGCTGGTGTTGATTGGCTTGGGTGTTAAATTGCTGGTCGACGAGCGTTAGCGCTGGCGATCAAGTAAAAAATCTACCACCAGTTGATTGATGCAGTCGGTGTGGGTCAGCAGCAAATCGTGACCTGCACCTTCCAAAGTCTGTACCTCTATTTTCTCATTTAATGCTTTAATTCGTGATTCGGCTTCTCTGGAAGAATAAATAACGTCATCTTCTGCCAGAATTACTTTGGTCGGTATGTCTAAGGTTTTTATTTCCATGTTGTTTAAAGGTTCTGCTTTAGGTAACGCTTTAGGATTAATGGGAATAAAACTTCTTGATGATATGTCAAAGTCTTGTATAACCGATGAAAATAACTCAGGGTTTTGATTGAATAAATTTTTAAATACCCATTTGAAATAACGATTTCGAACAAATTTAAATGGGAAAATATGCATTAGCATGCTTCGAAATTGATACCTGTTGTCCAAAGGGAGAATAGAACCTGCGGGCGCAACCAGTATCATCTTATCAATCGATTCTTGTCTTTGTTTCGCGTAGTGGCTAGCAAGCCAACCCCCATAACTTGAGCCCAGTATCTGAATAGGGGCGGTAATGCCTAAACCCTTGAGTAATCCGTCTATCCATTTAGCTGCATCATGCTCATTTTTAATGGAGTTTTCTGGAATACTCTTCCCTAAGCATCCAAGGTTAATCAGTCCATCAATGGCATAGGTACGGAAGTACTTGGAAAGCGTTTCAATATTCAATAACCATTGCAAAGAACAAGTTCCAGCCCCATGAAATAGAATCAATGGAGGTGCGTTTTTATCTCCGTTAATTCGAACATTGGTGATCCCAAAATCGGTTTTTATTTTAATTTCTTCATAAGGCTTTGACCAATATATTAACTGGGATTGGTAATAGTTTAAATATTCTTCTTTGTGCTGTTGGCTTTTAAATGGGAAGTGGTTCATAAGCTATTCTCCTAGAGTGTTTAGAGAATAAGCTAAAGAAATATTTTTATAAGATCTAAATAAATTATAAAATTATTTTTATAATTGATATTTTTTATGAAAATAAAAAGCCCGGATTTTATGCGGGCTATCAATGGTTACTTTATTAGTTTTGATGTTTTGCCACTAATTGTGAAGGCTCTGCAACTTTTTCAAAGAAGAGTCGGGTTTCTTCTACGACAACGTGTCGCAAAGCAATCAGACCGATCAGGTTAGGAATAGCCATCAAGCCATTCACGATGTCGGCAATCAGCCAAATCATATCCAGCTTCAGGAAGGCACCAGATGCCACCAGTAAAACAAACACAATCTTATATGGCAGAACCGCCTTGGTACCCATTAGGTACACCACGCAGCGTTCGCCGTAGTAGTTCCAGCCCAAAATCGTCGTGAATGCAAAGAAGATAAGCCCGACGGAAACCAGCATCGGACCAAAGGTTTCTGAGCTTAGCCCCATTGCGAAAGCGGAGGTCGTCATTTCTGCACCCGCCAAATCCCCTTGCCACGCCCCCGTCAGAATCAGAGTTAGACCCGTCATGGTGCAAATGATAATGGTGTCGAAGAAGGTGCCCGTCATCGAAATCAGCCCCTGCTTCACACAAGAATCGGTTTTCGCGGCTGCTGCTGCAATAGGGGCGCTTCCCAGACCAGATTCATTCGAGAACACGCCTCGTGCTATACCGGATTGAATCGCCAGCATAATGCTTGCACCCAAGAAACCGCCAGTGGCAGCCGTGTTGGTAAAGGCAGAGCTCAGTACAAGCTGAATGGCAGGAATGACTTGGTCGGCATTCATTGCCAGCACACTCGCGCACGCGCTAATGTAGAGCAGAGCCATTGTCGGGACGACTTTACCTGCGACGCGCGCAATGGACTGAATACCTCCAAGCGTGACGAAAGCAACAAGAAGGGTTAGGACAACGGCAGAAATTTCACGTGGTAAGCCAAATGAAAGCTGTGTGGCATCCAATATCGCGTTAACTTGCGGAAAAGTGCCGATACCAAAACACGCCACACCCAACGCAAAGATCGCGAACAGAGACGCCAGCCACTTAGATCCAACACCGTCTCGCAGATAGTACATAGGACCGCCGACCATCTGACCTTTACTGTCCTTCTGGCGGTACTTCACAGCAAGCAAGCACTCTGCGTATTTGGTTGCCATTCCAAACAGAGCAGCAAGCCACATCCAGAAAAGTGCGCCCGGTCCACCCAATTTGATTGCGGTTGCGACACCCACAATGTTACCGGTGCCGATAGTCGCGGAAAGGGCAGTGCACAAAGCAGCAAAGCTGGATACATCCCCATTGCCAGAAGACGGATCTTTGCCAAACACCATTTTCAGTGCTTTCGGTAAGTGGCGGAACTGAATCAGGTTCAGTTTGAATGTAAAGTAAGCGCCTGTTCCCACCAGCAGTAAAAGCAGTGGCGGTCCCCAGACCAGATTATCAATGGTAAGTAAAATAGAATGCAGTTCTTGCATGATTTCCCCTTAATTACAACAACATAAGGAGAAGAGAGAAAGGAGGTTTCTACAAAAGCAGATCCCAGAAAACGGATGATTTTCCCAGTAATGGGTTAAAAATGTTGCCTTTCACTCCTCTGTCCTTTTGCCTGAGAGTTTCACTTCTTTCGAAGCTTGCTCCTTCGGCGACCGATTTAACGGTTCTCTCCAGAGGTTCCTCCAACGACAGTCCACTTTGCCTGAAATAATTAATTCTTCGGCGGACATACACTAGGGTATGTCTCTCTCCTGTTCATCTTCACTGGAACAAAAGTCTTTCGACTTTAAGCTGCGCATCGTACAAAAAGAAAGGGGGATTGTCAGCAGTGAAAAATCTGTTTGCTTAATTGATGAGCAATGCAAACGATTGGATGGGCTAATGATTTTTTAGGGGAACCAGTGATGCCCTCAAGATCCTGAATAAATGATCGGGGAGTTTAGGATCAGTTCTCTCATGTGCTGGCGATTGTGCGTTGGATGTTCTAGATACATGGCGTTTAAAAAAGCCAGTACATCCTCACCAGTTTGCTCATAAACAATATTCAAGTCAGCGCCATTTCTGACCAGCCAGTTAAACCCTTCCAGGTCGTCTTGCAAAATTGTGCTGTGGATAGGGGGCATATTTAGACCATCCGTCGGGTTTGGCTGATTGATATCTACCCCTGATGAGATGAGCTGCTTGGCGATCAAGAACCGTGTTTCTGTATTTGCGCTTAATATCGGGCTAATGCCGTATCCTCTTTGCACAATGTCTTTCAGCTCAGAAGATACGCCGAAAACGTAGAAATATTGGTAGCAGCCTTTTTCGCTTAGCAAGCTGACATCTGCCCCTAAGGCACAGAGCATTAGCCTTTCTTCAGAAACAGAGAATTTAAAAGTAGTAGCGATAACAACAGAGCAGAACAATGCTGTAGCCAGGATTCTCTTCAACATTCAATGACCATAGATTGGGTAGGTTCTAAATGAATTCGGTTAGTGCGAGATACTGCAAATATGCACTTTGCTCTGCAATCGAAATCATGGTTTCGGGTGGAATGTTACGATGCACTCTTTCTTTCAATGTAACTGATAGAAGCCATTTGCAATTTAGAGACAACAGAGGGTCACGAGCCAGCCTCCACAGGGGAGGCTGACAGTTTGAAAATTATCCGTAGGCGACACTCGGGAACCACAAGACGAGCTGCGGCCATATAACCAAACAGATAAGAGCGATAAGCTGAATCACGATAAAAGGGATAACGCCGCGATAAATGTCCCTGAGTGCAACGCCATCTGGGCAGACGCCTTTTAAATAGAACAACGCGAACCCAACTGGAGGCGTCAGGAAACTGGTTTGCAAAGCCATGGCAACCAGCATAACAAACCACACCAAACTAGGGTTGTCGACCACACCATGCCCATCTAACTCAATGCCTAAGCTTGAAATGACCGGAGCCAGTAAAGGCAACGCAATCAAGGTGATCTCAATCCAGTCCAAGAAGAAGCCAAGCAAAAACACAATCATCAGGATAAAGGCGATGATTCCGTATGGCCCAAAGGGCAGACCGCTCAGGAATGATTCGATGAGTTCGTCTCCCCCCAGCTCTCTCAATACCAAAGCGAAGCAGGAAGCTCCCAGAAAAATCATAAAGATGTAAGCGGTGGTGCCATAGGAAGCGAGAAGCACTTCTTTCAATACTTTCGGATTCAGTTTCCTATTGTAGGCCGCGAGCAATGTTGCCCCCAGAGCACCAATGCCTGACGCTTCTGTAGGGGTGGCGACGCCGGCAAAGATGGAACCTAGTACGCACAATATCAACACCACCGTTGGAGTGATGTCTTTGAAAACCTGCAAGATCAAACTCCAGTCAACAGGCTCAACATCGTTAGGGACGGGGGCTTTATCTGGCGTTACTTTTCCAACAAACAGGATATAAAGTATGTACAGGCTACCCAGTAATAATCCGGGCATGATAGCGCCCATAAACAGGTCGCCAACAGAAAGCCCAAGCTGATCCGCCATGATCACAAGCATGATAGAAGGCGGCAGTAAGATTCCCAGTGTGCCAGCGGAAGCTACAGTGCCAAGCGCGAGAGGCAGGTGATAGCCTTGCCGCATCATACTGGGCAGCGACATCACGGTAAGCAGCACAACCGATGCACCAATAATGCCTGT
>NZ_AFWJ01000033.1 GCF_000222685.1 Vibrio nigripulchritudo ATCC 27043 | reverse complement strand
TCTTTCAACAAACTTTACGCTTCTACCCGCATCAACAGCTGCATCTGCAATGATCTTCTGAAACAGATCGTTTTCCATCAAACCTGAACATGAATAGGTGAGTAGTGTGCCACCTGGCTTTAAGATTTGCATCGCCAGCATGTTGATGTCTTTGTATCCACGGCAAGCGCCATTAAGCTGAGATTTCGACTCGGCAAATTTAGGGGGATCCATAATAACAACATCAAACATTGTGCCCTGATCCCGGTATTCACGAAGAAGCTTAAATACATCGGCGTTAAGAAAGACTGCACGCTTTTTAGAAACATCAAAACCGTTTTGTTCTGCATTCAATTTAGCGGTATCTAGAGCTGGTTGAGACACGTCTGCATTAATAACTCGGCTTGCTTCTCCTTTCATTGCGTACAGCCCGAAGCCACCAGTGTAGGAGAAGCAATTCAGTACCTCTTTGCCTTTTACATACTTCATCGCCTGTTGGCGACTGTCTCTTTGATCAAGGTAAAACCCTGTTTTATGCCCGTTTACGATATCGACGTTAATTTTTACGCCATTTTCTTCAATCGAAACAAACTTAGGCGGCAGTTCGCCATGTAATACACCAACGGCTTCTTCTAAGCCTTCTTTCTTGCGCACAGAGACATCAGAACGCTCGTAAACGTTGTGATTAGGAAAGCAGGCAACCAGAGCTTTGACTAGGTTCTCTTTATGATACTCCGCGCCTGCGCTCAATAGTTGACATACCAAGTAGTTGTCATACTTGTCTATAGTAATACCCGGAAGACCATCGGATTCAGCGGCAATCAAACGGTATCCAGTGAGACCATCTCTTTCAATGATGTCTTCGCGGAGCAACTGAGCATCATTCAAACGTTTTTCAAAGAATGCCTGATCGACTGAATCCGATTTATCGAAAGTCCAGACACGGGCACGAATTTGAGATTTTGGTGAGAATGCTGCTTTTGCTAACCATTGACCATTGTGAGAAAAAACATCCACGGTTTCACCTAAGCCAGGCTCTCCAGTCACTTTCTCTATACCACGAGAAAAAATCCATGGGTGCTTGCGACGCAATGATTTATCGCGTCCCTTTGCTAGGTGTATAGCTGGAGTCATAATTTTGCCTGAAGTAAAAATAGGATAGGGGCGGTATTTTGGGACACCAAAAGGGGAATTGCAAACGGTGATGGAAATAAAAAGGGCTGCACCTGCAGCCCTTAGAAATCAAAATTGAATTACGCTTTCAATCCGGTGAGCAACTTTTCCATTTGGTTACTCTGATTTCTCAGACTTTCAATATTGCTATTGGCTGACTGAATTAGATTGTTGACCTCTGCTGACTGGTCGCGAATGGCTTCGACGCTAGAAGCGATGCTGTCTGCCACAACGCCTTGTTCTTCAGCGGCGGTTGCAATTTGAGTACTGCTGTCAGAAATGACTTCATTCTTTGATGACAAGCTTCCTATCTCTGTATCGACTTCGTTCATCAGCGATTGACCTCGGGATGCATTTTCAACCGTGACTTCCATTAGTTTCGTCAGAGAAGAACTATTGTTTTGAAGTGACTCAATCATCGTTTGGATCTCAACAGTAGCCTGCTGTGCTCGCCCTGCCAGACTTCTGACTTCATCTGCAACTACGGCAAATCCGCGACCTTGTTCTCCAGCCCGAGCTGCTTCTATCGCAGCATTCAGCGCGAGAAGGTTTGTCTGTTCGGAGATTGAACCAATGGTTGCGACTACTTCATCAATTTGTGCTGCGTTGGCATCAAGTTCTGCAACAGCCTGAGCGGCTGACTGAATTTCAGTACTAAGACTAGAAATTGACGTTAGTGTATCGGCAACCTTCTTTTGCCCACCTAACGCAACCAGTTTTGCCTCTTCTGTTTGAGAGCTTGAATCCTGCGCCAACGAAGCAACTTCACGAATAGTTGTCGCCATTTCCTCAGACGCACTAGCCAAAGAATCAAGGTTCGACTGTTGCTGAGAAGAGATTCCATAGCTGGCAGTTGAAGACTGATTCAGCTCTGAACTTATTTGTTGCATTAGCGCGACAGATTCTTGCATCGCCAGCACAAGCTTTTGTTCACGCTCAGAAACTTTATCTATGTTAATGGCAATGACGCTAAATTCGTCCCTTACTGGGAAGTAATTCATTCGGTTAGTCAGGTCGCCATTGGATAGAGTGGATAGTGCCTTGTTTGCGGAGAACATTGCTCCACCAATGAAGGTCATAATATAGTAGACACCAAGCGCGACGATTAGCAGGCTTACCAAAATGGACGTCAGTTGTATGCCCGAAAGAGACGAAACAAGGTCACTTGATGGGCTTGCGATCAATGAGAATTGCCCGTCCGAAGTAGAAACAGAGTTAGATCCCGAACCAAGCTGGATATTAGGTGATTGAGTAATAATGGAATGAATGTCTTTCTTATTTAGCTCATAGTTTTCAATTAGACTCGTGACTGTTTTCAGTTCCTGCGCAATCGTTTGCTCGACAAGTCGATTAGCAGCATGGTTAAGAACAGAAGATACAATGATAATCGCGAGAGTGGGAAGAAGAAAAAGCAGATAGAACTTCTCTTGAATTTTCAGATGGATAAGGTACTTATCTATCCATCGAAACGGTATTTCTTTCATGAGTAAAGCAGTTCCTTTTGTGAACATCTAACGGGGTTTTATTGATGGTTCACACTATACCATTCAATAATTTGAAGGAATATATACATGTCTCAAAAGTCTATAAAGTTTTTCGTTAAAGGATTAGTACAGGGAGTCGGTTTTCGTTACCACACTGCACATCAAGGTCTTAAACTGGGCTTGGCTGGTTACGCTAAAAACTTGAATAATGGTGATGTGGAAGTATTGGCAAGCGGGCAAATGAGCCAAATCAATGAGTTGGCATTGTGGTTAGAAAAGGGACCAAGAACGGCTAGGGTAGATTCGGTGACAGCCAGTGAAGTCGAATTTGAAGCTCACACTGGCTTTGAAATATTGTGACGAAGTGTTACAAGCATTTTGCTGGTTTAGGCAGACCAGCTAATTTGGTTGCTTGTTTTGCTGGACCTTGACGAAATAGCTTAAAAAGGTACTTGCTGTTTCCTTTTTCTGGTCCGTGCTCCTTTTCAATTGCTTTTACTAACATTCGTACAGCTGGTGAGGTATTAAACTCTTCATAAAACTTACGAACAAAACGAATGACTTCCCAGTGAGCTTCTGTCAGCTCGATTCCTTCTTTCTCTGCAAGTAAAGGCACCAACTCTTCATTCCAGTCTTGGTGATTACACAAGTAGCCTTGTGCGTCAGTCTCGATTTGTTTTCCTTGATATTCCAGCATAGTCATCAATCATAGAAAATTATGGTCGCGTAGATTAGCGCAGTTAACCTCAAGTTGAAAGTACAAAAAAAGCCCGGCTTTAAAAGCCGGGCTTAGAGTAAATCTCGGACGCGAATTAGTCGTCGCTCATGATGCCTAAGATGCTCAACAGGCTAGTGAATAGGTTGAGAATGTTTAGGTACATAGAAATTGTTGCGCTGATGTAGTTTGTCTCTTCACCTCGTACGATTCGACTTGTGTCGTAAAGAATGAAGCCAGAGAAAACTAGCGCAGACACACTACTGATTACTAGGTGAGCCAGCGTTGAGCCTACAAAGATGTTAATAATTGCCGCAACAATAACGATAATCAAACCCGCAATCAGGAAGTTACGCATGAAAGAAAAATCTTTCTTAGTGTTGATTGTGTATGCAGACAAACCTAGGAATACCATACCTGTTAAACCAAGAGCCTGAGCAATAATCATTGGACCATTCGGGATGGAAGCGTAGTAATTAAGCATTGGACCAAGTGCACCACCCATTAGGGTCGTGAACACAAATGTCCATACTAGACCACTTGATGAGTTTACGGCTTTTGGCATAACGAAGAATAGAATACCGATTGCGGCAACTTGCATTACAATCGCGGCAATAGGCGGGATTTGCATTGCCATAGTAGCGAGCGCTGCAATGGCACTTGTTACTAGCGTAAGTGAAAGTAGGAAGTAAGTATTTCGCAATACCTTATTGGTTTGGATCAGACTCTCTGTGTGGCGAGAATTTGATACTATTGGACCGTTCATAATGTTCCTCATCAGGTGACACGTTATTTATAAGACATTTATGGCGCTTAAAGTTCCAAAAATCAAGGGCTCGCAGCGTCTCATGTCTAAAAAATGGTACGAATTATAAAGAGATATGCATTAAATTGTTTGTAACAATTTGTTAATGCTAAGGCTCATAGAGTTTTGCTTCAAGATTAAACGAAAAAATAAGGCGGCAAACGCCGCCTTATCAATACAATAAATCTTGTCATTAATGGTGAAGAATCTGACTCAGAAAGTTCTGAGTTCGGTCGGATTGAGGGTTTTCGAAGAAATCCACTGGATTATTTTCTTCAATGATTTCACCCGCATCCATAAAGATAACTCGGTCAGCAACTTCTTTCGCGAAACCCATTTCGTGAGTTACACAAAGCATGGTCATCCCTTCACCAGCAAGCTCTACCATTACATCCAGAACTTCACGCACCATTTCGGGGTCAAGTGCTGATGTCGGCTCATCAAACAGCATGACTTGTGGACTCATGCACAATGAACGTGCAATGGCCACACGCTGCTGCTGACCACCAGAAAGCTGACCTGGGAATTTGTCTGCCTGATCTGGGATCTTCACGCGTTCTAGGTATTTCATCGCAATCGCTTCGGCTTCCTCTTTAGGCATTTTCTTAACCCAAATTGGTGCCAGCGTGCAGTTCTCCAAAACCGTCAGGTGAGGGAAGAGGTTAAAGTGCTGGAAACACATACCCACTTCACGTCTAACAGCTTCAATGTTTTTTAAATCTTCAGTCAGCTCTGTTCCTGAAACAATGATTTGACCTTTCTGGTGTTCTTCTAAACGGTTGATGCAGCGAATCATTGTAGACTTACCGGATCCTGAAGGACCACAGATAACAATTTTTTCACCCTTCTTCACGTCCAGGTTTATGTTCTTCAATACGTGGAACTCGCCGTACCACTTATTCATGTCCTTCAACTGGATCATGTATTCTTCTTGTTGCGTCATAATACGTCCTTGAACCTGTTAATTATCGTTTGTGACCGGTATGAAGTTTGTTCTCTAGCCATATCGAGTATCTCGACATGCCAAAACAGAACACCCAGAACACTAACGCGACAAATACGTAACTTTCTGTGGCGAAACCTAACCATTCAGGGTCGGTGTTCGCTGCCTGACCAATACCCAGTACGTCAAACATACCAATGATAAGTACAAGACTGGTGTCTTTAAATAGACCAATGAAAGTATTAACAATTGATGGGATCGTGATTTTAAGTGCTTGAGGCAGAATAATTAGCCCCATTTTTTTCCAATATGACAATCCTAGGGCATCAGCCGCTTCATATTGTCCTTTTGGAATAGCCTGAAGACCACCACGGATTACTTCTGCCATGTATGCGGCACTAAACATTACCACACCGATAAGTGCGCGTAGCAATTTATCTGTTTCTGAACCTTCAGACATAAACAAAGGCAGCATAACAGATGCCATGAATAGGACGGTAATCAGTGGAACACCACGCCACACCTCTATATACACAGTACACAGGCTTCGAATGATCGGCATTTCTGAACGTCTACCCAATGCCAATGCTACACCGATTGGAAGCGATACAATGATACCAACCAAAGCAATGATGAGTGTAACTAGCAGACCGCCCCATTTGTGGGTATCGACCACTTCAAGGCCAAACACACCACCGTATAGCAAACCAGCGGCTAGGAATGGGTACACATTAACGAAAAACAACCAGATCCAGGTTCTTTTTGGCGTACCTTCATAAGCCAGCAGAGCAACGAAGATAGCTAATGTTGCAAAGAATAGCTGAGGTCTCCACAGTTCTTCAGCAGGGTAGAACCCATACATAAACTGGTCCCAGCGGACACTGATGAATACCCAGCAAGCTCCGTCGCGGGTACAGTCTTCTCGGGTAAGCCCTGTCCAGTCTGCTGAAAGAAATGCCCAGTCGACAATATTCCAAGTGGCGACAATGGTTATATAACCCAAAATCAAGGTAACAATAGAGTTAACCGGACCGTTAAAAAGATTTTTTCTTGCCCAGCCAACAACGCCTACTGTGTTAGCCGGCGGTGGAAGGTCGGGCTGAAATTGATGCTGCTTCATACTATCTCTCCACCAATGCTACTTTGCGGTTGTAGACATTCATCAACGCAGACGTCACCAGGCTCAGGGTCAGATAAACGGCCATTGTCATGGCAATAATTTCAATTGCCTGACCAGTCTGATTGAGAGTGGTACCTGCGAATACTGACACCAAGTCTGGGTAACCAATAGCCATCGCCAAAGATGAGTTTTTGGTTAAGTTAAGGTATTGGCTAGTCAGTGGAGGAATAATGATTCTTAATGCCTGAGGAATGACAACAAGCTTAAGCGTTTTCGAACGTGGAAGCCCAAGTGCCATTGCTGCTTCAGTCTGACCATGGCTTACTGCGTTAATACCAGATCGAACGATCTCAGCAATAAATGATGCGGTGTAAACGCTCAACGCGATCAACAGTGCTGCAAGTTCAGGGAGAATGGACACACCACCCCGGAAGTTAAACCCTTTCAGTACTGGATATTCGGCGCTGATGGGCATACCAGCAAGCAGATAGGCAATAAAAGGAAGACCGACAATCAACCCAAAGCCAATCAGTCCAACAGGCGTCTGTTGCCCCGTTAACTTTTGTTTATTCTTCGCCCAGACACTGATCACGATGGTGGCAATAATACCAGCGATCAATGCAACGAAGATAATACCACTGCCGTCTTCGAAAACCGGGCTAGGCATGTACAAACCACGAACGTTCAGGAATATTGCTTCGCCTAAACTGATACTTTGTCTTGGGGATGGCAGAGCCTGAAGAACAGCAAAGTACCAAAAGAAGATTTGCAGAAGTAGGGGAACGTTGCGGAATACTTCGATATAAACCGCTGCGATTCTACTGACAAGCCAGTTACTGGATAACCTGGCAATACCAACAAAAAATCCAAGAACCGTCGCGACTATGATCCCGAGAACAGATACGAGAGCGGTGTTTAAAAGACCAACAACAAAAGTTCTGCCGTAAGAGAAGGTTTCATCATACTCGATCAGAGTAAGGCCAATCCCAAAGCCTGCTTCCTGTGAAAGAAAATCAAAACCAGTGGCAATGCCCCGAGCATCAAGATTGCTCAGTGCGTTGTTGATAATGGTGTAAAAGAAACTCGCCAATGCGGTAACAGCAATAACCTGAAACACAATTGAGCGAAACGTAGGATTATAGAGAAGATTTGTGTTCTGTGCCGGTTTATCCGAGCCAGTCACTTTTTTATCAGTAGGTTGCATACAACTATAACCTCAAATCCATGTAGCTAAATCTATGTAACAAAAGGGCGGCAAACACCGCCCTTTTTATTTAATTATAATAATCAGTAATTTAGCGGATTGGTGGCGCGTACATAAAGCCGCCTGCATTCCACAGTGCATTCACACCGCGAGAAATTTGAAGCGGAGAACCTTTACCTACAGTGCGCTCGAAGCTTTCGCCGTAGTTACCTACTTGCTTAACGATTTGGTAACCCCAATCGTCAGCCAGACCAAGACCTTTACCCTTAGGACCGTCTACGCCAAGAATACGCTTAACGTTTGGATCTTTAGATTTCAGCATCTGGTCAGCATTCTTAGAAGTAATGCCGTATTCTTCAGCGTTAACCATTGTGTTAAGAGTCCACTTGGCGATGTTAAACCAAACATCGTCACCCTGACGGACAACAGGACCTAGAGGCTCTTTAGAGATGATTTCAGGAAGAACGACTGCAGAAGCCGGATCTTTCAGGTTCAGACGAAGTGCGTACAGACCAGATTGGTCAGTTGTCAGAACATCACAACGACCGGAGTCGAAACCTTTTGAAGTTTGCGCCGCTGTATCGAATACAACTGGCTTGTAAGACATGCCCTGGTTGCGGAAGTAATCAGCCAGGTTCAACTCTGTTGTTGTACCAGACTGAACACATACAGATGCGCCATCCAGTTCTTTAGCACTGCTGATACCAAGATCTTTCTTAACCATGAAACCTTGACCGTCGTAGTAGTTTACGCCAACAAAGTTCAGACCAAGAGCCGTATCACGGTGCAATGTCCAAGTGGTGTTACGAGATAGAACGTCAATTTCACCAGACTGAAGTGCGGTGAAACGTTCTTTTGCAGTTAGGGGTACGTATTTAACTTTTGACTTATCGCCCAAAACTGCAGCGGCTAGTGCCTGACAGTATTCAACGTCAATACCTTCCCATTCACCTTTAGAGTTAGGGTTAGAAAATCCTGGTAGACCGGTACTTACTCCACACTGGAGGAAGCCCTTAGACTTAACCTTATCTAAAGTGCCATCTGCTGCGTGAGCGGTGGTTGCCATCATGGCGGCTGAAGCAGCAACTACGGAAGCAAGAATAGTGAGTTTCTTTGCCATTTGAATCCTTCCTGTATCATCCATGTAAAACCAATCGAAATCGGTTCACGTTAAGTTGTGTTAGTGTTTTATGCTGTTGTGGTAGCAGTACGGCACGCTATTCACACAGCTATTTATAAGCGTAGGAAAGGATTTGAAATTTCTCAAATTATTAATTTAAAAGAATTTTTGAGTGCAATTGCAAATCCGGACGTATTTAGAATGACGAAATGTAATACGAATGTAAATAGTGCAAGAGCGCTACAAAATTGTGCGTTAGAGTTTTTATTGCTGTCAGAGGTCATTAATTAGCCATTGATATTGCTATGAAATTATTTACTAGATGATATATCTCGCAATAAGTAGAAATTTGAATGATGATCTCTGGATGAATATTGACCACATATCCCTAATGCCCCCTTTTTGTTAGTATTAGGGAATCACGAAATTCATTGCAAAGGAATAGGATGCGATATTTCCCGTTATTTTTTGACTTAAATCACAAGCCAGTATTGGTAGTAGGAGGGGGAGAGGTTGCATCTAGAAAGGTAGATTCACTGCTCAGAGCTGGTGCAGACGTTACGATCATTTCTCCAAAAATTGACCCTTATCTTCAAAAGCTGGTCGAAGAGCAAAAATGCCATTGGGTAAAAGCCTTCTACAGCCCGGATATGATGACAGATTATATCCAGGTTTGGGCAACTACCGATAACCCAGAACTGAATCATAAAGTTCATGCAGATGCCAAGCATAAAGGCATCATGGTGAATGTGGTTGATGACCAACCATACTGCGACTTTATTACGCCATCTATGGTTAACCGCGGTCGAATTCAAATTGCCATTTCAAGTGGTGGGGCGTCACCAGTACTGGTTCGAAACATTCGCGAGAAACTGGAGTCACTGTTATCTCAGAACATCAGTCTGCTGGCTGAATTTGCCGCATCTAAAAGAAACAGCATCAAAGAATCGCTTCCTTCGGTAGATTCGCGTAGAAAGTTCTGGGAAGCGTTCTTCTCAGATCCTAAGCTCGATACTGTTGAAGACAGGGCATATCTTGAAGAGTTATACGAAGCGCGCCTGAAGGACACGGACTATGACAGCGGATCTATGACATGGCTGGAATACAGTGATGACGTAGAGTTGATGTCAATTAAAGGACTAAGGCTGATGCAACAGGCTGAGCTTGTCTTAGCACATAAAGATTGCCCGTTTGAATTTGTTGATTTGTGCCGTCGTGATGCGGAGCGAGAAATATTTTCTAGCTATGCTGAGCTTTCTGCCAAGCTCGCACATTCTGAGATTCCTTCTCTTCGTGTTGTGGTTTTCTTCCCGAAAGGTGAACAACACAATCCAGAACTCAAGATTCTGGCTCAAAACCAGACTTTGATAGAGATTGCTTCTACAAGGTAGAAAGCAGGTAAAAACAAAAGGCTTCATTCAATGAAGCCTTTTTTATAAGTTTAATTGCAAATTGCGAGATATCTGCTTGAAACGCTGAGTTAGTCTCGGAAGTTTTCGTATTGGAAAGGCTGGCCGAGGTCAGACTGCTTAATCAGAGCAATCACAGCTTGCAGGTCGTCGCGCTTTTTACCCGTTACGCGTACTTTCTCACCCTGGACAGCGGCTTGAACTTTTAATTTGGCGTCTTTGATTGCCTTAACAACCTTCTTCGCCATCTCTTTGTCGATACCTTGCTTGAAAAGTACCGTTTGGTTCCAGGTTTTACCTGTCGCATCTGCTTTCTGTGAGTCCATTGAGTTTACATCCACCCCACGTTTGGTGAGATTGCCGCGTAAGATGTCTCTCATCTGCTTTAACTGGAACTCTGCTTCTGCACTAAGTTTTACAGTTTCGTCTTTCAGCTCAAAGCTAGCTTCAACGCCACGGAAGTCGAAACGTGTAGCCAGCTCACGATTGGCATTATCTACCGCATTACGAAGTTCAACGGTGTCAATTTCAGAAATAATGTCAAAAGAAGGCATGGAATTATCCTTTGATTGCGCGTGATTTTATGGCGTCTGCCAGCATGTCTAGCATATCGACCGTGTGCTCCCAGCTCAAGCATGGGTCGGTGATTGACTGCCCATAAGTCAAAGAGTGAATGTCGTTCATTGGCTGGTTACCTTCAAGAATGAAGCTTTCAGCCATAATGCCTGCAATGTAATTTGAACCAGAACGGATTTGGTCACAAATATCTTGCGCCACTTCCAGTTGTTTACGATGCTGCTTTTGGCAGTTAGCGTGACTAAAGTCGACCACAAGTTTTTGTGGTAAGTCGAATTCTGCTAATTGCTTGCAGGCATTTTCAATCGATTCAGAATCGAAGTTAGGTCCTTTATCTCCACCACGAAGAATAACGTGACCATAAGGGTTACCCGATGTACGGTAAACCGTCATTCGTCCATTCTTGTCTGGCGAGTAAAAGTAGTGAGACGCTTGGGAGGCGCGAATTGCATCAATGGCAATCTTAACGTTTCCGTTCGTGCCGTTTTTAAAGCCAACAGGGCAGGAAAGTGCAGATGCCATTTCGCGATGAATCTGAGATTCAGTAGTACGTGCTCCAATCGCACCCCAAGTGATGAGGTCGGCAATGTACTGACCAGTAATCATGTCGAGGAACTCAGTCGCGGTAGCTAATCCGAGTTTGTTGATGTCCAGAAGTAATTTACGCGCTTTGTTTAAGCCCGCTTCCAGCGCATAAGAGCCGTCCAGGTTAGGGTCGGTGATCAAGCCTTTCCATCCAACAACGGTTCTTGGCTTTTCAAAATAAGTACGCATAACGATGAAAAGTTCATCTTTGTACTTGTCCTGGATGTCACTCAAACGCTTCGCATAATCCAGCGCAGCATCTGTGTCGTGAACCGAGCAAGGGCCAACAATAGCGAGTAGTCGGTCATCTTCATCAGCTAAAATGGCTTCAATTTGTCGACGAGACTGTTCGATTCGCTCGGCAACGTCATCCGTGAGTGGGTGAGCTTGAACTAGCTCTGCAGGGGTAGGCATAGGACCTAGCGGCTGAGTTCTTAATTCGTCTGTCTTTAAGGGCATGTTCACGCCTGTTGTTGTACTACAAAGCGGTTAAGATAGCTGAAATCCATAAGGGAATAAACACGCAATTCTCCATATGAACAAAAACTTATCTTTACACGCGAAATATCGCAAAAAAATGCCCGAAATGTACAGCTGACTTGACATGCTGTTGTTAGAACTTGACGCAATAAAGGCCTAAGTTATCCAGAATTTAGTGTGGTGACGCTGTCACTTGCTTGAGGTGGTTTTAGAAGACGATCTTAATCTTTGTTTACATTTTGTTGACATTTACAGTGGCTTTTATTTAACTGGTCAGACAAGTTAAATAAATTAGGAGCAACGGATGCTCTCAGCTCTCCAAAAAGCCAATCTCTATCTTCAAATTTTTGGATTCTCTAAAGTGCCACTGATTTGGCTCTGCAGACCAAAGATCCTCAATATTGATGAGCAGTCTGTAGAAGTTCGCATCCCACTGCGAAGGCGAACCAAAAATCACCTAAACAGTATGTATTTTGGCGCGTTGGCGATTGGAGCCGATTTGGCTGGCGGCTTTATGGCGATGGGAAAGGCTCAAGAAAGAGGTGGAAAAGTTTCTCTGGCGTTCAAAGCGGTAAAAAGGTGAATTTCTAAAAAGACCGGAGCGAGACGTTCATTTCACGTGCTCAGATGGTGAGCTGATTGACCAGATGCTGGATGAGACATTTTCAACCGGAGAACGAGTCAATAAACCAGTCATCATTACCGCCACTTGCCCATCCTTAAATGGAGATGAGCCCATGGCGGTATTTGAGCTGGTGCTATCAGTGAAAGCAATTAAATCGTGATTTGCTCGATGTCGACGATCTTTGAGCGATTAAGTACAATTTTCCAACGATAGTAGTTGGGTTCAGCGTCGTGATTGTCTTCTTTAATGATTAAGTTCAGTAAGTGACGTTTTTCAACGGATTCTTTGCTTACCTGACCATCTTTTAGCTGATAGATCTTGCTGGAGCCCTTGTCCATTAATCGGGCAATAGGGCTCAGACTCACGTTTAGCGTTTCTCTCGTTTGCTCGTAACCACTCATAAACAGAGTGGTGGTCATTTCAGTCTGGCTTCGGTAGTGCAAAACTTGCTCTTCCCGTTGAGCGACCCGGCGCTTGCGTATTTTCTGAATTCTGTCTGGCAGTTTGGAATAACTGGTGTAATCTAGCCATTCGATTTTCTGACCAACCATTTTATTAGTACTTGGGTCGAAATAGCGACCACGCCATTTAGGTTTGCCTTTACGAATCCAGCGCCAAAGTATATCCCTGAGATCGTCTTTGAATATCTCACGCAGCGCATAAATGAAAGACATGATAATGATGAAAGACACGGTAATCTCTCCCAGGCGATCTCTCATCAGAATGGCAATGGTGGTCACAAATATCATCACAAAACCCGTCGCGATGCCTTTTACTGCACGCATCACGTTCTTACCCATAGAACGGTTTTTCTTTTTCAAAACGATAGGGTATTCAATTAAACGTCGCAACAAGCGCATTTTGTTCGACATGCGGGTAATGTCGTTGCGCGCTTTCTTCGAGTTGTAGCGATTGAGTTCGCGATGCGCCACCTCTTTCTCGCAAAGGACAATCAAACGTTCTTTGATTGCACCGTATTCTTTGCCTCGTGGAAGGTGGGCCACCAACGAAAGAAAGTGCTGTTCCGTGTACCAGGAAAGGTAGTTATCGATGTTAGCGTAATAGCGTTTCTGAGTTTCATCATACGGAATGGAGCGGCGCAGTCGTTTTAGAATGTCTAATGCAATACCAATAACGTCATCTACTTCTTCTTCGGTGACGCTGTCACGAGATTGTTGATTCAATTCGTCTACAGCCTTATCCAGCGCGATAAGGTATTGGTATGCATACAAACTCAAACTAACACGATACTGGTTATTAGAAAGTTGTCCCCGTTTCGCCAACCGGCTGTGTACTAGTGGCAGGTGTGTTTTGTCACTGTAGTAGGCGCGTTTTTCACTGATCGCCCCATAGTAAAAATCGTTTTCAGACAAAACGTCTGCGCTGAGCCCTAATTCCCCTGGGGCAAATATATACACGTCCAAATCCAACATCTTGGTGGTCGGCATAACGTGCGTAATTTTTAAAGTTAATGCGTCTTGTTTTTCAACCGTTATCAAATAGAAGTCCTTTCTTTTTATTTTTATGTCGTGAAAGCGTAATCAAAAGATTGGTATAGAATAATAAGTCAGATATCAATAAGCCAACAAGCATTGCTGTTGTTTGCTGCATCGTATTGAAAATGAAGAGTGATTTACCTAACCAATGATAGCAGAATTAACGTATAATCACCGCCAAATTTAAGATGAGTAACACCTTAACATGATAAAAATTGGTCAAACCAACACATTGGAAGTGGTTCGCAAAGCAGAATTCGGTCTGTTTTTGGATGCGGACGACTACGGCACTGTGCTTCTGCCCAACAAACACGTACCTGCTGGTGCAGATTTAGGCAGTGAGATTGATGTTTTTCTTTATTTCGACTCTGACAACCAGCTCTGTGCAACGACTGAAATGCCGGTTGCTCAGGTAGGCGAATGGGGTCTGATGAAAATTGAAGGCATCAACAGCACGGGCGCATTTGCCAACT
>NZ_AFWJ01000034.1 GCF_000222685.1 Vibrio nigripulchritudo ATCC 27043 | reverse complement strand
ACGTCATAACCTAGCACCTGCAGGCGATTAAGCAGCACCCGTTTGTGTGACAGTACATCTCCTTTGCGGGTGAAGCGCTTTTTCTGGCTGTAGTCGCTCAAATAGACGTTTAACCAGGGTTTCAGCTCATAGATAGCGGTTACATAATCAGAATACAGTGGCGATTGAGGTTTCAACCCTTCAATGTATTCAACCAACGAATCGGACATTACTGCGTTATAAAAGGTCTCAAAGCTAGAACCTGATGGAGTGGGCAGCATGGCTGGAACTCGTCCACCAAAAAACCAGCCCTTTCCCATAGACTGTGAAAGCTCGGTATAGCTGATGTAACTCAACAAGGTGTCTGTCGCCAGCACGTCGTATTCCTGCCAGCGATTGTGATATCGCGCTTCTTTTAGCGTCATCAAACGTTTATAGAAAAGCTCACTCACATCAGACAGAGCAAGGTGTTCAAGCTGCGTTTCGAAGGCTTCAATCGCGTCGTACTGAAACCAGATAGGCTGATATTGATACTCGTGATAAAGCGCGGTAATGACAGGTTGGTGAGCCAGAGGTGTATGAGCTGGTGTTGAGCTATTCACCCAGGTTGTGGCGTAGTAACTGTTAGCGCTGGAAACCAGTGGAAGCATAGCTATGATCATGAAATAAAAGTATTTCCTTAACCTCATAGCCCGCTCCCTGGATCATAGTTACTAATAAATGTATTCCTAAAGTATGGCAAAAATTGCAGCAAAAACTTGTATCGTTTATTAGATTATCGCCGACCAGTGGTTATCCCAATGAATACCTGATGAATATTTTTTTTCAACTCCAGCTAAAGAATGGGAAACCACCCTTCCCACACCTGAGCTAATTTTGAAAGAATTATCATTCACAACAACACCTGACGCATCAGGCAGAGATTCAATTTCCAGCAGTTCACCCGTAGATAATTGCCAGATACCATAACAATTTCCTCGTGGAGAGGTGGCAAGCACCCAATCCCCTGTGGCGGCGATGCTAGCAATGTAATGGTTGAATCTCGCCCATTGTTCTGGTTCAGCTTTGAACTCGACCATTGGTTTCCCCATTTGGTGAGCAGCTAACAGTGCTGGATAATCGTCTGGCGATCCGCGATATTGCTGACCACAGAAAACCATACCTTGGCCATTATGTGCAAGATGGCGAATACTCAGTTTATTGTCGGAAAGCGACACTTGTTCCAATACTTTTCCGGTAGAGGACAAATATGTCAGAGTTGGAGACATGGTTTCAAGATTCATCGGTGTTCTTCCATTGGTATGAACACCACCGACTCCAATCGCCAGATCACCAGTCGGAAGCATGATGACCTCGTGAGGACCCAGCCCAAATCCGGTGAATTCCTCTACTTTCTGGTAGCTATTTTGAACGTCGTATACACCGATAATCCCGCGGCTTGTTCCTCTTTCCCCCTCTGTCGCATAAAGCCAGCGACCATCCGGAGAATAAACACCGTGACCGTAAAAATGACGATTAGGACCCGATGAAACGATGGGTTTTGCTGCGCCGCTAACGAAATCAAACGGTTGGAAAAATGTCCCCGGTCTGCGACCGAATGCCACTGCCGTACTTCCAGCGCGGTGAATGGCAATGCCATGTCCACGGGCAGGCAAAGTGAGTTGATGGATGGGGTTACCGTTGATATCGGCAACCGTTGCAAAGAACTTATCCCGACCCAGAATAGAACAACCAATCAGAGCTGGCGTATTTTGCTGGCTGGAAGTGGAAGCGCACCCAAAAGATAAAAAAGGCGCTGAAGCGCCAAATAAGGCTGCTTTAAGCAGCCTTCTTCTTGTTTGATCAGTCACCATCTGTTGCATTAAACCCTACGACGACACCCAATTCGATTGCGACCTCTTCATGGATGAGATATTTCAAATGCTCAAGCTTGTTGAACTGCGCTAATACGTTTCTGTAGCCTTCTTTCGATTTCAGCATGGCAAACATGCTGGACTCTTCTGGCCACGTATCCAACGTTAAATCAAATTGCTCCACAATGCTGTCTGCTAGCTGAATACGTCCTCTGTCTCTCAGCTCTTTATCTAGCCCGTAGCCATGCGCTATATAAAGCGCTTTCATGGCTTCAACATTGGCTTTTAAGTTCGAGAGGGAGGTTTCAGAGCGCCATGATTCGGCAAAGTAAGGACGAGGCTTCCCGACTTTCGCCAGAGGGCGGCTCATTTTTTTCATGCTGTACTCAAGCTGATTAGACAACAGGCTGAGGTACTCGGTACGCCATTTCTTGCCGTCCAGAGTTTTCCATGGGTTTGCCTGCCATGCGTCAGCAATGTTATCGGACTTGTCTGCGATATTCTGGCTGATAGCCAACCCGCTATCACAAGCCTTGATCTTGTCTTTATGGATAGGAGACGCCTTGTCATACAGAAGCCATTCCATTGAGCCTAGCCCCTGAACCGTAACGCTCATTTGCGATAACTCATTGGCGGACCATGCTTTATCGGCTTTAACCAGTGTCGACATTTTCCGACCCGTGGTGTTTTTCTTATCTGGCCAGAATTGCATATTCCAGCTCTCTTTTAACGCATTTTCAGGACCGCGTTCTTGCCCCTGAAGCGCCATCCAACGGAGCATGGTGCTGTGCCACGCTGACTTCAGTGAGTCCTCTGTAAGATCTTCCGAACCACAGTATTGCTGCCAAATTAACGCCTGTTGCTGCGCTTCTGCCAGCAATAGAAATGCGGCTTCTTTCTCAACATCATACACCGCTTCACTGATGTGAAGGTTGGTATATTGCTTGTTTTCAGGTAACTCACCACCACTTTGAACGGCAATTTCCTGTGGCATTTGTGCATCGTTCGACTGACAGCCGACCAGAGCCAGAAGGCAAAGGCTTAACGTTTTCTTCATACGTGGCTCCTGTTACAGCGAGTTAAGAAACGCCACCAGCGCCTCTCGCTCTTTTTTGGACATGTTCAATACATTTTCTTGCGCGGGTTTTGCCTCACCACCATGCCAAAGCACGGCTTCCAAAACGTTACGTGCTCTTCCGTCGTGCAGCAAGTTCGTGTGACCGTTGACTTCTTTGGTGTAACCCAGACCCCAAAGTGGCTGAGTACGCCATTCACGACCATTTGCCAGATACTCTGGGCGGTTGTCGGCAAGCCCTTCCCCCATATCATGCAATAACATATCCGAATAAGGGTGAATAATCTGCTCTGATAGTGCAGGTAAGCGATCATTTTTCGCCGTTTTAATGTTCACAGCGTGACAAGACTGGCAACCCGCTTCAGCAAACTTGGCCTGACCCAGCTGAACCTGAGGGTCTCGGGTATTACGACGAATTGGAACGGCAAGATGCTGAGAGTAAAATTCAACAAAGTTTAAAATCTTTTCGCTCACTTCCGGTTTGCCACCGTGAGGAAGGTCATTACAAATGGATTGGTTTTCAGTGCAGTTCTCGACTGGAAACAGTGAACTGGTCAGTCCCAAATCGCCATTGAATGCTGCGGCATTTTGCTGCATCAGGTTAGGTTGACCTGCTTTCCAACCGAATCGACCAAGCGCAAAGCCTTCTGCCTGAACATCCCAGACCCTGTTCACTTTTCCAGAAATGCCATCTTTGTTTTTATCTTCAGGATCTGCCATGGCAAGAATCGTTTCTTCAGGAATGGCTTCAAGCAATCCAAGCCCAATCATGGGTGGCGCGACACGTGCCGAGAATTGAGTGTCCGGGTGCATCTCTCCGTAGTTCAAATTTGTGATCGTCAAGTTAGGCTTACGAAGTGTTACTTGTGCGCCATCTTTAAAAGTAACCACCACATCAGAATAGGTAATATTCACTTTGCCTTCTGGCTTGGCATCTGGGAGAGCGAAATCCTGAAGCTGACCGCCGTATGTTGGTTCGGGGATAACGCCATTCATAATGAAGGCTTTCTTCTGCTCAGGCGTCATGGCTGGAATGCTTAACCTGACCAGCATGGATACCGCGTGCTCGTCACCCTCTTCTGGGGGATGCCCTCGCCCATCTTTGATATGACAGTTTTGACAACCGTTGGTATTAAACAGTGGTCCAAGGCCGTCTCTCGCATCGGTTGATGCAGGTGCCTGAACCCAGGGGTTACGGAAAAAACTGTTACCGACACTGAAATCTAAACGCGATGTCATGGGCAGGTTGTTGGCAGGTAAAGAAAAGGCATTCGAGCCATCTTTCTTCACACTGGTGTTACCACCCGACTTGGTATCGTACGCAAAGACGCTCGTTGCGATTAGGCTTGAAACAATGGTAGGAATTAGAAACTGCTTCATTCTTGGCTTTCTCAAGTGTAAAAAGGGCTCATAAAGAGCCCTTGGATTTTATTATATTTTTATGCGATTAAAACTCGTGGTCAGCAGTGTCTGGGTTCAAGCTATCAATACCAATGATGCTCGCTGCACGCTCAATTGAGCCAGTTTGTGCGACAAGCGACATGATGGTGTCATTCACCAAAGCATTACCTTGAGAGTTATTCGCAGCAATCAGCTGATCAAAGTGCTGATTGTTTTTCTCAGCAGATACAACTAGCTGACCAACCTGCGCACGAGCGCGGTCAAACTGCTTCTGAATTTCTTTAGCTGCTTGTTTGTCTTTCTGCTCTACTAAGTCGTAGATGCTAGGACCAGATAGAAGCTGACCATTCTCACGCTTGTACAGACCAGTAAATACGTTGTAGATACCTTGTTCGTTGTAGTAGTGAGAGTTGTGAGTGTTGTCTGAGAAGCAATCGTGCTCGTCTTCAGTAGAGTTGGCTTCAAGTGCTACTTTCATACGCTCACCAGCAAGCTCACCCAGAGAAAGTGAACCCATTCCGAACAGCATTTTACGCAGACCGTTATTAGCAGATTCAGACAACAGTTCTGTACGGTAGTTACCCGCCTGACTTGGTGCCCACTGACCTTCCATCCACTCTAGATCTTGGATAAGAAGTTGAGACGCGGCTTTCAGGTATTCACGGCGACGGTCACAGTTGCCATTGGTACAGCCTGAACCATCAATAAAGTCTGTGTATGAACGCTCACCCGCACCCGAGTTTGTGCCATTCAGATCTTGTCCCCATAGAAGGAATTCGATGGCGTGGTAGCCGGAAGCAACGTTTGCTTCTGAACCACCAATTTCATTCAGGTCTGCAATCAGTTGAGGGGTGATCTGGCTTGCATCTACAACCTGAGAGCCAACCTGGATTTTGCTGTTTGCTACGATGTTAGCCTGAGCACCTTCATTACCCAGTTCGTACTGGTAATCAGAAGATACGTAATCAATCAAACCTTCATCAAGTGGCCATGCGTTCAGCTGACCTTCCCAATCGTCAACGATGGCATTACCAAAACGGAAAACTTCCGTCTGCTGGTAAGGTACACGAGAATCAATCCAAGCTTGACGAACAGATTCCAAAGAGGTTTTAGAAGGGTTAGCGAGGAACTGGTCAATGGATTTGTCAAGTTTCTTAGCCGTATAAGTTGCATCAGAAAATACTGCGTGAGCAAGATCGGCATAGTGGGTTACGACTTGGCTTTTGGTTACTGCTGCGAAAGAAGCTGCGCTAGTCACGAGGAGTGAAGCTGCGACGGCACGAGCAACGAAACGTTTTGAGATCATGGAAATCGTCCTTGTTGAGCGAAATATTATCTGTAGTAATAGTGCTAATTATTATCATTTGCACCTTGATTGCGATCATACAAAGTTACAATTTAAATACAAGCAACAAAAACAAAAAAACCCCACAATCGTGGGGTTTTATTCAAATAAATAATAAATCTATCACAAATCTAACAGGTGCTTACCATGGGAGACTTTAGCTTTTAGGTAACTCTCGTTTCCATTCTTGATATGAGCATGGGTATTAACCACTTCTTCAATCTCAATACCGTGTTCCTGAAGCTCTTTGATCTTTTTAGGGTTGTTAGTGATCAGGCGAATCTTAGGCACATTCAATGCTTTAAGCATTTGTGCAGCTTCAGTGAAGTCACGAAGGTCATCACCAAATCCCAGATGATTATTGGCCTCATAGGTGTTCATGCCTTCGCTTTGCAAGCGGTAAGCGTCAATCTTGTTGTACAGACCAATGCCACGCCCTTCCTGTCGAAGGTAAAGAAGAATTCCGCCGTATTCACCCATCTTCTCAATCGTTTCATCCAATTGCTCACCACAATCACAACGCGAAGAATGGAAAACATCGCCAGTTAGGCACTCAGAGTGCATTCGAACTAGTGGTGTTTCCCCGGTTTTATCTGCTGATTTGAAAATGACTGCGACGTGCTCTTTGTCTGTTTTCAATCCATGAAAAGACAATAATTCTGCATCGATGTGACTTTTGGAACCAACTTTTAGCTCTATTCTGGCTCGTACTTCCGCCATAACCCTTCCCATTTGAATTAAGCGCTTTACTGCACTTTTATATTAGCTCTATACATTGTATGACAGAGGTGCTCTGACTACTAGATGGGGATACGAGATAGGATAATCAAGCGATCACTCGATCCGTCTCTAGTACATAATTGTTATAATGTAACATTTAATTCAAAGAGGGCTCAAGCCCGTTTGGTAGCGCCTGAAAAAAGAAAAGCTCGCTAAATGCGAGCTTTCAAGAGTCGGAGTTGTAACGCCTCGATTCAGTGCTGTTCCTTCTGCCACAAAATAAGCTGAACCCATAGATTTTCGAGTTCAGACAGTTCTTCTTTTGTTAACACTGATAAAGTGGTTGCAGAACCTGAGCACGGAGATTGCGTAACAGCCGCATTGTGAATCTTATTTTGAAAGATTTGCCGTAAATTGGAGATTGTTGGTTCCACAAACATCGTCCCTTGGTGAGAAGCGTTTTTTCTATATAACTACAATAATTTATAAGAATGATAGTAACATTTATTATACAGTACAAGCCACGTTTAGCAGTTTTTCTGGCTTAATGTCACAAAAATCCAAGCGCCACACTGAGCTAATAAAGAAAAAATCAAAAACTTCATAACCTTACAGCTTTATAACCATCAAAAAAGCGTTACTATCGATTACATTGACAACAAAAATGTTATGCAAGCAATTATGATTGAGCTAATTAATAAAACATAGAGCTTATCAAGAAGTTATGCATTGGCCCCCTCCTGACCATTCTATATTCATCATTGATATTGTTTTGAAAACTAAACAAAGTTAACACCTTGTTTAACCGGGTAAATATCGAACCTGTTTCATTTTTTTTAAACTTTAATCGATTGCGATTACTGAGAATAAAAATGAAATTCGTCACATACATCCTATCTCTGTTCAGCATATTGGTCTTGAGCTTGCCAATAAAAGCAGAACTGACAGAAGAGAAGCGATATTCCTACACCGTTAATATTGGTGTGTTGAAAGAAGACTTTGCCCCCTACTCTACAGTGAAGAAAGGTGAAGTGACTGGACTCTTGCCCAGTATCATTAACGAATTTCAGTTCTACGTTAACCGCAACATACATTTTGTCCCGTACGACAACGCCACGGATCTATATGACGCGTTGTTAAAGGAGGAAGTGGATGCCATCACTGCTCACGGGGCAAATTATCGGGACGTAGCACTGTCATTCACCAACCCTATTGTTTCTTCGCGTCAGATTGGATTGTCTCACGAACAAATTGGCTTCTATCATGAGCTAAATGGTCGGGTTCTGTCGTATGTGAGGCAGTTTGGTAATGAGTCCTACCTGAAAGATTTGTATCCATCCTCCCGCCTTTTGCCATCCGAATCCGTCAGCGATGCCATCTACAAAGTGGCAATGGAAGTCTCTGACGCGACGGTTGGCGATGGCTTAATGCTTTATCAGCAGTTGCAAACCGGTCCTTACGCCGATTTTCTTTCTATTTCTCTGTTTGATGATTTGCCAGTTCAAAGTCATTTTCTGGCGACTAAATCCACTAACACCCAGTTAGTTGAAGAATTTAACCGAGCCATCAACAGCTTTCGCCGCAGTTCCCGTTATAAGGGAATACTTAAAAACTGGCTGGATGAAACACAAGAACGCTTTCTATTAGTACAGAACGATACTCTAGCTCTGACAGAAGCTGAACAGAAATGGCTTGGAACCCATCCCAGTGTGCTGGTAGTCACCAGAGGGAATTCGAAACCTATTGATTTTTATTCAGCCAACCTAGGTCACCAGGGGATATCAGCAGAGATTCTTCAGGAGATTGCCCTGATTACTGGGCTGAAATGGGATTACATCAATCTGCAAACATTGAATGAAGATGAACTGGACTACCACCATTCTAATACCAAACCTCTGATTCACGCTGCTGCCAGCATCAAACAAGAAAAGTACGCCGATCATCTGTTCTCTCGTCCCTACATGCAGGAGCCTTGGGTGGTCATAGGGCGAAGCGAAAATTACACAGCGGGGCTGATGTTCTCGGAGCTTGATGGAGCCACGATAGGTACTGTGGACGATACCGTTGGAGTTGATGTTATTCGTGAGTATTGCCCGACCTGTAACATCAAGCTATTCAAAACCGACGACGAAGTATTAGAAGCACTAGACAACAAACAGTTAGACAATGCTGTGATGTCACTGTTTATTGCTTCCCCTAAGCTGCAAAGCCAGTATGCGGGGCAATTGCGCGTGGTAAGCCTGCTGAATAAAGAAAGTGAAGTACCCGTCTCTTTTTCGGTTGAGCACGACCAGCAGCTTCTTATCAACATCATCAATAAAGCTCTTAGTGCAATTCCACCTAGCCGTATTCAGGAAATTCAGAAAAAGTGGCGTAACGCAAACTACGAAAGTGGGGTGAAAACGCGTGACGTGTTATACGGTTTACTGTCCGTTGCGGGTATCGCTGGCTTTATCATCTTGGTGATAATGGCATGGAACTGGAAACTCAAGAAAGAAGTATTCAACCGTAAAAAAGCCGAAGAAGATCTGAAAAAGCGAGTCAATTACGAACGCTCTCTTCTTGATGCGATCCCCTTCCCTATCGTGGTTCGGGATGCCAACGGCATCATCCAGAGTACAAACAAAGCTGCAAGCGATCTGAAATACCTGAGTTATCTGACGGAATCTCTGGTTAACAACAAGGATGAAGACAACCTCATTCTGAGTGGTTACTCTCTTCCACGCCTAGAGAATGAAGTGATCATTGATGGCGCAGAGAAACATTACGCTTACTGGAAATGCCCTTATGTCACGCCTGATCATCAGATCGACGGCACAGTGACCATTTTGGACGACATTACTGAACTCCATTTAACGCGAAAACGCGCGAAAGATGCCGAGCAAAGGGTTCAGAAACTGGCTGATAATGTTATCGGCGCGGTACTTCAACACACTCAGAGCAAGCAAAACCTCCATTCCATACAATTTACTTTTGTTAGCGCCGGAATCTCAGATCTGATCGGCATTGAATCTGAACAGTTGATGGTATCTCCGCGCACTTTTTTCAGCCCAATGAGGCAGAAGGACAAAAAAGAGCTGATCAAATGTGTGCGTCATGCGCTGGACGAAGGCTTTATGTCGCAAGATGTTGGCTTAGTCATTGATGGCGAAGAAAAATGGTTACACATTCAGAGCAAAATCACTGAGACAGAAGACAGCTATATCTGGAACACGGTTCTCACTGACATTACCGAGCTAAAACAACAGCAAAAGGAACTAAGAGAAGCCCGTCAGAAAGCCATTTCAGCCACAGAGGCAAAATCGCGATTTCTGGCGAATATGAGCCACGAGATCCGCACCCCAATTGGCGGCATCATCAGCTTGCTGGAACTGTGCGAGCAGTACTCAGTTGTGGATGAAGTAGAGAAGATTCACACCAGCCTTTCGCAATCGGCAAATAACCTGCTGCACATTGTGAATGACATTCTGGACTTTTCAAAAATAGAAGCAGGGAAACTGACGTTGAGCCCACAGCCCTGCGTTTTTGAGTCGCTGATCATTCGTATCACTCAGTTGCAGGCCAGACATGCGCAAGCAAAAGGGCTGAAATTCGCACTCTGGCTAGACCCTGCCCTTGCTTATCTGATTAGCATCGACGAAGTCCGGTTGGGACAAGTTCTGAATAATCTCCTCAATAATGCGGTGAAATTCACTGAGCATGGAACGGTAAGACTCTCCGTCAGTTTGGTCGAAGAATTCGATCAAAAACAAACCATTATGATGCGCGTGATCGACAGCGGGATCGGGATTGAAAAAGACTCGCTCAAAGGGTTGTTTCAACCTTTTGTTCAGGCAGATGAAGGCACTACTCGCAAATTTGGCGGTTCCGGGCTTGGGTTAACCATCAGCAAGCAGCTCATCAACCAGATGGGTGGAGACATTGCCGTCAGCAGTCAGATCGGATCTGGTTCGCAGTTTAAAGTCATGCTGCCTGTTGATGTCATCGAACGTGCTGAAGAACTGGATAAATCGCCACTCCAGGGGTTAATTATCAACGACTTCTTCCAGTCAGAAGAGCTGTGTACTTACCTTGAAAACTGGAACATAACCGCCAGCCGTGGAGAAACCCAAAGCCGAGATAAGCTGGATTTCTTAATCAGCAAACATCAATGTGAATTGCTATTTATTTCAGACGTTGATTACAACCAACTCCAGTTAACGGAAGAGTGGTGGAAGGCTCATCACAGTAATGTCCGTTGCTTAGTGCTTTCGGATAAAGGGATGCTCTCCCCTACTCCGCAAGACAACCATTGGTTACTGTCTTCGAACCCGATTATTCCATCTCAGCTTAAGCATTGTATAGATTCTGATCCGGCACGAAACGATGCTGATTTGGTGATCGAGAATATTGAAGACAGCGCTCCCCTTCAAACACGAGACGAAGCAATTCATTCTGGTCGCTTAATTCTGATTGCCGAAGACCACCCGATCAATCGACAGGTCATCGCCAGCCAGCTCAAGCAGCTCGGTTATCACGCAGATATCTTTGTCGACGGGAAAGAAGCTTATGACGCATTCCAGAAGCAAAACTATGGTCTGATCATCACAGATTGCCATATGCCAGAAATGGATGGGTATGCCTTAACCAAAGCCATTAGAAAACTTGAAAGTCAGGAAAGCCTGATCCGCACACCGATCATCGCGTTAACCGCCAACGCCATTCAGGGCGAAAAAGAAAAGTGCCTAGAGCTTGGTATGGATGACTTCCTGTCTAAACCGACCAAGATGCCTGTAATGGATGAAGCCATTGCGAGGCTACTTCCACCAGTGATTGACCCGCCCAATACCGATTTGGAGCAGGGGGAAAATGAAGAGGAATCTGAGCTTGATTTCGGATTCTTAGATTTTTCAGATACGGAACTTCAAGAAAGTACCGAGCCTGAACACACTGTGGCTTTGCAGTCAGATAACGGCCCATCAGAGATGATTAACGTACAGAAAGTATGTGACATTTTCGGGGATATGGAGATCGCCAAGCAGATCATTAAAGAGTTTATTACCAGCCAGAACAAAGATATGGACGAACTGAACTCCGTCTTGTCTCGCAATAGCCACGCCGACATCAAACAGGTAACACACAGAATGAAAGGAGCAGCCAGAATGCTTGAATGCCAGCAGCTTTCAGAAGCGCTTGCTCGCTTTGAAGAGGCAGCAGACAAAGAAGATGAACACCTGTATTCAGAACTGTTTTCAGAGGTGAGAAGGCTCACCGATAGGCTCAATGAAAGTGAGCTTGCATGATGAACTCAATCTCAAACAAAAAAGTCCTGCTTATCGATGACTGTGAACTGATTCGGGGCACTTCAAGAATCATGATATTGAAATTGGGGTTTCAGGCAGAAAACATCTTCATGTGTGCGACCGCAAAACGAGGATTACAGCTCTGCAAAGCTCACGATTTTGATGTCGTCATCATCGACCAAAATCTTGGTGAAGGTGCAAGTGGTCTAGACTTTCTTAAAGCGCTACACATTCAGCAACTCAGACAATCCCATACCATTATCATCGTGGCTACTGCGGACAACTCTTCGCTTGTAGTTCAGAGGTTTTCACAGTATCGACCCAATTCGTATATTGTTAAACCACTTAGGATGGACTCACTCACCGCCAGCATACAGACTAATCTGGAGATACAGACACTGAGTGCTCGCGCTTGCGAGGAATACCATCGGTCTGGCATCAACGGGTTTATGACGTCACTGCGCTCCACGTCATCACCTAAAAAGGTCGCTCACGTAATAGAGCAATTTGCGAGCAACGAGAAAGCCACCCTGCAGCATCGTTTAATGGTTCTTCAGGCTTTCTACAAATCACACCCCACTCCCAAGCTAGGGCTGGGTTATGCATTTCTTTTGTTGCAAGACCAGCAAGTCAGTCGGGCGAATGATGTTCTCACCGAAATTAAACAAAAGAGTGGCATTCAGGCAGCCGAATATTTCCCGCTGGAACTGGCTATTTTGCTGGCGCAGGGAAAAGTTAAGGAAATCAGAGCCAAGCTGGTTTCTCTGGCTGAGGAAAAATCTCCTGATTCAAACGCCCTGTCATCTGCGTTGTGGCTGACTCATCAGAAACCGGAGTTATTAGACTCGGCAACCCTTGCCAAGATCAAAACAGCAATAACTCAGGATCTTTGGTTCGATGAAGAACACAAGCTCCTGCTTTGTTCTTTGCTGGCAAAAGGCAATTGGAACAAGGCAAAACTCCTATGGGATTCCACACCTTTAGCTGTCAATAACCGATTTTCCGACGTTTACAAAACCCTGTTTGCCACCTGGAGTAAGCATAAAATGGGTGAGAAAGATGACAAATCTCTCAACAGCCTGTTGAGTTCTCCAATGCTGGAACATTCTCCGTTAGCCAACCTATACCTAGCCGATCTTCTTGCTCACTCATCTAATGACAATGAACTCAACAAAACGCATCAACGCATTAACCATAACAGCAAAAAGGTCTTATGCTTTTTTAAAAGGCTGATGATTATGCAAGCGATCAATAAGCACTCTAAAGAAGAAGCCATCCAGCTTGCATAGTTGTAGGAGTCAGTATGGATAGACACGTATTAATAATCGAAGACCATGATTTCCAGAGAAAATTCTTACATCTCCAATTGGAAAAAGCCGGTCTTAACCATATCTCGTCCGTTTCCTGCGGTACTGAGGCTTTGGAATACATTGGTAAGCATCATCCAAACTTGCTTATCTGCGACCTAAACATGCCAACTATGGATGGTGTGGAGCTTTTACAAAAACTGGGAGAACAAAACTACCGCGGTGATGTGATCATCTCCAGCGCGCAAAATGAAATGGTGATTAACGCGGCAAACAAAATGTGCATCCAGTATGGTCTCAATTTGATTGGGCAGATGGAAAAGCCAGTAACAACCGAAAAGCTGGCTAACCTTTTGAACCAGACTGCCTCTTTAAGTACGAGTTCAGCTTCTTCTCAGATAGAGGTCACCGAGGCGCAAATCCGTCAGGCGGTGGAAAATCATGAATTTGAGCTTTATTACCAACCACTCGTCAACTTTAAAACGGGTGACTGGCAGGAAAGCGAAACGCTCATCCGCTGGAATCATCCCGATTATGGTGTGCTTTCCCCATTTTTCTTCTTAGATAAGGTTCAGCAATTGGGCTTGCTGCCTACGGTTGCCCTTCAAACTCTGAATCAGGCAATCAGAGACTTGCCTTATACCGAGTTTCGCCGTTTTGCATTTAACATTACCGCCAATGAGTTAATGAATGAGCAATTCACGAACCACCTTTTGCAGCTCATAGAAAGCAACACTCTCTCCCCAACTCACGTCCGGCTGGAACTGACCGAGTCCGATGTGGTGCAGAATCTTGGTCGCGCACTGGCTTCCGCCACTCGAATCTGTATGAAAGGGATCACACTGGCAATTGACGATTTTGGGACGGGATATTCTTCTCTTAAGTTACTGGAAGATCTCCCTTTTTCAGAACTGAAGCTAGACGTGGATTTCGTTAAAAACGTGAACCACAACCGTTCCTCCAGAGCCATCGTGGAAGCCAGTCTGTTTCTGGCAGAAAAACTGGGATTTGATACCGTCGCGGAAGGGATTGAGGACCAAAAACTATGGGCCACCATGCAAAGTTTGTCTGAGGTAAATGGGCTCGCACAAGGCTTTTTTTGTAG
>NZ_AFWJ01000035.1 GCF_000222685.1 Vibrio nigripulchritudo ATCC 27043 | reverse complement strand
ACACGATCGTGTTCCTTCCTAGTTATGATTCACCCTGAATTTATGCTCCAAGGTGCGCCAGAATTTGCTATTTTATGCGCCAACTCTCGCCAGCGCAATAGATTCGTTATTAATCAAATAACGATTATCCACGCTCTGCAATGATTGCTTCCGCAACATTTTTCGGCACTTCAGCGTACTCACTAAACTCCATAGAGTAAGAAGCACGACCTTGTGTCGCAGAGCGTAAGTCAGTTGCGTAACCGAACATAGCTGACAACGGAACTTGTGCACGAATTATCTTCAGGCCAGCTGTCCCCTCGTCCATGCCTTCGATGATGCCGCGACGACGGTTAAGATCGCCTACCACATCACCCATCCAGTCTTCTGGAGTCGTTACTTCAACTTTCATCATTGGCTCTAAAAGAACAGGTTGTGCTTCAAGCGCACCTTTCTTAAAGGCCATGGAGCCAGCGATTTTAAACGCCATCTCACTTGAGTCGACATCGTGGAATGAACCGTCGAATAGTGTTGCTTTCACATCCAGTACAGGATAGCCAGCCAACACACCGTTGTTCATTTGCTCTTCAATACCTTTCGATACTGAGCTGATGTATTCCTTAGGAATCACACCACCAACGATCTCATCAACAAAAACAAAACCGTCGCCAACTTCAGCAGGTTCTAGTTTCAGCCATACGTGACCGTATTGACCGCGACCACCTGACTGGCGAACGAATTTGCCTTCCACTTCCGTGGCACCACGGATAGTTTCACGGTAAGCAACCTGAGGTTTACCGACATTACAGTCAACGCTGAACTCACGTTTCATACGATCAACAATGATATCCAGGTGAAGCTCACCCATGCCTGAGATCAGTGTTTGACCTGTTTCGTCGTCGGTTTCTACACGGAAAGACGGGTCTTCGGCAGCTAGTTTACCTAGCGCAATACCCATTTTTTCCTGGTCTGCCTTAGAACGAGGCTCAACCGCAATTTGAATTACCGGCTCAGGGAATTCCATGCGCTCCAGAACCACTTTATGGTCTTGGTTACACAGAGTGTCACCTGTTGTTACGTCTTTCAGACCTACTGCTGCAGCAATATCACCCGCGCGAATCTCTTTGATTTCTTCACGCTTGTTCGAGTGCATCTGAACAATACGTCCAAAACGCTCACGTTTTTGCTTAACAGAGTTATAGACGCTGTCGCCAGAGTTCACAACGCCAGAATAGACACGCATGAATGTCAGCGTACCTACGAATGGGTCTGTTGCGATCTTAAATGCCAGAGCAGAGAACGGTTCGTTGTCGTCTGCATGACGTTCAACTTCGTTGTCTCTGTCGTCAATACCTTTAATTGCAGGTACATCAACAGGTGAAGGCAGGAATTCAATAACAGCATCCAGTACCGCTTGTACACCTTTGTTTTTGAACGCACTGCCACATGTAGCCAGTACGATTTCGTTGTTTAGTGTACGAGTACGAAGTGCTTCCTTGATTTCAGCTTCTGTTAGTTCGCCTTCTTCAAGGTATTTTTCCATCAGCTCTTCACTTGCTTCAGCCGCAACTTCAACAAGGTTAGAATGCCATTCTTCGGCAAGTTCTTGCATGTCAGCTGGAATGTCTTCGTATGTGAACGTCATGCCTTGGTCGGCTTCATTCCAGTTGATAGCTTTCATCTTGATAAGGTCGATGACACCTTTGAACTCATCTTCCGCACCAATGTTTAATTGGATTGGAACTGGGTTCGCACCAAGACGATCTTTAATTTGGTCCACAACGCGTAGGAAGTCTGCACCCGCACGGTCCATCTTGTTTACAAATACCATTCTTGGAACTTGGTACTTGTCAGCTTGACGCCATACAGTTTCAGACTGAGGTTCAACACCAGATGAGCCACAGAATACGACCACTGCACCGTCAAGTACACGAAGAGAACGCTCTACTTCGATAGTAAAGTCTACGTGTCCAGGGGTATCAATGATGTTTACGCGATGATCTTGGAACTGTGCTTCCATACCACGCCAGAAAGTAGTAGTCGCAGCTGAGGTGATTGTGATACCACGCTCCTGCTCCTGCTCCATCCAGTCCATGGTTGCAGCACCATCGTGAACTTCGCCGATTTTGTGAGAAAGGCCAGTGTAGAACAGAATACGCTCAGTTGTGGTTGTCTTACCTGCATCTACGTGAGCACAGATACCGATGTTACGGTAGCGCTCAATAGGAGTTTTACGAGCCACGATTGTATCCTCTTACTAAGGTTCACCTTAGGAAATAGAAAAGTGCTGCGAGAGAACCTCGCAGCACAGAAGGTATTACCAGCGGTAATGAGCAAACGCTTTGTTCGCGTCAGCCATGCGGTGAACGTCTTCACGTTTCTTAACCGCAGTACCTTTGTTTTCAGCAGCGTCTAGCATTTCAGCAGCTAGGCGAGCAGCCATAGATTTTTCACCACGCTTACGCGCAGCTTCAACCAACCAACGCATAGCAAGTGCGTTACGGCGAACCGGACGTACTTCTACAGGTACTTGGTAAGTTGAACCACCCACACGGCGAGACTTAACTTCTACCGCAGGGCGAACATTTTCAAGAGCTTCTTCAAATACAGCTAAGTGGTCTTTACCAGACTTTTCAGCCATTGTGTCTAGTGCAGTGTAAACAATTTTCTCTGCAGTAGATTTCTTACCGTCAACCATAAGGATGTTAACGAATTTTGCCAGCAATTCAGATTTGAACTTAGGATCTGGAAGGATCTTACGCTGACCGATGACGCGACGACGTGGCATGGAAATTCTCCGTTGTCTTATTCTTCAGGTTATCCAAAACTTTTCAGTTTCTTCAAAAATAAAAATGAAAATTTAGTGTTTGGCCTTACTTAACGCCTTTCTGTAAACAGAAAAGGGACATTAAGACTTAGGACGCTTCACACCGTACTTAGAACGACCTTGTTTACGGTCATTAACGCCAGCACAGTCAAGTGCACCGCGAACAGTGTGGTAACGTACACCCGGAAGGTCTTTTACACGACCGCCACGGATTAGTACAACACTGTGCTCTTGAAGGTTGTGACCTTCACCGCCGATGTACGATGTTACTTCGAAGCCGTTTGTCAGACGTACACGACAAACTTTACGAAGTGCTGAGTTAGGTTTTTTAGGTGTAGTAGTGTAAACACGAGTACATACACCACGTTTTTGTGGGCACGCTTCTAGTGCTGGCACGTTGCTTTTAACAACTTGCTTTGCACGTGGCTTACGTACCAACTGGTTAATAGTTGCCATTAACTAGCTCCTGAATTACTTGAAAGTAAGCTTTGTGAAAAATCTATTCCCCAAAATGCACCTAGTACAATTGGGGACGCAAAATTCTATGCAGCAGGGGGGTGAGTGTCAAGAAATATACAGATCTTTTTTCCCAGCTTCGCTGGTCTGATGAAATACACGTAAAGAAAAGAAGAAAATGCTGTGACGCGATAAAGGCATTACATGAAAAATGGGAGCGTCATTACTCCCATGTCATTGATTGGTGATATTGCTCTGTTAATGCCACCCAGCCAAGAAAATCGACTACCTGAATGTTGCTATTTACGAAGCTAGTAACGCCTCTCGCATTGAGATCCGCTTCAAGTACATAACATTGAGAAATCGATTTTGAAAGATGGGTAAAACCACTATGCTCAGTGTTACTTACATACACAGCATCTTCCACCAACAGGATTGCATCGTTATCGGATACATAAGACATTGCGCCAGCAATTGCGGATTGAGTTTTGATGATATGAAGCATGTGTTTACCTAAAACGTCAGCACTTTATTGGAAGATTGAAGATGCTGGACCAAGTCTGCTTTCGACTGACGCTGAGCATCTATTTCCAACTCAGCCTGTGCCAACCCTCGCTCCTTCAGAGAAGACTCACACACATAGACGTTTTCAATGTCGTAAAGGTCAAACAGCTTAAACATTGGCAGGTAGTTTTTACTTTGAATAGAAGACGTGTCCTGAGCTGAAACCAACTGAGTCACGCCATCCCCAATAAATAAAACGGTAATGTCTTCACAATATGCTGAAGCCGCAAGTAATGCATCGACTCCTTCCCTACCCGCGCTGGTCGAATGGGGGGCACTTCGAAAAACAAACGTTAGTTGACTCAAAACTGCACCACTCTGTCTTGCTGTAACATGGCTTCTGCCAAGCTGCCCAACCCCGCCTGTTCAAACCCGCTGGCTAAATTATGTTGCCCTAGCTCATGCTGATTCGCTTCATCTTCATTCACAATGCCACGACGCAGTGCTGCTGCAACACAAGTCTCTAGTCGAACCTGATGCTCTTTCGCAAGAGATTGCCACGCTTTGGTTAAATCAAATTCATCGTTAGCTGGTACAGAAAGCTGCGTACCGTTAGACACACCATCCTGATAAAAGAACACACTCACCAGAGTGTGCCCTTTTTCTAACAGCGCTTGTGCAAATTGGTAAGCGTTTCTTGCTGACTGGCTTCCGTACACTCCACCATTAACGACCAGGGTGTAACTGAGTGATTGGCTCACTTCTCGCCATCCTCTGTTTTACGCTGACGGATATACAGGTAAACCGTGTGTTTGGAGATGTTCAGTCGATCCGCCACTCGGTTGATCGCATCTTTAATGTCAAAGATGCCTTTGTCATAAAGATCCATCACGATTTGGCGATTCTTCGTGTTATTTGAGACTGACTTGTCTGCATTGATTTCTTCGATGGTTCGTTCAACCGTCTGATCCACCAGCTCTTCAACGTCACTGGCAAAGTTTACCGATGATGCCGCTTCTTTCGCTTCCTCATTTGGCATGAACGCCTGAAGTACCTGAGAGAAAGGTACATCCAAGTTGATGTTGATACAAAGAAGCCCTATCACGCGGTTTTCACCATTGCGAATCGCAATAGTGATGGACTTCATCAGTACGCCACCTTTGGCGCGAGTAAAGTAAGATCGTGAAAAATTACGCTCAGACCCTTCGATGTCTTTTAACATCTTGAGTGCCATATCGGTGATCGGTGAGCCGACCTGACGACCGGTGTTTTCACCGTTAGCAATTTTAATAGCAGACGTGTTTAAGTCTTCGAGAGAGTGAAGGACGATTTCACAATGGGCGCCAATAAGGCTTGCCAGCCCGTCGACTACCGCTTCATAAGATCGAAGGATGATTTTGTCGTGCTCTGTAAACGGCTTCACATCTATCGACTCCATCTCTAGCAGCGAGTCTGCATAAATTGCTTCTGATGTATTCACGGTCACCTTACCTAGTGCTTTCTTATCTCAACTATTTGGTAGAAGTTTATCAGAATATTTGAAACGGGCACGGATAACCATACTATCTAGTGACTTAGAGCAAACATTGCACTGAATTACTTCTGCACAAACTAAAAAAGAGCCCCGAAGAGCTCTTTTTAAAATGAAAGCGAGTGCTTACTGAGTCGCTGTTTCTGCTTCTTCACCACCGTCGATTTCAAGCAGCTCAACTTCAAACACAAGTGTTGAGTTTGCTGGAATCGTTGGTGTGTCTTGCTCGCCGTATGCCAGCTCTGGCGGGATAACGAACTTGTACTTAGAACCAACCTGCATTAGCTGAACACCTTCAGTCCAACCAGGGATAACTCGGTTTAGAGGGAACGTCGCTGGCTGATCACGATCGTAAGAGCTGTCGAACTTAGTACCATCAATCAACGTACCTGAGTAGTGAACAACAACGGTGTCTGTCTCTTTTGGAGAACTACCTTCAGCAGAGTTTAGCACTTGATAAAGAAGACCAGATTCTGTCTTGTTCACACCTTCTTGCTTAGCAAATTCAGCGCGGAAGTCGTCGCCTTCTTTCTTAGATGCTGCCGCTTTCTCAGCCGCCTGTGCTTGCATCTTCTCTGCAACACGCTTGTCTAGGGACTCAAGCGCCAGACGAATTTCATCTTCGTTCAATGCAGCGCTCTCACTAAATACATCTTCGATACCTTTAAGCACCAACTCTTTTTTCAGCTCGATACCGATTTCTTTAGGCTTCTCAATGCTGGTGTTTAGGTAGTTAGCAAAAGATACACCAATCGCGTACGCCGCTTTTTCATCTTCGTTCTGGAAAGTCACAGCTGGAGCAGCTTGTTCCGTTTGTGCTGTTTCTTCTACTTTCGGCTCTTCTTTTACTTCTTCTTGACAGCCTACAGCTAGAGCTACAGTTGCAGCTAGCAGTGACGCCTTAAACAAAGGTTTCATTTATTTCTCCAAATTCATAATTTGCGTGACGGAGAGTCTCTCCGACGACCCCTAAATATCTTGCACAGTTTCGTGCAAAAAAGTTGTGGTATCAATATACTGGTTTCATGTCCACTGACACAAACCGGATTTCTACAGCGATGCGAACAGTTTCTCACTCTGTTGTTCTCACCATTGTCATCCTTTTGTTAAATGGGTGCTTTTTTACCCAAAAAAATGACCAACGTTGGGATATTGAGCCAACAGGCACCACCAGCTTCGGTTTAAGCCGGGATGGACGCTTCGCTTTGCTTTATTCAAAAGAGCATCAGCTCCTGCTGTGGGATCTTGAAAATAATGAAGAACTCGCCCAACTAGGCGCTCAAGATCCCGAAGCCAACACCGTTTCCCATATCCGAATCGCCGATAACGGGCGCTTTGCCATCACCGCTACCCAACAGAACTTTGCTGTGTGGGATTTAGGCTGGACTCAAGCTCAGGGGCTTTGGTCCATTTCAGACGGGCTCATCCGAGATATTGATATTTCCAGCAATGGTGAACAAGTTCTACTGGGTTTATCAAACGGCAAAGCGATTTATGTGGACTTAGTCACTGGTCGCCGATTGGAGTTCCTTGCTCACAGAGAAAAAGTGAATTCTGTGGCTATTTCCCCTAACGGTCGCTTCGCACTGTCCGGCGGCAACGATTATAACGCCTATTTGTGGGATACGCAGACAGGTCTGGCACTTTATAAATTTGAACATGGTGCAAGAATTAACAGAGTAGCACTCCAGCGAGATGGAAAACTGGCGTTTACTTCCGATGGTTCAAATGATGCTTACGTCTGGGATTTATCAAACGGTGAAAAAATCTCCGAGCTGAAAGCCTTTGACAGACAATTAATTTTCACATCGGCTCGATTCTCTGACGATGGTCGCCATCTGGTGACGGGAACGCCGGGAAGTCGTGTCATGCTGTGGGATGTACAAACCGGGAAACGACTGGATTACTGGGAAGTCGAACCTCAAAAAGATGCTCGTCCTCCGCGTGCGGTAGTGTATGATGCGACCTTTGACCAGCAGCAAAGAATCATTTCCGGCACGTCAGCAGGCATTGCACAAGCGTGGCGGATAGAAACTGAGTAATACAAATGCAAAGCGACAAGGAATTACAACAACGTATCGAAGACTTGGAATGCCAGTTGGCGTTTCAAGAACAAACCATTGAAGAGTTAAACGATGCGTTAAGCCAACAACAATTGCTGATTTCTAAAATGCAGGATCAGATGAAATACGTGGTGGGCAAGGTGAAGAACATGGACGCGTCCAATATGGCAGACGCTTCTGAAGAGACGCCACCTCCACACTACTAAAGCTCTATGGCATCTGAATTTGGATTATGAAATAGAGAATGCGGGCAATTGCCCGCATTTTTGTTATTCGTCAGAGAAAATTTTCACTTCCAGCTTACCGGAAGGATCAATGCTGGCTCGATACATGCCCGAACTGTTCATCCCAAAGTGAATATCGCCATTGGCATCCAGCGCAATTAAGCCACCTTCCCCTCCCATGGCTTTTAGCTCGCCCTGAATCACGGTTTCGCTGGCGGTATGCACATCTTCTTTTAGATACTTCATTCGCGCAGCCACATCAGAAGCGACCGTTTTACGAATAAAGTACTCACCCATGCCAGTTGTTGACACTGCAACGTTGCCATTTTCAGCGAAGGTACCGCAGCCAATCAAAGCGGAATCCCCAACCCGACCGTATTTTTTATTGGTAACGCCACCCGTGCTGGTTGCAGCAGCTAAGTTGCCACTGCTATCGAGAGCCACTGCGCCAACCGTTCCGTATTTTTTATCGTCCGGGTATTTGGACTCAGAAAGCGCGAAAAGCCCTTTTTCTTTCATTGACTGAAGCTGTTCGTAACGACGTTCAGTGAAAAAGTAATCTTGCTCGGTAAATTCGTAGCCGTGTTCAAATGCGAAGGCTTCTGCTCCTTCACCAATAAGAAATACGTGATTGCTTTTTTTCATTACATCACGAGCCAGCTCAACGGGGTTCTTAATATGTCTGACTCCAGCGATGGCACCAGCTTCACTCGCAGCACCATGCATTATTGATGCGTCCATTTCGACCATTTCGCTATTGGTCAGCACCGAACCTTTACCTGCGTTAAACAAAGGACTGTCTTCCATCACTTTCACTGCTTCAACTACAGCGTCTAGTGCATCACCACCGGAAGCTAAGATCTTGTGACCTGCTTTTACAGATTCGGTCAGGACTTGCTGGTATTCCGCTCTCATTTCAGAGGTCATTTTGTCTCGCAGAATGGTTCCAGCTCCACCGTGAATAGCAATGGAAAAAGGCTTGGTCATAACGTATCCCTAATTTCTAAAAACTGCCGGGCTAATTTCTCACAGGTCATAAAAAAACGCCAACTGAGTCATCAGTCGGCGTTCTCAAACTTGTTCACTTTAAGCGACACTAATCCAGCGAATTAGTGTGAACCGCAGCTACCACCACCGCAGCAGCCGTCTTTTTCGCCATGATCGTGGTCGTGATCATGGTCATCATCGCAGCAACCACCTTCTTGATGAATGTGACCGTGCTCGATTTCTTCAGCCGTTGCTTCACGAGTCGAAATCACTTCTACGTCAAACGTCAGTGTCTGACCTGCAAGCATATGGTTTCCATCAACAACGACTTCATCGCCATCAACTTCTGTCACTTCTACTGGGATTGGTCCCTGGTCTGTATCCGCCATAAAGCGCATACCTACTTCAATTTCATCGACTCCCTGGAACACGTTTGCAGGTACACGTTGTACCAGCGCGTCGTTGTGCTCACCGTAAGCATCTTCAGGAGCAACCGTAGCTGTAAACTTCTCGCCTACCGCTTTACCGTCCAACTCTTTCTCAAGACCTGTGATCAGGTTGTTGTGACCGTGAAGATAGTCAAGAGGTGCTTCAGCCGTAGACTGGTCAACAACTACACCGTCTTCGGTTTTTACCTGATAAGCCAGACTTACAACCACGTTTTTTTCAATTTTCATGATGACTCCAAGGAGGTTTGAAATCCTGGGAGAACGCTCATACCCAGGAAAAATATTTAGTGACCACGCTATTATGGGGATGAAATATCAAAACACAATGAAAGCGTGGTTTTCTTTACGGTTAACAAATACTCAAAAAACAAAAGCGTTAATCTGGCTTAAAAATGCCAATCATATCCTGGCTGGCGTGCTCACTTTGTTCTACAGCTTGGGATGTGCGTTGTTCTACGTAATCGCAGTCAACACATTCCACCACTTCGACGCTGTTTTCTTCCCACCAGCGTAATGTGTCTTTTTCCTTACACTGTGGGCAGCTTGCGCCTGCAATAAATCGTTTCTTTATTTTCACGTTTACCTCTATTCCCAGTTCTGACGGGAATCATTTTCCATCTCGCGCCCGAAAATTTCTTCCAGTTCTTTGCGCGCTTCTTTGGCTCGCATGGCAAGCTCTTTGTCTTCGCTGTGCTCTGGTAAAAGCTCTTCCAACATTTTCATATCGAGCTTTTTAAAGTGCGAAGTGGCTCGTTTCGCCTGATAAGGATGCATCCCCATTTGAACTAAAGTCTGCCTTCCTAAATCCAGAGCACCGAGAAACGTTTCCCTCGAAAACGCATCGACGCCGTGATTAAGCAACTGATACGCCTCGACACGGCTTCGCGCTCTGGCCAGCACTTTTAAGTTCGGAAAGTGATGTCGGCATAAGTCGACGATTTTCATCACTTCATCCGGAGAATCGGTACACACCACAATCGCTTCTGCCTTGGCAGCACCTGCAGCACGAAGCAAATCAAGCTGAGTGGCATCGCCATAAAACACTTTATACCCGAACTTACGCAGCAATTGAATTTGGCTGGCATCACTTTCCAAAACCGTGACGCGAACCTTGTTGGCATACATCAAACGTCCTACCACCTGACCAAAACGACCGAATCCAGCGATGATTACTTTCGGACGACGATCAACAACATCAGATGGAATGCCATCTCCATCATTGATTGTACGCGCAAACCAACGCTTTTGAATCAGAAGCAGTAGCGGTGTGGTCACCATTGAGATACTGACCACAACCAGGAGAAACGCACCCAATTCAGGGTCGAGAAGGTTTTCTGCCTGAGCCGCAGTGAAGATAACGAACGCAAACTCACCACCCTGACTCAGAATCACTGCCATCGAGCTGCGCGCCTTCGCACGGGTTCCGAAGAAACGCCCCAACATGTATAGCACGCTGGCTTTAATCGAGATAAGCAGCACTACCGCCACAAGCACCTCGACTGGCTCTATAACTAACAGACCGAGATTGACCGCCATACCGACTGCAATAAAGAAGAGACCAAGCAATAACCCTTTGAAAGGTTCAATCGCTATCTCTAATTCGTGGCGATATTCACTTTCTGCCAGAAGCACACCGGCAAGGAAAGTACCCAGTGCCATGGAGAGCCCAAGCTGCTGCATGATGAGAGCAATACCCACTACCAGCAATAATGCAGTCGCAGTAAAGAGTTCTCGAACCCCGGTTAATACAATGTATCGGAAAGCAGGTCGCAATAAGTAATGCCCGACGACCAGCAACCCTGCAATTCCGCCAAAGGTTTTAATCGCATCCAGCCAGTCACCACCGCTGCCCCCCGCTAAAATAGGAATCATCGCAAGCATAGGGATAACCGCGATGTCTTGAAAAAGCAGGACCGCAAACCCAGACTGACCCGTCTCCGTTCCCGTCCACCCTTGTTCTTCGATTACCCGAAGCGCAATCGCCGTGGAAGATAGGGCTAACCCCATACCGATGACTAAACTGCTTTGCCAGGAAACACCGCCGTAGTAGACGATGGAAGAAATCACCCCAGTGGTGATCACCACCTGTGCGCCACCTAACCCCAGAATGGGACGTCGCATCTGCCAGAGCTTACTCGGATTCAGTTCAAGACCAATCAGGAACAGCAGTAATACCACACCAAATTCCGCGAAATGCAATATGGCTTCTACGTCACTGATAAGTCCCATACCCCAGAGGCCGATTGCGATCCCTGCCAGCAGGTAACCCAGTACCGACCCCAGACCCATGCGCTGTGCCAAAGGTACGGCGACCACCGCCGCTGAAAGGAAAATGGCGGTGCTTGTCAGAATCTCACTCGTCGCTGCCATACGCATCTCCTTCATTCAGTGGATTGAGTAGCCAGTGACGGTAACGCTCGGCATGTTGATAGCGCTCAACATCGGAGGTATTCCGTGCCCAATACAAAATAAGTGGTTCAACCCATTTCATTCGGCAAAGCAAAGCGGTCAACTCAAAAGGCTGAAGAATTTCCTGCATCGGGTACTTGTTGTAGCCACTGGCAGCAAAGGCGTCCTGCGCACCACCTGTGGTAATCACGCTTCGCCAGTGTTTGTCAGCCAAGGCACAACCTTCCCCAAAAGCAAACCCTTTGCCGAGAACGCGATCCATCCATTCCTTGAGCAGCGCTGGGCAGGAGTACATATAGAGAGGGTGTTGAAAGACAATAATGTCGTGATCGAGAAGCAATTGATGTTCGTGAGCAACATCAATAAAGAAATCGGGATAATGGGCATACAGATCGTGAACCGTCACATGGTCTAATCCTCGGATCTGATTGATCATCACTTGATTGGCGACCGAGTTGTCCGGATCTGGGTGAACGTAAATCACCAGAATTTTCGGCAATGCTTGAGCTTTTTCTTGAATAACAGTCATGCTTTCTGACGTCTTCCTTCACGGCATGTTGTTGTTTTTCCGTTAATCCATCATATCGTAATTTGTATAATGATCGACATTTATCATGATTCCCCATAGTATTCGAACCGTTAAATTCTCTTATTCGACACGAGCACTATGATTACCTTTTCTGACATCCAACTCCTTCGAGGCGGCAAGCCCCTGCTAGATCAAGCCAGCGCAACCATTCACCCCGGAGACAAAGTCGGTCTGGTCGGAAAAAACGGTTGTGGTAAGTCGACGCTGTTTGCCCTCCTTAAAGATGAACTTTCCATTGATGCAGGCACCTTTCATAAGCCTAGTCAATGGGAGCTCGCTTGGGTAGCTCAGGAGACGCCAGCGCTTGAAAGAAAAGCCATCGAATATGTGATTGATGGCGATAGAGAATTTAGAGACTTGGAAGACCAGCTTGCCAAAGCAGAACAGCAGGATAACGGGACATTAGTCGCTGAACTGCACGGTAAGATTGAAGTCATTGGCGGATACACAATCAAAGCACGTGCCGCTGAGCTATTAGATGGCTTGGGCTTCAGCCAAGAACAAATGGAATGGAGCCTGACTCAGTTTTCAGGTGGCTGGCGAATGCGACTGAACCTGGCACAAGCACTGCTTTGTCGTTCAGACCTGTTATTGCTTGATGAGCCAACCAACCACTTGGATCTGGATGCCGTAATGTGGCTGGAGCGTTGGCTGCAAACGTACCCGGGCACACTGATTCTGATCTCACACGACAGGGACTTTCTGGATCCGATTGTCGGCAGAATAATCCATATCGAGAATCAGCTTCTGAATGAATACACGGGTAACTACTCATCGTTTGAAAATCAACGAGCTCAAAAGCTGATCTTGCAGCAAGCCATGTATCAAAAGCAGCAAAAGCAGATGGCACACATGCAGAGCTACATCGACCGATTCCGTTATAAAGCCTCGAAAGCAAGACAAGCACAAAGTCGAATCAAAGCGCTGGAGAAAATGGAGAAGGTATTACCTGCCCAATTCGATAACCCGTTCAGCTTTGAGTTTCGCGAGCCAGCGGCGCTGCCAAACCCGATTCTAATGATGGACGAAGTTTCTGCGGGTTACGGTGAGAACCTGATTCTCGAAAAAATCCGATTGAACCTTGTCCCGGGCAGTCGAATTGGTCTTTTAGGTCGCAATGGTGCTGGTAAATCTACGCTTATCAAACTGCTTTCAGGCGAATTGGAATCGCAATCAGGCGAGTTCACCTATTCTCAGGGTGTGAAGATTGGATACTTCGCACAGCACCAACTCGAAACACTGCATCCAGAAGAGACCCCTCTTCAGCATATGATGCAAATTGCCCCTGACAAAACCGAGCAGCAACTCCGCGATTACTTAGGAAGCTTTGGCTTCCAGGGAGATAAAGCTCTGGAAAAGGTGGCCCCGTTTTCTGGCGGTGAAAAAGCGCGTCTGGTTCTGGCTTTGATCGTCTGGCAAAAGCCCAACCTGCTTTTACTCGATGAGCCAACCAACCATCTGGATCTGGACATGCGTCAGGCACTCACGCTTGCTCTGCAAACCTTCGAAGGGGCGATGGTCATAGTCAGCCACGACAGATACTTATTGCGTGCCACCACCGATGATTTGTATCTGGTCCACGACCGTCAGGTTGCCCCGTTTGATGGTGACCTGAACGATTACTACAAGTGGCTGACTGAACAACAAAAAGCCGAGCGAAAGGAACAGCAAGCTTCCGCTCCAGAAAAGAGCTCGGATAACAGTGCTGCAGCACGAAAAGAACAAAAACGGAAAGAAGCGGAATTTCGCAAACTTACCGCGCCAATTCGCAAAAACCTGACAAAACTGGAACAAAAAATGGATAAACTCGGTCAAATTTTGTCAGATACAGAAACGCAGTTAAGCGATACCGAACTTTATCAGGCAGAAAATAAGGCTAAGCTTAACGAAGTACTGTCGCAGCAAGCCACCGCGAAATCCGAGCTTGAAGAAGTTGAAATGGAATGGATGGCAGAGCAGGAAACTCTTGAGCAGATGGAACTGGAGATGAAGTAGCATGCCCAAAGACACGCAATCATTGTCGCTCACTTTAGAACGCTTGTGGCAATTTAGCCTCCAGTACTACAGTGTGCGTCAGGTAAAAGAGGCGTGTCTTTCTCTGCAAAACCAATATCAGGGCAATGTTAACCTGCTTCTGCTTTTAAAGTGGTTAGACGAACAGAAACTCGCCTTTGGTCAGGATGACTGGCACTCAATCCAGGATTGTTTGATTCGATCTGAAAACCTGCTGGTGAATTACCGCGAATTGCGCAGAAAATCTAAATCTCACCTTCCCGACACTTTATACCGAGAAACACTTCAATTTGAATTGCTGCTGGAAAAACAGCAGCAATCCGATCTGGTTGACTGCATCAATGGGCTCACCCTGTCTAAGAATACGGGCGACTCAATGGTCGCCACCTACTGCAGCTATCTTCAGGCTGATCATCTGATTCAGTTTTTTGAAGAAACGTCTTCAGCGGGCTGAACGCCATAGCGTTTCATCGCTAATGCCACTTTCTCTTCAACACTCTCTTGAGGCTTAATCCAGTAGCTGGGTGCAACAAGCGATGACGTGCTCACAATCTCCACGGTGATAATGCCTTTTACTGGAAAGTCTCCTGCTTTCTCTACCAGCATTTTTTCACTTTCCAATATTGTTTCTTCATTGCACAGTTTGTACTTAGCAACACCTGTCAGCTTTACACCTCGCTGACGAAAAATATCCAGCAGAGATACACTCACTTTACAATTCTCAGCAATATTTCTGACGGAGTTGGGCGAGGCAATATCCGCAATCAACAGTGTATTAGCATCGACCAAGTGGAACACTTCTTTCGGGGAGACATTCGGCTGCCCATGAATATCGGTTGTTGCCAGCCAGCAAAGCACCGTACTACTGGCAATATCCTGTAAATCAAACTGCATAGGCATCACCATATAAATACGACACAACTGGCTGTTAGCAAGCCCATCACCACATTGAAACGACGCCATGCAGTTACGCTGGATAGCCAACGGCGAATCAGAGTGCCAAAGCCCACCCATACCGAAGAGGTGTGCAACTGAACCAGCCAGAAAATCATCCCCATGGCGATCACCGACCACCAAAACTGGTCACCCGTGAAAGAAAAAGACCCCACTGCAGTTAGCGACATGACCCAGGCTTTTGGATTCAGATATTGAAACAGAGCCGCTTCAAACAGGGTCATCGGTTTGGAGTCATTGTCATCACTCTTTTCTGGAGGCATTGCTGTCCCAATTCGCCAAGCCAGATACAGTAAATACGCACTGGACGCGATTCTCAGTACTTGCTGAACTTCTGGATAACGCTCAAACACCACTCCTAGCCCAGCTGCAATCAAGATCATCTGACTGAGCAGACCCGCACCAATCCCGACAAAATGTGGCACTGTCCGACGATACCCAAAGTTTGCGCCTGAAGCCGTCAACATGACATTGTTAGGACCCGGGGTCCCCGTCATTACGACAGCAAACAATGCGACTGAGGTAAAAAATTGCCAATCCATTAATTGTTCCTCCTCACATTGTATCGATACAATTTTATTTTTTTGGTTGATTATTTGATTTAATGTGCACATATTGACCATAACAATGGAATAACATCTGTGCAAAAGGTTTATTGTCACCATGACAATCGAGACAATTGAAGTAGACAAATCGCGCTCTGCTCCTCTGTATCAACAAGTTGCTGATGCGATTGGCAGAGAAGTGGAACTGGGTAACCTTGTAGCCAACGACAAACTGCCGACTCACCGCGCATTGGCAGACAAATTGGATGTCACCGTAGGAACGGTTACCCGAGCGTACGCGGAAGCTGAGCGACGAGGATTGGTGGAAGCCAGAGTTGGCGCGGGCACTTATATTCGAGACCATTCAAAAGTGGGATGGGTATTCGAAGAAAGCGTCGAAGAAACGGAAGAATGCAATTTTGGTTATAACATCCCTCCAATAATGGATCGTTCAAAGATCGTTTCCGATGCTTTAAGTGCCCTATCACAGTCAAATACCGCATTAAATTCGTTAATGCTCTATCAAAAACCAAAAGGGTTAGATTCTCACCGCGAAATCATTTCCCGATGGCTAAATACTCATGGGGTCAATGCCAGCGCCAGTAACATTCTCTTCAGCAGCGGTGCTCAGCACGCCATTCAAATGGTGCTCAGTGCGTTTACACGTGCAGGGGATACCATCCTCTGCGAGAAATTCACTTATCCCGGACTGCTCAGCTTGGCCAGACAAAATCAGCTGACTCTGAAGGGCGTTGAGATGGATGAAGAGGGGATCACACCTGCCGGGCTGGAGTCGGCTTACAAACAGAATCAGTCTGTACGCTTTATTTATTTAACCCCTACTTTGCAAAACCCAACGACTGCCACAATGGGGCTTGAAAGGCGAAAAGCCATACTGGAACTGTGTAAGAAATATCAAATCACCGTTATTGAAGACGATGTAAACGGAATGCTGCCCGATAGTCCACCTTCTCCAATGGTGAATCTGATGCCTCAGCAAGTCATCCATATCGGAGCGTTTTCCAAATGCCTCGCGCCGGGGTTAAGAGTCGGCTACTTACTCATTCCAGACGAACTTTATCCCTCATTGTGCATCACGTTGCAAAATCACAGCTGGATGATTAGCCCACTGTTGACAGCCCTTACCTGTCAGATGATACAAAATAACCAAGTAGAAGAAGTGATTGGTGCCATTCGTAAAGAAATGGACGACAGGCTTGAGCTGACAAAGCAATATCTGGGCGACTTTGATATCCGCTTTCAGCCTCACTGTTTTCACCTGTGGCTAACCCTGCCTGAACACTGGCGTTTAAGTGATTTCATTGCGAAAGCCGCAGAAAAAAATGTGGTCGTTAAGTCGGGAGAGCTGTTTGTCCCGCCAGGTGGTGCTGTACCCCCAGCGATACGTTTGTCGTTAAGTTCTCCAATCACCCGTCAGCAGCTTGAGAAAGGTCTTAAAATTCTCGCAGAACTGCTTAACAGCAACCCTATTTCGGATTTCGCTTTATGATGACATTCTCCCCGGCATTTGGGCTGGGCAATGCACACATTCAAACTCTTCTGTCGCGTTTTATCAGGCGCAAACCTCTGTTTCAAGCCGTCAGAGAAAGGCTGGAACTGCCCGACGGGGATTTCGTTGATCTGGCTTGGAGCGAAGATCCGAACAATCACTCTGACAAGCCTATTTTCGTACTTTTTCACGGTTTAGAAGGAAGCTTTGAAAGCCCATACGCGAATGGCTTGCTTCACGCGTTTGCCAAGCAAGGGTGGCTGTCGGTCATGATGCATTTTCGTGGGTGCAGTGGAGAGCCAAACCGCTTACCACGTGCCTATCACTCTGGTGAAACCGAAGACGCGAGACATTTTCTGACAGAGCTAAGCCAGCGTTTTCCTTCTAATTCAAAGGTGGCGGTGGGCGTGTCACTCGGTGGAAATATGCTGGTGAACTACTTAGCGAAATACGGTAACGACACAAAATTGGACGCGGCATCGATTGTATCTGCCCCGCTGGATCTACTGGCGTGCTCAAGGCGTATCAATCAGGGCTTTTCGAAAGTCTATCAGGATTACTTACTCGGCTCTCTGAAAGACAATGCCATTGCCAAATTGCCCTTAGTACAGAAAGTGATGCCTCTGACAGAATCCGAGATCAATAAAATCAGTACCATGTTTGAGTTTGATGATGTGATTACCTCACGATTACACGGATTTAATGGCGCACATCATTATTACCAAACCTGTTCTGGGTTACCTATGTTGCCTCAGATACGCATCCCGACAGACATCATTCATGCTCACGATGATCCGTTTATGACCGAAGCGGTTATTCCAGATTATCCACTGCCTGCTCACGTTAATTACCATTTACTTCCCAAAGGCGGACACGTTGGCTTTGTAACCGGAAGCTTGTTTAGACCGAAATTCTGGTTAGAAGAAGCACTCCCTGAATACTATTCACATTTCCTTAAAGTTGCGGAACATAACCAAGGGTCTGCAATTGATGATAAGATTGCGGTCACTGAAAGCTAGAGACATCACGACATAAAAGAAAGAGGTATTTATGATCGTCCCTTGGGAACAGATTGATGCAGACACTCTGACAAACCTGATAAAAGAGTTTGTACTGAGGGAAGGAACCGATTACGGCGAAAGCGAAATCAGCTTAGACGAAAAGGTTGAGCACGTTCGGACACAGCTGCAAAGCGGTCAGGCTGTGGTTGTCTTTTCCGAACTTCACGAAACTGTGGACATCCAGGTTCATCCTGCCCGTTAAGGTATTTCATTCATTAACGTGACTGGAGCAGTGTTTATTATTCGAAGCACTTCCCCTACACTGAATTTCTATCACGACAAACAGAGACAAGGACAGTCATGTCAGCAAAACACCCAATCATCGCTGTTACAGGTTCATCGGGAGCAGGAACGACCACCACATCTGAAGCGTTCCGTAAGATGTTCAACATGATGGACGTTAAAGCCGCATGGGTTGAAGGTGACAGTTTCCACCGATTCACTCGTCCGGAAATGGACGTGGAAATTCGCAAGGCCAAAGAACAAGGAAGGCACATCAGTTACTTTGGTCCTCAAGCTAACGACTTTCCCACTCTAGAGCAGTTTTTCCGCAAATACGGTGACGAAGGAAAAGGACAAGTCCGCCGTTACCTGCACACCTTTGACGAGGCTGTCCCTTATAATCAAATGCCGGGAACCTTTACTCCATGGCAGGAGTTGCCAGAAGATTCCGACGTGCTCTTTTATGAAGGGTTGCATGGCGGTGTGGTTGATGGTGGCGTAAACGCCTCACAGCACGTTGATTTACTGATCGGCATGGTGCCAATCGTAAACTTGGAGTGGATTCAGAAGTTCGTTCGTGACACCCGAGACAGAGGTCATTCAAAGGAAGCCGTAACGGACTCCATTGTTCGCTCCATGGACGATTACCTGAACTACATTACCCCGCAGTTTTCACGTACTCACATCAATTTTCAGCGAGTACCGACAGTAGATACTTCTAATCCTTTAGCTGCAAAAGGCATCCCCAGCTTAGATGAAAGTTTTGTAGTGATTCGTCTTCGTGGTATTAAAAACGTCGATTTCCCATATCTGTTGTCTATGATTCAAGGGTCATTTATGTCGCGACACAACACCCTTGTTGTGCCGGGAGGCAAGATGAGTTTTGCAATGGAGCTTATCGTTCAGCCTATCCTTCAACAGCTCATCGAAACGGGCAAAATCGGTTAGTGATAAGAAGAAAAGTAAACCAAGTTGCTATAGCGTGATCATGTGCACATTTTTGCTTAGATAAACGCCAGTGTGTAACGATCAAAGTCAAGAAATCGTTTCAGAAAAAGGATACTATTTCTAACCGAAACATATGATAGCTTGCAGCATCAACTATAACACCCTATTCTAAATGACCAGTTCAATCTGGCTCAGTCGATATGGAAAGCTGCTGAGCAAGCCCTGCAGAGGAAGAAAGATATTATGGTTCTAGGTAAACCTCAAACCGATCCAACATTAGAGTGGTTCCTTTCACACTGTCATATTCATAAGTACCCATCAAAAAGTACTCTGATTCATGCTGGTGAAAAGGCAGAGACCCTGTACTACATTGTGAAAGGTTCTGTTGCCGTACTGATCAAGGATGAAGAAGGCAAAGAAATGATCTTGTCTTACCTCAACCAAGGTGATTTTATCGGCGAACTTGGTCTGTTCGAAGAAGACCAGGAACGTACCGCTTGGGTACGTGCAAAAACCCCGTGTGAAGTGGCAGAAATCTCATTTAAGAAGTTCCGTCAGCTGATTCAGGTTAACCCTGATATCCTAATGCGCCTTTCTGCGCAAATGGCGAACCGTCTTCAAACAACAAGCCAGAAAGTGGGCGACCTTGCATTCCTAGACGTAACAGGTCGTATCGCTCAAACGCTTCTGAACCTTGCGAAGCAACCAGACGCAATGACTCACCCAGACGGTATGCAAATCAAGATTACCCGTCAGGAAATCGGTCAAATCGTTGGCTGTTCTCGTGAAACAGTAGGTCGTATCCTGAAAATGCTGGAAGAGCAAAACCTCATTTCAGCACACGGTAAGACTATCGTTGTTTACGGCACTCGCTAACTTTCTTAGCGATACAGATTTAAAAAAACCACCAACGCAAGTTGGTGGTTTTTTATTATCTAATGCATACCCTTAGACGTTTTGGCGCTGACGCACCGCTTCGAACAAACATATCCCAGATGCGACTGACACATTCAAGCTGGATACGCTTCCCGCCATCGGAATCTTAATAAGATCATCACAGGTTTCACGAGTCAGACGACGCATACCATCACCTTCTGCCCCCATGACAATGGCTAATGCACCACTGAGCTTAGCTTGATAGATGTCGTGAGTCGCTTCACCAGCGGTACCAACAAACCACACACCTTTCTCCTGTAATGCACGCATAGTACGCGCCAGATTAGTCACACGAACTAATGGCACTGTTTCAGCGGCACCACAGGCAACCTTACTCACAGTTGCTGTCATTGGAGCTGATTTGTCTTTTGGTACGATCACCGCGGCAACGCCTGCGGCATCAGCATTTCGCAGACAAGCACCAAGGTTATGAGGATCGGTGACTCCATCTAACACCAACAGCAAAGGCTGCTCATGCTGAGCCAGAATATCGTCCAAGTCGTTTTCGTTGAGCGTCTTTGCAGGTTTTACTCGGGCGATGATCCCTTGGTGATTTGCTCCTTTGGCTTTGTCATCCAGCGCCTTTCTTCCCATTTGCTGAATGGAAATCCCAACATTCTGAAGTTCATTCAGCAAAGGCAATAAACGGTCATCCTGACGTCCTTTCAATACAAATGCTTCAATAAAACGTACCGGGTCTTTTTCCAGCACAGCTTTTACGGCATGAATGCCATAAAGGAATTCGTTACTCATGGTCTGACCTATTCAGATTACTTCTTCTTGCCTTGAGACTTTCGGTTCTTTGTGCGTGATTTCTTTTTACGCGCCTTTTCAGCCTTGGTCTTCTTGCGTGTTTTAGCTGGCTCACTGGAGCCATCTGGTCGTTTGGTGGGTTCTACAAGGGCTTTTGCCTTTCCACCAGGCTTTCGCGCTTTGATTGCAGCTTTCTTTTTACTCGCCGCTTTCTTATCTGCCTGTGCAGCACGCTTCTTCGCCGTCTTACCTTTGCCGCGTAGCTTACGACTTGTTTCCACTAATTCAAAGTCTATTTGACGATCATCGAGATTGACCGACAGAACCTTCACTTTAACTGCATCACCCAAACGATAGATGTTTCCGAAGCTCTCACCGATAAGCCTTTGACCAATAGGATCAAATTGATAGTAATCGTTAGCCAGTGAAGAAATATGAACCAGACCGTCAATGTGAAGTTCTGTCAGGCGAACAAAGAAGCCGAAACCGGTTACGTTAGCAATCACGCCATCAAGCTCTTCACCAACGTGGTCTTGCATGTATTCACATTTCAGCCAGTCAGCAACCTCACGAGTCGCATCGTCTGCGCGGCGTTCCGTCATCGAGCACTGCTCGCCATAGACATCCATATCGTCAAAGGAGTAGTGGAAGCCGCCCGTTGGCGTCCAGCGATCCGTATTTCGACCGTCTTCTTTTGCGATCAGGTATTTAATCGCACGGTGCAATAGCAAGTCCGGATAACGGCGAATCGGCGAAGTAAAGTGTGCGTAGCGTTTTAGCGCCAGACCAAAGTGCCCAACATTATCAGCGTTGTACACCGCCTGTTTCATCGAACGCAGCAGCATGGTCTGAATCAGCTCTTTGTCCTGACGTTCACCAATCTGCTTCATTAAATTCGCGTAATCAGTTGGGGAAGGTTCCAGCCCACCAGTCAGGTTTAATCCAAGCTCTCCCAAGAAATCACGGAAGCCTTGTAAACGCTCTTCACCCGGCGTTTCGTGTATACGGAACAAAGCAGGCTCTTTCAGCTTTTCAACTAAAGATGCCGACGCAATGTTGGCTAAAATCATACACTCTTCGATGATCTTGTGTGCGTCGTTACGAACAACTGGTTCGATACGGTCAATCTTGCGGTCGGAGTTGAAAATAAATTTCGCTTCAACGGTTTCAAACTCAATAGCACCACGGTTATCACGCGACTGCTTTAGCACACCGTACATCTTGTGAAGTTCTTCAAGATGAGGCACTAAAGGTTCGTATCGCTGACGCAGTTCTTCATCACCTTCAAGGATGGCACTGACTTTGTTGTAGGTCAGGCGAGCATGTGAGTTCATCACGGCTTCGTAGTGCTTGTAGCCGGATAACCGACCGGATGCCGAGATGGTCATTTCACACACCATGCACAAGCGGTCCACTTGTGGGTTTAATGAGCACAATCCGTTAGACAAGACTTCAGGGAGCATAGGAACAACCTGAGACGGGAAGTACACGGAGTTACCACGATTGATGGCTTCTTTATCCAACGCAGTATCAGGGCGGACGTAGTAGCTAACATCTGCAATGGCAACCCATAAGCGCCATCCGCCGCCGCGCTTCGCTTCACAATACACAGCGTCATCAAAGTCTCGCGCGTCTTCACCATCGATAGTAACTAAGGGGAGATCTCGTAAATCAACACGCCCTTTCTTGGCATCCTCTGGGACATGTTCACCTAAACCAGCGATTTGTTTTTCGACCTCTTCTGGCCACACATCCGGGATTTGGTGAGTACGGATAGCAATCTGTGTTTCCATACCCGGCGCCATATTTTCGCCCAGTACTTCAACTATTTTCCCCATCATTCCACGAGAACGAGTGGCACGATCGGTAATTTCAATCACTACTACGTTCCCCATTCGCGCGCCGCAGCGATGCTCTTTGGGAATCAAAACATCCTGGCTAATGCGTGAATCATCAGGAACAACGTAGGAATATTCTTGTTCCATAAAGTAACGCCCGACAATCTGAGTCTTACGCTCTTCAAGTACACGTACCAACCGACCCTCTTTGCGACCACGTTTGTCGGTGCCAGCTGGCTGAACCAATACATAATCACCGTGAATCAGAGTTTTCATTTGGTGATAAGGCAGCAGAATGTCGTTATCTTTGCCTGTACTGCCATCTGGTCTCACCCAACCATGTCCATCCTTATGACCCAGTACAACCCCTTTCACCAGTTCCAGTTTATCTGGCAGGGCATAACACTGGCGTCGGGTGAACACCAGTTGACCATCACGCTCCATGGCACGCAGCCGACGACGCAAGCCTTCATACTGTTCTTCTCCAGAAAGCTTTAGTGCTTCAAACAAATCATTGCGATTCATTGGCACATTTGCCTTTTCTAAAAACTCGATGATGAATTCACGGCTGGGAATAGGATTGTCGTATTTGTCGGATTCGCGCGCGGCAAATGGGTCGTTAGGTGTGTTTTGAGACATAGGAGGGCCTGTTAAAGATTGGATAGATCTTAAGTATATCTAAATCTTACGACTACCTACAGCTTAAGGGATGTCATCGCGCTAATTATTATGTTTATTCGAAATTGCCCAGTTAATCGATTATCTGGACAATTTGTGACAAATCGATGTGATAAATATTCAGCTAAACAAATTTTATGCAATATATAGGTCTGGTAAATGGATGCTTGAAATGTACTTCAGATCCTTTGTAAAATGCCCGACTCTTTCTGGATACCCATTAGATTTTATGTTTTTTTCTGCGCTTCGCGAGAAGCTTTGCTTTAACTCGCGATGGATTTTCTGCTTACTACTATTGAACACCGTTTTATTGTGTTTGATTGCGCTGCCCTATGTCAGTTGGATGGATATTCCTGAAGGTAGTTGGTTGTCATACCCTTATATCTTTTCCACGCAAGTGGGTCTGTTTGGGTTAATGGCCGTACTCTGTGCCATTCCATCTCTCTTGCTGCTGTGGCTTCCCACTCGCCTCTTCCGGTTTATTGCTGTCCTGCCTTTTATCGTGACAGCCGTAATGGTTGCCATTGACACTCAGGTTTATAACCAGTATCGCTTTCATTTAAACGGATTCGTTTTCGAGCTGTTGATTGAAGGCGGTGACCAGATTATTGATGTCTCGTGGTTTACCTTGTTGGTCGGTGGTGTGGTGGTGTTTGGATTGATCAACGCTATTATCATGACCATTGTGCTCGCTAACCGCTGGGTAAAAACGAAAAAGCGTTATTTCCTGTTGGGTATCAGCGTATGGTTCAGTTGTCTGCTGTTTAGCCAGCTGACTCACGCTTGGAAGTACGCAAACTTTGATCAGGTTATCCCGAGTTATAGCCATCACTGGCCACTCTATCTTCCTCTTACAGCCAATGACTGGTTGGAAGATAACGGTTGGGTAGAGCAACAGGCAGGTCGTGATGCTCATACTAAAATCTCGCATCAGAAGGTCACCAACCTAAATTACCCTTTAAAGCCAATTGCTGTTGAGGCTGGTTCAGAAACACCAAACATGGTTGTGATTGTACTTGATGCCTGGCGTTTTGATGATGCAAACGAACAGGTAACGCCGAATATCGAAACGTTTGGTAAGCAAAGCTTGGTATTTAAAGAGCACCTGAGCGGGGGTAACTCCACTCAAATGGGTATCTTCAGCCTGTTTTATGGTATTCCTTCTACGTACTGGGATGCGGTACGCTCAAGTCAGCAGCAACCGGTTCTGATGGAAACACTGCACTCGCTGAATTACCAAATGTCGATTCATGGTTCTGCGCCTTTGCATAGCCCACCATTTGATCGCACCGTGTTTGCTGGCATCCAGGACTTGACCGTCACGACACCTGGCGATACACCAGCTGAACGGGATCGTAAAATCACTGATGATTTTCTCGACTTCCTGGACAGCAAAGACGATACAAAACCTTATTTCGGATTCCTGTTCTATGATGCTGCGCATGGTACTTCATTCCCCAATGACATGAAGACACCGTTCGAACCTTATTGGGATCGCGTCGACCACGTGAAGCTGAACAACGACTTTGATCCGACGGAATACCGGAACCGCTACCGAAATTCGCTTTTCTACATTGATAAGCTGATCGGAGAGGTGTTAGGAAAACTGGAACAGGCTGGCGAGCTTGATAACACCATTGTGGTCATCACATCTGATCACGGTGAAGAGTTCAACGACTACAAAAAGAACTACTGGGGACATGGCAGCAACTATGCACCCGCACAGGTTCATGTTCCACTGTATCTATACCACCCAGGTAAAGCGGCAGATATCATCTATGCGAGAACCAGCCATCTGGATATTCCTCCAACGCTGATGAAAGAACCGCTAGGCGTCAGCAATGACATTTCTGATTACAGTGTTGGAGTGGATTTGTTTAATAACAACCGGGAAGAGAACTGGGTCATTGTAGGCAGTTATATGGATTACGGTATTGTGGGTGGAAATGAGATTATTGTGAACCGACCGGGTGGATACACCGAAGTCACCGACTTGTCGCTCAACAAGAAAGAAAAACGCACCATGCCGAACAGTGAGCTCACCAAGCTGCTGGTTCAAATGTCTACTTACGCGAAGTAACTCTCTTTAGGCGCACTTTTCCAGTGCGCCTATCTTTTTAGCAAAATCAACAATTCCGAGTTGTCTGTCAGCATATCTGCAATCGTGCAGTGATCGAGCTCTGCCAAAAAAGCCAGTTTCGCTCTGGCAAGGTGTGCCTTTAACTTACAGGCAGGCGTGATATGACAAAACTCAGGCGCACAGTTCACCACATCCAGCGGTTCGATGTCCCGAATCACGTTTCCAATTAAAATGGTTTCAGCGGGTCGACCAAGGCATATTCCTCCGTTCTTACCCCTGACCGTTTTCACATAGCCAAGCTGACCAAGTTTATTGATGATTTTAACCATGTGGTTTTTAGAAACATCAAAGGTATCACTAACTTTCTGAATGCTGGTGAGTTCGCCACTTGGAAGCGACGCCAAATAGATCAACGCGCGAATTCCGAAGTCGGTAAAGTTTGTTAACTGCAATGCGAATTCCTCCTCCGTGAATTGTAAAACTTCCATTGACTAAAAGATATATTTTAGATACAACTTAAAACATGCATTATAAATACATGTTTAAAATAGGAAGCCCAAATGCTCAAGCAATCAACCATAGATATCGTAAAATCCACCGCACCACTTCTCGCCGAAACAGGTCCTAAACTCACCGCTCACTTCTATGATCGTATGTTTAATCATAACCCTGAATTGAAAGACATTTTTAACCTGACTCACCAGCAAAACGGGGCTCAGAGAGAAGCGCTTTTCAATGCTGTTCATGGCTACGCTGCCAATATCGATAACATTGAAGTTTTACTCCCTGTCGTAGAAAAAATCGCGCAGAAGCACACCAGTTTTAACATCACCGCAGATCAATATCAGATCGTCGGTGGTCACCTGCTAGCGACCATTGACGAGTTGTTCGCACCGGGACAAGAAGTGCTGGAAGCGTGGGGAGAGGCCTATGGGTTGCTTGCTCAGGTATTTATTGATCGTGAAGAAACCATTTACTCAGAGACAGAAAGCCAAACAGGTGGATGGCGAGGAACAAGAGAATTCGTACTTAAAGAGAAGCGCCAGGAGAGCGAAGTCATCACGAGTTTCGTATTCGAACCAAAAGATCAACAACCCGTTGTTGATTACATTCCAGGTCAATACGTCGGTATCTACCTAACTCCTGAACAATTTGAGTACCAAGAAATCAGACAATACAGCCTGTCTGATGCACCAAATGGCAGAGAGTATCGCATCTCAGTCAAACGTGAATCTGAGGGTGTTGTCTCCAACTACTTGCATGATCACCTAACAGTCGGTGACTCTGTTCGACTGGCTCCGCCTTGTGGTGACTTCTTTTTCACCAGTGATAAATTTACTCCAGTAGCACTGATCTCTGCGGGTGTCGGTATCACTCCACTGCTTTCCATGATGGAGTCCATTACTGGTATTCATGAAGCCCCTATCCACTGGATACATGCAGCAGAAAACAAAGAGCATCATGCATTTTCTGATCGAATAGATGAACTGGAGAAGCAATATGACCTTGTGAACCAATTCAACTGGTATAGAGAACATAAAGGGGAAGCAGGCGTACAAGAAGGGTTGATGCAGCTTGAGCAGATTAAAGAGCGAATCAACTGGAAAGAAACTGACTTTTACTTCTGCGGACCCGTTGGGTTTATGCAGTTTGTCGCCAACCAGCTTTTAGAATTAGGTGTATCCAAAGACCGTATTCATTACGAATGCTTTGGTCCTCATAAAGTGCTGTAAAAACAATAAAAATAACAATGCCCCGACTTGTCGGGGCATTTGTGTTTTTACCAGAAGGTAGAACGCCGTTTGGCTCTGGCAATGATATTTTCTGGCATCCTCTGCTCCAATCCCTGCCTTAGCATGGAGATTCGGCGATGTTGCCTTTTATCCGGTGTCACTGAGTTGTATAGCCAGCGATAGGCATCTTCATAATCCAGAGGGCTACCATAATCACGAAGCAATAATTCGGCTAAATGAATTCGCGCATTGATGTTGCCCATGGAGGCAGCTTCCCGCAAATAGGGAATCGCACGCTCTTTGTCTTGCTGAACCAGAGTTCCACGCGAATAGTATCGGCCTATTTGTTCAAGTGCCGCAGGTAAACCTTGATGCGCTGCATTTTCCATGTAGTAGAGCCCAAGCTCCACATCTTGGTCGACACACACACCCCAGGCTAACATATCACCGTACAAAAATTCGTAAGCAGGCAGGCTGATCCGTGTCGCACGAGCAACGATATCTTCTACAAGCTGGCAGCTATCTGCTTTAACTCGTTCGAGATGTTTGTTCTTTTCAATCAGATTGATCAGCTCAGCTTCCGTGTAGACTGGCACTGGTCCACCGATGTGGCTATCCGCATTGGCTAACCCCACTCGGGTACACAGGGCGAGAATCAACGAAGCTGTGACAGCTCGTAGTTTCATAATCGCACTCTTTATTCATACCGTGCTTTTGTATCGGCAAAGATTGCTAACTCTTTAGCCAAGTATTGCCGATCTTTGGCAATATTTTGCCAGACAATGAATAAAAAGTAATCTAAGCAGTGCGATATTGCTAGAAAGAAAATTCTAAAGAGAAATGCAAAGGTACAAACAAAAAATGCCAGCTCCGAAGAGCTGGCACTTAAAATTCAAATCAATCAAAAGATTACGCGTTAAACGGGTGAACCTTGATGATAGTCTCGTTACGGTCAGGACCTGTAGAGACAATGTCTACTGGTACACCCGTAAGCTCTTCAATACGCTTAATGTAGTCTAAAGCAGCTTTAGGTAGAGCATCGATAGATGTCGCACCAAATGTGTTCTCAGACCAGCCAGGCATTGTTTCGTAGATAGGTGTCGCTTCTTCGAATGCTTCTGCAGCCATTGGAGACACTTCTAGGATAGAGCCGTCTTTCATCTTGTAGCCTGTACAGATTTTCAGCTCTTCCAGACCATCCAATACATCCAGCTTAGTTAGACAGAAGCCAGTGATTGAGTTGATTTGAATTGCGCGACGCATCGCAACAGCATCAAACCAACCAGTACGGCGCAGACGACCTGTTGTCGCGCCAAACTCGTGACCTACATCACCCAGGTGCTTACCTACAGGATCTTGCTTATCTTGACCATCGTACAATTCAGTCGGGAATGGACCAGAACCAACACGAGTACAGTAAGCTTTAGTGATACCAAGGATGTAGCCGATGTGGCGAGGACCAAAACCTGAACCAGCAGCAACACCACCAGCGGTCGTGTTAGAAGACGTTACATAAGGGTAAGTACCGTGGTCGATGTCCAGAAGTGTGCCTTGAGCACCTTCAAACATGATCTTATCGCCACGCTTACGCGCCGCGTCTAGCTCGTCAGTGACATCGATAACCATAGAAGTCAGTAGATCAGCATAGCCCATTGCCTGCTCAAGAACTTCTTCGTAGCTTACTGCGTCAGCTTTGTAGAAGTTCACTAGCTGGAAGTTGTGGTACTCCATCACTTCTTTCAGCTTCTCTGCAAAAGCTTCTTTGTCGAACAAGTCGCCTACACGTAAACCACGACGAGCCACTTTATCTTCGTAAGCAGGACCGATACCACGACCTGTTGTACCAATCGCTTTTTTACCACGAGCGATTTCACGCGCCTGGTCCAGAGCAATGTGGTAAGGAAGAATTAGAGGACATGCTTCAGAAATGAAAAGACGCTCGCTCACTGGGATGCCACGCTCTTCAAGAGGCTTCATTTCTTTAAGAAGTGCTTCTGGTGATAGAACAACACCATTACCGATAACACATTTTACGTTATCGCGAAGAATACCTGATGGAATCAAATGAAGAACGGTTTTTTCACCGTCGATGACTAGAGTGTGACCTGCGTTGTGACCGCCTTGGTAGCGAACCACGTATTTTGCATCTTCAGTTAAAAGGTCTACGATTTTACCTTTACCTTCGTCACCCCATTGGGTGCCCAGAACGACTACGTTATTTCCCATCTTTCCAAGTCTGATTGCTGATTAAAAATGGATTCTAGCACCTACGAATAAAAGATGCAGTCATTTTTTAAGCATAAAAGTGAAACACTTATGTAAGGGTATGTAGCGCAAGGAATAATAGTGGAAGAATCGGGTGGGAAGGCAGCAAAACACCTTAAATTAGAGCGAATATCTGTTGTGTATTTAGCTCTATTTATTCAAAGCTTAACTAAATACATATGCAATCACAGCACCTGCGACTACAAGGCACCCACCGATTCTTCTGAGTTGATTGTCGGGCTGGCTGCTCAGCTCCTGTATCATGTTGCGCCAGCCTTTTGGTGCAATGAGCGGTCCCAGACCTTCAAGAATCAGCACCAATCCCAGTGCTAGCCATAATGAATCAGACATGTGATGTATAGGTAAAATTGAGTAGATGTAAAAAAGCCCCTTTCGGGGCTTTTCGATTAGTTTGCGCCTTTAGCGTCGTTCATGTACTTAAAGAACTCACTGTTCGGGTCAAGTACAAGGATGTCGCTCTTGCTGCCGAATGATTTTTCGTAAGCATTCAGTGAACGAAGGAAGCTAAAGAATTCAGGATCTTTACCGTAAGAATCCGAGTAGATCTTCGCGGCACGAGCGTCAGCTTCACCTCGTGTTACACGAGCCGTCTTATCAGCTTCAGCCAGTAGCGTAGCTACTTCTAGCTCAGCTTGAGCACGAATAACTTCCGCTTTCTCACGACCTTGCGAACGGTGCTTACGCGCGACAGATTCACGTTCTGCACGCATACGACGGTAGATAGACTCACTGATTTCGTCAGGAAGGTTGATTTTCTTCATTCGGAAGTCAACCACTTCAATACCCAAGTCACTCAGAGCACTGATGCGAGTCTCGCTAAGTACGTCAGCCATGATCTTGTCACGCTCACCGTCAATCTCTAGCGCTTGCTTCGCAGCTTCGGTAGAGAGCTCTTCGCTGTTTACGTCTTCAGGTAGCACGTCGTTATTTCGTGGACCAGATACGATCTGCTTGATTTCACGGGAACCGATTTCTGCACGAAGTACGTCTGTCACTTTACGCTCAAGTAGTGCTTGTGCCGTCAGTGAATCGCCACCGCCTGTCGCCAGGTAGTATTGTCCAAAGTCTTGGATCTTCCACTTCACGTAGGAATCGATGATAACGTCTTTTTTCTCAGATGTTACGAAACGGTCTGCACGACCATCCATCGTTTGAATACGAGCATCCAATCGCTTCACACGATCAAACAAAGGCAGTTTGAAGTGCAAGCCAGGTTCGTAGATCTTAGAGATGATAATAGGCTGACCGTTCTCATCCAGAACATCCACCGTTGTTTCAACGCCGTCTTCAACCACGGTTTCGGTTTTAACGTCTTTTTGCACTTCCCCGAAGCGGATAACAATACCTTTTTCGCCTTCAGGTATAACGAATACGGACATTAAAAACAGCGCCAGAACAACAACCAATACTGGGATCATTAATTTACGCATAATTAGTATCTCCCTTGACGTGAGCCAGTTGAGCGAGATTGCGTAGATGATGAGGTATCAGTACGCTCTGATTCCAATTCAATCTGATCATATGCTGATGTTGATTTCGCTTTACGTTTCGTATTAGTGGTGTCCGCTGCCTGACCAGTAATCTTGTCGATTGGCAGGTAAAGCAGATTGCCGCTGGATTCAGAGTCGATCAGCACTTTTGAAGTACTGGTGTACACTTCTTCCATTGTGTCTAGGTATAGACGGTTACGTGTAACTTCAGGAGCGGCCTGGTATTCAGGAAGCAGTTTCTCAAACTGTGCAACCTGACCAAGTGCTTCGTTTACTGTACGCTCAGAGTAACCCAAAGCTTCTTTCTTCAGACGCTCAGCACGACCTGTTGCTTTAGGAAGAATTTCGTTTTTGTAAGCTTCTGCTTCACGAACAAAACGCTCCTCATCCTCACGAGCCGCGATAGCATCATCAAATGCATCTTTTACTTGCTCTGGCGGACGTGCAGACTGGAAGTTCACATCCACGACTACGATACCCATATCGTAACCATCAATGATGCGGTTCAATGTGTCTTGCGTGCTTTGACGAATCTGCTGACGACCACTCGTCAGAATGCTATCCATCAAAGAGTCACCAATCACGGCGCGAAGTGCAGAGTCAGTCGCTTGGCGTAAGCTGTCGTCTGCATTTGTTACTGTGTATAGGTATTTGTATGGGTCAGAAACTCGGTACTGAACACCCATTTCAACCGTTACTACGTTCTCATCTTTAGTCAGCATCAAGCCTGATGCGCGTAGTGAACGAATCGCTTGTACATTAACAAGCTCATAGGTATCGATGAACTTAGGGTGCCATTTAAGACCCGGACCTTCGATTCGGTCTTCTTTACCCAAGCGCAGCACAACAGAACGCTCTGCTTCACCTACGGTGTAGAAACCTGACACTACCCAAATCACGATGGCAACAACTGCAATCAAACCCAATCCGATAGCACCACCGCCACCGATTGAGGCTCCGTTGCCCCCGCGCTTACCAAACTTTCCACCCAGCTTCTGACTCAGCTTATTAAATACTTCATCTAAATCTGGCGGACCTTGATCACGACCACGATTATTATTCCCCCAAGGGTCTTTATCGCGGCCATTATCGCCGTTGTTATTTCCAGGCTCATTCCACGCCATTAGAAAGCTCCATCATTTGATATGACGTTATACTGTAGCAGTCCTTTAAGTAACTATAAAGTCACCTAAAACTGCCCCTTCTCTTTTTTCTAGTCTAGACCAATCTACTTGTTGCATTCGGACATCGATCAGCAAATTGCCTTGCTCATCATACGCCTCTTGTTGAATACTTTTCAATTGGAAGAAAGTACTACGGAATCTGCCCTGATATTGAGGTGGAATCCGAAGCTGATACTGAACCATTTGACTTGCTAAACGCTGAGTCAGCGCTTCAAACAGCAGTTCAATACCTACACCTTCCATAGCTGAAACCCAAACGCGCTGAGGCATCCCCTCATCATCGTATTCAATTCTGGGTTGTTGACCTTCCATATTGTCAATCTTGTTCATCACGACAAGAGTGGGCACTTCGTGTGCGTCAATCTCTTCTAGCACGTCATGTACAGCTTGAATATTCTCACGAAAACGCTCATCACTGGCATCGACAACATGTAACAAAATGTCAGCTTCTTGCGTTTCCTGAAGTGTGGCTTTAAATGCAGCAACCAGATCGTGGGGTAAATGTCGGATAAATCCAACAGTATCCGCGAGAATCGCTGTACCAACGTCGCTTAACTCTATCTTACGTAGCGTAGGGTCCAATGTAGCAAACAGCTGATCCGCTGCGTATACACCCGCTTCCGTGATTCGGTTAAACAAGGTTGATTTACCTGCGTTGGTGTAACCCACTAACGAGATGGTTGGGATTTCTGCGCGATTACGAGCTCGGCGACCTTGTTCACGCTGTTTAGCAACCTTCTCCAGCCTTCGGAGAATGGCTTTGATACGATCACGCAACAACCGTCGGTCAGTTTCTAACTGAGTTTCACCTGGTCCACGTAAACCTATCCCCCCTTTCTGACGCTCCAAGTGCGTCCAACCACGAATTAAGCGCGTTGAAATGTGGCGCAACTGTGCCAGTTCAACTTGCAGTTTACCTTCGTGAGTACGAGCGCGTTGGGCGAAAATATCCAGAATCAGACCAGTACGATCTAAGACCCGACATTTGAAAAGATGTTCAAGATTTCGTTCTTGGGCAGGAGAAAGGGAGTGGTTAAAGATCACGATCTCAGCTCCGGAGCTTTTCACTGCCTGAGCGATTTCCTGAGCTTTACCCTCCCCGACATAGTATTTAGGGTGAGGGGATTGACGACTGCCGGTAACAACCTGCAAAACTTCAACCCCTGCGGACGTCACTAGCATTTCACATTCAGCTAGATCTTCCCATTCACCTTCTTGCGTGAAGTTGATATGAACAAGTACAGCCTGTTCACCGGCTTCATAACGGTCAAACAAGCACTCAACTCCTTACTAAAGTACTATTAATCTTCAGATTTCTCTTGTGGACGCTCTGAAGGAGAACGTTCATTGTTACTGTGGTGAGTTACTGCGCGAGCAGGAACCACAGTAGAAATTGCATGCTTATATACCATTTGGTTTACAGTGTTTTTCAATAAGATCACGAACTGATCGAAAGACTCGATTTGTCCTTGAAGTTTGATACCGTTCACCAGATAAATAGACACAGGTACACGCTCACGACGTAGCGCATTTAGAAATGGGTCTTGTAAAGACTGCCCCTTAGCCATTTTATTTTTCCTTATTTGATTGTAGTTTTAGTTTTATTTAGCTATTCAGAGAGCTGTTTTTGCATCCGAGCTAAATGAAAAAAATGCGCAAAAACGATCACATTATACACAGTCAAGTCAATCAGATGCTATGGCATTTGACATACTTTCGAGCGCTTCATCAATGTTTTCGCTATCTAACCAAGTTAAATCATCCCAACTGCGCAACCAGGTGATCTGTCGCTTGGCCAATTGACGGGTTGCACAGACTCCGCGAAATACCGCTTCATCTAACGTACAGTTCCCATCCAAATAGTCCCACATTTGCCTGTAACCAACACATCGAATCGAAGGAAGATCCGGGTGAAGATCTTTTCTAGCGTATAACGCCTGAACCTCTTCTTCAAACCCTGCATCGATCATTTTTTCGAAACGAAGCTCGATACGGCGGTGGAGCTCTGCCCTTTCCTTGGGGGCTATTGCAAATTGCTTAACCCGGAATGGCAAGGGTTCACCTTGCTTTTTGGTCAGCTCAGTAAGAGTTTTACCTGAAATTTTGTAAACTTCCAATGCCCGTGACAATCTTTGTGGATCATTCGGGTGGATTCTCTTCGCTGATACAGGATCAATATCCTTGAGTTGATCGTGCAACGCAGACCAACCTAAAGTCAACGCATCTTGCTCTATTTGTTGACGAATTGCAGGATCTGCCGCAGGCAAAGGTGACAACCCTTCTAATAGAGCTTTGTAATACAGCATAGTTCCGCCAACCAAGAGCGGAATTTTACCGGCGGCGACAATTTCATTCATTTCTGAAAGCGCATCACGACGAAAATCAGCGGCTGAGTACGATTCACTCGGATCCAATATATCAATCAAGCGATGAGGCGCTTTCGCCTGCTCTTCCTCATCGGGTTTGGCGGTGCCAATGTCCATCCCTTTGTATATCAATGCGGAGTCCACACTGATGATTTCAACGGGATATTTTTGTCTTAAACGTATGGCGATTTCGGTTTTACCCGATGCGGTTGGCCCCATTAAAAACAGCGCCAGAGGAAGTTTATCTGTCATCACGAATTCATTGCTGCAATGGCTGAAGCGAAGTTAACGGGCTGACAGAATACTGGATCCTCGACTGGCATTTTGCCTGCTCTCAAATTCTCAATATCTGCTATCAATTGAATGGCTTCCGATGCGGTATAGGTATCTTTTACCTGAGTCACTTCGGTCGCAAGCCATTTAGATATCCGCTCTGCTTCAACCTCATTGGTTTGTTTCTGCAGATACGATAACAGATCTGGTATCAAGATTTGTAAGTTTTGCTGTCTGAGAGGTTGGGGAACCGCCATGACCATGATACTGCGAGCATTTTTTTCCCGCAGCTGAATTCCGAGCTGCTGAAGCAAAGTATCAAATTGTGAGACTTGTTCTACCAGGCTCTTATCCAACTTAATGGATAACGGCACTAATAATGGTTGAGCTTTGAGCGGACCATGTCCCACAGACAATTGAGATTGCGTTCTGTACCACTCTGCTCGCGGTAAATTCACAAGAACGCAGGAAGGTTCGGCTTGCATCAGGAGATACTGCTGATCCACAACCGTAAATGCTTTTCCAAGCACCACATGACTCTTAGGAATTTCAGGCTTATCGGAGCCAACCGATTCTACAGGTTCAATGTCTTCCGGTGTTTTCAGCAGCTCTTTATAGGCTCTCACTTCTTGCCAGGTTGGCGCATCTTCCTTTGCTTTGCTTCTGGGCTTCGCTCCACCAGAAACAGGCTTAGACTGTTGCCATTCGTTTCGGGCAGTATTCGTTGGCTCTGGCGAAGAAGGGGGGGTGCCCAAGCTCGGAGTTTTCGGTTCTGAGTAGGAATGATGTGAAGGCACGGAGTGAGTGTCTGTGAACGCCTGAGGCACATAAGCAGAAGCCTCTGCTTTTCTCGGATACGCAGGCGTGCTGGCGATGGCTTCCATTACTCGATGCTGATCATCCTGCTGGGGCGCGGGCTGATGATAAGCGGACGCACGGGTCTCAGCGGGAGTAATCGACTCGGTTTGAGACAAAGCATCACTCAGCGCCTGATAGATAAAGTCATGAACCAGACGGGCTTGGTGGAATCGCACCTCATGCTTGGCAGGATGAACATTCACATCCACCTGATGTGGGTCCAGCTCAATAAACAAAACATACGTAGCGAATTGGTCTGGGCTCAGGCTGTTTTCGTAACTCTGACGAATCGCGTGATTAATGAGTTTGTCCCTCATCATACGACCGTTGACGTAACAATATTGCAGATCGCTTTGCTGGCGTGCACCTTCGGGAGTGGTGATCCAACCGTGAAGTTTCAACCCTTGATGTTCTAGCTCTATGTTCAATATGTGTCGAACAAACGCACTGCCACAAACTGCTGAAATACGCGCTTCTGTCTGTCGTTCGGTTTTTGCGGCTCGGTACTGACGCACCATTTTTCCGTTGTGACGCAAATTAATCGTCACATCAAAACGGCTCAGAGCTATGCGCTTAAGCAATTCATCGATATGAGAAAATTCGGTTTTTTCTGTTCTTAAGAATTTTCGGCGAGCGGGGGTATTGAAGAACAAATCCAGCACTTCCACCGACGTACCGATTGGATGAGCGGTTGGCTGGAGTTTTACTTCCATATCTCGACCTTCACTGTACGCAGACCATGCCTCATCCTGTGTAGCAGGTCGGGAAGTCATGGTAAGACGAGACACAGAGCTGATACTGGCCAGTGCTTCACCACGAAACCCCAGGCTCATAATAGCTTCAAGATCGTCCAAGGTGTGAATCTTTGACGTGGCATGGCGGCTTAACGCCAAACCTAGCTCGTCTTTGGCAATGCCTTTGCCGTTATCCCGAACACGAATCAGCTTAGAACCGCCCTTTTCGATATCGATATCGATGCGCGTGGCTCCTGAATCTAAGCTGTTTTCCACCAACTCTTTCACGACTGACGCAGGGCGTTCTACCACTTCCCCTGCGGCTATTTGGTTCGCTAATCTGGCTGGCAGTATTTTAATCGTCATTATTTACTCGGGATTATCAAAACCTGACCAACAGACAAGGTATCAGATTTTAGGTTATTCACTTTTTTGATTGCCGAAGTCGAAACCCCATATTTCGAGGCGATTTTTCCAAGATACTCGCCGCGTTTCACTTTGTGCTTCACAATCGGCTTATCTTTGAGCTTCACCTGAATTTTTAGCTTCTGACCAACCTTTAGAGTATTCGATTTCAGATTATTACGCTGTTTAATACTCGCAACAGACACTTTGTACTTATTGGCAATCTTGCCAAGATACTCACCTGATTTCACCACGTGAGTAATGATTTCTGTCTTCACCTTAGGCTCTGATGGCGCGCCACCAGAAATCAACAAAACTTGCCCAACGGCAATATTGGTACTTTTCAGTTTGTTGGTTGCCATAATGGCTTTGGTCGTCGTGCCATACTTCTGAGCAATTCGGGACAGAGATTCGCCTCGAACCACTTTATGCTTAATAGTTGCACCTTTGTTCGCGAGCCAGGTTCCTTCCGGCGGGTTTGCCTCAAAGTAACTGACAATGGCTTTCGATAGCGCTTTCGCCAGCTTGTTTTGATGCGAGCGCTGGAACAACAGTTTCTCTTCAACCGGGTTGGACATAAAACCCGTTTCAACCAGTACCGATGGAATATCCGGAGACTTCAAGACCGCAAGGCTTGCGTGAACAGGCTCTTTCTTATGAAGGCGGGTTACTTTTCCCATTTCCTTCAGAATCTTGGTGGCAACCTTATACCCTTCTTTTTGTGAATGGCTGAATTTTAGGTCTAGCAAGGTCTGACTGACGTTTCTGTCGTTGTTGACCTTAGATAAGACTTCACCCGCACCACCTAGAAGTTCGGATTGCTCCTCGTGCTTTTCGACCCAACGAGCAATTTCACTATTGGCACGACGAACATTAAGCACAAAGACAGAGCCACCGCGTGGCTGAGGTGAGCGGAAACTGTCGGCATGCACTGATACAAGAAGGTGTGCTTTATTCTTACGCGCGATCGAAGAACGCTTATTCAGATTAACAAAGTAGTCACCTGTTCGAGTAAGAACGGCGCGTACCCCGCGAACCTGGTTTAATTCGCTGGCTAATTTCTTTGAAATGATCAGCGTGGCGTGTTTTTCGTACTTTTTCGTCGGTCCGATAGAACCAGGATCTTCACCTCCGTGCCCGGGATCTATCGCCACTATCACATCCGCATTGCCCAAGAATTGCGACGCGTCTTTACTTGGTGTGGTTTTCTTAGGGATAAGAGGATTGGCAGGTTTAGTTGGCGCTGGCGTCGCCACTTTGCCATGAGGTAAGTCAATCACCAAACGGTGCCCATACTGACCACCAGGCGTAGGACTCAGCTTGAACAGATTTGCCTTGGTTTTCTTTTTTAATTCAAAAACCAGTCGATACGTCCCTTTTGAAGGAGGGCTGCTTTTTCGGATTTTCTTGAGTACAGGAGAGTCTTTAACGTTGATCGGCAGCTTTGCAGCGATGTCAGTCTGTTTCAGATCCACCACCAGACGCTCTGGACTACTCAGAGTGAAATACGTGTAGTTAGCTTCACTGCTCAAATCAATGACAATTCGGGTTTCTTCGGGCGAAGGCCAAACCCTCACCCCTTCCAGCGTATTGGCTGAAACCTTGGCCGCAACCCCAAACAGAAAAAAGAAAGCAAGCAGTATGAGTGCTTGAAATTGCTTATAAATCAACACGACTCCAGGTTCTTAAGCAAGGCATGACCGTAGTCCGTATTGGCTGTGACCGTAGCAATACGTTGTGATTGGTCATATTTGATCTCAATATCTAAATCTGGAGAAGGCAATAGCCCCTCTCCTTTTTCCGGCCACTCAACTAAACAGATCGCATCAGGAGTAAAATAGTCACGAATTCCCATGAATTCTAGCTCTTCAGGATCAGCCAGACGATACAAATCGAAATGATAAACTTGCCACTCGTCCAACTGATACGGCTCTACTAGAGTGTAAGTAGGGCTTTTTACATTGCCAGTATGTCCCAGTGAGCGAATAAAACCACGACTGAATGTGGTTTTTCCTGCACCAAGATCGCCGTGCAAGTAAATGGTGGTTTGCTGGTGACATGCTTTCGCGACAAGTTGTCCAAATTCAACGGTGGCGTTTTCATCAATGAGAGTGAAGTGTTTCATGTTCATTTGTTGCATGTTCCAGTGCCGATCAACGACTATATAAAATTCAAAAGAAACCGAATAGTAAACCGTGTTGGTTTTGAGAGACAAGATCTTATCTGTTAGGAAAAGACAAAAAATTCACCTTTGAAGGCGAATCTTGTGAAAAGCTCGCTTTAATGCTCGTGGCGACAGAGATCCTTTCCTTAATTTGAGACAATCAAGATAAACATTAGTTACGCGAAAAGGAGTTCTTTTTGTCATTTGAATCAGTTAGAATCGTCGCCCATTTTTCACGCTGTCGGCGCTAAGAATCACTCCAAAGCTATGGATTACTCCGAACTTGCCATAAAAATTAAGCAGTGGGCAACCGAGCTTGGTTTTCAGAAAGTCGGCATCTGCGATGTTGATTTGTCTGAGCATGAAAAGTCACTTCAAGACTGGCTCGATGCTGGCTACCACGGAGAAATGGACTGGATGGCACGCCACGGAATGATGCGTGCTCGTCCCGCTGAACTGCTGCCTGGCACAGTCAGAGCCATCAGCGCCCGGATGAACTACCTTCCACCAGATGCACAGTTTGCCAGTAATTTAGAAGACTCCACTCAAGGCTATATTAGCCGGTACGCCTTAGGGCGTGACTATCACAAGCTCGTTCGCAACCAGTTAAAGAAACTAGGTCAGAGAATCGAAGCGGAAGTGGGGCAATTTGGTTACCGACCCTTTGTAGATTCTGCCCCAATTCTGGAACGCCCCATCGCGCAAAAAGCCGGACTGGGCTGGACAGGAAAACACTCTTTGATACTGGATGAAGGTTCGGGCTCATGGTTTTTTTTAGGTGAACTGCTGATCGACCTCCCCTTGCCCGTAGATGAACCTTCAACCGATCAGTGCGGAACCTGTAAAGCTTGCATTACCTCCTGTCCCACAGGTGCTATTGTCAGCGAAGGTGTCATTGATTCCAGGCTCTGTATTTCTTACTTAACCATAGAGTTAAGTGGAAAAATCCCTGTAGAGCTTCGTTCAAAGATGGGGAACAGAATATACGGCTGTGATGACTGCCAATTGGTTTGCCCGTGGAATCGTGAAGCAGATATTACCGACCAGAAAGATTTTCACCGACGTGATGCTTTTGGCTCGGCAGACTTGCTTACTCTGATGTCTTGGACAGAAGAAGAATTTCTAAAAAAGATGGAAGGCTCAGCTATCCGACGCATCGGGCACATTCAATGGATGAGAAATGTGGCTGTTGCAATGGGAAATGCTCCCTTTTCTCAGGATATCGTCTATGCTCTTGAGGGTCGCTTAGGAATTGACGACAACCTGGATGACCACATTGAATGGGCAATTGAGACACAAATTTCCAAAACGCCCGTAAAAGACCGGAAAAAGGAAAGACTTATCCGAATAATCCAGAAAGGTTTACCAAGAGACGCTTAACCTTTGGCAAGCATTTGTGGTGCACTGTGTACAACCCTCTGTAATTAAAAGTTCAAAATCTGAGACGAATTTTGTACCTATAATTTGATGTAATTCTCAAAAAGTGCTCTATGTGGAAAAAAGCGAATTTGGTAGCACAGATAGCTGGAGAAAGAAAAGTTAAACACAGATACAATAAATGACGAGGATCAAAAAAACACGAGTTAATGATCTTAATGCTTACATATCGAAAGTTAAGAAATCACCCCGCAAGCCTTGATATACATAGACTTACACTGTTTTCATATTTATCCGTGACAAACAGAACAAAAGAAAGATCCTTGCCACCTTCCCCGATCATTTCGAATAAAACAATTTATCAACCAAGTTATCCACAGATATCACTTTGTGGATAAGTCTGTTAGCGAAATTGTAAACACGCACCAGATTCCGCTCTGCACTTATCTATGGCAGTGGAAAACTGAGCGTTAATAGACGCGGTATCTGTATGTATTATGAAAACGAAAAAAACACCCGACTGGGTGGTTATTTTTATTTCTTTTTGGGGTAATGCTTCTCAGCATTAAATAAAGAGCGGTTGATGCATCTTCACATCATTCCCTATCGGGAGAAGTGTCATTGTTAAGCACAATGAAAGCTTTTGTCTTTTTTTGAATAGAGATTGGAGCGACACACGAGGTTCGAACTCGTGACCTCAACCTTGGCAAGGTTGCGCTCTACCAACTGAGCTAGTGTCGCATCTTGTCATCGTAAAGTACGATGAAGGCTATTTTCTCTGTTCGTAAAGAACTGGAGCGACACACGAGGTTCGAACTCGTGACCTCAACCTTGGCAAGGTTGCGCTCTACCAACTGAGCTAGTGTCGCATGACTTATCGCTATCGCAATAAATCTTAATTTGGTTGCGGGGGCCGGATTTGAACCGACGACCTTCGGGTTATGAGCCCGACGAGCTACCAAGCTGCTCCACCCCGCGTCCGTATTCATCATTCAAAGCATGATGAGAGCTTATTCAACTGGAGCGACACACGAGGTTCGAACTCGTGACCTCAACCTTGGCAAGGTTGCGCTCTACCAACTGAGCTAGTGTCGCATTCACAACGTTTCCGTCGTTTAGGGCTGCGAATTATAAGAGCATTTTTTTGTGATGCAAGTCCTTCCCTCAAAAAAATTAAATTTTTTGTCAGTTTGCCGAAAAAAGAAACAAAACCAATCAGATTCGCTCAGCCCTTAAGCGAATCGGTTGTTTGGCTGCATTTTAAATGCGGATAAAACTGCGTATTGCCCAAAGACTTACCATTGGACAATAAGAGGAGGGACCTTAAATACTAAATACGTGCTGACGATAAAACTTCAGCTCAGCAATGGACTCACGAATGTCATCGAGTGCAAGGTGGCTACCTGTTTTAGAGAACTGACTAAGCACTTCTGGCTGCCAACGACGTGTCAGTTCTTTGATGGTACTGACATCAATATAACGGTAGTGGAAATATGCCTCCAGCTCAGGCATGAACTCGTATAAGAAGCGTCTGTCCTGCCCAACACTGTTACCACAGATCGGAGATTTACCTTCCGGCACCCACTGTTTCAGGAACTCGATGGTTTGATCAATCGCCTGTTGCTCTGTCACCGTGCTCTCTTTTACACGAGCAACTAAGCCACTGCCTGTATGAGTTGTGGTGCACCACTCATCCATTTTGGCTAACTCTTCTTCTGGTTGGTGAATGGCCAGAACGGGTCCTTCAGCGAGAATATTGAGCTCACTATCGGTAACAATAGTAGCGATTTCAATGATCTTATGGGTTTCAGGGTCTAACCCTGTCATCTCTAGATCGATCCAAATTAAGTTCTGATCGCTGAACGACATAGATGAATTGCCTATTTTGTTGATAAAAGAGGTATCATACCCACCTATTTTGGAATTCCAACCAAAGAAGTTGATAATCCGTGGCAAAAAAGAAAAAGCTCACAAAAGGTCAAGTACGACGCGTTCGTCACAACCAAAAAAAGCGATTAACCCAAGAAGACACTGTTCAATGGGAAGAGTCCATGCTTGGTGCAACCAAAGCAGGGCTAGTCATCACTCGGTTCGGTCAACACGCCGATATTGAAGACAATGATACTGGCGAGATCCATCGCTGCAATTTACGACGTGGTATAGAAAGCTTAGTCTCTGGTGACAAAGTTATCTGGCGCTCTGGTCACGAAGCCATGGCGGGTATCTCTGGCGTTGTTGAAGCTGTGGAACCACGCACATCTGTTTTGACCCGCCCGGATTATTACGATGGCTTAAAACCTGTCGCTGCCAACGTCGACCAAATGGTCATCGTTTCATCGGTATTGCCTGAGCTCTCTCTTAATATCATAGACCGTTATTTGGTTGCCTCGGAAACCCTGAGCATTGCACCACTCATTGTGCTAAACAAAATCGACCTTCTCGATAACGAGCAACGCGAAACGTATCGTACCTGGCTCACTGAATATGAAAAAATAGGCTATCAGGTGATGCTGGTCAGTAAGGAATCTGGCGAAGGTGTTGAAGAGCTGCAAGCCTTACTTAAAGATCGGATTAATATCTTTGTGGGACAATCCGGTGTCGGCAAATCCAGTTTAGTCAATGCTCTGATGCCGGAAGTCGAAGCCGAAGAAGGTGCGGTGTCTGAAAACTCTGGGCTTGGACAACACACGACAACGGCTGCCAGGTTGTACCACTTCCCGAAAGGGGGCGACTTAATCGACTCTCCTGGAGTGCGTGAATTTGGTTTGTGGCACCTGGAGCCGGATGAAGTCACTGAAGCATTTGTGGAGTTCCGACCTTTCCTTGGTGGCTGTAAGTTCCGTGACTGCAAGCATACCGACGACCCGGGGTGCATCATCCGAGAAGCGGTAGAGCGCGGTGATATCAGCGAAGTTCGTTTTGAAAATTACCATCGCATTATCGAAAGCATGCAAGAAAACAAAGCGAACCGTCAGTACTCTCGGAATAAGAAAGCGGACCTTTAACCTTCATCCCAACGACCATTGCCGCAAAATTGTGGCAAAACGTTAGAGGGACTTGTAAAGAAGCTGACAACGGTAGTGAGATTCAGTAACATCTCGCGCCGACTTGTTGAACAATTTGGAATCAATTGTGTTAGATAAAATTAAAGTGAGTCTCCAGTACTGGATTCCACAACATGGATTGACGCGTCTTGTTGGTAAACTGGCAAGCGCAAAAGCGGGCAGTTTGACCACGGCTGTGATTCGTTGGTTTATCAAGCAGTACAAAGTCAACATGGACGAAGCATTGTACTCCGACCCTGCTTACTTCAAAACATTTAACGAATTTTTCGTACGTGAGCTGAAAGAAGGCGCACGCCCAATAGCAGAAGGTGAGCATGTTATTTCTCACCCTGCCGACGCTTGTGTTAGTCAGTTTGGCCCCATCACGGATGGTCAGCTGATTCAGGCAAAAGGTCACAACTATTCAGCTCAGGAGCTGCTTGGCGGCAGTGAAGCGCTGGCGGAAGAATTCAAAGATGGCGAGTTCGCGACGCTGTACTTGTCGCCGCGTGACTACCACCGTGTTCATATGCCATGTGATGGCACACTACGTAAAATGATTTATGTGCCGGGCGACCTGTTCTCCGTAAACCCACTGACCGCAGAGAATGTGCCTAATCTGTTCGCTCGTAACGAACGTGTAGTGTGTATTTTTGATACCGAGTTTGGTCCTGTGGCTCAGGTTCTGGTTGGTGCCACTATTGTTGGTAGCATTGAACTCATTTGGGCAGGAACCGTCACTCCTCCTCGTGGAAACACCGTTTACACATGGGATTACCCTGCTGAAGGTGATAAATCCGTTGTGCTGAAAAAAGGCGAAGAGATGGGTCGATTTAAACTTGGTTCGACCGTAATCAACCTGTTTGCAAAAGACAGCATCCAGTTTGATGAGAGCATGCAGCTCAACGCGCCAACAGTTATGGGTACGCCTTACGCCCACAAAGCAGAAGCTTAAATCGCTTTCCCCGAAATTGGAAAGGCAGCTCAATGAGCTGCCTTTTTGTTTTTGATAAAAACAAACTTCTATTCGATAGTCTCCCACGGCTTCTCAAACTACCGACACGATCTTAGTACGCGAATTCGTCTTGTCTTATGCTAGTTCCCAGTGAGAAAGTTGGCGAGAAAAGCATGGTTCCTAAAAACACTTCGGTGATTATAAAGCTGGCGATAAGCTTCGCTCTTCCTATTCTTGTATTACTGATTCCCGCCGATGCCATCCCCATCGAAGATCTCACTTTAATTCAGCATCGTTTACTCGCCATCTTTTTGCTCGCTGCACTCTTATGGGTACTGGAACCTGTCCCTGTATTCGCAACTTCAATACTGATCATCGCACTCGAACTGGTGATGTTGTCAGACAAAGGGCTACACCTTTTCCGAAATCCACCACCTGGGCATGAATTGGGAGAGCTACTGACTTACACCGATATATTGGGCGCTTTCTCCTCCCCTATCATCATTCTATTTATGGGCGGATTCGCTTTAGCCATTGCAGCGTCCAAATACGATTTGGATAACAATCTGGCCCGAGTGTTGCTCAAACCGTTTGGGCACCAACCCAGATTTATCATGCTGGGTCTGATGCTGATAACCGCTGTTTTCTCTATGTTTATGTCCAATACGGCGACAACAGTAATGATGCTGGCATTGCTTGGTCCTATTGTGGCATCAGCTCCAAAGGGAGATACCGGCGTCAAGGCACTTGTACTTTGCATCCCTATCGCTGCCAATACAGGAGGCATAGCAACTCCGATTGGAACGCCGCCTAACGCCATTGCTTTGCAGTATCTGACTGGCGACAACAGTATCGATTTCCTTTCTTGGATGACGATGGGACTCCCGTTTGTTCTCATCCAGCTCACCATTGCATGGTTTCTTCTACAAAAACTGTTCCCCGCTTCCCAAGAAAGCATGACATTGAAACTGGGTGGCACGTTTAAACGTGGCTGGCGCGCCATCGTAGTTTACATCACTTTCGCCATCACCATTCTCCTATGGATGACAACAAAGCTGCACGGCATGAACACCTATGTCGTTTCAGTTATTCCTCTCGCGGTATTCACCTTAACGGGCATCATGGGAAAGGCAGAGCTGAAACAGATCAATTGGGACGTACTCTGGCTGGTTGCCGGAGGGATAGCGATTGGTATCGCACTGGACAAAACCGGGCTTGCCAGCGCCTTAGCACACGCCATTGATTACGATGCGCTTTCTCCAACCGCAGTGGTGCTAACTCTGTCTATAGTTTGTTGGTTGATGGCAAATTTCATGTCGAATACCGCAACGGCTAACTTGCTGATGCCAATCGCTGCCGCCATCGGGGCATCCATGCCGGCATTAGCTGAAATCGGCGGCTTGCAGGCTTTGCTTGTGGTGGTCGCGTTTTCTGCCTCTCTGGGCATGATTCTTCCCGTTTCAACACCACCGAATTCTCTCGCTTATTCCACAGGGCTGGTCGAGAGCCGGGACATGGCGAAAACAGGTCTTATCATGGGTATAATTGGCTTAGGCATCGTGTACGTAGCGATGTGGCTATTGAACTGATCTTTTCACGGAGCTCAATAATGATCATCATTGCACATCGCGGTGTGCGCGCAACACACCCGGAAAACACTTTAGCCGCTTTTCAGGCGGCACTAGACAGTGGTGCCCCCGCAATCGAACTGGATATCCATGAACAGGACGGCGAACTTTGGGTGATCCACGATAAATGGTTGAACCGAACCACCAATGGCATTGGACTACTGAAATGGTTTGATAAAAGCAGCCTGCAAAAACTGGACGCTGGTAACGGAGAAGTGATTCCGACTCTCAAGCAAGTCATGGATCTTATACAGGGTCAGTGCGCACTGAATATCGAAGTAAAAGGCATCGATAATTTAGAGCAGCTTTATTCTCACTTGGATTTAGCGTTATCTGATTACGGATTTCAGGAAGAGCAACTGATCGTCTCTTCTTTCAACCATGACTGGCTAGCACAAATCAAACGCTCTCGTCCCCAAACCTTGATTGGCGCACTGACTGGGTCTAAAGGCACAGACAAAGCAAAATTTGCCCAACGGCTCAAAGCCGATTCCGTCAATATTGACCTCGACGTCATCGATCAGGATTTTGTGCAAGACGCCAAGTTGCGCGGGTTAGCGGTTTATGTGTACACCGTAAACCAACTCGAAGACTGGCAATGGCTGTCTGAAATTGGAGTGGATGGCGTCTTCTGCGACTGCCCGTCCGAAGCCATTGAACATTACCCTCAACCTTCTCATTTCCGTTGGAAATAAGTGTAGTTGTTGCTAAGGAAATCAGGCATAGTGAAAACCTTGTAACCACCTGATTTTTTTAAGCGCGATGACTTACGAATGGCTGGCACTGGCTGCCGCATTTCTATGGGCAATTTCCAGCATTATCTCAGTTACCCCAGCAAGACACCTGGGGTCATTCTCCTATAGCCGCTGGCGTATGGGCTGCACTTCCGCCATTCTGATTGTAATGGCGCTTTTTACTGGTGGATGGAGCACCATTACCAGCGACCATATTCTGCCTATGGCGTTGTCGGGATTGGTTGGCATCTTCATCGGCGATACCGCTCTGTTCGCCTGTATGAATCGCATGGGTCCACGCCAGGCAGGATTGCTGTTTTCCTGTCACGCGGTATTTTCTGCCATTCTGGGTTACTGGATCTTCAGTGAAACCTTATCTGGTATCGAGCTTATTGGTTCAGTACTGGTTTTTTCTGGTGTTATGACTGCTATTTTCTTTGGCAAGAAGAAACAAGGTCAGCACGAGTGGGAAGCGGTACAAGGCAGCATTGCTATCGGTATCGGATTAGGTTTGCTCGCGGCACTTTGTCAGGCGCTGGGTGGAATTATTGCCAAACCCGTGATGCAAGGTGATATCGACCCTGTTGCCGCGTCTGCTATTCGCATGATTGCTGCTTTTCTTGCTCATTGCGCGTTCCGAATGACTGGGGCGAAACTTTCTCGCCCGATTAAGCCCATCAACTTACGCATTCTGTGGATCTGTGCCGTGAACGGCTTCCTTGCCATGGCGGTTGGGATGACTTTGATCCTTTACGCATTAAGAGATGGAAACGTTGGTATGGTGGCTCTGCTGTCATCGACTACCCCTATCATGGTGCTGCCTCTGCTTTGGATTTATACCCGACAGCGCCCTAACCCTTATGCATGGATAGGCGCGATATTGGCGGTAGTAGGAACCGGAATTCTTGTGTCATGAGTCCCGAACTTAATAACGATATTGAGAACCATTTGCATTCATAAAAAAGAGGCGATATAGTGATTTCGTCTGCTTGCGAGAACACGACCTCAATCCCAGACCTTGAATCCTCCTAAGCCCTGGCAATGGGGCACTCAAAGCTTCCTACTTTGATAGTCATTGCCACAACAGGTGAGTTAGATACTTGTTTCAACGTAAGTACTATTTAATTCATTTACCTGTGCTTAGAAAACATTGTGATAAACAAAAACCACCTAACGGTGGTTTTTGTTTTTGTGTGTTTGAATATTCACGCCCGAGGAAACGGAAAAGCGGTGACCTCGTCAATGTGTGAAGCACCCAGTGCCAGCATGACTAAGCGATCAATACCCAATGCCACACCAGCACACTGAGGCAAGCCAGACTTCAACGCTTCAATTAAATGGTGATCAATCGGCTGCGGCTCTAATCCCATGGTTTCGCGCTGTGCGTTATCCCGCTCAAACCGTGCCAACTGCTCTTTCGGGTTATCCAGCTCATGGAAACCGTTAGCCAGTTCAATGCCTTTAAAATAGACCTCAAACCGATCAGCAACCCGCGGATCCGTTGCGTTGATTTTCGCCAATGCCGCCTGAGAAGCGGGAAAGTCGTAAACAAACGCTGGCACTTCCTGACCAATTTTGGTTTCCACACCCATGCTAAACAACAACTGAAGCAAAGTGTCTCTGTCTTCTTCAGGCTCGGCGATATCACTTAAGCCCAGTTTCGCCGCAGCTTGCTTAAGTTCAGACATCTTGCCCTCTAGCGGACACACTCCCAGAGTATCAATAAACGCATTTTGATAAGTCATCCGCTCCGCTGACGCACAGCCCAGAGTGAGTTGCAGTAAGGCATCCATCTCATCCATTAAGTCGTGATGGTCGAAATCAACGCGATACCACTCCAGCATGGTGAATTCCGGGTTATGAAAACGCCCGTTTTCTTCATTCCGAAATGACTTACAAATCTGGTAAATCGACCCGCTTCCCGCGGCTAACAAGCGTTTCATGTGAAACTCGGGGCTGGTCATTAAGAAGAGTGCACTGCCGTCAGCATAACCCGGTCCGACAAACTGGGTCTTGAATGTATGCAGGTGAATATCCGTTACCGTCGCGTGGCTCATCGCTGGAGTGTCTACCTCCAATACACCTCTTTCATAAAAGAATGACCGGATTCGAGCAATCAATTCTGCACGTTGTTTTAGCTGGGAAAGTTGGGCAGTGGGTTGCCACTGATTCAAAGACATGGAGACTCTCTTATCATTTCATCTGACGCGCATTTTACCTTCTCTGAACCCGCTGTGTCAGCTTCTTCCCCAGAGTAGTTCTTAATAAGCAAAGGTGAATAGAAACGCACATTCAGTGACTGTAATCACACATTATGGAAATTCTATGCCCTTGTTTGCATTACCGAAGCAAAAGCCCGAATACATCAATTTTCCCCGCAATCCCCTCTCTTAATATACCCATAGGAATCAAGGTTTTTTATTGGATTGTTGGTCTTACTCGCCAGACCACTCTGGCTATGGATCAACAGATTTTCGCATGGACGGCTCGCAAAGGTGTGCGCTGTCGTTTTTGCATTTGTCGTTTCTTACCGGAGGTAACTGTGCAGACTATAACCACAGATATCGCAGTCATCGGCGCTGGCGGCGCTGGTCTTCGGACTGCCATTGCTGCTGCAGAAGCAAACCCAGAACTGGACATCGCTCTGATTTCCAAAGTCTATCCCATGCGTTCCCATACGGTTGCGGCGGAAGGGGGATCTGCCGCGGTCATCAAAGATGAAGACAGCTTAGACAATCATTTCAATGACACCGTCGGTGGAGGAGACTGGCTGTGTGAACAAGATGTGGTGGAGTATTTCGTTGAAAACGCCACACGTGAAATGATTCAGATGGAGCAATGGGGCTGTCCGTGGAGCCGAAAAGAAAACGGTGAAGTGAACGTGCGCCGTTTTGGCGGAATGAAGGTAGAACGTACGTGGTTCGCCGCGGATAAAACGGGCTTTCACATGCTTCATACTCTGTTCCAGACGTCTATAAAGTATTCAAACATCAATCGGTTCGATGAGTATTTCGTTGTTGATTTGATTGTTGATGAGGGGGAAGTTCAGGGCTTAGTCGCCATTCATATGTCGGAAGGCGAACTGGTCACCATTAAAGCCAAATCTGTCGTACTGGCGACTGGTGGCGCTGGTCGCGTTTATCACTGTAATACCAACGGCGGGATCGTAACAGGCGATGGTATGGCAATGGCGTATCGCCACGGTGTACCACTTCGCGATATGGAATTTGTGCAATACCACCCGACTGGTCTACCGGGCACCGGGATCCTGATGACGGAAGGCTGCCGGGGCGAAGGTGGCATCATCGTCAACAAAAACGGCTATCGTTACCTGCAAGATTACGGCATGGGACCGGAAACCCCAGTCGGACAACCTAAGAACAAATACATGGAGCTTGGTCCACGCGACAAAGTTTCCCAGGCGTTCTGGCATGAGCAGCAAAAAGGCAACACCATCAAACATCCGCTCGGCGATGTTGTTCATCTGGATTTACGCCATTTGGGCGAAGACTACCTGCAAGAGCGCCTGCCATTCATCTGCGAGCTGGCCAAAGCGTATGTGAATGTCGACCCAGCGAAAGAACCCATCCCAATCCGTCCAACCGTGCACTACACCATGGGTGGCATCGAAACCGACAAAGCTTGTGAAACCCGAATCAAAGGTCTGTTTGCTGTGGGGGAATGCGCATCCGTTGGGCTTCATGGTGCGAATCGCCTTGGCTCCAACTCATTAGCGGAGTTTGTGGTCTTTGGTCGTGTTGCTGGCGAAAACGCCGTCAAACGAGTATCTGAATTTAAAGGCTGGAATGACGATGCCATCGCAACGCAAAACCAGTTGGTTGAAGAACGGATTCAGGCACTGATGAGTCAGGAGGGCGATGAAAACTGGGCAGACATCCGAACCGAAATGGGTCATACCATGGAAGCGGGCTGTGGCATCTATCGCCAGGAAGATCTGATGCAAGCCACTATCGAGAAAATCACCGAACTCAAAGAGCGCTACAAACGCGTCAGCATCAAAGATAAAGGAAAAGTCTTCAATACCGATCTGCTGTATGCCATTGAAGTCGGTTACGGTTTGGAAGTAGCAGAAGCCATGGTGCATTCCGCGATCCTTCGTAAAGAATCTCGCGGTGCCCACCAGCGACTGGATGATGGCTGCACCGAGCGCGACGACGAACAGTTCCTGAAACATTCGCTGGCTTACTACCAGACGGATGCCTCACCAAGCATTCAGTACAGCGATGTCACCATCACCAAATCGCAGCCTAAAGCTCGCTTATATGGTGAAGCGGCAGAAAAAGCGGCAGCCGAAGAAGCCGCTAAAGCGGAAGAGGAGAAAGCATAATGTCAGCCAATCGCATTCAAAAAGTCGACATCTTGCGTTATGACCCTGAAAAAGACGCGGAACCGCATCTTCAAACCTTCGACGTGCCATTCGATGAAACCATGTCGGTGTTAGACACCCTTGGATACATCAAGGATCATCTGGATAAAGATCTCTCCTATCGCTGGTCCTGCCGTATGGCGATCTGTGGTTCCTGCGGCATCATGGTCAACGGAGTACCTAAACTGGCATGTAAGAGCTTTCTTCGCGAATACCCTGATGGCGTGACCATCGAACCACTGGCGAATTTCCCTATTGAAAAAGATCTGATTGTGGATATGACGCCGTTCATTGAACGTCTGGAAGCCATCAAGCCTTACATCATAGGAAACGATCGCAAGCCGGAAGACGGCACCAACCTACAAACCCCAGAACAAATGGCGAAGTACAAACAGTTCGCGGGATGCATCAACTGCGGGCTTTGCTACGCAGCCTGCCCACAATTTGGCTTAAACCCCGAATTTATGGGACCAGCGGCTCTGACCCTAGCGCATCGCTACAACTTAGACAGCCGTGACAATGGCAAGGCTGAACGCATGGGGTTGATCAACGGGCAGAATGGCGCATGGGGCTGTACCTTTGTAGGTTACTGCTCGGATGTTTGCCCTAAAAACGTCGACCCGGCAGCCGCAGTCAATCAGGGCAAAGTCGCCTCTTCCATGGACTTTGTGATTGCCATGCTAAAACCCAGTGATTCACCAGTGAAAGAGGAGGCGTAACCATGAGTAACCGCAAACCTTATGTACGCGAAGTAAAGCGAACCTGGTGGAAGAATCACCCTTTCTACCGTTTTTACATGATGCGGGAAGCCACCATTCTGCCTTTGGTTTTGTTCACGGTCTTTCTGACATTTGGGCTGGGGGCTTTAGTCAAAGGTCCCGACGCCTGGCAAAGCTGGCTAGGTTTTATGGCAAACCCAGTTGTCATCGGCATTAATCTTGTCGCTCTGGCTGGCAGCCTGCTTCATGCTCAGACGTTTTTCAGCATGATGCCGCAAGTTATGCCCATTCGCTGGAAAGGTAAGCCTGTCGAGAAGAAACTGATTGTGATGAGTCAGTGGGCGGCTGTCGCTTTTATTTCCCTCATTGTTTTGATTGTGGTTTAAGGAGCGAATAATGAATACTCAATATCAAATCGATAAAACACCAAAGCGCTCTGATGAACCCATTTGGTGGGGGCTGTTTGGAGCAGGCGGGACATGGTTTGCAATGATCTCCCCGGTAACCATTCTCGTGCTGGGCATCCTAGCCCCTCTTGGTATTATTGATGCCGAAGCGCTGAGCTATGAAAGAGTGTCTGGTTTCGCCACCAGCCTGATTGGCGGTTTGTTTGTCATAGGCACCCTTGCACTACCAATGTGGCATGCCATGCACCGAGTTCATCATGGAATGCACGATCTGAAAATTCATACTGGTATAGCGGGAAAAATCGCCTGTTACGCTTTTGCAGGGCTAATCTCTGCTCTGGCTGTGATTTTTGTGTTCATGATTTAAGCCAAATATGAAAGGGAGTAATTCGCTCCCTTTCATAAATTAAGACATTAAAAAAGCCTTACAAATTGTTTAAGAATCGCACTACCTTTTCTTAAAACCTGTCTATATAATCCCCTCCGCTTATTTGCTTGCAGCTAAAAATGCAATACCCACAGTATTTAAACAAATCAAAATTCAGCTCGCCTCTGCACATAATGAGCTGAATTGAATATTTCACGGAAGAGCATAACGCATCCTGGCTTGACCAGAGTTTTACCTATTGCGCAGATTTCCATGGCGATCTGCACCAATTGAAACCTGGAGTGGCTGACACTTCGCAATCTTTAGTGAATGTATGTTTAAAAAAATTCTATTTCTTCCTGTGGTTATGTCCTTGTTGTTACAAGGGTGCAAAATAGAAGATGCCTCCGAGAGTAATCTGACGCCTTCGCAAACCAATACCCCATCGGGTGTGAACGTTTATTCCAGTATTGACCACTGTTCCAAAGTAGACGACATTCCAAATTGCTCTTTCCAGAAGGGCATTTACGTTCTGGCTATTGCGCCATCCATCACCACTGAACAGCATCAACGTGTGATTAATCAAGTTGAGAACTTTGTGAAATGGTCGCACAAAGATGTCCACGAGCGCTTCAACAATAAAACCGTTGTGATTGGTATTATGGCAGCAGAACCAACGGGTCAAAGCCAGGAAGATAAGTTTGCCTTGGCTTTGAGTCAGGCAACATCGCAGGTTCACGGCTTAGAGCTGGTATTCACCAACAAAGGAAAAGACGAGACTTTATCTCTGACCACTTATCAAAAGCTCATGCAGGTATTCGACTATTACGTGGATGGCAACAGCAACACACTGATCGGTAGTGAACTGAATGACGCCTATCAAAACTTCAAAACCAAGTTGACTACCTACAAACGCACTGCGGATCAACAAAGTTTTGAAGCACTATTCTTCAACGAGTGTAATTATGGCAATGGTCAGCTTAAAGCGGACCGTGCTCTAGGCACACCAACACCATGTATCAAGGATGGTACGCCTCATATTGGAGGCGTTGTGGACCATATTCACGGCAAAACTCAGGTAAATCTAAACCCAGGCGCTTTGCTTGGATTGATGTATGAATACAAGTTAGACCCTGACAACAATGAAGGCGGTGGTGAACTGGTTGGTAACCTAGGGACCACATTCATTAACCAAGGAAACATTGCTTCCGGATTTTATCCTGATGACGGATCCAAAATGTACGTTACTTGGGCAAACCCAGCATTCAGACCGCTGAATCAATATCTGAATAAATATTTCTTTATCAACAAATAACAAATAGGCCTTCCTGAACTGGAAGGCCTATTTTTTTATTCAATAAACGTCGATATTTCAGACAACGCTTTTTTGTGTGTGGCGTGTTTTGGAATGGTTGCGCCGTCCTCAGGGTAACCCACAACAATCAACATGTAAGGTCTGTCATTGCTGTTATCTCTGCCGCAAATTGAACTCAGGAAACTCATTGGCTTTGGCGTGTGGGTCAACGTTCCCAATCCCGCGTTGTGCAGAGCCTGAAGTAAAAAGCCCGTCGCAATGCCAACGGATTCGTGGACGTAATAATTAGTCTGACTGTCATCGTTGTCCATGCCTCCGCGCTTTTGCGAAAAGACGGCAATCAGCCACGGCGCTTTTTCTAAGTATGGTTTGTTGGCGTTGGTGCCCAAAGGTTTAAGGGCATCTAACCACTCTTGCCCTGCTCTGCCTTCATAGAAAGAGTGCTCCAATTCCTCTGCCGCAAGGCGAATTTTGGCTTTCGTTTCCTGACTGTTGATTGCTACAAAATGCCACGGCTGATGATTAGCGCCGCTTGGGGCACTTCCTGCTGCCAGAATACAATTCTCGATAATGGATTTGGGGACGGGGCGATCAGAGAACTGACGGATGGAATGTCGACGCTTGACCAGCTCGTAATTCTGCTCAGCCCGGTCGACCATTTCAGAGACCGGATACTCGATAAAATCTGTGAGTGGGAGTTGAGTGTCTTCAGACATAACGCTTCCTTGCTTTCATTATTGTCTGACTACTATAGCGAGAAAACGAGACAGTATTCGGGAAGAACTTTTTAGAGAAGACAGACTGAGAGCATCGTCTAGTTTTATTAACAGTACGATTCGGCGATTACAGAAAAAATAGGTCAATGCCAAAGCACTGACCTGTCAGATAAAAGCCTATTTAGTGGTCACTTGTTGAGCCTTATCCATCATCCCTAACGCACCAAATGCTGTAATCACATCCAGATTGCTGGTTAAGCCACTTTCATTGCTGCCACCAATGTAGTTCTGAGGCATTTCAACCTGGAAGTTTTGAAGGTTGTTGTACAGTACATTGGCCACATCACGATTCAGCTCCGCAAGGTACACTTCTCTGTTGGCACCTAATGCGGCGTACTTCGCTTTCAGAATTTGAGCTTCCGCATTACCCTTCTCTAGTATCGCCTTAGCTTCAAACTCCGCAGATAGTGAATTGGCTTTTTGAATCGCTAGGTTGGCTTCCGCAATTGCCAGTTCTTTCTCTTTTTCCACTTCTGCCAGACGTTTTTTCTTCTCAACTTCTACGATCTCACGTTCGGCAATCTGACGTGCAATCTCGACCTCTTTCTGCTGAGAGATGATCGCCAGTTCTTTCTGACGCTGAGCGTCCTGAACTTCACGTGTACGCTGGATCTCTTTTCTCAGCTGTTCCGTTTCAGCCTGAGCTTTAGAGGTCTCTTGTTCCTGAATCGCTCGAATTCTGTCTGCGACCAGACGCTTTTTGTCTGCCAATAATTGGTCTAGTTGGGTTTCCGGTTGAGGATCACCAATGGTTACCTGTGTTACCTGAATACCATATTGCTGCAACGGATTGTCTTGCCTGATTGGCTGACCATTAGCATCCCTTACCGGAACGGTTTTCCAGACCAGTTGCTGGGTACGTTGCAATTTATTGGCATCCGATTGCTCCATTCCGACAGGCGCCAAGTCAAGCTGCTCAACTTCGACCTGTTTTCGCTCAGTCAGGTAGATACCATCTCTAAGCTGATCACCCAGTTTCGATTTGAACTGGTTTAATCCCCCCTGAAAGAACTCTTCCCCTGTATATTGGGTCGCCGTAATCACGGTTACGTTTCGGGCATTTTTCACCAGCAATGCATCTATCAGATTGCTGTTATTGCGAAACTCTCGATGCATTTTGATTGCCGCTTCCGGATCGGTGCTGAGCTTGAATCGGAAGGTCACTGGTATTTCACCAATATAGGTATCGGCAAATCGCACCTGAACTGGGTCCAACCTTTGGTAGAAGTCCTCTCCTGTGTTGTTACCAAACGACACAGTGATCACCTGATCGTATTTGGTAATTTTTGAGAGAAATGGCATCCGAAAATGGATACCCGGTTGAGTGAACACATCCAGTTCACCTGTGATGTTATTCTGGTGAACGTATGTGTAACCAGCATCGGTCATTAACACCGAGCTATTGATTGTTAAGCCAAATGCCAGCAGGGGAACGCCGATTAGTGCACCTTTGATTCCCTTACGCATAGCGCTACGCTTTTCTTCAGCTTTCAGGCTTTCTCCTAGCATGTTTATCTCCGTTTGTTGTTATCAAGACAGTTAAATCGAGCAAAACAAAGTAGTGAACAGACTTGTTAACAACGAAACAAAATGTAACAGATAATTTACCAATATAAAAACCGAATAAATCTGCGTTATTTTATGGTTTTTGCGAATATTTAGAAGTAAATATAGAGATGGAATCAGGAAAGTAAAAATGCGCCACAAGGGCGCATTTTTCTTAAGAGGTATTGGAGTTTCTGTTAGTTATTTGCACATTCAAATGGACCAACGTATCGCCACTCTTTGCTTCGGTTATTTTGAGAAACATTTGCAGGTGGTAATTTGCCTTTACTCCAATGGTTCGCTTCGTATACATGCCCCATGAACAAGACATTCTCACCACTGTTGTATTGATGGTTCTGATTCCAGGTCTTAGGGTGAACGTCTTTCACATCCAATGTCCATGCTTCTGACGTAGCAGGAGTACCTGTTCTGGTCCACCATTTTGCTCGGTATACTTTGTTATTGAACAGTACTTTGTTACCGCCAACGTAAGTACGCCCTTTCTTCCATGCTGGGTACTTAGCTTGCTCTGCTTTCGATGCATTCAAACATTTATGAGCACTTTGAGATTCAAAAAATACCCAACCTTGAGTACTGCAAGCCCAAAGCTTACCGGTGTTTGCATCAAATGCGTTCTTTCCTGCGTCTGTCAGGTAACGACATTCCTGAGCGTCAGGTTTACCTGTAGTGGTGTCGAAAGACTGGAAAGCAGCAGCTTGTGTCGATAAGCCTAGAGTGGCGATCATTAGCACTGATCGTGCGGTGGTTGAGAATTTCATCGAGAGCCCCTTATTATTTGTGACATTAGTTCCAACTAATCGCCACGAATTCTAATGGTGCTCATCTTATATGCATATAAACTTAAGTTTATTTTATAAATAAAATGATAAATATATGAAAAAGCCGCTCACACTGGAGCGGCTTTGTAACAGTTTGTATCGGAAGTTGATTACTTCACTCGACCTACGTATTCGCCGCTACGAGTGTCAACTTTGATCACTTCACCAATAGCAATGAACAGAGGAACACGAACTACAGCACCAGTGACCAGTGTTGCTGGCTTACCACCCGTACCTTGAGTATCGCCTTTCAGACCTGGATCGGTTTCGGTTACTTCAAGCTCTACGAAGTTTGGTGGCGTTACCGCGATTGGGTTACCGTTCCAAAGCGTGATCATGCAAGTGTCGTTTTCTACTAACCACTTAGCGTTGTCGCCAACGGCTTTCAGATCCGCTGCGATCTGCTCGAATGACTCGCTGTTCATGAAGTGGTAGAACTCACCGTCGTTGTAAAGGTAGTCCAGATCGATGTCCATTACATCTGCTACTTCAACAGTGTCGCCTGACTTGAAAGTCTTTTCTAAAACTTTACCAGAAAGCAGCTTACGGATTTTTACGCGGTTGAATGCCTGACCTTTACCCGGCTTAACATACTCGTTTTCGAGAATGACACACGGCTCATTATCAAGCATAATTTTAAGACCGCCTTTAAATTCATTCGTGCTAACAGTAGCCATTTTTTCCTCTTACCATCTTCGAGTTCAATTTAATGCCGCACATCATAACCCGAAAAGCTGTTTCTGTTGAGCAAAACTGGCTCAAACAATTGGCGAATGCGATCTCCGATCCTCGCAAGTTGCTTCAAGCCGTTGAAATTGACCCAACTCCGTGGGAAAAAGGACTGGCTGCACGTGAACTCTTTGCCATGCGAGTGCCACAGAGCTTCGTTAATCGCATGGAAAAAGGCAATCCGAACGATCCTCTGCTCAGGCAGGTATTGCCTTTGATGGAAGAGTTTGAAATCCATAAAGGCTATTCCGCGGATCCTTTAGAAGAACAAGACAACGATCAACCGGGACTGCTGCACAAGTACAAATCCCGTGTATTGATGATCGTAAAGGGTGGCTGTGCGATCAACTGCCGATACTGTTTCCGCCGTCATTTTCCTTATCAGGACAACAAAGGATCCAAATCGGTTTGGGAACAAAACTTGGCTTACATTGCCGAGCGAGATGAAATCAATGAAGTGATCTTATCTGGAGGCGACCCCTTAATGGCGAAAGACAGCGAACTGGAATGGCTTGTCTCGCGAATTGAAGCTATCCCACACGTGAAAACACTACGTATCCACTCCCGGTTACCTGTGGTGATTCCGTCTCGTATTACCGATGAGCTTTGTTATCTGCTGCGTGGAAGCCGTTTAAATGTAGTAATGGTGACGCACATTAACCACGCAAATGAAATCGATGGTGAACTTGCAGCATACCTTGCCAAACTGAAACAGGCTGGGGTGATACTCCTCAACCAAAGCGTTCTGCTTAAAGGGGTCAACGATAATGCTGAAGCCCTGATCAAACTGAGCGAAACTCTGTTCAATGCGGGCGTGCTTCCCTACTACATCCACGTGTTAGATAAAGTGCAGGGCGCGGCGCATTTCTTCGTTTCGGATCAGGAAGCGAAAGTATTGATGTCTAAGTTGATAGAGGAAGTGTCTGGGTATCTGGTGCCAAAGCTCACCAGAGAAATTGGCGGGCGTAAAAGCAAAACACCGCTGGATCTGCATTTGGAATAAAGCCCCTGTCAGGCGCAGGAGCTTTGAAAAGCGTTCAACTTAGATAGCGAAGTTCACCAACGGGAAGCAAGGCAGGAACCCGTTATCCGCACAGTTGATCAAACCAATCTGCACACCTTCGATCTGCTTGGTTTTGTTGAATACACCAAGTTGAATGTTGGATTTTTCAGACAAACTCACCAGACCTACATCTGCCATAGTAAAGCCTTCCGAGTAGTTCACAGCACTAACGTTAACGCCTTTTACATCATTAGTCAGGTTCACGACACCGAAGTTCGCCCCTTTTGTACTGCCAGTGTTCCAGTTAAACAGACCTAAAGACAAACCTTTCATCTCTTTGTTTACTTTAGATGCGCCAAAGAACATACCTAGGTTTAAGCCTGTCGTGGTGTCGGTTTCCGACATCCCCAATACGGATACATCTACCCCTTTTACCGCGCTCACTTTTCCATGCAGAACCGAAAGACGGACACCGCCTACGGCATCGTTCGACGGTGCATTATAACCGTCCAGAGTAGAAAACATCGCGACAGAATCTTGAGCCATTGTCATCGGCGATACAAGCGCTGCGGTAACAGCAGCAACAGACATCAGTTTTTTCATTTGTTAAGTCTCCAAAGACTCAAAGGAACAGGAGCGCGAAATATAAGCGAGTTATATTGGTTGAGCAACACATGGATTTCCCTTGATTCGATTAAGATTTTCTATCATTTGACTGGCAAATATTTATTGTCGAATCCATAAAAACATTTCATCAACGGAAACGGTGACTTCTTCCTTTTTTAACCTAATATTCGCACCTTATTGAGGAGCGTATTACATGACAGAATTATCAAAATGGTTAGACTTGGGACCTTTTTCCTGGTGGGGGCTTCTTTGCTGCGCAATCTGTGGTTCGCTGATTGGGATTGAACGCCAAACTCGTGGAAAGCCCGTTGGAATACGAACATCCATCCTGATCATTTCCGGAACCTATTTTTTCATGTCGCTGGCAGTGCACCTTTCTCCAAACAGTTTGGATCAGGCTCGAGTGCTTGGTCAGATCATAACTGGAGTAGGATTTCTTGGTGCTGGCGTGATGATGACACTGGACGGCAAGATACACGGCGTAACCTCGGCGGCGATCATTTGGGTATTGGCGGCGCTAGGTTTAATGACAGGGTTAGGCTTTGGACAGCAGGCAATCATGGTGACCTTGCTGACTCTTTCTGTGCTACTTGGGGTCGATAAGCTGGAAAGCAGCTTTATGGGTTTAAGGCGGGGTGTCCACCAGTCCATTGGCAGACGCAATAAACGAGGATAGGCAAGCCAGTTCTAATGGCTGACAACCTGAATGATCTCTTTGGTTTCAGCACACTGAGCAATAAAGCGTGTTTTCACACTGCGCCACAAATGCAGATAACCATCAAACTTATGGACGGGAAGAATATCGAAGTGCCCGTCCAACTCACAATCCTGAGTGATACCTTCCGGTAAGCGGTAAGGCGTTAATGCCACTTCCATTTCTAATTGGCTGAGTAAGTGGTTCCCCTGCTCCATTGATTCACAAGGCATAAGCAAAATCCACTCACCATCACCAGACGCCGCCATAATATCGAATGAACGCAGCCTCTCGCTGACGATGCCTTGCACATGCGTTTTGACCTGGATAACGGATTCTTCAGACAGGTATTGCGTATCTTTTACAGTGTAGGCTGCCACAATTAGGTAGGGCAGCTCCCTTAGCTCGCTCAATCTGGCTTCTAAGCCTTTGATGTTCAGTAAGCCAGAATCGTCATCAATATGAATTCGCTTATCTTCGTAATCCTGAATCAAAGACCAGTTTTTACTGACTAGCAGCGTAACCACAAAGAGGTAAGAGACAAACCAAGTCACCAGCCAGTAATGCTTGCACCTCCACAGGTGGTAGATGTGCTGTTGCCAGGTTTGATCAATGTTTAAGTGCAGGCGTGTATTTTGAGAGGAATCGTTGATGGAACCAGACTTTTTGTAGGATAAAAGGCTGCTACGATTTTCCCCAGCATACGGGCTTATTTCGTATTCTCTATCCAAATCTCGCTTAATCTGATCCGCAAAAACATCCATTGCCAGAACCCCAGCCAGCCCACCATTTTTATAAACGGCTGCGCTCAGAGTCACCACTGACTTCCCGGTAAACAGGTCACGATACTCACCCGTAAAAGCGATATTACGACTGTTATTCGCCAATCCATATTTCATGGTATTGCGCCAGAATGGCCGGTATTTCAGTACTTCATCAAATGTATTGCTGGTGATGTTTCGTGCCAGCTCAGAAGGCGATGAAATGATGAACTGATCTTTAGAAATGAAATAGAACGAAGAAATCGCACCGTGCGTGTTAACCAGATAAGACATCACGTGAGCGCTGGGCAACCAGAAATGCGCATCTTGATACAGCGAGGTTCGCTCATCACACATATCAACAATGCCTGCAATGATGAAATCAGAATGGATGCCCGCTTCCGGTTCTCCTCCCAATGAACAGGTGGTGTCTTTTATCGAAGACTTCAGAGAGGCGGGGTACTGAGGCAAATTGAACTGAGACAGGGATGTCATTTCATATTCCACTGCCCGTAGCGTATTAGACAACTCCTTCAACGTCGCTGAAACGTGCTTTTTCTCTGCTGCAAACTCTTCAGATGCTTCGTTAAGAGCATCCACCACTAAGAGAAGCAGAAACAAGCCAAACAAAGCCGTCACGCCTAGCAAAGAGCGCTTAATGGGAAATGAGTGATTATGGCTCACCGAGTTAACCTAGCTGTTTATTTTTATGTCCCTAACATACCAGAACAATATGCGACATACAGCGATTTTTTAGCCTAGATTAGCGAAGAGTTATTAAATGATAGAGGGTTTATCTGAAATATATAAAATCAATAAAACAAATGAATAGTCTCATCTGTCTGATAAACATAAAAAAGCCTCGCAATTGCGAGGCTCTTAGTTTCCAGAATGGAGGAGGCTTACATCATGCCGCCCATGCCACCCATTCCGCCCATGCCACCCATATCAGGCATAGCAGGAGCATCTTTCTGAGGCAGGTCAGTAACCATAGCTTCAGTAGTGATCATCAGACCCGCAACAGACGCTGCAAACTGAAGTGCAGAACGCGTTACTTTTGTTGGGTCTAGGATACCCATCTCTAGCATATCGCCGTACTCACCAGATGCTGCGTTGTAGCCGTAGCTGCCTTCGCCTGCTTTCACGTTGTTTGCTACAACAGATTCTTCGTCACCTGCGTTGCTTGTGATCTGGCGGATTGGCGCTTCCATTGCACGTAGTGCAACGCGGATACCAACGTTTTGTTCTTCGTTGTCGCCTTCAAGTTCAGTCAACTTAGAAGCTGCGCGGATAAGTGCAACACCACCGCCTGCTACAACGCCTTCTTCAACCGCTGCGCGAGTCGCGTGCAATGCATCTTCAACACGGTCTTTCTTCTCTTTCATCTCAACTTCAGTCGCTGCACCAACTTTGATTACTGCAACACCGCCTGCTAGCTTAGCAACGCGCTCTTGTAGTTTTTCTTTGTCGTAGTCTGAAGTCGCTTCTTCGATTTGCTGACGGATTTGAGCAACACGACCTTGGATCGCTGCTTCTTCACCCGCACCATCGATGATGGTTGAGTTTTCTTTCGTGATAGTGACACGCTTAGCCTGACCTAGATCTTCTAGCGTTACTTTCTCTAGCTCCAGACCGATTTCTTCAGAAATCACCGTGCCGCCAGTTAGGATAGCGATGTCTTGAAGCATTGCTTTACGACGATCACCAAAGCCAGGTGCTTTAACCGCAGCTACTTTCACGATACCGCGCATGTTGTTCACAACAAGAGTTGCCAGCGCTTCGCCTTCTACGTCTTCAGCGATGATAAGAAGAGGACGAGAAGCTTTGGCTACCGCTTCAAGAGTTGGAAGCAGTTCACGGATGTTCGATACTTTTTTGTCAATCAGAAGGATGAATGGGTTTTCTAGGTCAACCGCACCCGCTTCCTGGTTGTTGATGAAGTAAGGAGACAGGTAACCACGGTCAAACTGCATACCTTCAACAACGTCTAGTTCGTCTTGCAGAGCCTGGCCTTCTTCAACAGTGATAACACCGTCGCGACCAACTTTTTCCATCGCTTCTGCAATGATGTCACCAACCGTTTGGTCAGAGTTCGCAGAAATAGTACCTACCTGAGCGATCGCTTTTGAGTCTGCACACGGTACAGAAAGCGCTTTCAGTTCTTCAACTGCTGCTAAAACTGCTTTGTCGATACCGCGCTTAAGATCCATTGGGTTCATGCCCGCAGCAACCGCTTTCAGACCTTCGTTTACGATAGACTGAGCCAGTACTGTTGCGGTTGTTGTACCGTCACCCGCAGCATCGTTTGCTTGAGATGCGACTTCTTTAACCATTTGTGCGCCCATGTTCTGGAATTTGTCTTCCAGCTCAATTTCACGCGCTACTGATACACCATCTTTAGTGATCGTTGGTGCACCGAAAGATTTGTCCAGTACGACGTTACGACCTTTAGGACCTAACGTTACTTTTACTGCGTCAGCCAGAACGTTGACACCTTCTAGCATTTTGACTCGTGCGTCGTTACCAAATTTAACGTCTTTAGCAGCCATCTTTAATTTCCCTTTCTCAATTCGATTTTAATCTGTCGTTTTAGAATCAGAGTAAAAATTACTCAACGATTGCCATGATGTCATTTTCAGACATGATCAGAACTTCTTTGCCATCAATCTTTTCAGATTTAGTGCCGTAGCCCTCAGCAAAAATTACTGTATCACCAACTTTTACGTCCAGCGGTTGAACAGTACCGTTTTCTAGGATGCGGCCCTTGCCAACAGCCAGAATCGTACCACGAGTAGATTTTTCCGCAGCAGAACCAGTTAGAACGATGCCGCCTGCAGATTTAGATTCAACTTCTTGGCGTTCAACGATAACTCGGTCATGTAAAGGACGAATATTCATCGGTCGTCTCTCCTGATTAGATGTTTCCATTTGATGTAAGAAATGCCGTAAAACGGCTTGTGGATCTTATATAGGGCGTACAATCCGATAACCCAAGGGGGCAAAACCGTTTTTTTGTGACGTATGTTGAAAAAACAATCACCTTTTAGAGAAATTTCATGTTTTGCGAAGGAAATGTACGTTTACAACGCCCCCGCGTACTCTTTTATAACGTCTGTAGCGGGTCTGGTTTTTCTTCTGTATCCTACGTTTTTTTGTTGCCAGTTAAGTTGTAACCCCCTATGCAGGATAAACACGGATTACTGACGGGTCCCATCCCAGAAGTTCTGAGAAAGATGACCATACCTATGACCTTTGGGCTGGTATCGATTCTGATGTTTAACTTGGTGGATACCTTCTTTATTTCTCTTCTTGGCACTCAGGCTCTTGCCGCCATCAGTTTTACTTTCCCCGTCACGTTTGCTGTGAGTAGCATCACGATGGGAATAGGGATAGGTTTGTCTACCAACATCGGGCGACTTTTGGGTCAGGGTAATAATCAGCATGCCGCGAGGTTTTCATCTCATGGGCTGATTCTGGCGATTATGCTGGTCAGCCTTGCATGCATAGCCGGTTTTTTCACCATAGAGCCTTTGTTTACACTACTCGGTGCGACGCCAGATCTTATCCCTCTGATCAAAGAATACATGCAGGTGTGGTATCTCACGATTCCATTACTGGTTATTCCAATGGCTGGTAACAGTGCTATTCGCGCCACTGGAGACACCAAAACGCCAGCCAAAATCATGATGACGGCAGGCGTCATCAACGGCATTCTCGACCCATTTCTGATCTTTGGTTATGGTCCTTTCCCAGAGTTAGGTATTCAGGGAGCGGCTATAGCCAGCGCACTAAGCTGGTTAGGCGCGTTATCAGGTTCTCTGTATGTTCTGGTAAGACGAGTGAAATTGCTGGCCCTTCCTCACATCTCTTCGTTGCTCCAGGACTGGCGCGATTTACTCAAGATCAGTACGCCTGCCATGCTGTCAAACGCCATGTCTCCTCTTGCCGGGGCACTGTTGATGGTGATTCTCGCTTCCCATGGTACAGCGGCTGTCGCGGCGTATGGGGCAGCTCAGAGAGTGGAGTCAATTCTGATATTGGTGATGATGGCACTGAACTCGGCGTTGACTCCGTTTATGGCGCAGAACATCGGAGCCAAGAACCCAACCCGCAGCTTTCAGGCTCTGTTCCTGTGTATGCGATTTTTGATTCTTTTCCAGTTGCTGATTTTTGTCATGATGGTGCCACTTAGTGTGCCTATTTCAGCACTTTTCTCACAAGAACAATCCGTACGGGAACTACTCTGGCACTATTTGCTAGTAGTGCCACTGAGCTATGGGTTTCAGGGCATTTTAATGGTGCTGGTAAGTGGTTTGAACGCGTTACACAGACCTATGCAGGCATTTACCTGGAGTGCCATGCGCCTGTTTATTTTCACTTTACCCTGCGCGTGGGCAGGCAGCCTGATTTATGGTGTGGAAGGGTTATTCATTGGGCTCGCCATAGGTAATTTTGCTGGCGGGATTTTAGGGTATTTCTACGCCATTAAAATTCGAAATGAGACTTTAAATTCCGTTGCCGTTACGTAACCCAGTTACAAGATTTTATAGAGGCAATAAAAAACCGCAGCACTGGCTGCGGTTTTTTTTCATTTTTGACAAGGCTTCTTAGAACAGCTCTTGTGCCACTTTGAACAGGTCCTGGCGAACCGGGCGCTTCATGTTCTCGATGCAGTCGATGATATCGTGGTGTACCAGTTGTTCTTTCTGAATACCAACACAACGACCACCATGACCTTCCATTAGCAAGTGAACAGCGTAATTGCCCATACGAGATGCCAGTACACGGTCAAATGCGGTTGGACGACCACCACGCTGGATGTGACCCAGTACAGTCGCACGGGTTTCACGACCGGTTGCGGATTCGATCTCTTTAGCCAGTTCATTCGCATCCATCATAAGCTCAGTCAGAGCAATGATTGCGTGCTTCTTACCTTTCTTGATGCCGTCTTGAATGTTTTCGATAAGCTGAGCACGATCCAAACCTGTTTCAGGTGTGATGATGTACTCACAGCCACCAGCAATAGCAGACATCAGAGTCAGGTCACCACAGTGACGACCCATGATTTCTACGATAGAAATACGCTGGTGAGAAGAAGAGGTATCACGCAGACGGTCGATGGCATCAATAACCGTATTCAGAGCAGTCAGGTAACCGATAGTGTAGTCTGTGCCTGCGATGTCGTTATCGATCGTGCCTGGCAGACCGATACATGGGTAGCCCATTTCTGTTAGCTTTTTCGCGCCCATGTAAGAACCGTCACCACCAACAACAACCAGAGCGTCGATGCCGTGTTCTTTCAGGTTTTCGATCGCTTTTTCGCGAACTTCTACTTCTTTAAACTCTGGGAAACGTGCAGAGCCAAGGAAAGTACCACCCTTGTTGATCACGTCAGATACGCTGCAGCGATCCAATTTCTCGATACGGTTTTCGTATAGACCCAAGTAGCCGTCATAAATACCGTATACTTCTAGCCCTTCAGACAGTGCTGTACGTACCACGCCGCGAACTGCTGCGTTCATGCCTGGTGCGTCGCCGCCACTTGTCAAAACACCGATCTTCTTAATCATGCTCACCCTCTGATATCTGGGAATTTAATCTCTAATTCTAAATGCCATTATCGGCGAAATCTTATCTTATTCACGTTATGTTACACTTCCGCTCCACAAAGGAATACACAACGAAATAATGAAACTTTTCTACTTATGAAAGAGTATTACAATTATGCTATTAAACTTTGTTGATTCACATCACGTTCAATAGCGGTTTGTGTGGTTTGCACAAAAGATAGCTAATTCTCTTCCATTTGTCTTCTTTCTTTCGCGGTTCGTAGTAATTAACTTAATAACGTACGATCCTCAGATTATTCAGCTTCAGGAACAACAGAAAGTGGATCTTGGTGAATCAGAATGTCACCTTCGGGGAATCTTTCGAGCAATTTATGTTCAACGGCTAAAGAAATGCGATGCGCTTCAATGAGCGGCATGTGATCGGCTAACTCCAGATGGAGCTGAATAAAGCGAACAGGTCCCGACATTCGGGTACGAATCTGGTGAACCCCCTCGACGCCTTCTACCGAACAGGTAATGGTACGAATATCTTCAATTTCTTCATCAGGAAGCTGCCTGTCCAGCAGAGACTGAACCGCCTCATAGACCATGCGAATCGCACTCGACAGAATGAACACGCCAATACCAATGGCAAAGATGGCATCCGCCTGTCCCATGCCATACCAGCTTAGCCCGAGCGCCAGTATGATGGCGGCATTCATATACAAGTCGGATTGGTAATGCAGAGAATCTGCCGCAATGGCCTGGCTGCCTGTTTTTCTGACGACATGTTTCTGGAAAGCCACCAGCCCGCCTGTTACAAAAATCGCAAATAAGCTGACATATACGCCCAGTTCTGGAGATTGCAGTTCATGCGGTCGGAAAAAGCGGTCGACACCATTTAATATCAGGAAACACGCCGATCCCGAGATAAACATCGCCTGTGCCAGTGCCGCCAATGATTCGGCTTTGCCGTGTCCGAACGAATGCTCTTTATCTGCCGGCTGAAGCGAGTAACGAATCACAATCAGATTCACTACTGAGGCTGCGATATCCAATAGTGAGTCAATCAATGAAGCCAGTAAGCTCACCGATCCCGTTACCCACCATGCGGCGACTTTAACGATGAGAAGCAGGCTTGCTACCAGTGTCGCCAGCCATGCTGCCATGGAGACGTATTTAGAGTATTCAGATTTCATCATGCCAAATTGCTGCTGTTATTTTATTTTTATGTGTTCAAATTACTTTAATTTTTGCTGTGGCACAAAAAAGAGGTGATGTAATTCGTCACAGATCGCCAATCGCCCTCTAATTTCGGTAAACCAATGAAAAATAAGGAACAGCAAACCGTTAATTCAACAAAATCCGTTTGTTTTATAAGTAGTTTTAAAGCCGGTCACAAATTTCACTACTGCATTGAAAATTGAATTGAAATTCAGTGAACGGATTATAAAGTTTCAACGAAACTCACAAACGATATACACATATATGCTTAATAAAAAAACAATGGCTTCTCTTTTGTTAGTGGGCCTATCAACAACGCTAGTAGGCTGTGCAACGGTTCAGGGCACAGTAACCGAAAATCAGGACGGTACGTTCAACTCCTTCTTCTCAGACGATGACAAAAGCAACGCAATGAGAGTGGCAAGCAGCGATACCAAAGCTACCTGCGAAAAACGCTTCGGCGAAAACTCTCACCCACTGGTTATCAATCAGGATGTTAAAACCATTCTTCCCGAAGAAATCAAAACGGGCAACCAGGTCATGGATTCATTGGTGAAACTGGGTCAAACCTTAGAAGATCCAAACTACAAAGCAACCTATGAAGTGACCACACAATTTAAGTGTTCCGCTTAATCAGAATTGCCTCAAGGTCAGCTGTAATAGCTGACCTTTTTATTTGTAGTAATGGTTATACAGACTTTCTGTCTGACCGCTGTTTTTTAAGTCCAACAAAGCTTGAGCGAACTGGTAAGCCTTGCTGTCTTCCTGCATGAGAATAGGAAAATTCTCTTTAGTAACAGGATTGTTTTCTTTGAACTTCTTATTGGGTTTGCCCGAAAACCACCGAGATTTTTGAGAAAAACCAAGATACAGCGGCACGACTCCACCACAACATTCCGGATGCAACTTTACTCCTGATACCTTGTTCTGTTTGAGTTGATACTCAAGTGTTGATTTGTTGTAGATGTAAAAATCCCCTCGGTTACGCAGCAGAAAGTCGACCGCCTGCATTGAAGTCATCTCCGGAGGTTCTTTTACATGAATGCCCTTCACTCCTCCGGTGATATCTGGAGAGCCTCTTGCCCGAAGCAATACTTTGCCTTTCAATTGTTTTAAATCCGTGATGTCTGGAAAATCTTCACGAGACACGCCAATATCGCCACCGGGCAATCCATTTTCGATAAAGTAAGCAAACGAGGCACGTTTTTCAGTCAGGTTAAATCCGGGGTAGAAATCGATTTCACCCCGTTCAAGCAGGTTAATGACTTTGTTTTTAGGAAGCCGGACGACCTGTAATTCACACCCCACCATTTCTGCCGCTTTTTGGTAAAGGTCCAGATACAAGCCAGAGTTGTCGGGAGCTCGGGCAATATTCGGTGGGCGCTCGTTAGTGCGATACCCCATTTTCAGAACACAGGTTGTATCGCCAGCCGTGGCAGGAAGAGATAAAGACATCAACCCCATCATCAATATTGGAAATACCACTCTCCACATCGTTTGGTTAACCCCTATTCAGAACCGATAACAAAATCATAGACAACAAAGTTTTTATATACCAAACACACAAGCCAGAATGCAGAAAAGCAGCCTGATGGCTGCTTTTCTGTGCTCATGTAAACCGATGCGAATTAGCTGTCTTGCTGACGCTCTGCAAATTTCTCGGCGCATTTTTCAGCACGTTCCTGCTGTAGCTCCTGCAGTTTAGTCTTCTGCTCTGCAGTTAAAATGCTCATAGCTTTGTGTTGCTGCTCAAGCATTTTTACGCGTTTTTCAGTCTGCGCTTCTACCATTTGAGTCGCCAGAGCCTGAGCTGCATTTTCGTCAAAGGTATCGGCTAGCAAAAGTTGCTGAACCTGCTGCTGGTGTGCCTGCTTCTGAGCAAACATTTCCGAAGACTTACCTTTCATATTGCTTCGTGCGTCTTCACGCATTTGCTTTAGTTGTGCTTTCTGCTCATCTGTCAGGTCGAGTTTACGCATGACTCGCTTATCCAGACCAACACCGCATTTCCCACCAAATTCGTGTCCGCCTTTATGGTGACCTTTACCACCAAAAGCCATTACGCTTGCACTGCCTAAAACCAAAGGAAGAGCGGCTGCCATCAGTACCATTTTCTTTGCTAGTTTCATAATTCTGTCCTCGATCGTCATTGGAAAACTGTTGCTTTCGAGCTGCGTTTGCAGCGCTTGAGGATAGAATAAGACGCGGGTTGTAAAGTGACGTTTAGAAAGCGTAAATCAACGTAAAGAGTTCTGGTTGCAGATAATTTGTGAGTATCATGAGAATAGAAGACGCGTAACTGAGGTGACCATGGCACATATCCTATTAGTAGATGACGATACTGAATTGACCAGCTTATTGAGTGACATTCTGACGTTTGAGGGCTTTGAAATCAGCCAGGCAAACGACGGACAAGCGGGGTTAGACGCCGTAGATGAAAGCGTTGATCTGATTTTGCTGGATATCATGATGCCCAAACTTAACGGCATGGAAATGCTGAAGAAGTTACGTGAAAACTGGCAGACCCCTGTTTTGATGCTGACCGCAAAAGGAGAAGAGATAGACCGCGTGATTGGCCTTGAACTGGGCGCAGACGACTACCTGCCCAAACCCTTCTCAGACAGAGAACTGATGGCTCGTATACGCGCGATTCTCAGACGCACGCAAAACAACGATTCCAATGGCAATAAAGAACCGGATTGTACCGCTTATCAGGATCTCAAAGTCTACCCAGGGAAGCAGGAAGCCTACTGCGGCGATGCCTTACTCGACTTAACCACCACAGAATTTGCTCTGCTCAGCCATTTTGTCGCTAACCCCGGAGAAACATTAACTAAGGAGACACTCAGCCTGGATGTACTGGGGAAACGTCTTGCTCCGTTTGACCGCGCCGTCGATATGCACGTTTCTAATCTGCGCAAAAAGCTCCCGCTGAGAAGCGACAATAAACCCAGAATCAAAACCCTGCGCGGACGTGGTTATATGCTGGTCGAGGCTGGCTAATGCGTATCCCTTTGCTATCAAGCCTGTATGGGCGAATTTTTGCGATTTTCTGGCTAACCATGCTGTTGGTGCTGATTGCAGTGTTGATTGCGCCGAACTTCGACCCGCGACAGCCACACGATATTCCACCGGATCATCTGGATCGTATTCAGGAGTCAGTCACCAAACTGGAAAACCGCCTTCGCAATTACCCAGACATTGAGCAGCTTGCCAGAAAGCTGGCCAATCGAGACCATCACGGTAAGCGCCCGTTAATTTACTTAACAGATTTAGAAGGCAACTTGCTGACCAGAGAACGAGGTCCAATCCGCAAGGCACTGCAAAACTTCATCACCCAATCGAATCTGACCGATATCACGCCCCAGCAAAAACTGTATGGTCGCCTGATGGTAGCGGGTCCGTTTCCAGTGACGCTTTCTGGGCAGAATCTATTGCTATTCAGCACTGCAAAGTGGAATCAGCCTCCCCCTTTCTTGCTACAACTGTTTGACCGCCCGTTGCAGTTGTTGTTTGTCGTCATGCTCGCCAGCACCCCACTCCTGCTTTGGCTTGCATGGGCACTAAGCCAGCCGGCACGCAGATTAGAAAAAGCCGCCAAACGAGTCGCTAAAGGAGAATTCGTTGCCGACCCAGATTTGGAAAAAGGCACAAGGGAATTCCAGCAAGCCGGCACCAGCTTCAATCAAATGGTATTAGCCGTTGATCAAATGATCACCGGTCAGCAACGGCTTCTTTCCGACATCTCACATGAACTTCGTTCCCCGTTAACGCGACTGAGAATGGCCAATGCGCTGGCGACTCGCAAACAGGGGGAAAGTGACGAACTGAAACGCATCGATACCGAAGCCGAGCGGTTAGAAAAAATGATCGGCGAATTGCTGGAACTTTCACGCATGCAAATCAATAGCCATGAGGATCGCCAGCATTTAGACGTGGCAGATTTGTGGGAAGAAATTCTTAAAGACGCGCAGTTTGAAGCGGAGCAGAAAGAAAAAACGCTGACCTATACTTCACTGCCAAACGTCAATGTGCACGGCAATCCTAACCTTTTGATGAGTGCGGTGGAAAACATCGTGCGTAACGCCATTCACTATGGTGAAAGCACTGTCTCTGTATCATTTGCCGTTGAGCAATCGACCTTACAGATTACGGTGGACGACAACGGCAGCGGCGTACCTGAAGAAGAGCTGGAGGACATATTCCGCCCCTTCTATCGAGTATCCACCGCCCGAGACCGCCATTCAGGCGGAGCAGGTCTTGGCTTAGCCATTACAGAAAGTGCCATTCGACAACACAACGGCAGCATAAAAGCCAACGTCAGCCCTTTAGGCGGCTTACAAGTGTGCATTACCTTACCTATCAGCTAATTGGCTTATTCCAGCAGCATCTAAGTCCTTACTATTCACAAGTTGATAACGAAAACAATTATCACTAACATTGTTGTACATTATCTAGGAACCCCAAGATTCCCTTGCTCGGTTAGCTGGATGAATAATAAGGAGAGTAATAATGTCACACACATTCCCAGAACTGCCGTACGCATACGACGCACTGGAGCCGTACATCGATGCTAAAACCATGGAAGTGCACTACAGCAAGCACCACCGTACGTACTTTGACAAGTTCACGGCAGCCATCAAAGGTTCTGATCTAGAAAGCCAGTCTCTGGAGACTATCTTTGATTCAATCTCTAACCAGGCTCCAGCGGTTCGTAACAACGGCGGCGGTTACTACAACCACGTTGTTTACTGGAACTGCATGGCTCCAAACGCTGGTGGCGAACCACAAGGCGATCTGGGTGCTGCTATCACTGAAACATTTGGCAGTTTCGAAGCATTCAAAGAACAATTCGCTCAAGCCGCGATCAACACCTTCGGTTCAGGCTTTGCTTGGCTGATCGTTAAAGATGGTAAGCTGGTAATCACTTCTACAGGTAACCAGGACAACCCTCTAATGGACGTTGCATCTGACCGTGGTGAGCCAGTACTGGCGCTAGACGTGTGGGAGCACGCATACTACATCAGCTACCAAAACCGTCGCCCTGAGTACATCGATGCTTGGTGGAACGTGGTTAACTGGGATGCAGTTGCACAAAACTACGCAGCAGCACTAGCTAAATAATATTGCACGTCAAGCGACATACCGCCTTACAGTATTGAAAGAGTAAGCATCTTGCTTGCTCTTTTTTCTTACCTCATAATGCCTTTCACCCAATTTATTCATAAGATTTGTCATGCTGGATATCGTTTTATTTGAGCCAGAGATCGCGCCGAATACGGGCAACATCATCCGCTTATCCGCCAACTGTGGTTCCAACCTTCATTTGATTGAGCCATTAGGATTTGATTTCGAAGAAAAGAAAGTCAGACGTGCCGGTTTGGATTATCACGATCTGGCGCGTGTGAAACGTCACGCCAACATGGACGCCTTTATTGAATACATGGATGCGCAAGGCAAAGACTACCGCCTGTTTGCATGCACAACAAAAACCACAGGGCATCACGTCGATGCAAAATTTCAGGAAGGCGATGTATTGATATTCGGACCTGAATCGCGTGGTTTACCTGCAGAATTCATTGAAAGCTTACCAATGGAGCAACGCATCCGTATTCCAATGATGCCAGACAGCCGCAGCTTAAACCTCTCCAATGCCGTTGCCATCATCGCGTTTGAAGCCTGGCGTCAACTGGGCTTTGAAGGCGCAGTGTAAACTGGCGAAGCTATAGCAATACCCGTACCCGGGCTTTCAAAGTAACTTATCAAAGACTTTTAGACACAGGCGAATCCATAAAAATTGCGATAATCGCCTGTGCAAGAAAGATAGCTGCGATTCTAACTTCAACGCCGAAAGATGGCGTCATACGGGAAAAACCGTTCAACTCAACAATCGCTCCAGTCTTTCACATTCTTATTTGGGCTTAAATCCTGCGACGCTAAATTGAATTCATTCAGCACTTTGAAGATACCTATGCTCTCGCTAGGCTGTAGGTAAAGAGAAACAGGAGCATATTCCAAAGGCTGTTCAAAACGGACGCAAACATCAACTATGATGATTCCTAAGCTGTAGTCTTTATCGCTTTGCCCGTTGTCTCTTTCTGCCCGAATTTTATCGAGGCTATTGGTTAAACGAGACAAGTATTCTTCAGACAAAGACAGCGCAAATAAACGTTCATTAGCACGTAAGTCTTCCATTACCTCCGCATTGAAATTCGCATCGGTATCCAAAACCAAAGGAAAAACTTCTTGGCTCTTACTGCCGTTATCGATTGAAGTAATCTTGAGATCCACTTACGTCACTTCAAAATTCTCTGGCGTCTTTGTGACCACTTTTACTTCACTAGGAACAATGCCAAGCACATCCAGAGTCATTAATTTGTAGATGCTAGACAGCGGAACGGACGCACTCCCCAAAAGTGTCGTTAATAGCAAAATTTCCATTAATAACAGCCATATGCAATCGGCTCACCCCATTCGCCCAATAAATGAAAAACATCGAATTCATCTACTACGAAGCCTGAGCAAAGACACCTTAGTCATCAATAAAAAACGCATGCCAAAAACGACATGCGTTGGTTGCTGGTTGAATCTTAAACAATTTGTTATATGCCTAGCTTTCACCTACACTCAATACGCATTACTAATACGCATAGGGTTACTTTATGAGAAATACATATAATTCACACGCACCTAAAAAGGCTACAAACCTTAGTCTAAACAGTGAGTTACTCGCTGAAGCTAAGCGCCTAAACATCAACCTATCAGCAACAATGGAAAAGGCTTTGGAAAAAGAAGTAAAGCAGCAATTGAAAGCCGAGTGGTTAGAACAAAATGCTGAAGCTATTGAAGCTTGTAACGACTTAACTACGAAACACGGACTATTTTCTGATTCATACCGAGCATTCTAATGTCACAATTTACGCTTTATAAAAACAACGATAAGAGCACCGCTAGCGCTTACCCATATTTTGTTGATGTCCAAAGCGAGTTGCTAGATTCACTGAATACTCGCTTGGTCATTCCCTTAACTCCTATTGAGCTGCTAGCGAAAAAAGCCCCTAGCCATCTGTGTCCTACAATCCATATTGATGAAGGTGACTTTGTGGTCCTCACTCAACAAATGGCTAGTGTACCAACTGAAATCCTTACGACCCCAGTCAACGAGCTAAGCACGTTTAGAAACGAAATTATCGGTGCTATCGATTTTTTGATTACTGGTATATAACGCCTTGCTAAGCGGCGTGGAACACTTGGCTAAACTTGCGAAGTACGAACGAGAGCCAACTGTGTTATTTGTCCTGCTTGAGTGACTTGCTGTATTACGTATCCCAAGCTTTATTCTTATCACCCTATCTGATAAAAACAGCGTGGCTATAAAGGGCGAACATCAGTATCAGGGCTATAACTGCATGCCCAGGGGTGAAAGTAAATCATTATGGTTTCGAAAATAGCTAACCCCAAAAGTACTAACTCGATCCTAATTTGGGCTTTCCGTGAAGCTGTCCCCCCAAGCTGACATTCTAAAGAACCAATGCTGTGCTTTCCAATACTCTGATTTTTATCTATCACTTTAATTTCCTCTGTCAATTTTGATATATCAACTTCAAATACAGAGGCAATAGATTTAAGAGTTTCAATACTTGCACTTTGACCACTTTCTACTTGTTGAATCGTTCTAGTGCTAAGCCCACTAAATGTTGCAAGTTGCTCCTGTGACCAATTTTTCTCTGCTCTTAATTTCTTTAATATCATTGATATTCCCTCGCTCCTCTGAGCGATAATAATGTCAAATATTTTGAGGTGTCGGTGACGAAATCCACACGACAGGATGCCGACAGGTCCTGTTTTAGCAATATTACACTTACATTTGGTGCGCCACGACCAAACCCCAGCACACACTGAGCTTTTAAACCAAAACCTCCAGACAGTTTTGCGTCGTCACATGTTTTTGTTATGAGTTCTGTTTCTTCAAACTAGCTATAAAAGCCGAAACACTACCGTCCCAACCACACAAAGCACACAGACCATTTACGAATTGATGATCACAGTTCTCGTAACCATATAGATAATGACAACATTCTGGGCAAAGGTGAGGCATAGATGAAGTTCGTGTTACAAACGGACTTGAGCATTCGTCACATTTAGTAATTTCTTGCGGTTCTAAAGACATCTCGTGGTCCTTTCAAATTTTGGCTCGTAACGATTCCCCTTTCCAAAGATCTGCCATTGAGGTGGTATTGATTAACACTGGAGGCACCATGTCTAATTGTTCTTATTTTGGCGGTATCGGTTTAACGAAAAATCACTTTAGTATCCACGTCGTTAACTCCAACGGAAAAGCCACCTTCCAAGAATTCGTTACTCGCCTTAATCTACAAAATTTCCCGAGTAACAGCCCATATTGTCGCGGAAAAATTCAAGCAACGCGTTAAGCTGCAACCAAACTATCACCATAAGATAAACTTGGTAAGTCTAAAACTAAAACAAATCGAAAATACAGAAGGTGAGGTATCGGCTTGAGAAGCTTTTTATGCGTATTCTAAGAACTACAGTTTTCAGAAGGATACGGTAGTTTTCGATTCTGAAGCTTAAAATCAAATACCACGTAATCCATATCTTTATAGATAGCTTCGAACATTATAATTTCTGAACTACCACCTAGGTACCTTTCAGCCCAGCTAGGAATGCTCTTAAAGACTCGTCCTGTAAATTTCAACCTATCTTGGCTCCCCAGAGTCTCATACGTACTGCCTTCATGGATGTAACCAACAATACCGTGACTTCGCAAGGACTCCTCTTCATTGCCGTACCCTAATGGCAACGCTCTTACGTTTTTACTTCCAAACAGGTAGTTGGCGTTAATTTCCAAGGGATTAAAACAATCGTCCTTTACAACTATTTCTCCGCACCCAATCAGGAAAAACAAGGAAGTAACCGGAAATAAATATCTCACTTTTCCTCCTAAATAGATAACAAATGACATATATAGATTTAAATATAACTTTCCACAAACCTGTCATCCGCCCTAAATTGCTTATGACAACCGTAACCAACAGATTGGATTACACATTGGCAAACGGGTTACAAAAAAAGCACCAAACATCGACTTCAGAATCTCCCGTATACCACCTTAAACACCAAAAGCAACGCATTGCAAAAATGCCACGTGTTGCAAATCATCATTTAGGTATTTGTTAGGGCTCGGGCTCGGGCTCGGGCTCGGGCTTTACACCATGAAATTTTGCAAAATCTGGATCTATCCAGCTAGAAATTACCTGACCTTCGGATAGTTCAATACATCTAGGTTCAACACAACTCTCCTCAAACCCTTGTAGTGAGGAGCTAAGAAAAGTTCTATCCGATGTTTCATGATCCCAGAAAAAGACCCCCTGGGCATTTAGTATGAAGTAGTTACCGCATTCATCTTCCGCAATTACACTTACATCAGATAATTCTTTGGGTGTAGTCGCTTTCGTTTTCCGAATTACTCCATACTCACAATCTGAAGAGTCGATGAAGACCTTTCCAAACATAAATATTACTCCTTAGAGCCCTAACGCCCGCTTAACTTGCTGCCAACTGCACCATACTCAAACAGGTCACCGAACCACAAAAGACAAACCGAACCAAAAGCGCCACAGGTTGGCAGTCAGGTTAAAGCGATTGTTATATCTCTAGCCACGTGGGTTACCTGCCTTGAAAGCCGCGAACTCTGACCTAGCTTTACTATCTGGTCTCATACCTTTCGACTCACACCAATCAAGTAACTCGCTGATTTTTATTGATACCTTTTTAACACGATGCCCATTAGCCCGAAACTCACCTATGGCACTTTCTGCGTTTTTCCGCCACTCTTCATATGTATCATCAAGAGTTGAGGGGTCATCTACAGCCTCTTTCAAGAGCTGCCATTCTTCAGGCTGAAACCATGCAAATGAATAAGTAACGTTTTGCTCTGTCATAATAGATTTCCCCCCAATGAGATATCGCGTGCTATGAGGTGCCCCGCACTAAGCTAACAAAGCACACTGAACTTCATACCAAAACCGCCAAGTGTAAAGGGTCACCTTGATTGCTTTGATACTCATTGAGCCTTCTCCTCCAACTTAACCTATCGGGTAAACTGGAAGGCAACCAAACCAAAATGGAGAAGACTCAATGAGATTTTATAATCAACAGCATAACTATTACTGTGGTATTGATCTGCATGCGCGCATTCTTTATGTCTGTATTCTCGATGCACTTGGCAATACTGTCCTCCATAAGAAGGTTGATGCGGATTCCAATGCCTTACTGGAGCTACTGACACCCTACCAAGATAACATCATCGTGGGCGTTGAATGCATGCATTGCTGGTACTGGGTAAGCGACCTTTGTCTCGACTACGCCTTTGACTTCGCATTGGGTCATGCACTGTATATGAAAGCGATTCATGGCGGCAAAACCAAGAACGACCGCATTGACTCCTACAAGATTGCTTCACTTCTTGGAGGCGGGAACTTTCCTCTTGCTTATGTCTATCCGAAAGCCATGCGTGCCACTCGAGATTTACTCAGGCGACGAACCAAAATCATGCGACATGGTGCGAACTTAAAAGCCCATGTATCCAACACATTCAGCCAGTACAACCAGCAAAGCCCTAACGTTCAACTGCGTTACCCGTGTGCGCGTGAAAAAGTGCGCAATCAATTCGATGAGCCTGCCGTCAATCGCAACATAGATATGGACTTAAACGTCATTGCGTTTTACACCAAAGAGCTCGCCTGCGTTGAGCACTTTATTGAGAAAACCGCCAGGCAACACAATGCTCAGGATTATCAAATTCTCCAGACTGTCCCCGGTATCGGGCGTATTCTCGCTCTGACCATTTTGTATGAAATCGGCAATATCGAGCGTTTCCCTTCCGTGCAGAAGTTTGCTTCCTATTCTCGCTTAGTCAAATGCAAAGCAGAGTCCGCAGGCAAAGCCAAAGGTACCCATGGGAATAAGATTGGGAATGCCTATCTAAAGTGGGCATTCTCTGAAGCAGCGGTTCTTTACCTGAGAGGGAATGAGCCCGCCAAAAAGTACCTTCACCGATTGCAAAAACGCATGAGCAAAGCCAAAGCCCTCTCTGCACTTGCCCACAAACTTGGGCGATGCGTTTACTTTATGCTGAGGAACAAAACCGTATTTGATGAAAAGCGCTTTTTACCCGAATAAGTCGCACAATGAAGTGAGCTGAAAGTCTAACTGGTGCTGAGTGAGAGCACGTTGCTGACGGAAGTTCGCTGGGCGTTCAGCCCCCAAGGTCAGCTGTGCCTGGCAGTCCAAGCCCTTTTGCTTTGATTAGCCGCTTCATTGGTGCGCACCCATAAGTGAAAAACGAACAACAAAGTGGTTTACACCCCAACTGAGCCTGAAGATAACTGGGAAGTCATGGTTTTACACAATCACGGTTTACCCTTCTTTTTGAATAGAGCCAGCTAGGGTTAACCGATAAATGTCTAGTGCCCCAACGAAGAACCGTTGGCTGCGGTGAGACCGCAATAAGAGAGCCTCTATATGTGTTTGTCGTAAGCCATGCTTAATGACCGAAATGACAAAACGAAGTAGATGACTTTGTTGTTCGAGATGGATTGGCTGCTATCGCAGCCAATAGAATGTTATTGCCTATTGACAGGCGGAAGGCTCATATGTGTTAGTACAATGCGCCGATGCTCATTTTGAGCACCAAGATACTGAAGTAATACACAAAACTAAAGGCTCAATGCATTAAAATGAGAACGGACAGCTGCATACTTAAAACACGCTAAAACCGTAAGTTGGCGACGAAGAATGAACTACTGGACTTGCCAAAACCAAAGCACTTGGAGTTTGCAAAGAATACGTTCTGAGAACTCAACAACCACAACAAAGAAACCTCAATACACTGCGACAAAGTCGAAACAGCAATGAAACCACACAAACTCAACCTAGAATTACGTTGGCAATGGGTGCAGCACGTGTGACCACGCAAGTTGAACGTTTAGTACAATGAAAATGGTTAATTTGCACCGACTTTCAGGTGTAAAGCAGAGCCTTAAAGCCCATTACCACTAGAAATTTTTATCTTTGATTTCAACTAGGTACTAACGCCAGCTTAAACCGCAGACAACGCACAAATCAAGCCGCTGCATTACGCCTTAAACACCTAAATCACCGCAAACCAAAAGTGCCACGCGTTGTTTGTCGGTTTGAAGCTTTTGTTATGTATTTTTTTCTTCATCGAAACGCGCTAACAATTCGCTCTCAACTATGTACCAAGCCTGTTCCAAGTTTGATATGTGCCTTTCTCTATCTCTTGCTTGCCCCGCAGCTAGGCTAGCATAATCAGCAATTTTCTGAATTTTCTGAGACGTATAATGATCAGCTTTTCTGCATAATTGTGCTGCAAAAAAGTTCATTTTACTTATATACGGTTTTGCATCAGCTTTTGTAGAACAGCATAGAACCAAATCAACTTGCTCTCTATATGCTTCAAGTTCTGACTTCATTTGCATCCTCCTTTTAAATTCATAACGCTTAACTTAAACTGCAGACAACATACAAATCAAGCCGCTGCACTGCACCGTAAACACTTAAATCACTGCAAACCCAAAGTGCCACGCGTTGGCTGTCGGTTTGAAGTTTTTGTTATGCCCATACTCCCAATTCAAAGCGGCTTGACCGCCCCACAAAGATGCCAAAGACACACGATGGACTCAATGACCAGCTTTGATTTTTGCTGAACCGCTCGAAACCTGAAACTACGCGCAAGGTGGATTGGCAACTAGCCAAAGTGAGCGTTGAACAATCAACTAATGCAAGCCCAAAAACCTAGAAAAACAAATGGGGTATAAC
>NZ_AFWJ01000036.1 GCF_000222685.1 Vibrio nigripulchritudo ATCC 27043 | reverse complement strand
ACATTTGAACATCTGCTTATGATAAGCGGGTATTCCACTGCGGAGTGGTAGTTCAGTTGGTTAGAATACCGGCCTGTCACGCCGGGGGTCGCGGGTTCGAGTCCCGTCCACTCCGCCATTTATTCAGACGAAGCCCTAGCAACAATGCTAGGGCTTTTTCGTGTTTGTCATTTAATTCTCCCAATAGGCGAATGAATCCCACTTGAACCCTCATCCAGCAATACGTCCTTAGATTCCCTGTCCCTTATTTTACAAAGCCTCGGTAGAAATTAGTGTTTATCAGTTAATAGATGTACGAATAGAGGCTGACATTTTTTCTCTTAGACGTACTTTTCGCTTTCTAAGCCAGTCTTACCGTAGGGTTGTGCTAGGTATTCGGCTTGGTAAAGAGAGTCACCTTACCTTTTATTTCAGCGGTGAGTTTCTGCTCGACATGCGGTATCGTCTGTTATAGTCTGGACATATAGACGTCTAGCCGCTTTAGGGAGAAAGTAAGATGCCCATTAAGATTCCTGATCAATTGCCCGCATTGGATACATTAAGGGAAGAGAATATTTTCGTGATGCCAGAATCACGAGCAACGACTCAGGAAATCCGTCCACTTAAGGTACTGATCCTTAACTTAATGCCAAAAAAAATTGAGACGGAGACTCAGTTTCTTCGTTTACTTTCAAACAGTCCGCTTCAGATTGATGTTGAGCTACTTCGTATCGATAACCGTCCAAGTAAAAATACGCCGACTGAACATCTGGATACTTTTTACCGTCAATTTGAAATGGTGAAGAAAAGAAACTTTGATGGCTTGATTATTACAGGAGCACCACTTGGCTTAGTGCAGTTTGAAGATGTGATATATTGGGAGCATCTACAAGCCATCATGAATTGGGCAAAGGAGCATGTGACTTCGACGCTTTATGTATGCTGGGCTGCTCAGGCAGGACTGAAGTTACTTTACAATCTTCCTAAACGCACCAGAAAAGAGAAGTTATCAGGGGTTTATAACCACCATATTCTTCAGCCTTATCATCCTGTGCTTCGAGGCTTTGATGATACTTTTCTTGCGCCTCATTCTCGCTATGCGGACTTTTCGCCTGAGTACCTCTCAGAGCACACGGATTTGGATATTCTTGCTACGTCAGATGTAGCAGGCGTGTATCTGGCTTCTACAAAAGACAAACGAAACGTGTTTGTTACGGGTCATCCAGAATATGACTCGCACACACTTCACAATGAATACGTTCGAGATCTTGGTGAGGGAATGGAACCTGCTATTCCGGTGAACTATTACCCGAATAACAACCCTGATAATAAGCCAAATGCTAGCTGGCGTAGCCATGGTCATTTGTTGTTTTCAAACTGGCTAAACTACTGTGTTTACCAGCAGACGCCATACGACCTTTCTCATTTCTCCGAAGCGAACTTTACCAAAGACGAGGATTGAGAAATTTGAATACTTACAAGGGCAGCACAAGCTGCCCTTGTTCATTTTAAGCCTCTTCTTTTTTGGCTTTCTCAATCATCGGGGTAATCGTCGAGCCTTGTATCAAAATAGAAAACACCACAACGGAATAGGTCATTACCAAGATAATCTCTTTCACATCAATGAGCTTATCTGGGATAACAAGTATTCCCGGAGGGATAGACAGCGCCATTGCCAGCGCTAAGCCTCCACGTAACCCTCCCCATGTGAGAATCTTAACTGACCACGAGTTATAGCTCCGATAGCGTCTGAATCCCAGATAAGACAGCCAAACACTCAGGTATCGGCTAGTCAGAACAAGTGGAACCGCAAATGCCATCAAGATCCAGTCTTCGTGGTGGAATTCAAACAGTAGCATCGACATACCGATTAACAGGAAAAGTACGCCATTTAAGAATTCATCGACGAGTTCCCAAAAATGATCGAGGTGTTCTTCGCTTTCTTTTGAAAAACCAATAAAGCGGGTCCAGTTACCAATCATGATCCCAGATACCACCATTGCCAAAGGTCCGGATACATGAATGACGTCAGCAAAAGCGTAACCAGCAGTAGGGATGCCAATCGTCAGAAGTAATTCCATGGAGTGGTCGTTGGTCGAGCTAATCAAGTAATGAAAGAGCAGACCCAGAGCAAACCCATAAACAATGCCGCCAATTGCTTCTTGAATGAACAGAAGTGACACACTGGTAAAGGTTGGTGTTTCGGTGCCAAATGCCATGGTGTATAGAGTGACAAAGATGACTAAACCAAAGCCATCATTAAACAGAGATTCTCCCTCTATTTGGGTAGATATACGTTTTGGAGCATCTAGCTTTTTAACAATGGCAAGCACGGCTATGGGGTCAGTCGGCGAGATTAGGGCACCGAATAACAGGCAGTAAACAAGCTCAAACTGAATCCCGGTTATTTGGCAAAACCCGTACAGCACACCACCAATGAAAAACGTTGAAAACAAGGTCGCACCAAGCGCTAAAACGGTGATTTCCCACTTCTGATCTTTCATGTTTGGAAGTTTGATACCCAATCCACCGGCAAAGAGCAGAAAACCTAAAACGCCTTTGAGCAGGAAAGCTTCAAAGTTAATGGTTGTCATGGTGACTGCAGCTACTTTGGTCAAATGAAACCAATCGTTTTGACCTGCTATGATGATAAAGAGAGAAAGAATCAAGGCGCCAGCGGTAATGGCGATGGTGGTTTGCATTTTTCCTATCTTGCTGTTTATAAAGGCGATTAGCATCGCCGCTGCAGAAAGAAAACACAGGGTGTAATAGACGGACATGAGCTTGTTTGTTCCAAATGTAACAAAATGTGTAGTTGGCGAATTTTCCTCCGACTTGTTCCTAATATCAAATACTTTTTTAACCTAATTAATCGGTCTAAAAATACAAATGACATAAGGCTAATTAAGCAGTTTGGACGTCTAGAATTCTATTGGATGTATGGTAGGATGAGGGCAAAGATAAGGAATGAGGCTGTAGTGTGGCTGGAAGCAATATAAGACAACAAATAGAACAACAATTATCCGAGAGAATCCTGTTTATTGATGGTGGTATGGGTACCATGATTCAGGATCTCAAATTGGAAGAAGAGGACTACCGCGGTAAACGTTTCTCTGATTGGCATTGTGACCTAAAAGGAAACAACGACCTGTTGGTCTTAACGCAACCAGAGCTTATCAAGAACATTCACAGCCAGTACCTTGAAGCTGGTGCAGACATTCTTGAAACCAACACCTTTAACGCTACGACCATTGCGATGGCTGACTATGATATGGAAAGCCTTAGCGAAGAGATCAATTTTGAAGCGGCTCGCTTAGCCAAAGCAGCAGCAGATGAGTGGACGGCAAAAACACCGGACCAGCCTCGATATGTTGCAGGTGTGCTGGGACCAACAAACCGTACTTGTTCTATTTCCCCAGATGTGAACGATCCGGGTTACCGAAACGTGAGTTTCGATGAGTTGGTGGTTGCTTATTCCGAGTCCACACGCGCCCTTATCAGAGGCGGCTCTGATCTTATCCTTATCGAAACCATATTCGACACTTTGAATGCAAAAGCGTGTGCCTTCGCGGTTGAATCGGTATTTGAAGAGCTAGGCGTTGAGCTGCCAGTAATGATTTCAGGTACCATTACCGATGCTTCCGGGCGTACGCTCTCCGGTCAAACTACCGAAGCTTTTTACAATGCTTTAAGACACGTAAAACCGATTTCTTTCGGTCTGAACTGTGCATTGGGTCCCGATGAGCTTCGTCAGTACGTGGAAGAGCTTTCCCGTATTTCTGAATGCAGCGTTTCTGCGCACCCTAATGCCGGGCTTCCCAATGCTTTTGGTGAATACGATCTTTCGCCAGAAGATATGGCGGAGCACATTGGCGAATGGGCACGTTCTGGTTTTCTAAACCTAGTTGGTGGTTGTTGCGGTACCACTCCCGAGCACATTCGTCAGATGACGCTAGTCTGTAAAGGTGTAAAACCCCGTCCATTGCCTGACATTCCAGTAGCATGTCGCCTTTCTGGTCTTGAACCTTTAACCATCGAAAAAGAGACATTGTTCGTTAACGTTGGTGAGCGTACTAATGTGACGGGTTCGGCTCGCTTTAAGCGCTTGATCAAAGAAGAGTTGTACGACGAAGCTCTCGACGTTGCCCGTCAACAGGTAGAAAACGGCGCACAGATCATCGACATCAACATGGATGAAGGGATGCTGGATGCAGAAGCCTGCATGATCCGCTTCCTTAACTTGTGTGCGTCTGAGCCTGAGATATCTAAAGTGCCAATTATGGTTGACTCTTCTAAGTGGGAAGTCATCGAAGCCGGTCTTAAATGCATTCAGGGTAAAGGCATTGTTAACTCTATCTCTTTGAAAGAGGGGAAAGAGAAGTTTGTTGAGCAAGCGAAGCTGATCCGTCGATACGGTGCTGCTGTCGTGGTGATGGCGTTTGACGAAGTCGGGCAGGCAGAGACTCGTGAACGTAAACTCGAGATCTGTACCAATGCCTACAAGATTCTGGTGGATGAAGTTGGCTTCCCGCCAGAAGACATCATTTTTGACCCGAATATCTTCGCTGTAGCGACGGGTATTGAAGAGCACAACAACTACGCTGTCGACTTTATCGAAGCTGTTGGCGACATCAAACGAGATTTACCACACGCGATGATCTCTGGTGGTGTATCTAACGTTTCTTTCTCCTTCCGAGGTAATAACTACGTACGTGAGGCGATTCACGCCGTGTTCCTGTACCACTGCTTCAAAAACGGTATGGACATGGGGATCGTAAATGCTGGTCAGCTAGAAATTTACGACAACGTACCTGACAAACTTCGTGAGGCAGTGGAAGATGTTGTACTAAACCGCCGTGATGATGGCACAGAACGTTTACTGGATATTGCCGCGGAATACGCAGGAAAAGGCGTCGGAAAAGAAGACGATGCTTCTGCGTTGGAATGGCGCACTTACCCAGTAGAAAAACGCCTTGAGCATGCACTGGTTAAAGGTATCACTGAGTTTATTGTTGATGATACGGAAGAAGCGCGTCAGAAAGCCTCCAAACCACTGGAAGTGATTGAAGGTCCTTTGATGGATGGTATGAACGTGGTTGGCGACCTGTTTGGTGAGGGCAAGATGTTCCTTCCTCAGGTAGTGAAATCAGCTCGTGTAATGAAACAGGCAGTTGCCCATTTAGAACCGTACATCAACGCAGAAAAGCAAGCGGGTTCGTCCAACGGCAAGATCCTGCTGGCAACCGTAAAAGGAGATGTTCACGATATCGGTAAAAACATCGTGGGCGTAGTTTTGCAGTGTAACAACTATGAAATTGTCGACCTAGGCGTGATGGTTCCTTGTGAGCAGATCCTGAAAGTCGCTAAAGAAGAGAATGTCGACATCATTGGTCTTTCTGGCCTCATCACCCCTTCTTTGGATGAAATGGTTCATGTAGCGAAAGAGATGGAGCGCCAAGGGTTTGATCTTCCACTCCTTATTGGCGGTGCTACAACCTCAAAAGCTCATACTGCTGTGAAGATAGAGCAGAACTACCACCAACCAGTGGTCTATGTGAACAATGCTTCACGAGCGGTAGGTGTGTGTACATCTTTGCTGTCCGATGAGTTGAGACCAGCCTTTGTTGAAAAGGTGGATGCCGACTACGTTCGTGTTCGTGACCAGCATAACCGTAAAAAACCTCGCACTAAGCCAGTGAATCTTGAAAAGGCACGTTCTAACTGTGTTGATATTGACTGGGAAAACTATACGCCTCCCGTCCCCGTCAAACCTGGTGTGCATGTGTACGACGATTTCGATGTGGCAACACTGCGCAAATACATCGACTGGACTCCATTCTTTATGACTTGGTCACTTGTGGGTAAATACCCAAAAATCCTCGAACATGAAGAAGTAGGTGAAGAGGCAAAACGCCTGTTCAAAGACGCGAACGATTTGCTTGATCGTGTGGAAAAAGAAGGCTTACTGAAAGCACGTGGTATGTGTGCGCTATTCCCGGCAGCGAGTGTCGGCGACGACATCGAAGTGTACAAGGACGAGAGCCGCACTGAAGTAGCACATGTTTTACATAACTTGCGCCAGCAAACTGAAAAGCCTAAAGGTTTTAACTACTGCCTTTCAGACTATATTGCGCCGAAATCTTCAGGCAAAAAAGACTGGATTGGTGCCTTTGCAGTTACTGGTGGTATTGGTGAGCGTGAACTTGCTGATGCCTATAAAGCGCAGGGTGATGACTACAATGCCATCATGATTCAAGCGGTGGCAGACCGTTTAGCAGAAGCTTTTGCAGAATACTTGCATGAGCAGGTTCGTAAAGACATTTGGGGTTATGCGGCAGACGAAAATCTGGATAACGAAGATCTGATTCGCGAGAAATATCAGGGTATTCGACCAGCGCCAGGCTACCCTGCATGTCCTGAACATACTGAGAAAGGCACTTTGTGGGAGATGCTCAAAGTCGAAGAAACCATCGATATGTCGCTGACAACCAGCTATGCCATGTGGCCGGGTGCTTCTGTGTCTGGCTGGTATTTCTCTCACCCTGATTCACGTTACTTTGCCATTGCACAGATTCAGGAAGATCAGGCGAAAGACTACGCAGAGAGAAAAGGATGGGAGTGGGAAGAAGCCGAGAAATGGCTGGGTCCAAACCTTAACTGATTTTATCCGGGAAAATAAAAAGGGTTGGCAGATGCCAACCCTTTTTGATATTTGGAAACTATTCTTTGAGGCGTTATCTTTCGAAAAGCTCTTCGTGAAGTGCCTGGACTGCTTTTTTCGATACAGATTCGTGTAACAAGAAGCAGAGGTTATGGGCACTGGCTCCGTAACAAATCATACGAAGGTTAAAGTCTTCAAGCGTACTGAAAACTTGCTTCGCGTAGCCTTTGCTCTCTTTCATGTTATTACCAATCAGGGCAACCAGGCAGAGGTTGTGTTCTACTTCTACCGTACACAGCTCTTCCAGTTCTTTTTTTGCTTCTGATGGCAGTTCAGGAGCACCGCCTCCCGTATTGGTTTGATCCAGTGTCAGAGACACACTGACTTCTGACGTTGTGATCAAATCAACAGAGATTTTGTGCTTAGCCAAGATTTGGAATACTTCAGCTAAGAAGCCATAAGCCTGGAACATGTTCGGGCTACGCAGTGTTACCATCGTCTGGTTGCAACGAAGTGCCAGAGCGCGGAATAAAGGTGCGCTTTCTACCTGTTGACGAATCCATGTGCCGCCTTTCTCGGGCGCTTTCGATGAACCGACAAACACTGGAATTTGATGACGAAGTGCAGGAAGCAGTGTTGAAGGGTGAAGGATCTTCGCACCAAAATTAGCCATCTCAGAAGCTTCGCTAAAGCTGATTTCAGGGATCGGGCTGGCTTTGGGTGCAATACGAGGATCTGTGGTGTATATACCAGGAACGTCAGTCCAGATTTCTAACCCTGCGGCTTCAACCGCTTCGGCAATCAGTGCAGCGCTGTAGTCACTGCCACCACGACCAAGTGTAGTGGTGTTGCCTTCTTCATCAGAACCAATAAAGCCTTGAGTGACGACAACTTGTTGCTGGCAAAGAGGTACCAGTTTTTCTTTTGCCAGTTTAGATATTTCTTCTAGCTCTGGCTGCGCCTTACCATGCACGGAATCGGTATGCATGACATCGCGAATATCAAATCGAACCGCATTAACACCACGCTCGCGCATCAGCTGCGTCAAAATATGAGTCGACATCAGCTCGCCACAAGAAACAAGGTGATCAGTCAGCTTGTCACTGGACTGAAACGATGCGGCTTCTGCGGCACTGGCAACGGTTTCTAAAATGGCGTGTACTTGTTTCTCAGCCCCCGCCGGGTCGGCTAGCTGATCTAAAATCTGATGATGAATATCAGCGAGCTGCTTAACTAGGGTCTGACGATGCTCAGCATCTGCCACACCATTCGCCAGTTCGACAAGCAGATTGGTAACACCTGAACAGGCACTACTCACCACCAAACGAGTATCAGGGTTATTTTCAATAATGGCACTGCAGCGGCTCATGGCTTCAAAATTCGCCACACTGGTTCCACCAAATTTCGCTACATTAAATGCGCTCGCGGCTTTGTTCTCGTTCAAAGCACTGTCTCCCAAAAAACGTCCAAAGATAACGACATGGCAATCAAAACGATTACCTAACATCCGATGTTGAAGAGAGATTTCGTAGAGCAGAGGGAAAGCATAAAGAAAGGAATGCGTACCTCAGAAGCTCTTCACCTAGGGTGACAGTCGGCAGGATTCAACCTGCTCGCCCGATGCTCAATTCACCCGCAATGAATTGTCATCTCGGCATTGCTCCCCCTGAGTTAGGTGTCTTGGAATTGGGGTTCCACACCAAACCTGCCTGGGCAATGCTCCTCTTCTGCTAGAAAGCCCGTTTATTGAACGGTTTTATGGTGAAAATGTCAATGTTTAACCGAGAATTTGTTATTTTGTGATATCAGCATTGTAAAAAGCGTCTTTTTAGCGCTCGACCTTAACAAAGTGAATGCATTAGAGTAAAAATTAAACAGTAGAAAATCCAATAACGATAAAATGAGAGCACTATGACAATAACAAGCTTTAATCCTCCACGACGTATCTTAATGGGTCCCGGTCCTTCGGACGTTTACCCTGAAGTCTTGCAAGCCATCAGCCGACCTACGGTTGGGCATTTGGATCCTTTATTCATAAAGATGATGGATGAGCTTAAACAACTGCTCAAATATGCCTTCCAGACAGAGAATGAATTTACCATTGCGATTTCTGCTCCGGGGAGTGCCGGAATGGAAGCCTGCTTTGTTAATTTGGTTGAGCCGGGTGATAAAGTGATTGTATGCCGCAATGGCGTGTTCGGAGAACGTATGAAAGAAAACGTTATCCGGTGTGGTGGTGATGCGGTTGTCGTGGATGATGAGTGGGGGACACCTGTCAGTGTTCAGAAAGTGCAGGCTGCATTCGACCAACATCCCGATGCCAAAATTCTTGCCTTTGTTCACGCTGAAACGTCAACCGGGGCGTGCTCCGATGCAGAAGCTTTGGCAAAAATTGCTAAACAACATGGTGCGCTTACTATCGTAGATACGGTCACTTCTTTAGGTGGTGTTCCCCTTTATGTCGATAAATGGGGGCTGGATGCCGTTTATTCAGGGAGCCAGAAGTGTCTGTCTTGTATTCCCGGTTTGTCACCTTTGACCTTTTCCGCAGCGGCAATCAGTAAAATTACAGAGCGCAGTGCACCGGTTCAAAGCTGGTTCTTAGATCAAAGCCTGGTACTAGGGTACTGGAGTGGAGAAGGTAAGCGAAGTTATCATCACACCGCGCCTGTAAACAGCTTGTATGCGCTTCATGAATCCCTGTTGAAGCTGAAGAATGAAGGGCTCGAGAATACTTGGAAGCGACATAAATCCATGCACAATAAGCTGAAGAAAGGTCTAGAAAACCTGGGAATTCAGTTTGTCGTGGACGAACCTTATCGTCTTCCTCAATTGAATGCTGTGTACGTTCCAGATGGAATTGATGAAGCTAAGGTCAGAGCTGAACTTTTGGAAAACTACAATCTCGAAATTGGGGCTGGGCTCGGAGCTCTTGCTGGAAAAGCCTGGCGAATTGGTCTGATGGGTTACGGGGCAAGGGAAGAAAACGTCGCTCTGTGCTTAAAAGCCCTTGAAGAGTCCCTTTGATTAGATGGAAAGCCGCTTATTCAGCGGCTTTCTCTTCATTGGTTATAATTGCTTGGGATTCTTTGGAATACCTGACGTTTGAGAAGTCGTGCTTAGGGAACAGATATTGCGCTTCTTGTTGAATCTGCGTTGCTTTACTTTCATTACCCATTCCACGATAGGCAACAATAAGGTTGTTGTAAAAAGCAGGTCTTGGTTTACGTTTAATGATGTCCTGCGACCATTCAATGTAAGGCTCTATCAGAGACTTATCTCCAGTGTATAACCCTATGGTTAAATAAGTGCTGTATACGTCCCAATCGTATCTGTCTTTCCAAGCAACAGGATTGGTTACTCTGTCTAATATCTCGGGATTTCTTGGCTGAGATTTTTCAAATTCTGTTAGCACATAGTTGGTATGCAAAGTGCTCCCCATGTAAAAAAGCGTGAGGAGCGGTAGGACTAAACTTGCCACCCTCAACGTAACTTTGCTGATTACGCTGAATTTTACGGTTTTATAACGTGCAGTGCGTTGGTCTAACCAATAGAGCAATATGACAAATGTGACCCAGTGAATTGCAGAATGGTAAAACGGGTATTCAAGCTGGGTATGCACTGCAATCGGAACAAACAAAGCCAGCATCGCCAATTTTGTCCCTTTTCGAGCTGATGAGGCTTTGTAAATGACGTAAAACCCCGCCAATAAGATAGCGATAATCGCGACTATGCCGCCTTCTACTCCCCAAAGCATAAGCTCGTTATGTGGATGGTCTAATGCTGGAACTGCTGGGGGGTATTGCGGATTCAGTTGATGTTGTCTTGCCGTGTATAGGAGATAAGAGGACTCAAATTGACCATATCCATAACCAGTAAATGGCTTTTCAATAATCATATCAATGGCCTGTGGGAAGTGAATGTCTCTTAAACTTTGGAGATCTTTCTTATCTTGTAACAAGCTATCGAAATTGGAACTGGCAAATTTAGGTACAGTTAAACCTAATGCAATGCCTACTGCAATAGACGCAACCCAGGCGATAACACGCTTTGGTGTCGAAAATCGAATCAGGTAGGGTAAAACCATCAGAACAGCCAGTGACGCGCCAAGCCATGCAGTGCGAGAGGCAACAATAACCAGCATAGAGACACACAACATAGGTACTGTTGCCAGAAAGATAAGTTGCCAGAATTTTCTGCGATATTTCTGAGGCTGTCTGGCGAGAAGATACCCCGACAATACTAGCCCGGTTGCGATGAAGCTTGCGAATACATTGGGCTGTTGAAATATGCCATAGGGGCGGTTGGCTTCAGTAGGATAACCAAACATGTTACCCGGCTCTAATACCAGAAACTGTATGTACCCAATGGCTACCTGCAAAACGGCGGCAAAGAGCACAAACCAGAGTAAGCGCTGTTTTTGTTTGTTGCTGAACTGAAATTGCTGAAGGCTAAAGAAAAGGATAATCCCAGCCCAGAGACCTAAAATTCGCCCCGTTGATTCTTCTAATACAGTGTTGGGGAAAAAGAGCGGTGCCGACAAAACAAGACTGCATAGCAGCAGTACTACCCCCATTTTGGAATATCGGATTTGAAATCGGTTTGATGTTTGGTAAAGCCCCATTGCCAAAGCGATAGAAAGGGTAATCCAGGTTGCAGGGTTGTATGATAGCGCTAAACCAGAACCGCCAGGGTTAGCCATCAAAAAGTTCATGGCGATGATGAAGGTGACTGCGAGGGCAAGGAGGAATTTTCGATTTAATGGGGTACGAATTTTGTCGGCTTCGAGCTGAGTACCTTTAACAAGCAAAGTTGCCATATTTAAATGCTTCCTCTATAAAATTCAACGGTCTGCCCCCAGACCGCTGAACGATACTATCACTTTTTACTTTAAAGCATAGGTTTTAAGAAGCGCGCGGTATGAGAGCCTTTAACTTTTGCGACCTCCTCTGGAGTTCCTTGCGCAATGATTTCACCACCGCCTTGTCCACCTTCCGGTCCTAAATCGACAATCCAGTCCGCGGTTTTTACCACGTCCAGGTTGTGTTCGATAACTACCACCGTATTGCCGTGGTCTCTTAGGCGATGCAAAACAGTCAGCAGTTGCTGAATATCATGGAAGTGCAGACCAGTGGTCGGCTCATCAAGAATGTACAGCGTTTTCCCCGTATCGCGTTTGGACAGCTCACGTGCTAGCTTCACACGTTGAGCTTCACCACCAGAAAGAGTGGTGGCAGCCTGACCTAATCGAATGTAAGACAATCCGACATCCATCAGAGTCTGGAGTTTTCTGGCGATGACGGGGACAGGGTCAAAGAATTCTCGCGCATCTTCTACCGTCATCTCCAGTACTTCATCGATCGTTTTTCCTTTGTAGCGTACTTCCAGAGTTTCACGGTTGTATCGCTTACCTGAGCAGACATCACAAGGTACATACACGTCTGGAAGGAAGTGCATTTCCACTTTTATCACCCCATCACCCTGACAAGCTTCACAGCGTCCGCCACGAACATTAAAGCTAAATCGTCCTGGTTTATAACCGCGAGAGCGCGACTCCTGAGTACCTGCAAATAATTCGCGAATCGGGGTGAAAATACCGGTATAGGTCGCTGGGTTAGAGCGAGGTGTTCTGCCGATCGGGCTTTGATCGATATCGATTACTTTATCGAAATGCTCAAGACCAACAATCTTTTTATAGGGTGAAGGAGTCGCAATGCTGGCACCGTTCAGTTGGGTTTGTGCAATCTTGTAGAAAGTGTCGTTGATCAAAGTGGATTTACCTGAACCTGAAACACCAGTAATACAGCTGAACAGACCAACAGGAATAGTAAGGTCGACATTTTTCAGGTTGTTTCCAGTAGCTCCAATGAGTTCGACTACCTTCTTTGGATCCATCGGCGTACGCTCTTTGGGTACTTCAATGGCTTTTACACCACTCAAATACTGACCCGTTAACGAGTCTGGGTTATCCAAAATGGCTTGCATATCGCCTTCTGCGACCACTTCACCACCATGAACTCCCGCTCCCGGACCAATATCGATAATATAGTCGGCGCATCGAATCGCATCTTCGTCATGTTCTACCACCAAAACTGTGTTACCCAGATCGCGAAGATGCGTCAGAGTTTTCAGCAGCCTCTCATTGTCGCGCTGGTGGAGACCGATAGACGGTTCGTCCAAGACATACATCACCCCAACAAGACCCGCACCAATCTGGCTAGCGAGTCGAATACGCTGCGCTTCACCACCCGAAAGCGTTTCTGCACTGCGAGACAAATTCAGGTAATTGAGCCCGACGTTAACCAGGAAATGAAGGCGATCATTGATTTCCTTCATGACCTTTTCTGCAATTTTGGCTTTCTGACCAGTCAGTTTCAGGCTGTTGAAAAAGCCCATTGCATCGCTGATGCTCATATCCGCAATGGCGGGTAAGGGGGTATCTTCAATGAAGACGTTACGCGCTTCAGTTCGAAGTCGGGTTCCACCACAGGTTCCACACGACTTGGTTGAAATGTACTTCGATAGTTCTTCTCGTACTGAGTTAGATTCTGTGTCTCTGTAGCGTCTTTCTAGTGTATTGAGTATCCCCTCAAACGGATGCTTTTTGGTGCGACTATCACCGCGATCATTAATGTAGGTAAATTCGATCTGAGTTCGACCTGAGCCTCTTAGCACCACATCCTGGTGTTTTTTCGATAGCTTATTGAAAGGCGTTTCCAGACTGAAATCGTAGTGCGAGGCCACAGAACCAAGCATCTGATAGTAGTAGTAATTCTTTCTGTCCCAGCCGCGAATCGCACCATCAGCCAGACTTAAAGATTCATCCACAATGATTCTGTCTGGGTCGAAGAATTGCTGCACACCTAAACCATCACAGGTCGGGCAGGCACCTGCAGGGTTGTTAAATGAGAACAGTCTTGGTTCAAGCTCCTGCATGCTGTAGCCACATTTAGGGCAAGCAAAGTTAGCTGAGAAGATGATGTCTTCCTTGCTCGGATCATCCATATCGCAGACTGCGGCGATACCACCAGAAAGCTCCAGTGCGGTTTCAAATGACTCTGCTAGGCGTTGTTGTAGGTCACCACGCACTTTAAATCGGTCTACGACCACTTCGATGGTGTGTTTTTTGTGGAGCTCTAATGTCGGTGGATCAGACAGGTCACAGGTTTCACCATCAATGCGGGCGCGAATAAAACCTTGTGCAGCGAGGTTTTCAAGCGTTTTTACGTGCTCCCCTTTACGCTCTTTCACAATGGGAGCCAGAAGCATCATCTTGCTGCCTTCTGGTAACTCCAATACTTTGTCTACCATCTGGCTGATGGTTTGTGCCGTCAGTGGAATTTTGTGCTCTGGAC
>NZ_AFWJ01000037.1 GCF_000222685.1 Vibrio nigripulchritudo ATCC 27043 | reverse complement strand
CGCTGCCTGATCGTCTGTTTGGAATGGCGCAGCTTCTGCCGGAATTGGTTGAGGTAAAACAAAGATTAACAGGGAGAATATGAGTCCTTTGCGGAACAGAAACAGGCTAGCCAATACCAATACAGGCAACAGCCAGTAGCCATTGTTGATTCTGTCGCTCACTTCCTGCCCAAGTTCTTCCTGCGCTTCAGAGGCATTAACAGAGAGTCGGGCAATGGCTTCCACGTCTTTACCGTCGCCTCTGAGTGTTGAAAACACCCCACCAGTCTGACGAGCCAGATTCCGGAAACCAGAAAAGTCCGTTTTTGCGATAACCGTGTTGCCACTGGCGGATTTAAGCAGTTCGCCTCCTGGAAGCTGAATAGGCGCACCTTGCTCAGTTCCGACTGCGATGGCAGAAAGACGCCATTTTTCACCCAGAATCTCTGTGATGTCTTCTTGCTGACGCTGAGAAATTTCATCAGCGAGCAGTACGATGTCACCCGCCTGATGCCCCGCATCCGACATCAACTGAACCGCCAACTGGACGGCAGCTGTGACATTACTTCCTTGCGTTGGCATGATTTCAGGAGAAAGGTCTGGAATCAGGCTGGCAAGTGTACTGCTGTCTGTGGTTAATGGGCTAATGGTGTATGCCCCTCCAGCAAATGCGACTAAGCCTGTGCTGCCTTCCGTCCATAGTGGAAGTAAGTCCAGCGCTTTGAATTTCAATTGCTGCAATCGGTTTGGCTTGATGTCGTTTGCATACAAAGAGCGCGACATATCCAAAACCAGCACTCGGGAGTGGCTGACATTGAATGCCGGTCGCGTTTGCTTTTCGAAGCTAGGCCCGGAAAGGGCGATACAACTCACGATCCAGAATCCGAGCCAGAACAGATGAAAATAGTGTTTTCTTTTTTGATTTACACCCAATGCCTGAGCCAGGTGTGAGGCGATAAGTCCTTTTGAACCAGAACCCGCTTTTAGCCATAATGCAATCGCAAGGGCAGGTAAAATACCGAGTAGCCATAGTGGGTTCATCAGTTGGAAATCAGCCATGGTTTCTCCTTAGCGTTGCGAGAACCAGTGAAATGAACAGAGAAAAAATCAGAGGCAGCCAAAACCATTCTGCTCGTGGTCGCCATGTCTGGCTGGCACTGGAGACGGGTTCTAATGCATTGATGGTATCGTAAATGGTTGCCAGTTCCTGACTGTCTCTCGCCCGAAAGTATTGCCCGCCCGTCATGTCGGCAATCTGGATCAGCGTTTTTTCATCCAGATCTTCTGCTGTGTTGACCACACGTTCAAACAAGAAGTCTTTCACCACCATTTCGCCCGCACCCACACCCACGGTGTAGATGGTCGCGTTGTACTCTTTGGCGATGTTTGCCGCTTCAATAGGGTCGATCAAACCGGCGGTATTACTGCCATCACTCAGCATTACCATCACCCGTTGTGGGGCGTCGCTATCAATGAAGGTTTTCGTGGCTAAACCAATTCCATCACCAATAGCCGTTTTTGTGCCTATCAACTTAAGTACAGTACGATCCAATTGCGACTTTACCGCTTGTCTGTCGAGGGTGAGAGGCGTTTGCAGATAAGCATGATCGGCAAACAGAACCAGACCTAAGCGATCGCCTTTTCGCTTGGTGACGAAGTCTCCCACCACTTGCTTTACCGCACTCAGACGATCGATGTAGTCCCCACCTTTCTGCATGTCTTCCTGGCTCATTGAGTAAGAAAGATCCACAACCAACATCATGTCGCGATGTTCAGGGAAATATTCGACGGGGTCGCCAAGCCAGACAGGGCGCGCAGTGGCAGTTACAATACCCAACCACATGAGCAGTAAAAGGATCCGCTGACCGCTTCGATTGGGCGTATTACCTAACTGGGTATCCGGCACGCTGGGTAGCTGGATTGCCTGAGGTTCCTGCGCTTTAGGGGCTATAAAGTAAATCAGAGCAGGTAGAGGCAAAAGCAAAAATGCCCAAAGCCATTCAAAATCAATCATGACTCCACCTTCTTCAAATTCACTTTAGAACGAGGAGGCAATGCCTGTTTGATCCACTGTTCTGCTTCCTTTAATAGTTCCTGAGAAGGCTCTGCAGAGGCATAGAGTGCGTTGTTCCATTGTTCTGATTTTTCCGCAAAGCGAGACTGACCGTTTTGCGCATCCAAAAACTCGTACCAAGCCTCTCCAGTGAGCGGTGCGACCTGCTCTCGGGGGAAATAGCTGAGCGCAGCTTGTCTGACGATATTCATGGATTCAGACGCCGATGTAATATTTTTAATTTGTTTAAGTGCTTCGCGCTTTGCACGGACTTTTTTCTGGTACTTTTGAAAGAAATAGACACCGAGCACTAATGCGATAACAACAGCCGCAATGAGCGCCCACCATCCCCAGGCAAGAGGCCAGATGCCGGGTTCCTGAGGAAGATGAATGGGTGCCAGAGGAAGAGATTGAGTACTGCCTTGCATTCTAACCTCTGTGTAGTTGTTCCATTAGGCTTTCCCCACATGAAATGTGGCTGAAATGGATGCCTAACTTGTTAAAGCCTGATTTCAGTTTTTCTGAGCGGGACTCAAAATCTTGCTGAAAACTTTGTTTGGTTTTGGAAGATGAAAAATCGACCCACCGACTACGCCTGCCATCGCTAACGGCGTTTTGCCCCTTGTAGTGAGTGACGCCTTGTTCCAACGGGTCAAAGATCTGAATCGCCCGGATGCGGTTGTGCTGAACGATTTGACTCAGACGAACAAATTTATCGTCTTCAAACGAGAGGAAATCGCTCAGTAAGACGATATCGCTGCCCTTTGGGCACAAGCGATGCAGTGCTTCCAGCGAGGTTGTCCATCCAAGCCCTTCACGTTTCTCTTCGGTTGACTGCAACGATTCATTATGTGTATTGATCAGCGAATCCAATACATTCAGAACCCCTTTCGCACGGGCGGCTGGCTTGATATCAATCATCTTATGACCATCAGAAATCACGGCGCCCAGGCGGTCGCCGCTTTGAACCGAAAGCCAGCCAATCAGGCTTGCAAGATGTGCAGCCTGCACAGACTTTAAAAGGAGGGAAGAGCCGAAACGCATACTGCTGCTCAGGTCAATAAACAGGATGACAGGCTGCTCTCTTTCCTCTTCGAAAAGTTTGGTGTGTACTTTTCCTGTACGTGCCGTTACCCGCCAGTCGATAGAGCGAATGTCATCGCCAGCCTGATATTGTCTGACTTCGGCGAAGTTCATTCCTCGCCCTTTCGCCCGGCTTTGATGGCTTCCGCTTAGTTGTGACCACAAGCTTTTGGCTGGAGGAAGCCATTTGCAGGTCTGGCTTTTGTAGTAGAGCAGTTCTTCAATAGAAAGAAATGCACCATTGGCATAAGGTGGCAATTGCGACATGGTTCCCCCTACGCGCTGCCAACCAAAGAGAGTAAGGTTTTCACCGCGTGATTCGCTGTGATGCCTTGTGCCTGAGCCGAGTAACTCAGCAGCATTCGGTGGCGGAGTACAGGGTAAGCCATCACCTGAACATCCTCCGGCGTAACAAAATCGCGACCACTTAACCAGGCGTGCGCTCTGGCTGCGCGATCAAGCGCGATCGTTGCGCGAGGGCTCACCCCCATTTCAAGCCAGTTGGCAAGTTCTTCGCTGTAAGTCTCTGGCTGCCTTGTCGCCATGATCAAACGAATGATGTATTGCTCGATAGACTCATCCATGTGCAGCGACAGAGCGTCATTTCGGGCTGCAAAGATGTCTGCCTGACTGATCTTAACAGGCTGAGCGGTATCATGATTTAGCGCTTCACCTCGGTTCAGACGCAAAATAGCCAGTTCGCTCTCGGCATCCGGGTAATCCACTTCAAGGTGAAGCAGGAATCGGTCAAGTTGCGCTTCTGGCAATGGATAGGTGCCTTCCTGCTCAATCGGGTTTTGCGTAGCAATTACCAGGAACAAATCAGGCAGAGCGTAGGTTTTACTGCCAGCAGTGACCTGACCTTCCGCCATGGCTTCAAGCATTGCTGCTTGTACTTTTGCAGGAGCACGGTTGATTTCATCAGCCAGAATTAAGGAATGAAAAATAGGACCCTTCTGGAAACTAAACGTGCCTGTTTCCGGGCGATAGATATCGGTTCCGGTTAAGTCCGCTGGCAACAAATCAGGGGTGAACTGAACTCGGTGGAAGTCGCTTTCAATGCAGTCTGCCAGGCACTTTACTGCTCTGGTTTTGGCAAGACCGGGTGGTCCTTCAACCAAAATGTGACCATCTGCCAGTAATGCAACAAGTATTTGCTTAATCAGCTCATTTTGACCAATGACTTGCGAATTTAAATGTGCCTGCAATTGCTGAAATAAGTTCATTTGCATGTCTAAAAGGGCTCCAGTTAACAACTTTGTCGACAAATCCGACTAACAAAAATGAAAAAAGTTCAGCAACAAGATATTGGTTCGTTTAGAAAAATCAAGATTAAAGGCATCGATTCATAAAACGCTTACAAGTAAATTGTAAAAATGTCAGTAAAGGTTCTGTATAATCTGCCGATACGTTACAAACTGTTACCTACTTCAGCCTAACTTTGATTGACAAAAAAAGAACGTTGAAGACTCCTCCTACCCCTAGTTTTAAATAAGGCAAATCTTATGATCGGCTCTCTCTCTATGAGCATTAAACAAAAGATCGTTATTGGTATGGCTTTCGCAGTGCTAGCTTCTACCAGTATCGTTGGCTTTATGGCTCAAAACCAAGCACGTGATGTATTAGAACATCGCCTAGTTCAAATTGAACTTCCTTCCATGCTGAACCTAGTCAGCTCTGAAGTGGACCAGGAAGTCTCTCAGCTTCTTAACGCTGCTGAGCAGATTGCTAACAACACATTCATTCAACAGGCAGTCAGTACAACAGACCGCGATCCGGCAACAGAAAAAATGCTGGTAGAACAATTAAATAATGTTCGCGCTCAGTACAATTTGAATGACGCGTCGGTTGCAAACCGTGAATCCGCGTATTACTGGAACCAGAATGGGTTCCTGCGTCAGTTAAACCGTCAACAGGATGGCTGGTTCTTCGGGTTTACTTCTTCCGGCCAGGAAACCATGGTGAGCGTGTTTACTGAAGCAAATGGCGAAGTGAAAATGTTTGCCAACTATCAGATCACCAGTGGTAAAACCATGTCTGGCTTATCTAAGTCTCTGAACGACATGGTTTCTCTTCTTAACAGTTTCCAGATTGAACAGTCCGGTTTTGTCTTTCTGACTGACTCTCAGGGTAAGGTTCAGATTCACAAGCAATCTTCGAAAACCAATACCAACCTTTCTGGAATCTACGGTTCTGAAGCTTCTCAACTACTGAATAAATCTGGCTATAACATTGTTCGCTCTCAATACGACGGTGTAGACGTTTTTGTTGTTAGCCAGTACGTACCTTCAATGGACTGGTTTATCGTCGCGCAGGTGCCGGTAGATGAAGTATTTGCGGAACTTGATTCCACAGCACAGAAGATGATGATTACGACGCTAGTCGTTGCGCTGATCTTCGTAGCATTAAGCCTGATTCTGGCGGGCAGCATTACTAAGCCTATTAATGTGATAGCAGAGCGTTTCCGTCAGCTAGGTGAAGGTGACGGCGATTTGGCTCAGCGTATTGAAATTAATGGTAAGGATGAAATCGCGAAGCTGTCTCAGGGCTTTAACGGGTTCATTGAAAAAATCCATAATTCTGTAAAAGAAGTGGCTGAAACCAGTAATGCGCTTCAGATTGCGGCAGAGGGTGTCGCCGAGAAATCGCACATTACCCATGACAACAGTCAGAATCAGCGCGATCAGACCATTCAGGTGGTGACGGCGATCAATGAGATGGGCGCTACCATCAGTGAGATCGCTTCAAATGCAGCAACAGCCGCAGAGACCGCAAGTGGCGCTGAATCAAACACTGAAGATGGTCGTGGCGTTGTTTTCCGTGCCAAAGACGCAATCAGCCGCTTAGCATCGGACATTGAGCACATTGGTGGTGTTGTACAGAAACTGGCAGGCACGACACAGGACATTGGTTCTATCCTGGATGTGATTCGAGACATTTCAGAGCAAACAAACTTACTGGCATTGAACGCCGCAATCGAAGCAGCGCGCGCAGGTGAGCAAGGTCGTGGATTTGCTGTTGTAGCAGACGAAGTACGAAACCTGGCAAGCCGCACTGCGGATTCAACAGAAGAAATCCAGAAGATGATCAATCAGCTTCAGGCCGACGCACAAGATGCAGTATCTGCAATGGAAGCCGGACAGGCGGTGACCATGGAAGGGGTAGAATCTACCGATCAGGCTGTGGAAGTTCTGGGATTAATTTCTGAAAGCATCAGCGATATTTCAGACAGAAATACTCAGGTTGCAACGGCGACAGAAGAGCAGTCTACCGTGGTGCATACCATTAACGAGAACATTGAGGAAATCAATTCCATCAATGAGCTGACAACGAATACAGCGCAAGAGTTGGCTGATGCCAGTGCCGAGCTTCAGTCACTCTCTAAACGACTGGACGCGATGGTGGGTAACTTTAAACTTTAAGATTCTGAGGCACTGGTTGTGCCTCGTTTCTTCTGGTTCATGTGCCGAAACTGGAATCTTAAGGCAACTTGAGTATAAAATTACGGAAGTGATTTTGTAAGGTAAAGCGTTATGAGTGATTTTGAAAAAGAACTAGAAGCCATCTCAGAAGAGATGAACAGTGAGCCAGAAGTGAAGCTACCTTCTATTGAAGAGCAGCGTGAGATCGTGGCAAAACTGAAAGAACTGGAAGCCCGCGGAGAGTTGACTCCTGAAATCATGGAAGAATATTTTGGGAAATTTGCTGAGAAGGGTGCCACCCCAATTCACTAAATTTCTTTTATTAGAGATCATATAAGACATCAAAGCGCCTGTAAGGGGCGCTTTTTTATTGCCTAGTAAACAAGACCTTAAATTCGGTACTGGCTTTTCTGTCGGAAGCGACATCACTCATTCGAAATTTTTGACAATGATTATTGAGATACATATCAATATAATTTAATCGGGCAGTAGTTTGTAAACCTTATTTATTTTACAAGAAGATGTGCGCCAAAATAAAAAGTTTGGCGTGATTCAGTCGCAAATAAATACACACACTTAGTGATATTACTCACTTTATTATTGAGTTCTCCATTCGATAAAATTAAGCAAACAGAATTCTCAAATAAAAGATTAAGATTGTCTCAATTGTGAGATTTCTTTTGAATCAATTGGTTAGATAGGCTATTGATACGCATTCTGTTGTATTTGAAGTGCGTGCCTTGACAACGAAAAATATATTAATAACGTATAGAGCTCAATCAGATTGGCATAATAAATATAAGGAACACCGTTGTGTTTACCCTAATAACAAATAACACAATGCAATCGCAGCTGCTTCAGCGATCTTTGGAAGAATCTCTCCATATTTATATGGAAACGCTTCAATTAAAGTCGATATTGGAAAACGAAGATATTCATCTTTCTCTCCCTTCTGATAGCTTCGTTGTCATTGACATGAGCGTAATTTGTGATGAATTCTTATCCAAGTACCTGAAATATAAAAAGCGACATTTCCCTCAATGCCAAGAGGTATTGCTGAATTGTGAAAAGGAATTGGAATACAAATCGCTGATGAATTGGCCAAATCTGGTCGGTGTTTTTTATTTAGACGATTCAATAGACACCTTATCAAAAGGTATTAATGCTATTCAGAATGGCGATATGTGGTTGAGCCGCAAGCTCGCTCAGGAATACATCGTTTATTATCGCCAGCGTCAGACCAATACCACAAACGACCTTTATTCAAAGCTCACACGGCGCGAACAGCAAATTATTCGCCACTTAGCGAAAGGTGCGACCAACACAGAAATTGCAGATAAGCTTTTTGTTAGTGAGAATACGGTGAAAACTCATCTCCATAATCTATTTAAGAAAATTCATGCAAAGAATCGACTTCAGGCTCTTATTTGGGCAAAGGAAAACATCAGCCAGGAAGAGCTGGTTTAACTAATTTAATTCTCGCCGAAGCAAGTATCTTGAGGATACTTGAGTATATATGGTCTACGCTTTTCTATAGGAAGTCCGCTGGGGGAGCGAGAGTATGGCAGACAATGAAGACAAGCCCGAAAGCTTGCGAAGCAGAGAAGCGATGGTTGATGACCTGCATGAAGAAACCTGGGTTGAGAAGATTGAATCACTTATTCTGCACTTAGAGCAGTCCAATCAGACCCTTCACAAAGAGGTGTTTGAACGCATAAAGTGGACAGATGGTATCAACTGATCTTTGTTCAAAAAAACAGAGCCCAAAAGCGGGCTCTGTTTTTTTATATGCCTTTCTCTCTAAACAACCGTTTACAGGCTTTGCCATCTTTATAGAACAGATGACAGCGGTGCGGAGCGATGCCGACGTTAAAATACATCTCTGTTTCGACTTCGATTGTGTCTGGCGCTCGGTAAATGAACTCGGAGCCGGAATGATCAAGAGTCAGATAAACTTGCGTTTCGTTCCCTAGCTTTTCTACAACATGAACAATGCCACCGAGTTGCACTTCAGATTCTTCAGCGTCGGTAAGGTGCTCTGGTCTTATTCCCAATACCATCTGTTCTCCACCTACCAGTTCAGAACCATCAACTTGAACCCAGAATGTCTGGTCTTGTGAAGCCTGAACAAGAACACGTTCTGATTCGGCTTTTTCGACTCGTACATCTATGAAGTTCATTTTAGGCGATCCGATAAAACCGGCGACAAACTGGTTATGAGGGTAGTGATACAGTTCTAGTGGTCTACCTACCTGCGAAACGTAACCTGCATCCAGTACAACGATTTTATCGGCCATTGTCATGGCTTCGACTTGATCGTGCGTAACGTAGATCATGGTGCAACCCAGCTGTTTTTGCAGTTTGGTGATTTCGCTGCGCATCTGGACTCGTAAAGCCGCATCTAAGTTGGATAAGGGTTCGTCTAGCAAAAACACATCTGGCTGCGAAACTAAAGTTCGACCAATCGCAACACGCTGACGTTGTCCTCCGGAAAGGGCTTTCGGCTGTCTTTCCAGCAAATGGCTAAGCTGAAGTATGTCGGCGGCTTTGGTTACGCGCTCTTTTATTTCTCCCTTATCTGCCTTTGCCAACTTCAGGCCAAAAGACATATTGTCGTATAGGTTTAAATGAGGATAGAGCGCATAAGACTGGAAAACCATACCCACTCCACGTTTGGAGGGTTCAACGTTATTCATCCGAGTATCACCAATGAACAGATCACCAGATGTGATATCTTCAAGACCCGCGATACACCTCAATAACGTTGATTTTCCGCAACCCGATGGACCAACAAATACGACAAACTCGCCTTGTTCTATATCCAAGTCAATGTTCTTTGAAATTAAAGTATCGCCATAGGCTTTGGATACATTCTTAAGCGTTACGCTTGCCATACTGCTTTCCTTTCTTGTAAATCTTTGAACTATAGGGATAATTCTATCTGTCGGTATTTCCAGCTATTCTAGCCGATTCTCGCACTGTCTGGGTATATTGCCCGAACAGGCATAGAAAAAGATCCTCCTGATTTAAAGGTGGACAGGGGGAGTAGGTGGGGAGGAGTACGCTCCAATTAGTTATCAACGGAAGGCTTTCCCCACCTGAGACTTCTTGGGGCTAGTCACACTAACGTCATATTTTGTGATCTTAATCTTCATATAAACTCCAAATTGATCACGAAAGTGTAATACGGCGCTGAAGGCGTAGTGATTAGGATGATGATGTTTCATTGGAGGTAACGCAGTATTAGCCTTGCACCCTACATATTAAAAAGGATAACAATATGAAAGCTCCCATTCGTGCGATTGCACTTTGCACTCTTGCCTCTATCGGAACTTTGCCAGCGTATGCCGCGATTGAAGAAGGTCAGTTAACCATCTGGATTAACGGCGACAAAGGGTATAACGGTCTGGCTGAAGTTGGGAAGCGCTTCGAAGAAGATACTGGAATCAAAGTGACGGTAGCTCACCCTGATTCTTTGCAGGATAAGTTTCCTCAAACGGCCTCAACCGGCGATGGTCCGGACATTGTGTTCTGGGCACACGACCGATTTGGTGGTTATGCGGAGTCGGGTCTATTAGTGGAAGTGAACCCTTCGAAAGAGATCAAAGAAGGCATCGTTGATTTTGCATGGGATGCGGTTACCTACAAAGGCAAATTCATTGGTTATCCTGTCGCAGTTGAATCTTTATCACTGATTTACAATAAGGACTTGTTGCCAGCGCCTCCAAAAAACTGGGAAGAAGTTGAAGCCATCAATACCAAGCTTAAGAAAGAAGGCAAGTCTGCCATTATGTGGAACCTGAAAGAACCGTATTTTACCTGGCCTTTGATGGCGGCAGATGGAGGATACGCGTTTAAGACCAAGGCTGGTGGTTATGACGTTAAGAATGCTGGTATCAATAAAGACGGCGTTGCTGCAGCCATGAAATTTGTGAAGTCTCTTGCTGATAAAGGCGTGATTTCTCCTGACATGGATTACTCCGTATCAGAATCTGAATTCAACAAGGGCAACGTTGCGATGACAATTAATGGTCCTTGGGCTTGGGGTAACATTGAAAAATCTGGTATCAACTATGGTGTTGCAACCCTACCTAAATTTAACGGTCAGCCATCTAAGCCATTTGTCGGTGTCTTAACAGCAGGAATCAGTACGGCGTCTCCAAATAAAGATCTGGCTGTTGAGTTTATTGAGAGCTACTTACTGACCAACGAAGGGCTACGCACAGTTAACGATGACAAACCGCTTGGTGCTGTTGCTTTGAATTCCTTCCAGCAGGAAATTGCTGCAGATAAACGAATCGCGGCTACCATGACAAACGCACAAAATGGTGAGGTGATGCCAAATATCCCTCAAATGAACGCATTCTGGAGCTCGGCTAAAAATGCTGTGATCAACATCGTCGATGGTCGCCAGAGCGTTGAGTCCGCGTTAAGTGATGCAGAAAAGCAAATGACCAAGTAGATCTAAATGGCGGTACACTCAGGTATTAGGGTGTACCGTCTTTACCATTACTGACTTGATCTTATTCCATGATCACGGTGACTCAGGTCAGCAGACCTCATTATTTGTTTTTTTGCAGGTGCTAATATGCAGTCAGTGTCGAGCGCCGGACACTTCAAAGAACCGGCTTCTCCTTCCTCTTCTACAAAAGGTTCAGCAGTTAAGTGGCTGACTCTGCTTGCTGTATCCTTGCTTAATGGTTACGCAAGTGTCTTGATGTACGCTCAGGGTGAGTTTGCGTTCGCTATATTAACCGTTGTTTTAACAGCACTCGCCGTCGCCATTTTTAGCAACAGAAAAGCTTACGCTCATCGCTACATTTATCCCGGAATTGCCGGGATGATTTTGTTCATCATTTTCCCACTGGTTTATACCATAGGCTTGGCTTTTACAAACTACAGTGCAAAGAACCAGCTATCCTTCGAAAGAGCTCAGTCGGTGCTTTTGGCACAAACCTTTCAAAGTGGTGAGAGCTATCCTTTTCAATTGCATTCAACTGACAGTAGTTACCGGATATACGTTAAACAAGGTGATAACTGGTTAGCCTCTCCGGCTATAGATTTCACACAGCCGCCAGCACAAGCCATTCAACTGGAGCCCACTGAACAGTTACAAGGCACTAAAGAGAAGATTAAAACGGTCATCAAGCACAGAAAAACGCTATCTGACCTAACGTTTAATGCGCCAGATGGTGCTTCTTTGACCATGAATGGTCTGAGAAAAATGGGGTCAGTAGCGCCAAGATATTCGTTACTTGAAGATGGAGAATCACTTCACAACAACGAAAATCAACTGACTTACAAACCTAATTTCGATATTGGTTATTATCAGCCGTATGAGAACGGAGAATATGAAGGAGACCCCGTATCGCCCGGATTCATTGTGACCATAGGAGCTGCCAACTTTGAACGTGTCTGGAAAGATGAGGGGATAAAAGAACCATTTATAGGTATCTTCATCTGGACCATTGTTTTCTCGGTGTGCACGGTTGTATTTACTTTGATGATCGGATTGGTGCTTGCGAGTGTCGTTCAATGGGAGGCACTGAAAGGAAGAGCTATCTACCGAGTGATGCTCATTCTTCCTTATGCGGTACCGTCTTTTATCTCAATTCTGATTTTCAAGGGGCTGTTTAACCAGAGTTTTGGTGAAATTAACCTGGTACTGAACGCATTGTTTGGAATCAGTCCAAGTTGGTTCTCGGATCCGTTTCTTGCAAAAGTAATGGTTCTTACAGTGAACACCTGGCTGGGCTTTCCGTACATGATGATTCTTTGTATGGGGCTTTTGAAAGCCATTCCTGATGACCTCTACGAAGCATCAGCAATTGACGGTGCAGGACCAATTAAGAATTTTGTTCACATCACCTTTCCTTTGATGATCCGACCGCTAACGCCTCTGCTCATTGCGACCTTTGCGTTCAACTTTAATAACTTCGTGATGATCATGTTGTTGACAGAAGGGGGACCAAATCGAATCGGAACATCCGAGCCTGCAGGTTATACCGATCTTTTGGTGAGCTACACCTACCGGATCGCATTTGAAGGTGCTGGAGGTCAGGATTTTGGTCTGGCAAGTGCCATTGCTACCTTGATCTTCCTGTTAGTTGGTGGGCTTGCATTGCTCAACCTAAGATTTACCAAGTTATCAGAGCGATAGGAGAATAGTATGCCAATGGTTCAAGGAAAATCGCTCAGGTATCGAGTCTGGGCAACGCATGCCGCATTGTGGCTTTTTCTGGGTTTGATTCTATTCCCTCTCGTCATGGTCATTGCGATTTCATTCAGAGAAGGCAATTTTGCGACAGGCGAAATCATTCCATCCAATCCTTCGCTGGAACACTGGAAACTGGCACTTGGCTTTTCTGTTACGCATGAAGATGGTTCTGTTACACCCCCGCCTTTCCCAGTTTTGCTCTGGTTGTGGAATTCTGTGAAGGTGGCTGCCGTGAGTTCTGTATTGATTGTGGCTTTGTCTACCACATCGGCTTACGCCTTTGCTCGTTTAAAGTTTGGTGGAAAGGAAACCATACTGAAAGCCATGATGATTTTTCAGATGTTTCCTGCTGTGCTGGCGCTGGTCGCACTTTATGCATTGTTCGATAAGTTAGGGCAATACATTCCCTTTGTTGGTCTAAATACCCATGGAGGGCTTATCTTTTCGTATCTGGGAGGGATAACTTTGCATGTTTGGACGATAAAAGGCTATTTCGAGACCATTGATTCTTCTCTGGAAGAAGCGGCTGCTTTAGATGGAGCGACGCCGTGGCAGGCGTTCAGGCTGGTTCTGTTGCCTCTATCTGTTCCAATTCTCGCAGTGGTCTTTATTCTGGCATTCATTGCGGCAATCACAGAAGTTCCTGTCGCTTCCTTGCTTCTTTCTGATGTCGAGACCTATACTTTAGCTGTGGGTATGCAACAATACTTATATCCGCAAAATTATCTATGGGGAGATTTCGCTGCAGCGGCTGTTTTATCTGCAATTCCAATTACTATCGTGTTCTTACTCGCGCAAAGGTGGCTAATTGGAGGATTGACAGCGGGTGGAGTTAAAGGATAATAGAGGTTCGTGATTTATTCACGAGTATAATAATCTGTGTACAATCAACAAATTGGTTTGGCCGCTGATCAGTTGATTCAAGTACACAAAAAATTACTTGGTTACGCATAGCTGGCTGTTAGCCGAGTTCCTTACATTTTGCTGACAGTTTCTTGTAACAACAGCCCGAGCTTTAAGCTTGGGCTTTTTATTTGCTGCTATAAGAAGCGATCATCCGGTAAAGCGTGTGAGCTTTCCAAAT
>NZ_AFWJ01000038.1 GCF_000222685.1 Vibrio nigripulchritudo ATCC 27043 | reverse complement strand
AAGAATTCCTAACTCAATACTGGCAAAAAAACCAACCATTATAAAAGGTAGGATTTGCTGACTTTTCTGACCCTCTTTCTCCTGACGAGCTGGCTGGCTTAACCATGGAAGAGGAGATCGACTCGCGCTTCGTTTCAAACCTCGATGACAACTGGGTGGCTGAACACGGACCTTTTCCAGAAGAGAAGTTCGCAGAACTGGGAGAGACTAACTGGTCTTTTATTGTTCAGGCAGCAAACCACTGGCACCCTGAAGCCGCTGAGCTGGTGAAAGCTTTTGACGCCATGCCAAACTGGCTGTTCGATGATCTGATGATCAGCTACTCGGTAAATGGTGGTGGCGTTGGTCCTCATATTGACCAGTACGATGTGTTCATCATCCAGGGCTTAGGAAAAAGGCACTGGCGCGTAGGTGCAAAAGACGAAGGTCAGTACACTGAAACCTGTCGCCACTCGGTACTACGTCAAATTGAGGGTTTTGACCCAATTATCGATGATGTATTAGAACCGGGGGACATTCTTTACATTCCACCGGGTTTTCCACACGATGGCTATGCACTGGAGCCTTCCATGAGTTACTCCGTGGGATACCGTTCGCCAAAGCAGCAAGAATTGCTGAGTAATTTTGCCGATTATGTTCTTGTGCAGGATATGGGCGATCACCACCTCCACAATCCACAACAGGAAACACAGGAATCGACGGGAGTTATCCAGTCAAAAGATCTGGATCAGCTAAAGAGCATGCTTAAGAACTCGCTTGAAGATGAAGATGTACTGAACAAATTCATCGGCTGCCTGGTCAGCCAGTCTCGCCATCAGTTAGACGTTGTCGCGATGGAAGAAAAGTGGTCTTCCGACGAGCTGAAAGAGTACTTAGAAGATGGTGGTGCTATCGAACGAGTATCGGGGCTTCGCGCCTACTATCACCAAGAGAAGCCACTCACCGCTTACGTCAATGGTGATGTCGTTACTGTCGAAGCTTCGCAACAGGGTCTTATTATCGCAATGTGCGACAACCAAGTCATGATTTGGGAAGACATTGTGGAGGCGGGTGACACAGAAACCGCTTTGGACATCATGACCGACTTTGTTAACCGCGGTTACTGGTTCCCACAGGATTAAGAGGGTCTGTTTACCATCATTAAAAAGGGAGCACCTGCTCCCTTTTCAAATCACAGACTAATCATCACACCTTAAACTGACTGACTAAGTCTTTCTGTCTGGAAGAAATAGCAGATATTTCCTGACTTACACGCTCAGAGGATTCAGCCTGATTCAGAATTTGAGCACTCAATTCCCTTATGTTGGACACGTTCTGATTGACCTCACCGGATACTGACTGCTGTTCTTCCGCTGCTTTCACAATCTGTGAATTCATATCAACGATCGCCGCAATGGACTGGTCAATAGTATTCAGTTCATTCACGGCTTTATCGACCTGTTCATTGGTGTGCGCGGCCAACTCGTTACCTTCCTGAATGGCACTAACCACGTTTTTCGTTCCTATCTGAACTTTCTCAATCACTTCACGAATTTCACCCACAGAGTCTTGTGTCCGGCTTGCTAAGTTACGAACTTCATCCGCTACCACTGCAAAGCCTCGACCTTGTTCCCCTGCCCTTGCGGCTTCGATAGCAGCGTTAAGTGCAAGTAGGTTGGTTTGCTCAGAGATGCCTTCGATAACGGTCAGAATTTCTGTGATGGCCGCATTGTTCTTCGCTAGGTCTTCCACTACTGGAACAGCGCTGGTCATTTTGTCCACCAGCTTTGTCATTTCATCAGACGAGTCTGCGATAACATCTTTGCCCTGCGCGACAGACTGATTGGCTTCATTAGCCGCCTGAACCGCAATTTCTGCGTTCTGAACCACCAAGCCGGCGGTCTGAGTCATCTCTTCTGACGCTGTGGCAACCAAATCCACCTCTTTAAACTGAGCATCACTACTCTGCCTTGTGACGGAAGCGGCTTTTCCAGACTGGTCGGAAGTTGACGCAATATCATGCGTTGTGGCGACCACTTCTTTAATAGTCACTTGCAGCTTGTCGAGAAACTTGTTGAATCCTGAAGCCAACTGGCCAATCTCATCCTGAGTCTGAACTTCCAGACGCTGAGTCAGATCCCCTTCTCCAGATGCAATATCATCAAGCCTCGTTACCACTTCTCGAATCGGTTTAACCAGACGGATAGAAAGCCCGGTTATCAAACCCAAACCAATCAGAACCAGCAATACGCCAACAAGCAATTCTGTCGAAACCGAGCCATTCACTAGGTCAGTAATCACTGAATCGAGCACGATAGCATCAGAAAGTACGCTGTCACGAGGAACCTCAAGCAATACACCCCAAGTCTGATTCGCGACAGAAACGGGGGAAAACACCGTTAGCCATTGCTTGTCGTCACTCCATTCAGACTGAACCTCACTGGAAAACAGGAATTCTTCCAGCTTAGCGGCGCTAATTCGGCTGCTCTGATACTTTTGCCCGACACTGGCGTTTACGTCATCAGACGCGATCAAGCTACCATCCAGACTCAGAATGGCAATATGCCCTTTCCCTTCGAAGAGCGCCTGATCTGACTCCATCACAGTTTCAATCAACGCATTCAATGATAAATCGATACCTAAAAAGCCGACGATCTCTTCATCAGTAACAAGAGGCACAGAAAGAGAGGTTTGAAGCACATCGCCATTTTGACTTTTCACCACACGTGGCGAGGTGACACAGGCTTGACCTGAATTGGTCGGACAGAGAAAACGTTCCGCCTGAGAGGGATCGGCCAGAGTGCTTTCTTCAAGTGGCTGACCAAAAACCAGAGACTCGTCTTCACTCGACACCGACCAGTAGCTGGCAAAGCGTCCTTTTTCGTTAGATCCAACGTAATCCGCACCGTGGTAGTTGCTGTCTTCTCCATCCAAGGCTTCTGGATTAAACACCAGATAAGCGCCTCGAACGGTTGGAAAGCGTTCTACCGTATTGTTGATCATTTCATTGAGCGCGGTTCGCAACTCTTCACTCGGCGTAAAGTTCTCTAATGCGTTACGACGCAAGAATAAAGCACTTTCGCCCAGCATCTCTGCACGATACGTCGCCTCGTCGAGATACGTCTGAACTTCCGCGGCATTGAGTTTCGCCAACCCAGCCAGGATTTGCTGAGACTTATTGATAACGGATTGGGAACTGTGGTCAATGATGATCTTCTGGTTGCCTGTCGCATTGTAGATTGAAAATCCGATCAAGCTTATTGAAGTGAACAGCAGGCACAACCCTGCCAATAATGTGATCTTCCAGTGGACTGATAGTGTTCGCATATACCCAACCTCCTTGTGCAAACGCCAGTTTGTTACCGCCACAAGCGAGCATTAACAAATTTTTTACAGCTCAATCTATCAACACAAAATGCAAAATACTAGCGCGATTACAACAAGTTTTTTCTGCTGACTCGTCAATCTAATGACGAATTTTATCCAAGTGACCAACAGCAATGGTTCACATGCTGAAGTCAACTTTTTGACGATGGTGATAAAAATATTAATGTCTTACTTATCGAACACTTGAGTCAAATCTTTAGTCATATTTTTGAGACAAATCCTAGTGCCAAAAATCCGTTTCTTAAGTAGCTCAATTTGTTCTTTTAAAGTGCCAAATGAATCGATTCAAGCTCAGAAACCTTCTGTTTAAGCGCTCAAAAAGCGAACAAATCTCTTGCGAATTAATAATTCCACATATAGATTAAATGAAACATTTATTTCATTTAATCTATTCTCGACAAGTTTCAGGAGCGAAAAATGGCAAATGTGGAGAAGGAACTTGATGTCATCTGCATGGGGCGTGTGGCCGTCGATCTGTACGGAGATCAGATTGGCTCGCGACTGGAAGACATGACAACTTTTGCAAAATATCTGGGTGGTTCTTCAGGCAATGTGGCGTATGGAACCGCGATTCAAGGATTGAAATCCGGAATGCTGGCTAGAGTTGGCGACGAACATATGGGTCGCTTTGTGCGGGAGGAACTGATTCGCGCTGGTGTCGATGTCAGTCACCTCATCACAGATAAAGATCGTCTGACTGCATTGGTGCTTTTAGGGATAAAGGATGAAGAAACCTTCCCCCTTATTTTCTACCGAGACAACTGTGCCGATATGGCAATTACACCAGAGGACGTTGATGAGCAATACATCGCTTCTTCGCGCTGCCTTGCGATAACGGGCACCCATTTGTCGAATCCGAAATCGCGAGAAGCGGTTCTGACAGCTTTGAGATATGCGCGACGGCATGGTGTTAAAACCGCACTCGACATTGATTATCGCCCGGTGCTTTGGGGCTTAACCTCTTTGGGTGATGGAGAGACTCGTTTCATCGAATCGGAAAAAGTGACAGAGTCACTTAAAGAAGTCATTCATTATTTCGATTTGATCGTTGGCACCGAAGAAGAATTCCACATCGCGGGAGGATCAACAGACACCATCGACGCTTTAAAAGCTGTTCGCCTGCATTCTAAAGCGGAGTTGGTGTGTAAGCGTGGTCCTATGGGGTGCGGCGTATTTACGACAGAGATTCCTGAAGCGCTAGATGAAGGCATTACCGTAAAAGGTGTTCGGGTTGATGTGTTAAACGTATTAGGTGCAGGCGATGCGTTCATGTCGGGATTATTGAGGGGCTACCTTAGCGGCGAATCCTGGGAGCAAAGCTGTCACTATGCCAATGCCTGTGGTGCATTAGTGGTGTCTCGCCATGGTTGTGCCCCTGCAATGCCAACCAAAGACGAGCTGGACTATTACCTCGAACATGCTCAAGCCATACCCAGACCAGACATCAGCCCAGAGCTTAACCATTTACATCGGGTGACCAAACGTGCCCGAAAATGGGAAGACGTGTGCATTCTCGCCTTTGACCACCGTTCTCAGTTTGTGGATATGGTGCAGGAAGCCGGACGTGATTGGGATTGCATTCCATATCTTAAATCTCTGATCTGGCAGGCTTATCGTGAAGTATCCGAGGAACTTGGTCTGACAGGTCGTTCAGGCATTCTCTGCGACAGCACTTTCGGGCAACACGTGTTAAATGCAGCAACTGGAATCAAAGCGGGAAATGACCCGACAGTCTGGATTGCTCGTCCTATTGAGCTGCCGTCTTCAAGACCACTCGAACTGGAACATGGCAACATTGGAAGCCAGTTGGTGAGTTGGCCACAAGAGCACATTGTAAAATGTCTGGTGTTCTACCATCCCGATGATGAAGAGCAAATCAAAGTTCATCAGCAGAAAACCATTAGCGAAATCTATCAGACGTGTTGCCAAAGCGGGCATGAACTCTTGCTTGAAATCATTCTTCCTAAAAGCGATGCGGTCTATTCAGCGAATGAAGAGGCACACCACTATTTCGTCGCCCTTTCTCAGCTCTATCAACTGGGCATTAAGCCAGACTGGTGGAAGCTACCCGCCATGACATCTGATGGCTGGCACAACCTGGACAGGCTTATTGACGAACACGACCCACATTGCCGAGGTATTGTTCTGCTAGGGTTGGACGCCCCCATCGAACAGCTAGATAAGGGATTTAAACAAGCATCGGATAGCAAGCATGTTCAGGGATTTGCCGTTGGTCGCTCCATATTCGGGCAACCTACCAGACAATGGCTCTCTCATAAAATTGACGATGAAACGTTTATTTCAAACGTTAAAGAAAACTACCGAACACTGGTATCGGTTTGGCAACAAAGAAATCACTGATTATCTGCACAATGAACTGGAGAATTCACTATGGAAACCATCAATAATTTCATTAACGGGCAGCGTGCAGAAAGCCAGACATCCCGTTTCGGAAAAGTATACAACCCAGCAACCGGACAACAGACCAAACAGGTCGTACTCAGCCAAGCCAGCGAAGTGGAAGACGCCATTGAAGCAGCAGCCCGTGCTTTTCCAGAGTGGTCGAAAACCCCACCTCTGCGCCGCGCCAGAGTCATGTTCAAATTCAAATCCCTGCTTGAGGCTCACAGCAAAGAGCTGGCAGAAATGATCTCCAGCGAACACGGGAAAGTGTTTTCAGATGCGATGGGCGAGCTGACCCGAGGGCTGGAAGTGGTTGAGTTTGCCTGTGGCATACCACACCTTCAAAAAGGCGAAAGTTCAGCCAATGTCGGCAGCGGCGTAGACAGCCATTCCATCATGCAGCCACTTGGTGTCTGTGTTGGCATTACTCCGTTTAATTTCCCAGCCATGGTGCCGATGTGGATGTTCCCTATTGCCATTGCAACGGGAAATACCTTTGTTCTAAAACCTTCTGAGAAAGATCCGTCACTCTCTTTAATGATGGCAGATTTTTTAAAGCAGGCAGGGTTACCCGATGGAGTCTTCAATGTCGTCAATGGCGATAAGGAAGCTGTGGATGTCCTTCTTACTCACCCTAAAGTGCAGGCCGTCAGTTTTGTGGGCTCCACCCCGATTGCGGAATACATCTACACGACGGCATCTGCGCATGGCAAACGTTGTCAGGCTTTAGGAGGTGCAAAGAACCACTGCATACTCATGCCCGACGCTGACATGGAAATGGCGACCGGAGCCATTCTTGGTGCGGGTTTTGGAGCTGCTGGTGAACGCTGCATGGCGCTCTCGGTGGTGGTAGCCGTAGGCGATGAGACGGCAGATCAGCTAGTAGAGAGTTTGAAACAAAAAATCGAAATGATGAAGGTGGGACCCGGTCTGGTCGAAGGTGAAGAAAATGACATGGGTCCCGTTATTTCAGCCGAACACAGGCAAAAAATTCTTGGCTATATCGATTCCGGTGAGCAGCAAGGAGCCAGCTTGGTCGTCGATGGTCGAAACTGCAAAGTTCAAGGGCATAAAGATGGTTTCTTCGTCGGTCCGACACTGTTCGATCAGGTAAGCCCAGATATGACTATCTATCAGGATGAAATATTTGGCCCGGTTCTGTCTGTTGTTCGTGTGCCTGACTATCAAACGGCACTGGAACTCATTAACAACCACGAATATGGGAACGGCACAGCGATATTTACCCGAGACGGTGAAACGGCCAGACAATTCAGCGAAGATGTTCTGGCTGGAATGGTCGGGGTAAATGTTCCTATTCCTGTACCTATGGCATTTCACAGTTTTGGTGGCTGGAAACGATCTATTTTCGGTCCGCTAAACGTTCATGGAAATGATGGTGTGCGGTTTTATACCCGAATGAAAACAGTGACCACTCGCTGGCCAACCAGTGTCCGATTGGAAACACACAAAAGTGACTTTGTTATGCCCACTATGGACTAGCCGTATTTAAGCTCTACCCACCTTGGTTAAACGACTCTCTGCTCAACTTCCCCCTTTTGTAAGAGCAGAGAGTTTTCTGCTCTTAAATAGGAATATTCGTCATGTTGAAAGCGGTAAATCATGTTCAAATCACCATTCCTTCGGGTGCTCAATCTGAAGCAAAAGCATTCTATTGTGATGTTCTCGGACTTACTGAACTCGCAAAGCCCGATTCATTAAAAGGAAATGGCAGCTTCTGGCTTCTGCTCGGGGAAGTGTCCATTCATTTTGCTGTGGAAGATGCAGACTACCGCTCTCAAACCTCTTCCCACATCGCCTATGAGGTCACGGATATTCTGTTTTGGCGAGACAAACTGACATCACTTGGTATCAAGGTGTTTGAAGACACGCCTATTCCAGGTGTCGAGCGTTTCAATTTTCGGGATCCTTTTGGCAATCGGGTTGAGATGATGGAAATCCGCACAACAAGTTAGCGGTTCAAAGGTAAAATCTTAAAAAATCTTAAAAGTACATCAGTTGCAGTTTTTCTGTATTAAGCGCTTGAAATCAGGCAGTAAGGTGGATAAGTTTCAACCAACTACTTTCCGCTTCTACTCGCTGTAATAGTGGAAGCTCCTGTCTTTCGCATAGACAAATAATCCCTGTTTCAGGAGCTGATATGGAAATCGAAGAAAAAACGGATTGCTTCTCTTGCCAGTTAACCTTCCCCAACCGAAACGAGCCTTATCAGGTATCTGAACTGGCTGACCTGCTCAATGACCTTTCCAGAATGTACGCCATAGCCGTTGAATACACTTGTGACAAAGAAGCGAGAAATATCGAAGAGTCTTTTTCTTCCCCATACGATCAGGTAGAAAGCACCCTTGCATTCAAAGAATACGTGAGAGAAAGAAGCCTGCAAGCAAGATCACAGGTACTAAGCCAGATTGCGGATAAGAAAATCACCCTTAGCGGTCAGGAAATTGATGTTGAAATGTACCGATATTTCCCGACAAAAGCTGAAATTAAAGGCTTTCTGTTAGTTGATGATGACCCGACACTGCGAGTCCTGTCTATTAACTACAACAGCCCCCTGCAAGTCACTTTCGCTGGTCTGGCTCGCCCTCTTATTCTTGCGGTGATTCTGTGTGGTGGAGAAATCGACATCATGGGTGCCAGAGTAATCATGCCCGGCGTGGTCGACGCGCTGATCAAAATTAATGAAGCCTTTGTTCCTAAGAACTTTTTCACTGATGCGCCTGAACCCCCAAGTCAATCCAAGGAGTAAGCGCTAGATCGTAAAGTTCGCAACGTCTGATAGCGTTACTGTGGTTCTTTTCAATAAGGTGGCGCTACACTCAACATTTCTTCTGCTCATGAAAAGAAAGGATACTTCAAATAATGCGTAAGCTGTTTTTCATTGCACTAGCACTGTCGCTAGCCGCATGTGCTTCAAGTGACTGGAAAGACTATGAGCCACCCGCTTATGAAAACGACAGCCACGGGGCATTGGTGGCGTATTATCAATGCTCTGAACGAGGAGTCGTTGGTGCGGGAGTTAACGTCTACGTAGACGGAGAATTTAAAGCACACCTGAATCAGGGAACGTATTACGCAGTGAGTCTACCAGCGGGTAGCTATACCCTTTCGTTCAAAAAAGAATTTCAGTCAATTGACTTCAACGTGGAAGTTAAGCCAACGACCAATACGTATTATCGAGTCAAACTGCCTTTGCTTTCCGACGGCGAAATGATCATCCCAATCAATAAAGTAGATGAATCCATCGCACAGAAGATCTTACCTGCTTGCAAATGGGCGAAAAACGGCGAGTTCAGCAATATCGATGCAAAGTAATTTGTATTCATCAGAAAGAACTTTTTAAGTGGCACGCATGTTTTTCACGTGCCACTCAAACCTGATTATTTTAGAGAAGTGGGCATAAACGTTTTCATCGCTTCCAGGCTAATACGTGGACTCACCTGTCTCGCTGAGTACGAATCTAAACACGCGGAAGTCTGTGCCCAGCGAACTGGTAAATTCCACCCTCCATGCAAACACTCAATGTACATGTTGGTTTGCGGATTTAGCGTTAGTACGCTCGGTCCGTAGTACAGGTCGATATCCGCTCTTGGCTGATTCCCAACACCTTTGTTAATTGCAAATCTCAGTTCCGGTTTCTCAACAACATCGGCTGGAATAAAGAAGGTAATACCCCCATTAGCGATCGGTATCATACGGCGTTCACTTCGTGTAGCACTGGAAGGAACATTCACTTTTATCGGGTCTTGGGTAAACACCCACTGTGGTACAAACACTCGTCGGTTGTTCAATACCTTGTAAATGGCTTCTGTAATTAAATTAACGTCGTTGTTAGCACTGAATGTTTGCAAATAAAACGGTGCGTTTTGCGCAGCCAAAGCGGCTCTCACCCACGAATTTATTTGACGTTTAATGTCCGAAACACTTAACAAAGCGGGGTGTGATTTTTGAAAAATCATAAAGCGATGAACCAAGTCGGACCAATTAATATTGATTCGACCTCGTGGGCGATTGTAGTGTGTGTCCAAGTCCCAAACCGTAACCACTTGAATTTTGTCATCCCAGTTTTGACCTACAAACGGGTCGTCTGCAGGTAAACCGTACCCCATCAAGTCTTTTAGTGTGTCTTTCCAAAAAGGTACAGTTATCCCCCTGAAACCAACATAATCACTCATTGTGTTTTCAGGTAGAGTCGATTCGAGCTTCGCCACAAATTCTGCCGGATGTTTGCGACCTAGTTGGTCGAAAACATAACAAATTGGGAAGTCACCATAAGGCGTGCTGATACTCTCTGAGCAGTCCAAATTCAGAGTTTGGACATCCACCCCGTCGACCACAAAATAAGTCTCAGCAGCTTTGGGCTGCGCAGCAAGAATGCGATAACCTTTTTGAGATGCGACCTGAGAAAGGTGTTCAATGTCCCGCTCGAATCCTCGGGTATCAAAAGCACCACTGAACCAAACCAATTCCTCTCCATAGAAGTAGTTCGGGTGCTCACTGTAAGCGCTACCAATATCGAATTCGGGCTGATTAAACCCAGTATTGTCTTTTGCAATCGAGCCAAATTTTGGTACGAACCAAATCAAATTTGAATCTACTGTATCTCCATATAAGTAGAACTTACTGAGAATATCGACCGGAAATTCCGCTTCAACATTTTTCAGTGATGGATCAATCGGAGCTGCAAATGCAGAATTAAGCGAGGCAGCCACCAGTAAAAAACACGTGATAGCGATATTTACGATTTTATTGCGCATGGTGATTCCATTATTCCTTGCAAATCATGTCGTTTTCTTCATTTGGGCATCCAGATTTAATCCATATACCCAGTAACTTTATGAGTTGTTTCGGCAGAGGCTGCCCAGTTGCAGGCATACCTGCTGGGGTTGCTCCCATACCAAACTCCTTTTCTTTTTCCCTAATTGCCAAACGCTGATACAAAATGCTTGGGTCACTTTCTCTAAGCCATTCTTCAATGTCGGTACGAGTTGCCATATTGAACTCTTCTTTAGCGCGTCCTTCGATGCCGTGGCAATGAACACAACCAGTATCTCGCCACAGTCGATTCCATATAAAGTTCAGAGCATTAGGCGGAATTTTGCCTTTTGGTAACGATGCAAATTCCTTTTTTATTTGGGATACCGAAGTGGCGAGTGCTTTCTCATTCTCTTCTCGCGAGGATTGAAAGTAAGCATAAAGATCATGCGCTTGCCCTTTAGAAACCGGCATTTTGGGCATTACGCGTCCTTCCACTTCCTTGCCATTCGCGTATTCATAGATCCAATCTGCAGAAAAAAGACTCATTGCGTTGGCGTTATAACCTGACAGTTGGCTGGAGCCGTGGCACATGCTGCAACTCTTCTCAAACAGAGCCCTGCCTCTGGTTGGCGAACCCTGTACCTCCTTTTCAGATTCAACAGGAATCACCTTTAAGTGTTCACTGATTGCCACCACTTCATCTTCTGAGATTTGGGTGTAGGCCATCATCTTTGGGGCATCACACTCATCGTGTGTACATTTGCCATGTGGCGCATTCAGAAACTGGGCGAGTGTTTTTCTATTAACCCTGACTGACTGCTTTTTAAAAATCGGCCAAATGGGGGCATGCAGATAAGAAAGTGGGTACTTTTCCATAGACTCAAGACGCTTATCTTTGACAGGCAGTGCAACGTACCTCGCATCTTTGATGTTGTTTCTATAGTTGTATGCAATATCATCAATTTCGGTATGGCAAGCCACGCACTTTTGGTCAGTCCACTTTCTAGAACCATTAGGTAACTTACCAACTGGCTTCATGCGGTTATCAAAATGGCATCCGTGACATTCTTGCTCAATTGCGGTCTTATATTCGCGTTCATCAATCTCCAATGCCAACGCATCGAAAGGCAGTAAAAACGTTGCGCCCAGTAAGAAAAACAGAGCGCAACGAACCCACAAACAACTAAAGTAGGTCATAACAATCGGCATAGAAAATCAGTACATAACCTCAATAAATGGTGTTGAGGGTATGGGTTCTGAAATCACTATTGGTGTCGTTGCCAAAGCATCGGGAATAACCCAATAACCCGGCTGACCTTCTACCGACTGGAACAGGTCAATGAACTGTGTCCAACGTTGAAACAATTGTGACTGCTCAATAGGTAAACCCGCTTCAAAGCCAAACAACGTCGCGTCGGCATGAGCAGAGTAAAAACTAATACCCTGTGCCTGACCATAAAATCCGATATCAACATGAGGAATACTTGGCTCTGCCGGATCAGCCAAAGGCGGCAGATCAAGCTCCAGTACTTTTTGCTCGACCAATTGATTTACAATAGTTGGCACTTCAATGTAAACACCCGGTGCTGGTTGGTTAGCAGGATCCGATAGAGAGAATTGCGCATGCATCAACTGTTTAGTGTCGATAAGCTCTAGCAACTTGGCTTCTTTTTCAGCACTGGTGTTGTATCGAATAACCAAACTACATAGCTTCGGGTAACCCGGTGGGCGTGTAGAAACCGATGAATACTCGAAAGTGCTCAAAACATCTGTTAGAGCTTGGGTCGGCTGGCAAAGTACTGCATCATCAGGAACAATTGTCTTTCTGTTAGGACGAATATTGTGTTCCTGTGCAAACGCGGTGAACTCACCCGTCAATATACTTCTTGGCGTAAAACTGACCGTCAGAGTTTTGTTTCTGTACTCTCCCGGAACAGGTTGACGGTACTCGTAATCATAATCACGAAACCAAACGTACCCTGTTCCACGAGTCGTATTTTTAAATGGCGCGAAGACGATATCACCGTTATCAATTGTGGAATTAAAGTCCAGTAATGACAGCGTATAATCACTGGCATGTGCCGACACCGCAGATAACAGTGCAACACTTGCCATTAAATGACTAATTTTTATCATGAGCTAATCCTTGAGCTAGCCCACATATTGCGTGGGCTAGATACTGCGTTAGAATCCGTATAAATCCTTGTGTACCAAACGTCGATACACAAGGTAACGCTTACTTACGGTGTAGTGGCATCATCAACAATGGCGTGACAACCTACGTCGGTGCTCCATTCAACAGGCTGACCGAAACCTCCAACTACACAGTCCACACTCATCTCAGTTTGAACGGCTTCCATTGACATACCAGGGTTCCAGTTAATGGTTCTGGTTTCGTGACGCTTCAAGATTTGCTTCTCGTAGTTAGCACGCAGTGTCCACATAGCGTTAGTGCTAGTATCCACTTGCCCTAATTGAGATTGGCTATACTCTTGAATCTGGTCGAACAGTTCTGCTTGCAGCTCCGCCTGAATCGCTTCTACCGCTTTGATAAATGCTGCTTGGTTAGGCGCTTGCTCTTGGTACTGACCAGTTTTCGGGTTGTAGTACTCGACATATACCCCTTTCCCTTCCTGAACCAACTTCTTGAAGAAGGTTTGGATTTCGATGTCGACACACGCATAGTTATGGTAGGCCGCAAAAGTATGCGCTTGTTCAAAGGTTTGGTTCCAATCTACCGTAATGCGAGCAGCACGAGTTGCACGCTCGGTTTCAAGTTCCCAATCTACAACTAAGCTGAAATATGGTGCGAGGCTGTTTCCAACTGCAAGGTCATCTTGAATGGCATAAGTCATGTCATTGTCTGGCAATGTGACGATTTGGAACGGCACGTTTACCGATGAGCTTGTTCTGCCACTCGGTACTTTTGCGTACGCTTTTTCAACGATAGAGGTTTCTTGCTGAGTACCGTCGATAGCCGTAACCGAACACTTGTTGATGGTCACGTTAACCGTCTGACCCAGTGCATCTGTAATGGTGAGAGGCTCATCAATACATTGAACATCGATTCGACCATCCGCATCTGCATCAATACCGTCAACCACAAAGAGCGCGGTTCCACG
>NZ_AFWJ01000039.1 GCF_000222685.1 Vibrio nigripulchritudo ATCC 27043 | reverse complement strand
CAGAAGCTCCGAATGAAATGCATGAGCCAATGACGCTGAGTGCTATCAAGTGCTTTTTCATTTTATATCCTTGATTGTTTTTAGGTTTACTTTGTAAATGAGGTTTGATTTTTGATTGTTGTATAGGCGAGGGGAATGCTTTTGACTGTTATATTTGAAGCCCATCAAAGATTATTAGAAATGTGATTAGCATTTAACCTGTTAATTATCAATTGGTTAATAGTGACTTTGGACATAAGAAAACCCGCAGATTGCGGGTTTAGATGGAGGAAGCAGAGCGAAGTTTATCTGTTATCAGTCACTTCCAATTTGGTTTTAATAAAATCTTTATGATCCACATACAGCAGCTCGGCGGTTTTTCTGATAACAGACTCTTCCAGTGGATCTAAATGGTTATCGGCAAAGGCGACTTCCCATAAAGCTCTAATGATTTCAATACGCTCTGGCTGATCTAAGTGCCTTAGTTGAGAGGTGAATTCATAAAGTGACGCAGAGTCTTCTGTTTTACTTTTAGCCTGAACAACCAAAGCTTTGGCTTCATCATTATCAATTTCCAGTACTTTGGTGAGCATAGACAGAGTAGCGGCTTCTTCCGATTCATCGACATTATGGTCGGCACTGGATACTTCGCAAAACAGGGCAGCAATCGCAAGGTTAGGATTAGCTACCTCGCCAGAATTGAGGTCGCTGCCTTCGGTGAGTTGCTTAAAAATTTTAGAAAGTGTCGAGATCATTCTTAATCTCCAAAAAAGGTCTTAACGTTAACTTTGGGGCAGTTTACAGAAATTACAAGATTCAGAGTTTCTCATTACACTTCTTTATTCTTCTCGATCCAATAGCGATCTTTGGTTTGAGCCTAATTTGATTTACATCACGAAAAATGAAATATGTATTTTCCCCATAAAATATGGCGCTCTCAACCTCATCTGTATGAAATATATAGGTTAGTTTTAATTTTATTGACTATATCTTGTGTCTTATATAAGACATAAGATATAAAAATCAATTGATCATAAAATGAGCGGCTGATAGCGTGGTTTTAACACGTCCTGAGATTGGATTTAGGGCGTTTTGAGTCATAAAAGCTAAGGATGGAAAAATGAGTGAAACACATTTTCTGGTGCATGACGTGAACGACACTGTCGGGGTAATGGTGGTCGAAAACGTCGTAAAAGGTATGGAAGTCACGGGGTACATGATGGATACGGACGAGGAGATCAGGCTAAGAGCATTGGCGGACATACCTCTTGGTCACAAAATTGCGCTCCGAGATCTGAGTGTTGGTGACACCATCATTAAATACAACGAAGACATGGGGAAAGTGGTCGAAGCGGTTGCTGCAGGTGGTCATGCTCACGTGCACAATATTAAAACTAAGCGTTGGTAATCAGGGAGATAATAGAATGAAAAGAGCAACATTTATGGGTTACCGCCGTGAAAATGGTCGAGTCGGGGTACGTAATCATGTACTGATCTTACCCTTGGACGATATTTCAAATGCAGCGTGTGAAGCGGTAGCAAATAACATTAAAGGGACTATCGCCATTCCTCATGCTTATGGTCGTTTACAGTTTGGCGCAGACTTGGACCTTCACTTTCGTACTATTATCGGTACAGGATCAAACCCGAACGTAGCGGCGGTCGTGGTCATTGGTATTGAACCGGGCTGGACGCAGAAAGTCGTCGATGGAATTGCAGAAACAGGTAAACCGGTGAAAGGGTTCTCGATCGAGCAAAATGGCGATATCAATACGATTGCCACAGCGTCTCGCACTGCCAAAGAATACGTTCATTACGCAACCTCACTGCAGAGAGAAGAGTGCCCAATCAGCGATCTGTGGGTTGCGGTGAAATGTGGCGAATCCGATACAACGTCTGGTCTTTCTGCTAACCCAACGGTGGGTAACTTCATCGATAAGATGAATGAAGTGGGTGCCACAACTTGCTTTGGTGAAACCTCAGAGATTACTGGTGCAGAGAAAATTGTAGCAGGGAGAGCGGCTAATCCCGAAGCAGCAGAAAAATTCATGAACACCTGGTCTTCTTATAACGATTTCATTCTCGCTGAAAAAACCAACGACCTTTCCGATTCACAGCCAACCAAAGGGAATATTGAAGGAGGGCTGACCACCATTGAAGAAAAAGCGCTGGGCAACGTTCAGAAAATTGGTAAAAAAGCGCGTTATGTCGATGTTCTCGAACCCGCTGAAACGCCAGCGAAAGGACCGGGCTTGTACTTTATGGATACGTCATCGGCAGCAGCAGAATGTAATACGCTTCAGGCGGCAGGTGGCTATGTCGTTCACCTTTTCCCAACTGGGCAGGGGAACGTTATTGGTAATCCAATCATGCCTGTGTTGAAAATTACAGGAAACCCGAGAACAGTGAGAACCATGAGCGAACACATTGATCATGATGTGTCTGCCATTCTTAGACACGAAATGACGTTGGATGAAGCGGGTGATGAGTTGATCGAAATGGTGATAGATACCGCCAACGGCAGGAATACCTGTGCAGAAGTCTTAGGGCATGTCGAGTTTTCACTGACCAAGCTTTACCGAAGTGCTTAACTAAAACAGATGCAGTTGTCATAAAACAAAGCCTTTCCAATTGGAAAGGCTTTGTTTTTACTTGAACTTGTGAAGGCTTAACTTAATTCATTCAAATAGCAATGCTGTTCCGTATGGCAGCGAGTCACACGTAGTTCCACTGCTTCACCATTCAGTGCATAAGCAATTCGCGTGGCTTCAAGTAGGGGAGTGCTTTCGTCAATCTCAAGATGAGTTTTCTCTTCTTCTTTAGCAAGCACTGCTCTAAGTTTTTCAACAACTTTGACCACAGACAACCCAAACTCACGCTGATAATAGCTGTAAAGTGTGTTGGGTAAATCGTCCGAGAGAGGCATGTTTGAAAATAATCTGTCAGGCAGAGAAATGGTTTCATAAATAACCGGAACACCCTCCAGAGCACGAACACGAGTAATTCGAATGACTTGTTCTTCATCTGGGATAGAAAGAGAATCGCTTTCTAGTCGGGTTGCGGGGTAGCGGTTAAAGTCGAGGATACGACTTTCTGGTAAATGTCGCTTGCCTTGAAGATCAACAAGTCGGAAGAAGTGATAGAGTGGCTGCTCCTGAGTATGTTCAGCCACATATGTTCCTTTCCCTTGACGACGAACCACCAGTTTTTCCGCTGCCAGCTCGTCCAACGCCTTTCTTACGGTGCCCTGACTTACCTGCAATTCATCCGCAAGCTGGAATTCGCTTGGTAACGGGCTTCCGGGTAACCACACTTTATCTATTAGTCTCTGTATCAATAGCTCTTTTACTTGCATGTACAAAGGAAGAAAATGTGTGGGTTTGTTCATCGATTTTCGCTCGGATTAAGGATCTGACTTACTTCATATTATCAATCAAGCACTAAGCTGTCTCTATGGGCTTCACTCTTTGTCGCAAGGAATTTGTCTAACGTGATCAGGCGAAAGATCTACGCTACGGTTAAAAACGCAGAACCAGAACAGAATTTAACGTCGTAGGGCATTAAACTCTGGTTCTGATGAACAAACATGATGACAGACGGCAGATTCACTTAAGCATTTATATCCAAAATGATTTTAGCTGCGGCGGTGCGGTTATTGTCTAGATCACTAAATGCCTGACTACCCTGGCTTAAAGGTCGTTCTTCAATCCAGGATAAATCCCCCAACGCGCCACGATGAAGTATTTCGATAGCAGAAATCATATCAAGCTGAGTGTAAGAAAAAGAGCCCAGTACGGTGATTTCCTGCAAGGTCATTTTTCTCACATCAAATTCGCCAGAGGAATCCTGCAAACCGACGTGCAGAAAAACGCCCCCTTGCTTAATCACGCTCATCCCCGCTTTTCTTGTGTGGCTTGAGCCAACGGCATCAATCACGACTTCGATGCTGGAATCGGGTAATGGATCATCGGTCAGGGGGTTATGCAAATACTGGATACCAGCACGCTTTGCGGTCTCAAGTCGGTCTGCATTGGTATCACTTAGCGTAACCCTTGATACTCCCTTAAGTTTGAGAAATAGTGCGCAGAGTAAGCCTATCGAACCCGCACCAATCACCACCGCTCGGCTATCGCTCAAAGTTCGATGCATGTGCTTTTCAATCAGCTCAGAAGCATGGAGTGCAGTAGCGGTTGGCTCTGTTAGAGCAGCGTGTTCGGGTTTCATTCCTTCGGGAACTGGAATCAGATTCTGCTCGGGAATGACAGTGAATTCAGCGAAAGCGCCCGGCTTTTTTAGACCTATTGCAGTGCGGTTTGCACAGAGATGAGTTCTGCCGCTCAGGCAGTCCTCGCATTGCATGCAGGTGAGCAGCGGGTTCAGTACGACTCTTTTGCCCCGATACTTACCATTCATTGCAATTCCACACGCTTCGTGCCCGAGAATTAAAGGTGGGACACGTCTTGGGTCATGCCCGTGATACGCATGCATGTCTGATCCACATATCCCGGCTTTTTCAACTTGCACCAGTACCTCTCCTTCAACAGGAGTCGGTTTAATTTGGGATTCGAACGTCACTTCATTTGTATTGGTGTAAACGAGTGCTTTCATCTTTATTCCTCGTTGTTTATTTGGCAGTAAATCCGCCATCTACGAATAGAGTCTGACCGGTGACATAATCGGAAGCTGGGGAAGATAAAAACAGAAGAGGTCCGTCTAAATCATCCAGATTTCCGTTACGCCCAATTGCTGTTTGGTTTGCCAGCTTATTCAGTGCGTCGTTATCTTCGTAAACAGGTAAGGTGAGTTCCGTAGGAAAAAATCCGGGTGCAATGGCATTGCATGTAATGCCATAACAAGACCATGCTTCCGCCATGGCTCTGGTGAGCTGGCACACGCCGCCTTTCGACGCGCCATAAGGCATGCTGTTGGGAAAGGCACGTTCACATTGTAGTGAAGCAATGTTGATGATTTTGCCAAACCCTTTCGCTTTCATATCCGGTACCAGCAGTTTTGCTAGGAAAAAGGGCAACTTAAGGTTTATATCCAGAGTGGCATCCCAACTGGCTTCATCCACTGCTTCTACTGGTTGCCTCAAGTTAAGCCCCGCAACATTGGCAAGAATGTCTGCCGAGCCGTAAAAGGATTTACACCGCTCAATGTTCGTATCTAACTCGCTGAACTTAGTAAGGTCGCACGCTAAATAGCTGGCTTCACCTGCCGAAGATTCAATCTCGTTAACCGTTTCCTGAAGCAAAGATTCACGCCTGCCCAATACCACGACTTTTGCTCCGGCTGATGCTAGGGTTTTGGCAAATTGACGACCAATCCCTGTTCCCCCGCCAGTCACAAACGCGACGCGATCTTTCACTGAAAAATCAGTGGAGTTCATCATTCATACCCCAGCTGAAATTGTTCTTTCGGGAAATATTTCGCTAGGCGGGCATCCCCCGTTCTTGCGTGCGCTTCCATTCCCTCAAGGCGAGAAATTCTAGCCGTTACAGCCGCGACTTCGCGGTTGGCATCTTCAGTGAGCCTCTGGAACGAACAAATTTTAATGAACTTGCTGACCGACAGTCCGCCTGTGTATTTGGCTGCGCCTTTTGTGGGAAGAATATGGTTGGGACCGGAGCATTTATCCCCAAATGCGACGGTTGACTCTTCGCCAAGAAAAAGCGAACCATAATTGGATAGGGTTTTCAGCCACCAATCTAGATCCTCTGCCTGCACTTCCAGATGTTCAGAAGCGTACTCATCACTGATCTGGACGACTTCTTCTCTGGTGTCGCAAACAATCACTTCACCATAATCGTTCCATGCAGCGGTGGCGGCTTGCATAGCGGTATCTGGCAATTCTGAGATAAGCTCAGGTACACGCTTCATCACTTTATCCGCGAGAGAGTCGGAAGTGGTGAACAGCCATGCAGGGCTATCAAATCCGTGCTCTGCCTGACCAACTAGATCGACGGCAACGATTTCTGGATCAGCGGATTCATCCGCAATGACGGCAATTTCAGAAGGACCGGCAAACATATCAATGCCAACCTGACCGTAAAGCTGACGCTTGGACTCGGCCACAAAGCGATTACCGGGACCAACAAGAATGTCGGCTTTGTTGCCTGTGAACAGACCATTTGCCATGGAGGCAATTCCCTGAACTCCACCAAGTGCCAGAATGTAGTCTGCGCCACACAGTTTCATAGTGTAGAGAACCGCTGGATTGATGCCGACTTCAGGTCGTGCTGGTGAGCAGGCTACAACGTTTTTGACGCCAGCAACCTTGGCAGTTGTGATACTCATGATGGCAGAGGCAATGTGCGAGTATCGCCCTCCGGGAACATAGCAGCCTGCCGTGTTCATGGGGATAAGTTTTTGCCCAGCATACAAACCGGGGGAAAGCTCCACTTCAAATTCTTGTAGTGACTCAAGTTGGGCTTCAGCAAAGCGTTTTACTCGCTCATAGGCAAACTGAATATCCAGCTTCATTTGGTCGGAAAGTTTGGCTTCAGCTTCTTGTAGAGCACTTTCGGAAACCAAAATGTCGCCGTCCCAGTCATCAAAAGACTTCGTGAACTCAATCACTTGTTCTTCACCCCCCAGTGCGATCTTATTTAGCATATCGCTAACGATTCGACTGGTGTCCTGTTCGCCTGTCGCGGCGGTTTTTGTTGCTTTTTTCTTGTATTGAATCGCCATTTCTGTCTCCTTGAAAAGTGCTTCTTGTAAATTTTGAATGCAGAGATCCCTACAACGGACGCTGCATTCATAAAACTGGTGTAAAGACTAATTAAATCGGAGTGCCCACAATGAAATTTCGGGCACGAATGCTAAAAGCAAAACCACCAATAGCATCGAGAAAACATAAGGTGCTGCATATCTGGCAACTTGTAGAACGGGTGTTTGTGTTACCCCTGATACTACAAACAGGTTGAGCCCTAAAGGAGGCGTTATAAACCCAACGCCCAGAGCGGTAACCATCATGATGCAGAAATGAATTTCATCCATGCCAATTGACTGCGCTAACGGCAGAAGAATAGGGGAGAGCACCACAATGTTCGGGGTGGTTTCCATCACGCAGCCTGCAAGAATAAGGATTCCAATCATGATAAGAGTCAAGTAAACCGGATCTTCGGTAATGTCGGTCATCTGAACCACAAAACTTTGAGGTATTTCCAGCACTGCCAGGGTCTGAGCTAAAGGCAATGACATGGCTATAATCGGTAAGATGATCCCGTTGATTTTTGCTGAGCTATACAGCATTTTGGGGAAGTCTCTCCAGGTGATGGATTTTTGATACAGCCCGATAGTCAGACCAACCAAAACAGCCACTGCTGCCGCCTCTGTTGGGGTGAATATTCCAGAGTAGATCCCGCCTAAGATAATGAATGGAATTAACAGAGCATCGCGCGACCGATAGATCGTACTCAGCCAGTGCTTCATAGAGAAACCGGTTTTTGAATCTTCATAACCGTTGATGGCGTTGAGTACGACATTGGTTGCCATGATGGAAAACATGATGAGTAATCCCGGAATGGCCGCAGCCAGAAACAGGGTAGAAGCAGATATGCCCAGTATCAGTCCGATGATGATGTAAGCGATAGAAGGTGGGATCAAAATACCGGTACAGGCACCAGACGCCACAAGTGCACAAGCGTAAGCTTTTGGATAACCTCTGTCGACCAGCCTGTCTATGGTCATTCTCCCCACCGCCGCAGCGCCGGCAGCATCTGACCCTGAAATGCATGCGAAGAAACCGCATCCTAAAACCGTTGATGTGCCCAACCCTGATCTTGCGCTGCCTGTTGTGGCTTCTGCCACATCAAGTAACTTGTTCGACAACCCTGTTCTTACCAGAACATCGCCAGTCAGGATGAAAAGTGGGATCGCAATCAACGCAAACGCATCGATTCCGTCGAAAAGAGATTCACCAACAAGAGACAGGGGAAGCACGTCTGTTGCCAGTAACATAGCAATCGAGCCTAACCCTAATACCACCCAGATCGGGACAGCCATAAAAATCATCACGATCATGGCAATCACAGGAATGTACACTGCCATTCCGTAAGAGGCTGCGGAGGCTTGTTCTAGCAAATAGTAATTGTTCATTTGTCCTCCTGGTCGATCAGGCGTTCGCCCTGATAAACGGGTTCGTTGTTAGAGAATGACTTGAGATCTCGTCTTATCGATTGCAACAAGCGCAGCACAATTAACGTAAACCCAAAGGGGACAGCAAACAGAAACCAAACCTGACTCACGCGCAAGCCATGTGTCACGGAGCCAAATTCTAACGACGTCATGACTGGTCCAATAGAAACAATGAGTGAAATGACCGCTAGCACGAGCGTAAGAAAATCACTAAACAGATAAACCGCAATTTGTGCTCGGTTAGGTAAGAATCCCAGCAGTACGTCGATACGAATGTGGGCCCGATTTTTGACTGCAAGGGCAGCGCCGATCCACGCGAGATAAATAAAACAATATCGGGCAACCTCTTCACCCCAGATGGAGGAATAACTGAGCACGAATCGTCGAGTCACCTCTGAAATGATGGTCAGTACAATCATGGAATAGAACATCAAACACAGCCAGCGCTCTAAATTTTGCTCAATGTGGGAGATACGGTTTGTCGCCATAGGAATTGCCTTCATCAAATGACCAGTTCGGAAAAAGGGCAGCCGCAAGCGTCTACGGCTGCCAACGCCCTACACGTCGTGGACGTAGTAACGCCCTTTCGTGTTCGCTGCTTCAAGCAACTTGTCGAAGGTATCCAGTGATCCTGCTAGCGCTTTTTTAGTGGAATCCCAAACCGGAAGCTGGTGACCTGCTTTCTCTTGCCATTGCGCCAGTTCTGAAGGGGTAGGAGAGTAGAACTGTACATTGTTCTTAGTAAGCTCCGACATAGCGTACGCGCGGGCTGCTGGCACTTTCGCCAAGTTTTGGTGAGCCGTAACTTCGCTAGCCGCTTCGATTCCCTCCTGAATATCTTTAGGAAGCTTATTAAACCACTGCAGATTACAAGAGAAGACCTGTGCATCAGGTACAGAGCGAATGAAGGTGACCGAAGAGAGTACGTCTTTGAATCCGAAAATGTTCAGTGCTTCTACGCTTGGATCCAGAGCATCTGCCACACCTTGCTTGATGGCGGATGGTGTCTCGCCCCAGGCAATTGGGGTTGGGTTAGCGCCGAGCAAATGATAGAACTGCTGAAGAATTTTTGAGCCAGGGACCCGGAATTTAATGCCTTCCATTTGATCGGGCGTTTTAATGATCTCACTGCGACCTTTTCTTAATGCAACAACGCGAGGGTCTATGGTGACATACCAAAGTGCTTTGAAATTTCGCTCTTTAAGTTTAGGGTCGACTTCCGCTTTCCAGGCATCTGAATTGACCAGGTTAACGAATTTCTGATTTTCACCACACCAGTAAGGAATGTTGATCAGGTCGACAACAGGTGCAAAAGACGAGAAGTTAGACAAGGAGTGTTGTGCTGCCTGAATGGTCCCTTGTTGCACTTTTTGGGCAAGTGCTCCACCTGCACCAAGCTGACCACCCGGAGCCAGTTTTACGTAAACCTGCCCATTGGTCATATTCTGGATGTTTTCTTTAAAATCCAACTGCATGATGGGGTAGCCACGAGAAGCACCCAAAATGTAGGCAGTGGCAATAGTCATGGTGTATTTTGCGGCTTTCTGGCGTTCTCGTTCTTCCTTCGAAATTGCAGCCGCTGCACTCGGGCTCATCAAAGCGCCCGCAGAACCAATCATAATCGCGGCCGTTACCCCAGCTTTGCCCGCAATTTCAAAAAACTTCCGTCGTTCGGCAGACTCGATTTGATCTTTTTCACTGAATCCTTTCATTTTTGACTCCATTTTCACGTTAATGGGAATGACGTTGAGCAACCGCTCCTTTTTTCCAGATTATTAGGAGGGCAGATGGCTTTCTTATTGAGTATGTTTTTCTTGCAGCAATACAAATATGACGCCAGAAACAACCGCCACTAAGAGCAATAAGGCTTCTGGTACGACGTCAAGTGGAGTAACGGGAAACTCGAACCGAATCGAAGCCCACCCCGCGAGAATATTGACAAGGTAGAATGCAAAACTACTAAGACAAACAATCAGATACACCTTACTGCCCGATGCCAGCTTATTAACTTCAGACTGTGTTGAACTTTGTGTGGTTGTGTCTTTCATGGCTACGTTCCTCGCAACAACTCGTTAACATCACCATAAATTAGTGTTCAAATAACAGTCAACTGTAAGCGCTTACATTTTTATGATTTGAGCGATAATTGTTCATTTTTTCCAGTAACGATCACGAAAACTGGTCATTAAATAGTCAATTGGTTTCACTTTGTCGCGAATTTTTCAGGAAAATCATGATAATTAACAATAAAAACATCATGTTATAATTGGATTTTGAATTATGAAACACTACGTCGATTTAACTTGTATCACAGAAAGAAATGAGTGATTTCTAATCAACGACATATCTGGATATACTGAATAAGTACTTAAGAAATGTCTGATTATTATGGTTAAAGGTAAGCGCTTACGTAAGTCAACGGATAAACCCACACTCGGTGATGTGGCGAAAGCGGCTGGTGTTTCTACCGCCACAGTGTCACGAGCGTTAAATCAGCCGCATCAAGTCAAAGAGCCACTTCGTCTGAGAATTGAAGAGCAGATCAACAAACTTGGCTATGTGCGTGATGGAGCTGCTCGAGCTCTTGCATCAAATAAAAAACGCATGATTGGGGCAGTTATCCCAACGATCGACAACGCCATTTTTGCCTCAGGTATCAATGCTTTGGAACGTCGTCTTTACGAAGAAGGCTACACTCTGATGCTGGCGGTAAGTAATTATGACCCTATGCACGAGCTTAAACAGGTTCGTGACATTATGGAGCAGGGGGTCGATGGGTTGCTATTGGTGGGAAACGAACATGCCCCCGAAACTTACTCGATTCTGGAAAAGCACAATCAGAACTTTGCTAACTTATGGGTGTTAGATCGGGAAAGTCCGTACCCCAGTGTAGGTTTTGATAACTTTAGAGCAGCTCAACAGATTACCCAGTACCTTATCAACCAGGGGCATCGTCGGTTCGGGTTCATATCCGGAATAACAGAAGGAAATGACCGTGCCACAGCGCGTCTGAACGGTGCGCTTTCTGTCTTGGAAGAGCAGGGAATCGTTCTTTCTTCGCAGGATATTGTTGAGTGCCGATACGACATCTGGGAGGGAAGAAACGCTTGCCGACACCTTTTATCCCGGAAAAAATCGTCCAGACCTTCTGCCATTATATGCGGTAATGATGTTCTGGCATTCGGCTGCCTGACAGAATGCCGAGAGTTAGGCGTTTCAGTCCCTGAAGAAGTCTCCATAACAGGTTTTGATGATCTACCTTTGTGCGAGCACCTCACCCCAAGCTTAACCACGATACATGTCCCTTCCCAGATGATGGGGGAGAGAGCTGCAGAGTTTATTCTGGATAAAATTGCTGGTCGAGAATGCCCCAGCCACATCGAAGTCCCAACACAATTGGTTGTCCGAGAAAGCACTGCACAGGCACCGAACTAGGAGTGCCACGCATAGCATTATTCACAAACCACTGAATCTTGATCTGATTTGAGTTATATCCACGATTGATGTGCTCACCAACGTTCCACCTAGCCATATGACGATAGCCAGACACATTTACAGTCGTGAGAGCTTTGGATAAGCCATTGCCCTGAATGGCTCAGACTTCTTGTTTTTCTTCCACTAGCTGACCTTTTTGGTCGGGTTCTGATACAGATTCTTTGAGTTTTATTCCTTAGGTCTAGCCTTACTAAAGGTAAGGAATTTGAGCTTAATAGGAAATATCATTGGTATTGAAATTTGTTCATAAATTGCCAGCGCAAGATGATGCCCAACATTTTTCATCTTTAATACAATGTTTGATCGCAACTTATTTTTAACATTTAATTTGCTCCTAACTTATAAATATTACGCCAGTATTACAGGGCTCCCTTTAACCCATTAGTTTTTGCATTCCACAAATAATAAGTACGCCAAACTATAAAAAATACTGTTACATAAGAAATGATACACTTGTTCAAAAAAATACTAGAAAAGTTGTATTATGAATAAGGATATGTTCAACAGGAAATGTTGACCTTTTGCCATGTTTTCATTGTGACTATTACATTAACTTATTAAGTTATTAATAAAATTTATAAGATAATCAAATATATGTGATGTTAAAGTAGAATGAGAAATGAAAATGTTTGCTATGATTGCCTTTTATAAATCTTCGCCTGAATATTTTTTGCACGAAGCTTAATCAAGGGAGAGCGGTAATAGCATAAATGGTTAGGCGTCATTTCTTATTTGTTAAAGTGGTGCTTATTTGTCCACAAGGATTTGTTGCTCGCAGCAACAAACGTGCGGTGTTATCACTATGATGTTTGGTTGTGAATTAATTGTTATATTTTGAATTGATACCTTACTCCTTCAAGGGATCAGAAATTTTGTATAAGAATTGATAAATTCTGAAGCCCTTGCCTTTCGGGGTGGATACTGAATTGAGCTAAATATAAAAAATATGATTTGCCCGTTTGGGAAGCTCAGATGTTTTTAAATAGTGAATTCAACAACAACTAATAGCTAACGAAGACCCACGAATAGTGCTGGCAAGTTCACGTCAAACCAAGTTGATTGATGAATGATGTCAGCAGAGGTTTGTAGTGACTCAATTTAGAAAGAGAAAGTAAAAATGTTGAGAAATGTAATAGAAATTAAATACTTAAAAACATTCTCATGTGTGGCGAAATGTAAAAGCTTCTCGGCAGCAGCGGAGTCGTTGTTTATCACGCAACCTGCTGTCTCACAACACATAAAAAAAGTAGAAGCCCATATAGGTGCAAGCATTTTTGACAGGGAAGAAGGCTTTGAGTTAACCAAAGAAGGCGAAATTTTGCTCAGGTATACCGAATTGAGTTTGGACCTTTATGAGCAATTATTTGATGAGTTAGGCAAAGCCAAGAACAAGGAGCGCTATAAGATCGCCGTGTCCGATTCCTTTTCAACGGAGCTAGTGGACGAAGTTGTAAAAGCATTCCGAGTATTGAGTCACTTAGATTTGAGCCTGGTCAACTTTAGAAACCCAAAAGATATCGATGCAAGCAAGTTTGATATCATTCTTGGTGTAAATTCGGAACCTTCTCGCAGTGGTCATATGGTGAATGTGAAAAGGACTCAATATGTTGTATGTGATAGACCCAATGATCCTCCGCTTACGCGAAAGAATCCAATCCGAGTGGTGCATTGTAACTCGTTAGAACGTGAACAAGTCATTACCTTGCTTGAAGAAACAGGGTTCGGTGTAGAAAACATTCAAAGCTGGTTTAATACTAGCAGTGCCAGACTAATGAAAAGTGAGATGGAAGAGCCTGGAACGGTTTTAGTTTGTCCAAGCTGGTGTATTAAGTCAGATCGATTGTATGCTCATAAAACCTCGAACGCTATTAACTGCTATGCATGGTGCAATGAATCAACATTCAATGAACTAAGTCAGATTGGATTGACGAATCGAATTAAAGAACTTTTTGTTCACACAGATTCAGCTCTCGAAGTAATGTGATTAATAATAAATAGCATATTTGTATTTT
>NZ_AFWJ01000040.1 GCF_000222685.1 Vibrio nigripulchritudo ATCC 27043 | reverse complement strand
CAGAACATTGAATGTGTAAGAACTAAAAAAAACAGCTTTCCAGATTAAAGAATTTGCTTGGCGACCATAGCGTTGTGGACCCACCTGATTCCATGCCGAACTCAGAAGTGAAACGCAATAGCGCCGATGGTAGTGTGGGGCTTCCCCATGTGAGAGTAGGACATCGCCAGGCTTTACATTTGAACATCTGCTTATGATAAGCGGGTATTCCACTGCGGAGTGGTAGTTCAGTTGGTTAGAATACCGGCCTGTCACGCCGGGGGTCGCGGGTTCGAGTCCCGTCCACTCCGCCATTTATTCAGAGTGTCGACTCTATAAAATCGAACTACAGGGGTGTAGCTCCAATTGGCAGAGCAGCGGATTCCAAATCCGCGTGTTGGGAGTTCGAATCTCTCCACCCCTGCCATACAGAAAGCCTCAGCAGAAATGCTGGGGCTTTTTTGCATCTATTGCTTTTGTAATCAAGTGAGTCTTAGATAAGAACACATCAGAAGTTTTTCTCGATACCTCTACATTCCCCAAAGCTTAGTGTTTTGCTGACCTCTGAAAAATTGCCCATATCTCTGGAAGTTATCTTTACAAATCTGTCAAATGTAAAACTTTAGAAAGTTAATGAAAATTATTCCCATCTTTGATTTAATAATCGCCTTATTGTTATACACCAATTCTTAAACTCAATGACCTGTTCAGGAAATTGCTGTGAGCTTGGAATTGTTATCCATTCATATCATATGTGGTAGACGACATGGATTCGTCTAAGAGTTACTAATGAAAGATATCGTTTCTAAAGGGGTTAAAGCTTTGGCAGTCACTATTGCTGCTATGAGTGTTTCCACTACATCGCTGGCTGATGATCTAGATAAAGCCAGAGCAATTGAGAAAAAAACCAACAAGACTATGCAAAAGGCTCAGGCAAATGTTGATGCCAATGTTGAAGCATCGTTTACCTTGCAATCGGAAATAGAGCAGTTGGAAACTCAGATTGAAAACCTAACGCTTTATAGAAATCATCTTCGCAAACTAGTAACAAGTCAGAACACTGAATTGGATAGCCTTGAGCAGCAGTTAAAAGACATTGAAGACACTCGTCAGGGCATTGTACCGCTAATGTACCGAATGATTGATGGGCTTGAATCTGTACTTACCAGCGATGTTCCCCTTCGACATGAAGCCCGCCAAAAACGCCTGGACGATATCAAGCTTCTTATGGGAAGGGCTGATGTAGCCGAAGCAGAAAAATACCGTAGGATCCTAGAGGCGTACCAAATCGAGATTGATTATGGAACAAAGCTTGGCGCTTATCCGGCAGAAATCGAACTCAACGATGGGGTTCGTCAGGTCGAGCAACTCTACTTCGGTCGGGTTAGTTTGGTTTCCCGTAGTCTCGACAACCAAAAATACTGGGTGTGGAGACAACAAAATAAAACGTGGGAAGAACTTCCAAAAGAAAAGGGTATAGAAATCAATAAAGCATTTGCGATGGCTGCAAAACAGCAGGCACCTTCTGTGGTGACATTACCTCTGTCTATCACTACGTCTGAGAAGGAGCTGTAATATGAAGCATTTATTTAATGCACTAGCGATTGCAACACTGTCAGTGACATTATCAGTTAATGCGGAGCAAAGCTTATCTCAGATCGATAATACTGCGAATAAGGTGTATCAAGCTGAGCGTGCTAACAGTGCTGAGAGGGTACAACTTACCAAGGAACAGAAAGCAGCACTTGCCAAGAAGAAATCACAGCTTGAAAAAGCGCTGGCTGCTTTGGAAAAAGAAAACCAAAGCTTAAGTGAGCAGTTTAGTGAAAACGAGCGGCTGCTTTCTGAAAAGGAAAAACAGCTCCAGATTGAAACAGGCAGCTTAGGCGAATTGTTTGGTGTTGTCAGACAATCGGCGAAAGAGGTGAAGCAAGACTATCAGAACTCCTTTATTCCTGATGCTTCTGAAGAACTCGCTCTGATTGAGCGAGTAATCAGCACAGAAGCTTTGCCATCGCTCAATATGCTTGAAGGGTTTTGGAAAGCGGTTGAATACAAGATTTCAGCCAGTGGTTATATTTCTGAAGTCAAAGTGCCATTTGTTAATGGAGATGGTAGCCAGTCTCAGGAAACAGCGGTCCAACTGGGTGATATGGCACTAGTTTCCAAGTTTGGTCATCTTAAGTGGGACTCTCAAAACCAGTTTGCTACTCAATATCAAGCTCTTCCAAAGAACTCGACTGTGGCTTCTCAAGTGACTCAAGGTTCAGATGTTTTGCTTGATCCTACCCGTGGCTTGTTACTTGAGCAGTATGCCAATCAGCCCAACTTATGGCAACGCATTGAGCAAGGTGGCGTTGTCGGTAAGATTATTATTGCTTTACTAGCATCAGGTCTAATTATTGCGCTCTATCGAGGCATTGTTCTTCTTATTACTCAAGCTAAGATTTCTAGTCAATTGAAGAAGCCTGAGCAACCGGGTAACAACCCTATGGGACGTATCCTTCAGGCTTTTGAAAGCGACAAACAACAGTCGATTGACTCTATTGAGCTGCGACTATTGGAGCGTATTCTGGATGAGCAACATGGTCTGGAGCGTGGGTTGTCAATGCTTAAGTTGATGGCTGCGCTGGCACCAATGCTTGGCTTGCTGGGTACAGTGACGGGAATGATCGAAACATTCCAGGTCATTACTCAATTCGGCAATAGTGACCCTAAAGTGATGGCCGGTGGTATTTCTATGGCACTTGTCACGACAGTCATGGGGTTGGTAGCCGCAATACCATTACTGCTGGCACATAACATTCTTTCTAGCCGCGCTGAAGCGATTAAAGGCACATTAGAGAAACAAGGTGTAAGCCTGGTTGCCCAACGTGCAGAATCAGAGACGCTAGCCGAGGCGGCATAGGTATGATTGAGAACCTAGCACTCGTTTATCACCAAACCGAAGTCAACACTCTTGCTGAATTTATGGCAAGAGGTGGTCAGGTTCTGTGGTGGCTGGCGGGCGTTGTATTTCTATGTTGGTTACTGATCATCGAACGCGTTTTGTTTCTCAGTTTCAGTTTTGGCAAACAAAAGCAGAAGTGGATTCAGGATTGGAATGAACGTGTTGAACATGAGTCTTGGTACGCATTAGCTCATAAAGATGGTGTTATGCATAAGGCCACGCTCCAGTTGAATCAGCATTTGGATTTCATCAAAGCATTGGTGAGCCTATGTCCCATGCTCGGTTTGTTAGGAACCGTTACAGGGATGATCGCCGTTTTTGATCTTATGGCTCTAGCGGGCAGCAGTGAGCCAAAACTTATGGCTTCCGGCATTTCGATGGCTACATTACCAACAATGGCCGGAATGGTAGCCGCATTAGCAGGGATGTTTGCCCATTCGCGTTTGGTTAAGATGGCAAACAAAAATGCATTAAAACTTGAACAACAATTAAGGAGTGGCGAATGAGATTGGTTCGTCCCGCTAAAGCAAAAGAAGAAGCTACGGTCGACTTAACGTCCATGCTGGACATCGTGTTCATCATGCTGATCTTCTTCATTGTAACCAGTTCGTTTGTAAAAGAGTCTGGGGTTGAAGTCAATCGACCACAGGCAGCGCACGCCAGCAGCCAGAAAGATGCGGGTATCTTTATCGCTATTACGGCATCCAACGACGTCTTTATTGATAAACGTCGAGTCGATGTTGAACGAGTTCAGGCTGCTCTGGAAACGCTTCTTTTAGATAAGCCCGACGCAAGTTTAGTGATTCAGGCTGATAAGCACTCTTATAACGGCACGGTTGTGGAAGTGATGGATGCCGCTAAAGGAGCGGGTGTCGATAAAATTGCTTTGGCGACGGAAGAGAAAAGGTAAGTTCGAAGTCATGAAAAGACTGTTTCTCGCATTACCTGTTGCTTTCATCGTATCAGCGTCGCTTTTTTACTTTATGGCATGGATGGTCAGCAGCCAAAACGGAAAGCTAGAGGAATCCAAACCTTCGGTCATGTTTGATCTCGTTATGCAGGAGCCGGAGGCTAATGTTCAGAGACGTCAGAGAGAGCTTCCAGAGCCGCCTAAGTTGCCTGACCAACCTAAACCTTTACCAACCTCTACACCGAATGTAGCAAAGGCTCAGATCCCTCAAACATTAACCGCCCCCAAACTGGCTCTGGCTAATTTAGGTGTCGCGGTATCTATGCCTTCTTTGGATGGAATCGGTCAGGATCAACAAGCCCTACCTTTATATCGGGTTGAGCCTAGATATCCGCCTAGAGCTCAAAAGCGCAGAATGGAAGGTTATGTTGTCCTGAGTTTTACCATTGATGAACAAGGACGACCAGAAGACATCAATTTGGTTGAAGTCCACCCGAACAAAATTTTTGTACGTGAGGCAATGAACGCCCTGAAACGTTGGAAATATCAACCTAAGCTCGAGGGTGGGAAAGCCGTCAAGCAGCTTGATCAGCGTGTGAAAATTGAATTTAAGATGAGCAAATAGGTATGAAACGCATTCTTGCAGTGACATTAGGAACCTGTTTACTGTTCTCGAGCCTTAGTGTTCAAGCCAGTAAGCTCTCTAATTATGCCGGTAAAAAACTGCATCAGGCCAGCGAACTTCAACAGGAGGACAAGCTTAATGAAGCTATTGTTCTTCTGGAAGGTATGTCCTTAAAATCAGATTACGATAAAGCATTCACCAAGCGAATTCTGGGTGTATATTACTGGCAATCTGAAAATGCGGCTAAAGCAATAAAGTCACTGGATGTGTCTGTAAAAGTGAATGCTTTGCAACCTGTAGACCAGTGGAAGACACGTCAAATGTTGGCTGATATTTTGTTCTCAGAGCAAAAATTTAAACAAGCCATACAGCATTATCTGGTGTTGTTGAAAACGGATTATCCAGCGTCAGATAACAACGTAAAAAAACAGTTAATAAAAGATAAAAATGCCATTCAGCTCAGAATGTCTATGGCGTACTACCAGCAGCAAAACTGGAAGTCTTCACTTGCTCGAATTAAGCAGTACAAGCCGAGCAACTCGCGTGAAACATTACAAGCACTTAAGATTCGAGTCGTTTCTGAGCTTCAGTTAGAGAGATGGAAAGACGCCGAGAAAACGGTGAATCGAATACTCCGATTCGAACCGAATCAAAAGTCTTGGTGGCAACAATTAGTCTCGACACAATTGCAGCAAGGGAAACAGCAAAGCGCGCTCGAAACTTACGCTTTAAGTAAGCATCAGGGTATTCATTTCACCATAAATGAATACATCGTGATGGCACAGCTCTACGGGCAACATAGAATGCCTGAGAAAGCCGCTCGAATACTAAAAGAAATGTTTGCTAAGTATCCAAAGTCGAAGAGTGAAAAAAACTTGAGGATGCAGGCAAATTACTGGCAAGTGGCCAAAGAGTGGGATAACGCCATTAGTGCATGGCAGACGGTTTCTAAAATTAATCCGAAGTACCACTGGCGACTGGCGCAATTGCTGATTCAGCAATCTCGTTACCAACAGGCAATTGGGATTATAGATAAAGCGAGACCCTACGCAGATAGACGCGACTTTTCTCTGGCAAAGATTCGTTTATTGTACAAATTAAACCGATTCCAGGACGCCTTAGCAGAAGCCAAAAGGCTGAATGAAAAAATTCCTTCCGATTCCGCCAAGGGTTGGATCAGTTATCTCAGTAACAAGGTTTCTTCATAACAATCTGATAACTCATGAATAGAACCGTGATATGCTTTCTAGCAAATTAATAATAGGAAGCATGTCATGCCGCATTTGCGTTTTCGAGCTGTAGAGCCACAAACTGTACAAACACTTTCCGAAGTCTTATTAGAGGACCTACAACCTCTAATGGATTGCCCAAACGAAGATTTTACCTTCGAATACATCTACTCAACTTTCTTCCACAGTGGCAAAGTTGAACCTGCTTATCCATTTGTAGAAATTTTATGGTTCGATCGTGGTCAGGAAACGCAAGATAAAGTGGCTAAAGTCGTTACTGAACGTCTGCGTCAAGTTGTTGGAAGTGATGTGGATGTTGCGGTGATATTTACAGCATTGAAGTCAAATGAATATTACGACAACGCAGAACACTATTAAGCGTTTACTTTATTTAATGGACACAAAAAAATAGCCCGGTTAAATCCGGGCTATTTTTTATTATTTAGCTTGTTTCAATAGCGGTTACGCCAATCCTTGAATGATGACAAACTTTTCAAGTAACTGCTCATCCGTTTCGACATGATTGGGGTCTACCACGATACATTTAGTGATTGGGCAAACGGACTGACACGTCGGCTTTTCATAGTGCCCTTTGCATTCAGTACACAAGTCAGGGTCGATCTCATAAATACTGTCACCCATGGAAATAGCACCATTCGGGCATTCCGGGTCACACATATCGCAGTTGATGCAGCTGTCTTTAATCAGCAACGCCATTGCTTACTTACCTGTTGGGTTACGGGTATCTTGTCCTGAGTTTAGATTACGCATAAGCAGTGCATAGTCCAGGTCCACCTCTTCCGGAACCGGAATAAATACGAAGTGCCCATTACCTTTGGCGTCATCAACGGCTTGGGACTTACGGTTTTCCATCGCTTCGAGCGTGAAGGTAACGTTTCCTTGCGGTGTCATTAGCTCTAACGTATCACCGAGTACAAATTTATTCTTCACTTCGACTTCAGCCAGATCGCCACGACGCTTACCCGTAAACTCTCCTACAAATTGCTGAGAATCAGAGACGGAGTATCCGTAGTCATAATTTTGGTATCTATCGTGAGTGTGCCTGCGAAGAAAACCCTCTGTGTAACCACGGTGAGCAAGACTTTCCAATGTGCCCATCAGTGTTTCGTCGAACGGTTTGCCTGCGACAGCATCATCGATAGCTTTGCGGTATACCTGAGCGGTACGTGCACAGTAGTAGAAAGACTTAGTACGACCTTCGATTTTCAGTGAGTGCACACCCATTTTAGTCAATCTTTCGACATGCTGAACCGCACGTAAATCTTTCGAGTTCATGATGTAGGTGCCGTGTTCATCTTCGAATGCCGCCATTTTTTCTTCTGGACGATGGCTTTCAGATAAAAGAACTACTTCATCCGTTGGCTTACCTAGGCCTAGAGTGTTGTCCGGGCGTTCGTCCTGTACTTCAATGCTTTGCGCTTCTGCAGGATCAAATTTTTCTACGATCTGACCAGATTCGTCTTCTTTTCCTTGCTCTACGTTGTATTCCCATCGGCACGCATTAGTACAGGTGCCTTGGTTAGGATCACGTTTGTTCATGTAGCCAGACAGCAGGCAGCGTCCGGAATATGCCATGCATAATGCACCATGAACGAAGACTTCTAATTCTGTTTCAGGGCAATGTTCGCGAATTTCTTCAATTTCTTCTAACGACAGCTCACGAGATACTATCACGCGCTCAACGCCATTTGCTGCCCAGAATTTTACCGTTGCCCAGTTTACCGCGTTAGCCTGAACCGACAGATGGATTGGCATATCAGGAAATGCCTCACGTACCATCATAATAAGACCAGGGTCCGACATGATAAGAGCATCGGGATTCATCTCTACCACTGGCTTTAAATCGCGGATAAAGGTTTTGAGCTTAGAGTTGTGAGGCTGAATGTTGCAGACGACATAAAGCTTTTTGCCTTGAGCATGGGCTTCGTCGATGCCTATTTTCAGGTTCTCATGATTGAATTCATTGTTACGAACACGAAGGCTGTAACGGGGTTGACCGGCATATACCGCATCGGCTCCATAGGCAAATGCGTAACGCATATTTTTAAGGCTTCCTGCCGGCGACAGTAATTCTGGTTTGAACATTGCTTCTTCTCTATTTCTGATTTCAAGTCAGACCGATGCCACCCAGTGGCATCGGAGGGCGCAAATTTTACGCTTTCTGGAAGGTTCTTACCAGTAAATTTGTGTGGGTATTAGCCGAGAAGTTAAAGGCTACAGTTGTTAAGCAGTTGTGTGGTCTTACCGCTTTTAATTGGAGACTTATACAGTTGTGAGTGTAATCTTCCGACTTCCATGCATTCACCTTCCTCTGTTTCATAAGAAGTTTCATATGAAAAGGGACTATTAATGTCACCTTTTTCATCTTTAGATGTCCGTTTTTCTCCGACAGTCTTGCCCGCTTTTTCATCAATTATAAACTCAACAAGAGTGGAATGTTTTTCAGTTTTTTGACTACCGAGAGAAGTGGAACTGTCAATGCTTTCCGTTTTAAGTCTTCCACTTTCGTATGTGTAATACCTATCTTGGGAAACCTTCAGATGATTAGTGTTAAAAGACAAATGCAATTCACTGACTAAGTTATTTTTGTTCCAGTTGAAAACCAAACTCATATTATTAGATAGAGTTTTAATTAGCTGGCCAAGTTCATTGTAAGTATATGTGTAGGTATCTGACACATTGTTATCAGAATCATAAAGCTCAACTTTTTGTGCTTTCCCTTCTGAGTCATAGAAAAAACGATATGTTTTATCTCCCTCGACGATATCACCTATTCTATTTGAACTACTAAATGTAAACACAGCTTTCGATCTACTTACTCCATCTATGAGTTCTTCTATGTATGTGGGAAAGTTCTGGTCATCAAAGTTTGTTACAACCTCGAATGTATCTTGTTTTATACGTAATGAACCATACGATAGATCCTTGTCGGTTGTGAGCCGACGGGTGAGCTCTGAAGTAATGTATCCGTCGCTATTGTAGGTATATAGAGTTTCAAACTCAGGTACACCATCACTATCAAAATCTACAAACTTCTTAGATATACGTGATGAAACAGGTTCAGAGATTGTTGCCTCGACATTATTATCCCCGTTGTTACCGCCACCACAACCAGATAGTACAAGTGTAGTAATACACGCCAATGCAACTTTTATTTTCACATTCATTCCCTTTATAGCTTTGCGAAAGTCAGAGGGCGCGTAAGCTACATGTAATGAGATGTCTGTTCTAGGATAGTTACATAAATACTCGACTTGATTCACATTTGAAAAGCAGGTGCAAGCTACTCATATTAAAACAGATAGTTGCAAGCACCTTATACCTAGAAAGTTTGCTTGTTACTCACTATGTGGCAGGCCGCCCAAAGCGTCATAAAGTGATGGAAGGAAAGCACTGAATTCGCCGCACATTAATGAGAAGTCTGCATCGAATCGTGCCGCCTGATCTTCTCTTGGAATGTCTTCGTTCTGGTCTTTGAGTTCATCACTGAATTTCAGGCGCTTGATACTGCCATCATCGGCGAGAATGAACTCGATTCTGTCTTCCCAGTTCAGTGCAAGCTTGGTCACCAGCTTGTTGGCCTCAATGTGAGACAGGATTTCATCTGCGGACAATTCTTGCTTCTTACAGCGAATCACACCGCCATCTTCCAGTACGGATTTTAGTTCTGCTTCATCTAGCATAGTGAATCCTGTCGCGGTGTTCGATGTTTTCACCCATTCAGTCATCGTGGATTCGACCGCCTGTTCTGGAATGGCAGGAATAACAGGCAAGCTACCCATGGTTTTACGAAGCAGTGCCAGCACATCTTCAGCTTTTTTGTAGCTGCTTGCGTCGACAAGGATAAAGCCATCTTTAGGCATAATCAGTACAAACGTGACATTACTGCGGCTGAATGCTCGCGGAAGAAGATCGATGATGATGTCTTCTTTTAGCGTGTCCTTCTCTTTCTTTTTAAGAGGGCGACCTTCTTCGGCTTCCATTGCTTCAACTTTGGCATTGAGCGATTCTTTAATGACAGAAGCGGGCAGCATCTTTTCTTCTTTTTTGGCACAGATAAGGATCTGATTGTCAGACACGTGGGTCATCATATCGCCGTGTCTGCCCATGGCTGTCGTCCAGCCAAACTTTTGTTTGTCCTGGCTGCCACACGGTGTGAAGCGAAACTCTTGCAACTGTTCTTCTAATTTTTCGGCGTTAAATTCGATATCGCGATTAAAGCGATATACCAGGCAGTTTTTAAACCACATATCCATTCTCGTCTTATTCTGTTTAGGGGGCTGATGATAGGGGATTTTTCCGAGTTTGTCCTGAACGAAACTGGAAATTGCACAATGAAACTTATGTGAAAATTTGTTTTCAAGGGTCACAAAAGTGTCATAATTAATCACGATAATGCATGACGTTGATTAAATTTAAAGGTAATTCAATTATGTCTAGAAGGATTCTGGTTGTTGAAGATGAAGCACCTATCAGAGAGATGTTGTGTTTCGTACTTGAGCAGAAAGGTTACCAAGCTGTCGAAGCAGAAGATTACGATACTGCTATCAGCAAACTTTGCGAACCCTACCCAGATCTGATTTTACTGGATTGGATGCTGCCAGGCGGTTCTGGCATTAACTTTATCAAGCATCTGAAACGTGAAGAGCTGACCAAGAATATTCCAGTCGTGATGCTTACCGCTCGCGGTGAAGAGGAAGACAAAGTTCGTGGTCTGGAAGTCGGTGCGGATGATTACATCACCAAGCCTTTCTCCCCGAAAGAGCTTATCGCTCGCCTGAAAGCGGTTATTCGCCGCGTCACTCCAACTGCCCTAGAAGACGTAATCGATGTTCAAGGTCTGAAGTTAGACCCGGTTTCTCACCGAGTAACTGCCAATGAACAGGCGTTGGATATGGGACCAACCGAATTCAAGATGCTGCATTTCTTTATGACCCACCAAGAACGTGTTTACAGCCGGGAACAGCTTCTAAATAATGTTTGGGGAACCAACGTTTATGTAGAAGACCGTACGGTAGATGTTCACATTCGTCGCCTGCGAAAGGCGTTAGAAGGTGCGGGTCATGACAAATTAGTACAGACCGTGCGTGGCGCGGGTTATCGATTCTCTACACGAGCATAAGGTCAAAAGACACGTGGAGAGCGAATGGTAGAAAGGTTAACCTGGAAAAAGCTAGCCTGGTCGCTGGCTTTTTTTTACCTCCCTTGGGTAGTGATAGGGTGGATATTCGGATACATGCCGTGGTTGCTGTTAGCAGCCACGGCGATTCAGCTTGGGTGGCAGTTACATAACCAGGTAAGACTGTCGACCTGGCTCTGGGATGATAAGAGGCTCACCCCTCCTGCTGGTACAGGAATGTGGGAGTCGTTATTCAACGGCATTTACCGCATTCAGCAACGTCAGCGAAAAAAACGCAAAGAGTTGACCAACCTGATTCGCCGTTTCCGAAATGGTGCGGAATCCTTACCCGATGCGGTTGTTGTATTTCGAGGTGAAGGCAACATTGTCTGGTGTAACAAGTTAGCTCAGCACCTTTTGGGTTTCCGTTGGCCGGACGATTCTGGACAGCCTATTTCGAATCTGATCCGAACCCCAGATTTCATCAAATATCTCAATAAGCAAGATTTTTCAGAGCCTTTAGAAATGCGTTCTCCGCTTAATGTGGAGCGTATTCTGGAGCTTCGTATTGTGCCGTACACTGAAGGTGAGCATCTGATGGTGGTACGTGATGTTTCTCAGGTTAAGCAGTTAGAAGGCATGCGTCGTAATTTCTTTGCCAATGTTTCCCATGAACTGCGCACACCAATGACCGTACTTCAGGGTTATCTGGAAATGACTCAGGATCCTGAGATGCTGGTGGGTCCGATGTGGGGTAAAGCGCACGGAGTGATGACCGAGCAACTCAACAGAATGAATAGCTTGGTTAACCAATTACTGACTCTATCCAAAATCGAAGCTGCACCAATGCACGAATTGGATGAAGTGGTGAATGTGCCCGGCATGCTGGAAGTGTTAGAGAAAGAGGCAACCACGCTCAGCGGTGAAGATGGGCATGTATTTAAATTTGAAGTGGATGACAGGCTTCATGTGTATGGTGATGAAGATCAGCTTCGCAGTGCCATTTCTAATCTGGTTTACAACGCAGTGAAGTACACCCCTCCGGGCGCAGAGGTGTCCGTACTCTGGCATCAAACTTTGGAAGGTCCGGAATTGAAAGTGGCAGATACAGGTGATGGTATCGAACCGCAACATATCCATCGACTGACTGAACGATTCTATCGGGTAGACAAAGCGCGTTCTCGTGAAACAGGTGGCAGCGGATTAGGGCTGGCCATTGTGAAACACGCGTTAAGCCATCACGATTCGCATCTAAACATTCATAGTGAAGTAGGCAAAGGCAGTTGCTTCTCGTTCGTTCTGCCTAAAAGACTGTCGGTAGAGTCCAGACTATGAAGTTTCTGATATTCGTTTTACTTGGATTCTTCATGCCATTTGCTCAAGCCGAGGAAAAACTCGAACCCTACCAAAAGGTCAATGGTATTTCGGGCAACCTTTCGTCTGTAGGGTCGGATACGCTAGCCAGCATGATGACGCTCTGGGTCGAAGAGTTTAACGACATTTACCCCAACATAAACGTTCAGGTTCAGGCGTCAGGTTCCTCCACAGCAACACCTGCTCTGGTGGAAGAAACGGCGCAGTTTGGTCCTATGAGCCGTCCGATGCGAGCGCGAGAGGAAGAAGCGTTTGAGCGTCAGCATGGTTACAAACCAACGGCACTGAGAGTCGCGATTGACGCTATCGGAATTTTTGTCCATAAAGACAACCCTATTGAAGGGCTGAATTTCACACAGATAGACAGCATCTTTTCTTCTACCCTTCGTTGCGGTTCAAATGAATCTATAGAGAACTGGAAGCAGTTGGGTATTGAGCAAGACTGGGCGAAGCGAAGGCTACAATTGTTTGGGCGAAACTCGGTTTCAGGAACATATGGATACTTTAAGCAAAATGCTTTGTGTGGCGGTGACTTCAAACGCAATGTGAATGAGCAGCCCGGCAGTGCATCCGTTGTTCAGTCCGTCGCATCTTCAATCAATACCATTGGTTACTCTGGTGTCGGGTATTTGGTATCCGGTGTTCGATTGTTGCCGATTTCAGGAAACGGTGGAGAATACATCTCTGCCAGCCGAAGCAATATTTTGTCTGGTGTCTACCCGTTATCTCGTTTCCTCTACGTGTACGTGAATAAACACCCCACTAAGCCGCTCAGCCCACTGGAAGCAGAATTCATTCGCTTTATTTTTTCAGAAGAAGGGCAGGCTCTGGTCTCTAAGGATGGCTATGTTCCAATCTCCCCAGAAATGGCCGAGCAGGAATTAGAGAAAGTCGGGCTTTAGAGTCAAAACCCCAGTATGAAATAGAAAAACGCCGAGTCTAAGGTCAACAGACACTAATCACTCGGCGTTTTTGAACCTGAAACCGTCAGAACTTCAATGTCCAGTCTGCCGTTTTCCATATGTCTCTTTCTAACTCTAAGTCTGCCTCAAGGAGTTTATTGTCCTCTAGCCAGTTTTCCTCATCACAGCTCAATGTCCACGTATCGTCATTCACCTGTATTTGAATGTCGGGTAATGGCGTGTCATTGCGCTGCCCATTAATGAGAACGGCTAAGCGCATAATTCGAATAAGTGGCAAGACATGTTTGGTTTTGAAGAGCGCGAATTCCGGCAGTTCATGAAGCTTTAGTGCCTTTCTCTGAAAACGAGCTAATGAAGCCAATACCAGTTGTTGCTCCTGATTGAACCCTGGCATATTGGTGTTCTTCAGAATGTACTCCGAGTGGCGA
>NZ_AFWJ01000041.1 GCF_000222685.1 Vibrio nigripulchritudo ATCC 27043 | reverse complement strand
CAACCTGAGTTTACTTCTGTCGAATCGCGAATTTGTTTCAGAAGCATTCGATCTGGCTTATTTATCTCCATTAGCAAAATTTGGCTCAATGGCACCAATCAGAGCCAAGGTGTCCGAAACATTTGAAGGATATTTGCATTTAGCCTACGAGAATGAAGAACTCGAACCGCAAGCTGGAAGCAGCTTTCTCCCATCCTTATTCTGGGACTACTATGTTGGAATTCTGGCTTACTGGCTTAAAGACGACAGCGAAGACTTCACGCAAACCACGCAATTGATTGATCTTAGTCTGGCGTTTGCTATGTCGGTTCTGGAAAGTGGCGTGTTGAATCGTGCTGGGGACATGGTTTCATTTCTATTCCGTCATCATCTGTTCTCTGGTTTTGACTATCTGACCAAAGCGATGAGTACAGTCAGAACCATTAAACGGAGATAGCCATTATGACGGATATTCCAACGGGGAAAATTGGTCGAAGCTCTGTTGTTGTTCAGGCAGTGGTTCGGGCTGGATCCAAGAAAGTTTCTCAAAAGGCGAAAAAGCTGATCGGTTTGAATAACGATTCGGGCACTTCAAGTGATGAACTGGTTGATCAGGAAGTGGCAGAAATATTATTTAGAGCGTTAACCAAACTTCGTGGTACTGGCTTAAAAGTCGCTCAGATGCTTTGCATGAATCAGGTTCATGTACCTGAATCGATTCGAAAAGAGTTAAGTAAGTCTTGCTATCAGGTACCTGGAATCAACCGTGCTCTCGTCAGAAAAATCATCCATAGTCAGTTTGGTCAGTACCCAGAAACATTGTTTGCATCGTTTGAAAATACGCCTTTTGCAGCGGCAAGTTTGGGGCAGGTTCACCTTGCGAAAGACCGCGATGGCAATAAACTAGCTGTAAAAATTCAATATCCGGGAATAGACCAGACCATTCGTTCAGATATGGCTACATTACGCCAGTTATTAAAACTTTTGCCTAGCGAATACAACTTCAAACAGTCTTTGCCTCATATAGAAAAAAGCTTACTTGAAGAAGTCGATTACCTTCATGAATTAAAGCAAACGCAGTTTTTCTCGTCACTGAAGATCGATGGCGTTGGGGTAGCGAGACCTGTAGAAGAATTCTGCACAGCAAAAGTACTAACCACCCATTATGTTGAGGGGATGCATTTAGATGAATGGCTGGCCACACAACCAAGTCAGAAAAATATAAATTTAGTGTGTCAGCGTTTGTTAACGCTCTTTGTGGAAACGCTTCGCAGTGGGCAACGTTTTCATTCCGATCCGAACATAGGCAACTTCCTAATATCAGAAGATCAAACTATTCAACTTCTGGATTTTGGTAGCACATTTCCTATCGACAGAGAAACGGCAGACGGGTTTCTTTCAATGTTGAAAGACTATCAGTCACAAAATCTTTCTGAAGTTAAAAAGTGGGTTGGTCACTTTTATCTATCTGGTGTGAATACCGAGAGACTTGATGGCTTTGAAGAACGCTTTAAAGAGTTTGTTGCCTGGAAATCAAGATTACTGAGTGATAAAGGGTTCTGCTTTAAATCTAATCCCGGTTATATGGAGCAGGGGATGACCATAGCCTTTCATGCACATCATGATGAAAAAATGCCTTTCAATCCGAGAGGAGATGTTCTTTTTTATGAACGGGTTTTGTATGGGTATTTACAAATTTTTCAGCGTGCAAACGCTCAAATTACGTTTCAATTGTAAGGGATGAATTTATGGCTATTGCAAATTATTGGTGGTTAGCTTCAGGAGCCGCTGCAATTTTCTGTGCGTTTGTTCATTTAATTGCGGGGCATTACGATCCGGTAAGACCATTTATGGCGACCGAAATGAAAACATCGGTAAAAAGTGTAATGTATGCATGCTGGCATATGGTCACCATCGTTTTATTTTCTACTGGTTTCTGGCTTATTTTGTCTGCATTTGACCGAGATAAGTCTTTAAGCGTTGGCTTTATTTCTGTTCAATACATTCTTTTTGCATTTTTATTTTTGTGGATTTCCTGGCGCTGGAAATTACCAAACCTTTGGCTCTCTCTTCCTCAGTGGATTTTGCTTCTACCTGTAGGTTTATTGGGATTGGCGGGAGTTTTGTAAGCAATTAATTGATAGTCCCTGAGCTGTATGTGTAAATACTAGCCAATCATACGGTTAATTCGATATTCAGATCTCCTTTTAGAGGTAAAAATCTGGGTATTTTAATAATGTTTATTAACATTGTTGAATTAGAGTGTTTACAAATGTCAGGAAGACGCTGTGCAATTAGAAAAAACAGTTCAGTGGCTGATTTTACCATTTCAATGGTTTTTTAAGGCGTTACTCACTGCACTAAAAGCAATATTCAGAGCAATAATTACAATTATATTAAAAGTTTATCGATGGGCGAAAGGTATAATAATCGCTTTGTGGAACTTATGGTTATCTCTTGGACCGAAATGGTTCCGGGTAACATTATTTTCTGTCGTTATTGTTTCTTTCCTTTACTTTCAGATTAAATCTTTTTTAGCGCCTAATCTGACAGTAGAAACCGTTAATGAAGTTCACTATTTAAACAGTGGTTGGACTGATAAAGACAGAGAGACGTACTACTTCACCCCTCAAGGTACTGAGCTACTTGGCTTAGAATACAACTGGCTTGTGAATCTTGAGCTGCCTTTTTCTAAAGACATGCTGGCAAGCACAGACAATATGCGAGGGTGGGGGTTTATCGTTGACCCAGGCCAGCAGCCTACCATTATGAACCCGGGTAATTTGCCTGTTGGTTTTGGTCGGCACATCGATCCAAAAACACAGCGGGAAAAATTAGACATCACCTGCGCAGCGTGTCATACCGGAGAGCTTCACTATCAAGGAAAAGCTATGCGGGTTGATGGTGGTCAGGCACTTCACAGTATCTCTAGTATCAAAACCGGCGAGTTCATTGTATCGCTCGGTGCTTCAGTCTTTCTAACCTATGTCGACCCATTTAAGTTCAACCGTTTTGCAGACAGGGTAGTTGGGGAGGATATGGATAAACGCATGAAGCTTAGAAAAGATTTGCGTGCGTTTATTGAAAAAGGTCTGAGCTTCGCAAATTCTGCGGGGAATCCATCTTTATATCCAGTTGAAGAAGGACGTGGTCGTACCGATGCCGTAGGTAGGATTGCAAATGTGGTATTTGGCTATGACATTGATGAACCTTCCAACCTGACGATTGCGAATGCGCCTGTCAGTTATCCTTTTTTGTGGGATATGTGGCGATTTGACTGGGTTCAGTATACAGGATTTACCAATCAGCCAATGGCAAGAAACATCGGGGAAAGTTTGGGGGTTCTCGCGCCGATAAAGTTGGTGAATGAAAACGGAGAACTTCTGACTTCTGATGAGTTTGGTGAAACCGTGATTGATTTGCCGGGAATGCACTGCATTGAGGGGAAGCTAAGAACACTCGAACCGCCTAAATGGCCAGAGCATATTCTTGGAGACATTGACATTGCCATGGCACGAGATGGAAAAGATCTGTTTGCCAAGAACTGCCAGTTTTGTCACGGTCCGCACCGAAGCGAGTCTTACCAATGGCCTGTAGCATCGCACGAAGGTGCTAACCCGGCTCACCAAATTGATGTGAACTGGGAGTGGGATATGGATGGGGATATCACATATGTAGCAGGTCGAGCAATACGCCAGGACTGGCGTGAAGTTGTCTGGGCGTTGCCTTGGATTGATATCGACACTATTGGTACTGATGCGACCGCTGCGAACAACTACATGGACCACAAATACGATGCCAGTAAGATAATTCCAGATTCAGAGCCAGTTAATGCGGGTGATGGATTACAGATTCTACTCAATCGCCTTATTCCAAAGCTCTATCAGGATGAACACATCGATAAGTCACTGATACCCGAATACGACGGTCTTAACATTCCATTTAGAATTGTGAACAAAAGGGCTTATAAAGCCAGGCCTCTGCATGGTGTGTGGGCTACACCACCATATCTTCACAATGGGTCAGTACCAACCGTTTATCACATGATTTCACCGCAAAGTGAGAGACCTCAGGAATTCTATGTTGGCAATCGAGAATACGATCCTATTCGTTTGGGATACGCGACTGACATCAAGCAAGGTGCGTTTCTTCATGACACTCGTATCGAAGGTAATGGGAACCACGGGCATTTATTCACTGATGCAGACGTTAAAGGACGAATTGGAAAACTTCTGACCGTTAAAGAAAGAATGAAGTTGCTGGAATACATCAAAGTCATGGGCAACCCAGATTTTGACGTTGCACTAGGCGGTGACCCTCAAAACTGGAATCAATACGTCGAAGCTCCGTACTTTGAATCAGAGCAGCTTGCTTGTGAATCTCGCTTTGAGTCTGCGAAAAGTCATCCACTGGAGGTACATTAATGAACAAGTTAACGACCTTGAGTGTAAGTGTTTTCGCCGCTCTATTCGGGTTTAAAGCACAAGCGCTTGATGAAACGGCGCTCGAAATGGGAATGTCACAACCAGAGTACGATGCCGTTCAGTCGTCGATTCTAAGCGCGAGAGAAATATCTCGGAGAGCAGAGGAATACAACGGAAGACCCTACCGGCGAGACGCTCATGCTAAAGCGACTGGATGCGTGAGAGCGACCTTTACAGTCAACCCCGATATTCCTTCGAGGTTTAAAGCTAGCCTGTTTGAGCATGAAGGACATCAGTATCCCGCTTGGATTCGGTTTTCTAATGGTGACATGCTGGTTCAGGCAGATAAGAAAGGTGATGCCCGGGGGATGGCGGTTAAGGTGATGAATGTTCCTGGAGACCCAATTGCGCCTGAGCTTGGCGCGTCCGGCAATCAGGATTTCATCATGACCAACGTTCCGGCCTTTTTTAATCGCAATATTTTTGATTATGCCAAGGACATGCTTTTCCTGGCAAAGTTTGAACGTACTAAATGGTTCATCAGCATATTTCCACCACGGTTTCATCCGAAACAGTTCTATCGGGCGATACAGACCGTATCGACAGTGATTGATACCCCATTGGATGCTCAGTATTTTTCAATGCTCCCTTATCAGCTAGGGAAGAATACCATCAAGTTTTCGACCAAACCTTGCAAAGGAATGACATTTCCAGGAAAAGTCGACCGCTCACCCGAAAATTACCTCAATACCCAACTCCAGGAGCAGCTTTTAATTGACGGAGCATGCTTTGATTTTATGGTTCAGGAAAAAGTGACGGGCAAATACATGCCAATCGATGATGCGACGGTGATATGGTCAGAGAAAGCATCGCCATTTGTTCCTATTGCCACGATTCACATTCCACCTCAGTTGATTAACAGCCCTGAACAAACAGAGTTTTGTGAGAATGTTTCAATGAACCCCTGGAGGGCAGTAGATGGTTGGGAGCCTTTAGGCAGCTTAAATCGTGCCCGAAGGTTGGTCTATAAAGCCGTCTCAGATTATCGCCATATGATGAATAAAGTTCCGACTCCCGAGCCCACTTCGTGGTGTTTAAAAGAAGAACAGACGGAAGCATGTAAAACGGAGAGGCTGATAGAAACAACGCCAAACTGGCCGTTTAAGCGTGATTTTGATTACTTAGCCAGACCATTAGGTGATGAGGCTTATTGAGTATAATAAAAAAAGAGGAGCAGGTAACTGCTCCTCTTTGCTTTCCTGTAGAGTGTCGCAACCCTTTTACTAGGCGACGACAACCTTGTTCCGACCCGAGTACTTAGCGCGATACAAAGCTTTATCGGCGTTAGTGATCAACTGATCAATGTGCTTCTCGTGGTCTAATACTGAAATCCCAACGCTGGTGGTAAATCTAACCTGCCTTTCACCATTATCGATAGATATATTTTCTATTGTGCTTCTGAGAAATTCTGCAATATCCATCGCCATGACCTGATCGCCGTGGAATGCCATACAGAACTCTTCTCCACCGAGTCGACCGAAGATGGCATTGTCGGGAATGTTCCCTGAAATAGTACTCGCGAACAGTTTCAGTGCTTTATCTCCGGTTGAATGACCATATCTGTCATTTATTTCTTTGAAGTGGTCGAGATCAAACATGATGACCGCCAATGGTTTGGATTCCAGTAAGCTTTTGTCGAAAGACTCTTCAGCGAGCTTCATAAAGTTACGTCGGTTACTGATTCCAGTCAGCGGGTCTGTACGTGCTTCAATTTCCGCTCGTTGTTTCTCTTGCTCCAGTGCGTGAGTACGCTCGGAAACCAGCATTTCCAGTTCGTACTTAGCTCGCTCAAGTTGGCGTCGGTAAAGTGTTTCTGCGTTGTCTTTTCTTCTTCTGAGTTGAAGTAATCGAATGCCCATTGCAATAAGAATGACTGCCATTTCACCAAAGGAAGCAAAGACAGGCCAGTAATAGGTGAAGAAGTTATGTTCGACATAACCCAAATCTCGCATCGCTTGTGCAAATAAACCGCCAACCAGAATACCCCAGGCGACCGTATAGATTGCGGAAACTATGGAGCCTTGGATCCAGCGAATGATGCCTGCAATCGCAAGGAACGGATAAAGGAGTAGGGCGATGGTCATGAAAATGACCGCAAGGGCTGTCTCACGAAATACTGCGGCTAACGCCAGGAAAAGTGTATTGAGTATCATGAACTTCAATACCCAATCTAACTTTGGTGTCTTTTCCCTGGTTTGTAACATGGAACGTACAAAAATGATTCCGGTCATAATGGACAATGCTCCACCCAGAGACATTAGGTTCCAGTGAAAGTTATCCTGTAACACAAACATGTGTGTAAAGCCGAGAATCGTTGGCCACGTAAGGGTTTTTGCTATGGCGTAGACGCCATAAGCCATGTAAACGCGATCATTGGATGCACTACCCACAACAAAGGATGTTAATGCCATAAGCAATAAACTGCCCACACCAATAGAGATCAGTGCAACTTCAACAGACTGCGCGTAGTTGAGCTTTTGAGGGTTCCATATTCTCAGGTCAGGAAAAACGTAACCCTGACCGTCAGAGCCATAACGGAAAAGATACTGATAAGTTTGGTTTGGCTCCAGCGTAACAGGCACCACAAACCTTTGGTGTGGAATCAGTCGCTCTGAAAAAGAGTCACCAAGGAATAAGCTTGCCAGCATTTCATAGTTGTTTTCCGCGACAGAGCGTTGATACGCATCGAGGTAAATCAACTGATGATCGATGTATTCAAGATGAACCGTGATAGCGGTGTTGGTGGTGTTGGTGAGAGCAAAGATGCTCCAGAAAGCACCGGGCTGTAGCCCAGTGGAACCTTTGGTACTAAGAGGTTTAAACTCTTGGTTACGAAAAGCTTTAACAGCATCGTTTAATTTTGCTTCCCCCGAAGCGTCGTGCCATAAAAGATAGCGACCTGTAATTCGCTTTCCTTCTTCGTCCCCTGAAACCTCAATAGGAAAGACTGAGGCGGAAGCACCAAATGATACTAAAAGCTGCAACAGAAACATTGCAAAGATGCCAAAAGAGCTCGGCAACATCCTTGATTCTATATTTGTCATTAAAATGCATTGGCACTCAAAGAGCACCTTCCTCATCCCATTTTTCGCTTTAAAAAACAACTTAGCGTTTTTTTGTCTTATTTTAGAGAAACCGACGTCGCAAGTATATTGATAGTTATAATAATATCGAATTGCTTAGAAAGTCATACAAAATTACTCGATTGGCTCAAGTTTAACTTACTAAAAGCTCATCAAGATATAGAGTTCTCACTAATGATACAAATCTAAAGAGTAAAATGACCTACACATTTCACAGTTTGATTGAGTTAGCACATAACTTTAGACGAATTTTTTAAAAAACGATTGCCCAGAGACGGCGTTGCGTTCAATGAAACATCAAAATTTTGAAGTCATTCCACTGATAATTTTCACTTTTGAGAAGGTTTATAAAAACAGAGGCATATCAGTCAATTTTCGCACTAGATACAATTGGTTTACATAATTAGCTTGATTGATTAACTATAGGGCACGCTTATTTGGGATTTATGTCTAATAAATTTGTTTTATGATGCTTTCTATTAAATTGTAAATTGAATCAACATATCACTTTAAAGTTGGGCAATATTTATCTTAATAAACAAAAAGCCAGCTTCCACAAGGAAGCTGGCTTTGATTTATTGCAATCGTATCGAAAGCTTTTAGTTGGCTCTGTTATCCGCCTTGTTTAGATAATTCTACTTTTTGAAGTAGATCGTTTGCTTTCTTCATCGCCGCGCGGGCTTGAGACGCCTTACGTTTGTTCAGCAAAATGTCGGACAATTCGAGGTAACGGTTTGCGGTTTCTGAGCGAATTTTAGCGACATCCCGGAAATCAGAAGGTACTTTGCTCGCGAAATTATCAATATTGTCAACTAAGCTATCAAGCTCCTTAATGGTATTAGAGCCTTCTAGTGTAGTTCTAAGTGCTGACAACTCTTCGCCATACAGTACACGCGCCGCCTCATATGGGTAGGTCGCAGACTGCCCTGAATTCACAGCCAATTGATAAGTGCTGAGTGCGCTGATAGCACTGGACATTTTGTTGCCCTGAACAAGCAGTGTTTTATGTTCCTCTACGCTATCAAACAAAGTATTACCAACGGTGATAAGTTCAGCGAGAGTCACTGTATCTTTTTCTTTCAATGCAGTGTCAAACTTGGAACCGAATACCTCATTAGCCAGTGAAGAAGGCTTAAATTGATAGTCGGAATTAATGGTTTGCAGATCGAGATACAGGGTGAACACATTGTCTTTACTGTCCGATTTACTGTAGCGACCTTTCTCAAGGTGGGTATTAATTCTCTGGGCAAGTACCGACAGCGTAGACAGCTTACTCGAACGAATATCGGCGGCAATGGTTTCAAGCTCGTGAGAATCAGGGTAGTACTTCTTAGCGTCTTCCAGAACTTTCTCAATAGAGTAGTAGTTTGGATACGAACTTTCTCTGTCATTCAGAATTTCATCAATTCGGGTTTCAAACTCTGAAATGATGGCTTCTTTGTGATGACGAAGTAATCCCTGAGAGATAACAGCATGATGAGTAGGTTGTGCATCGATCATAGCGAGCACGTCGGAGAACGGGGTATCGAGCAATGCGTTTTGGGCATCAATTTGCTGTTCTAATGCAGCAATGTGAGTTTTGTGGGTGTCGATTTCGGAGCTCATTTGTGAGTAGCCATAACCGAGCATTCCGACCAGACCCAATATAGCTACACCTGCTGCAATGGCTGGTGTGTAGTTCTTATGCAGGAACTCTTTTATCTTTTCTGCTGAATCAAGTTTTGGTTCTGAGCTTAGGTCTAGATAGTCATTAAGCGCCTTCCACTTAGACGCAGGAATGTTGGTAGGCTTCTTCGCTTTCAACCCTTCTTTTAACGCAATGTTCGCTGGTTTGCGTCCATAAGGGTGTTTGCAGCTAAGCAGTTCGTATGCGATGCAAGCAAACGCGAATAGATCGTCCGTGTGTTTTGGATCGGAACCATTAATCAGGTTAATTGACGCATAGTTTGGCGTGTAACCACCCACGTTGTCGTTACTTTCTTTTCTTGCTGCAGCATATTGATCTTGCTTGAGTTTGAAAGTCTTTGATACGCCAAAATCAAATATCTTAATTTGCCCATCAGAGTTGAGCATGATGTTCGCCGGCTTCAAATCAGCGTGAACAATATCTTGGTGATGGGCGTAGTGCAGTGCATCCAAGATTTGGTCAAGAACGGCGAGCGCTTTGGTGTATTGCAAACCGGATGGACGGGAACGCTGAATTAATTGTTCCAGTGTTTCTCCATCAAGGTATTCCATTACCAGATAGTAAATCTGCTGATCAACGCCAAAGTCGAAAACGCGGATAATATTGGGGTGACTTAGCTTTTGAGTGTTCTGAGCCTCGCGAATCAGCATGCGGGCTGTTTCCGGCTGATTTACATACTCTTTTTGCAATATCTTCAGTGCCACGTATGGAGATTCGGAGCCAGAAGATTCGAGTACCTTATCTTTTGCCCGATACACATCGCATAGACCGCCATGTCCAATTAATGATTCGAGTTTGTATCTTCCCTTAACCAACGTGCCTACTAAGCTCTCGGCGTTTGAGGTTGCGTTACCTGGATTAGTGGCTTTTTTTGCAACTGATGCTGGTGGCTGAGTAGGAGACTTAGACTGTGCTTCTACTGGCTCTTCAGCAGGCTTTGGTTTTGCTGTTCCGGGTGCTTTGGTTTTTTCCTTTGAGGAAACTGGTTTTTTAGGCTCTGCTTTTTTCTCTTCAGGTTTATCAGCGGGTGCTGCAGTTTTGCGCTCAATTTTCACGATTTGAGTGCGATCACCATCTTGTGGTTTGGTTGGCTCTTTAGGGGGAAGATTATCTTTTGACATTTAGCGAACTCCAAGTTGAATGTCAGTAAGGTTAGGCACCCAGCAATTTGAAACAATTAGTAGGAATTAAAGTTTCGGCTTAGATAACAATCAAACGAAATTTGGTGAAGTAAATATTTTTTAAAATTTGATCTGCGCTGTATAAATCATTTTTCGTTGCAAAATATATTTCAAATTAAAAGCCAATTTAATCATAGTTCAGGCTAATTTTAGTGACGCTCTATTGTTATATTTATCATTGATAAAATAGTAAATTAGTTACTTCTATTAATAACGTTAGAATTTATATAATGTTGGCTTGAGGTTATTATGGGAATCGTGCTGTCTATTAACAGCTTTCATAAGTTTACATCTGAGATTCAGAGTGAGTTTGAATTTAATGATAATAATGTAAATGATTCAGTTAAATTCGGTCGCTCAGATAGCTGTGACTGGACATTGCCTGATCCAGAACGAGTTGTATCAAGTGTTCATGGTGAACTTATTCGCTTTGGTGGCGATTATTTAATAAGAGATTTATCAACAAACGGACTATTCTTAAATAGGTCGGTAACACCTGTTGGTAATGGCAATGAAATTAAGCTTAATGATAATGATATAATTACATTTGGTGAGTACGAAATTCTGGTTGAGTTAAAGAATTCTGGTGAAACGACCATTCACCCTCATCAGGAAGTCAACGCAAGTGACGTATTTAATCAAATTCCCAACGATGATTTTAATGCGCCAACTGGGTTTAATAATCACACCCAAGACCACAATTTTGCCAGCGACTTATCTTCGAATTTGCAGAGCAATCCTGTGTTCGAAAGCGATATCGGGCTAACTGACGATTTCTTTAACTTGCAAGAAACACATGTTACAGACGATCTGGTAGCAGATACTCCTCCTCAACCCGCACAGCCACAGGTTGCGCCAGATTTTATTCCTGAGCCACCTCCACAGCAACACGTACAGCCACAAGCACACAATGAACCTGCTCAGGCAACGGTTGCAACACCACGAGTAGAGCGCCCATCGCCGGGCAGAGCTGCTCCTCAAGCTCAGATAGAAAAACCACAAGTAAATCAACCGAGTCAAGCGGCAAAACCTCAGGTGGCGGGTGATACTTCAGGAGAAATGGACGCGTTTCTGAGTGGTTTGGGAATCACACGAAATATGGTCCCAGCTCAACACTCAGAAGAGTGGTTTAAGCAACTCGGTGAATCATTTGCGCTGTTGCTAGGTGGATTGATGGATACGCTTCATCACAGAGCAGAATTTAAACAGACAAATCGCTTGAATCACACCGCATTCCAAAGGCATGAAAATAACCCACTTAAATTTTCTGCAAACCTGGAAGACGCGATCCACAACCTCTACAACCGTAATACTGCGAGTTTTTTAGCACCACAGCACGCTATTCAAGAAGCCTTTGATGACATTGAGAAACACGAAAAAGCGTTAATGCTGGGTGTAGATGGCGCAGTACGTGGTGTTATGGGATTATTGAATCCAGATTATATTTCCACAATGAATGCGGGTGACGGTGTATTAGAGAAAATAATACCGGGTAAAACCCAAGCTAATTTCTGGAAAAACTACGAGAGACAATATTCAGATTTGTCCAATGAACTTGAAGAAAGTTCCACTCCATTCTATTTAGAAGACTTCGCTAAATCTTACGAAATGGCTTTGAAAAAAGGTTGAGAAAATGAAACAAAAAACAAAATTATCAATAATGGGGCTATTATTTGCATTCGTTCTGGCAGGATGCTCAGTAGCTAACTATGTTGTACCAGCGTATTCAACGCTTGAATTTGAGGTTAGCAATAAGGCAAACCCAGATTTAAATGGTCGACCTTCTCCCGTAGTCATTCACGTGTACGAATTAACGTCAAATACGTTATTTGAAAGCCAAGATTTCTTTTCTCTGTATGAAGAACCTGAAGAAGTTTTAGGTCCTGATCTAATTGCTAAGCAAGAATTTACTTTTGCTCCTGGTAGCACTGAGCTATATGAAGTAAGCATGAAGCCTGAAGTGGAATATGTCGGTGTTATTGCAGCTTACAGAGATATTGAAAATGCAAACTGGCGAAAAGTAATTCCAGTAGACAAAACGGGTTATGAAAAACACAAGTTACTTATTGGTGAATTGTCCATAGCTGTTAAATAAATTGTTGTACGAATAGGTTTACTAATTTAATGAGTGATTTTTCTCCCATCGCATGGTGTGAGGGTATGTTTTTGCGCCCTCAACATTTTCAGCAGCAAGAGCGAGCGATTAATTTTGAATCCAAGGAAATCCAGCAATTGCTGTCGCCGTATTCCTGGGGTGTTTCTTTAATTAAGTTTAACCAGGCGCTGCTTAAAGAAGGTCAACTTCATCTAGAGCAATGTCAGGCAATCATGCCCGATATGACCTTGGTTAATGTACCGGTTAAAGACAATGCGCCGAAACCTTTAATGGTGGATTCAGAAACCAAAGACACCTACATTTCTCTCGCTATTCCCGCTGACAAGGTGAATGGTCAGAACATCGCATCCGACTCAGAAGAGTTGGTTACTCGCTATATATATTCTGATCAATCTGTCACGGACAATGTCACTGGACACGACGAAGAAATCCTTCAGCTTGCTTCCTTGCGAGTTCAGTTGAAAGTCACCAATGACAAACTTCCAGGTTACCATTCCATTAGAGTTGCCAAAATTAAGGAAGTCACGACGGAAGGAGAAGTTCTGCTTGATCAGGACTTCATCCCACCTTCGTTAAATGCGAACAAGAACGAAACCATTCATAAGTATCTCAACAACATTGTTGCAATGATTAAAATCCGTGCCGATGCTCTTGCTCAAAGATTAGGGCAGGGGAAATCGGCATCAGCATCGGCTGTTGATTTTGTC
>NZ_AFWJ01000042.1 GCF_000222685.1 Vibrio nigripulchritudo ATCC 27043 | reverse complement strand
CTGATTAGCCTGCTTTTTTTGTACTTGTAATCTCGTTTTCATTCAGAAGGTTGTAAATCGTCTAGCAATTTGATCTTCCTTAACGCATCGTTAATCCAAATTATATCATCATGTTTATATCCCTATACAGGAGGCAACATGAAGCGTTGGCTAGCGACACTATTATTAGTACTTCCATTAACAAGTATCTCGTCTGAAAAAATACTGACCGCAACAGAAATTATTGAGCGTTCCGATCAGCAAATGAGAGGCGAATCGAGTTATACCGTTTCTACCATGAACATTGTTCGCCCTGACTGGACGCGTTCAATGAGCATGAAATCCTGGAGCAAAGGACAAGACTTGTCTCTGGTTCTTGTGACTGCTCCAGCCAAAGACAAAGGCACCTCTTCTTTAAAACGCTATCGAGAAATGTGGAACTGGCTTCCGGGGATTGAGAGAGTAATTAAAATCGCCCCCTCTATGCTAGGTCAGTCCTGGATGGGATCAGATTTCACCAATGATGATTTGATAAACCAGTCTTCAATTGTGGTGGACTACACGCACGAGCTACTTGGCTCTGAAACCTTTGATGACGCAGATATGTGGCTGATAGAGGCAACGGCAAAGCCAGATGCTCCTGTTGTCTGGAGCAAGGTGAAACTCTGGATTTCTCAAAAAAACATTCTTACAACGCAAAGTGGAATTCTATGATGAGTTTGACGAGCTCGTGAATACGCTAAGTACCTATGAAGTGGAAGAACTGGGTGGAAGAATGGTATCTACCCGAATGGAAATGGTGCCAGCCGACAAACCGGGTCAGAAAACCGAAATGATTACCCATGACGCCCAGTTTGACTTTGAGATTGACAGTGACTTCTTCTCCCAGTCGCAGATGAAAGCCTTGCGAGATTAAATCAGGAGGCTTAGGCATGTTACTCACATTAGCGTGGCGAAATCTTTGGCGACAAAAACGCAGAACTATTTTAACTGCGTCTGCGCTGGCACTTGCACTCTTTCTGTCTTTGTCCATGCGCTCACTTCAGGAAGGTACTTACCAAAACAGCATCGACAACAGTGCGCGACTTTCCACTGGGCTAATTCAGCTTCAGCATCCAGAGTTTGGGGAAAGCAAGAGTATTGATGATCTTGTCTCCGGCACAGAAGAATTTATTGCTCCAATTAAAGATGACGAAGCCATTACCAACTTACTGCCAAGAATTGAATCCTTCGCATTAGCAGCAGCTAAAGATAAGTCGAAAGGAATCATGGTGGTAGGCGTTGAACCTGACTTAGAAGACCAGTATTCAAGTCTTGGGAAAAAGGTTTCCCAAGGTCACTATCTTGAAGCCGGAAAGCAGCAAGTATTGGTTGGTGAGTCGCTCGCAAGATATATGCAACTTTCCGTGGGCGACGAACTGGTTTTGTACGGGCAAGGTTATCGAGGGCAGACAGCCGCTGGCTTATTTCTTGTTTCTGGAATCATTTCTTTACCCATTCCCCAGCTTGAGAGTCAGCTGGTTTATATACCCATCGATCAGGCACAGATTATGTTCAGTACAGGTGACAAGGTCACTAGTTGGGTGATCCACATTGAACCGCTGAGCCAACTATCAACCAAGTTATCAGAACTTCAAACTTTATTTGGTGAAGAGACGCGAGTTCGCGACTGGATCGATTTGTCTCCTGAAACCGCTCAAAACATCCAGATGGACAAAGCCGGTGGCATTTTCATGATGCTGGTGCTTTACGGAGTTGTAGGGTTTGGTCTGTTCGCCACTATTTTAATGATGACACTCGAAAGGCAACGTGAGTTTGGCGTGATGCTGGCAACGGGATTGTTGCGTTCTCGCTTACTGACCTTAATTGGTATTGAATCGGTTTTGATTGGGCTTCTGGGGTCAGTAATGGGAATGATACTGGCGACACCTGTGCTTGTTTATTTTCATTTCAACCCAATAGAGCTGACCGGAGAAACCGCCACACTAATGCTGGAAGCAGGGATGGAGCCAGTTTTACCGTTTTCCTTATCAGGGGCGCTCTATTTAAATCAAGCCATGATCGTGCTTGGTCTGCTCCTGCTTTGTTTGATTTACCCTCTTATAAGGGTTTACAAGCTCAATCTGGTTAGTGCCCTGAAAGGAGGTGCCCATGCTGATTAAACTTGCCTGGCGTAACCTGTGGCGCAACAAGATTCGTACCGGCATCATGCTTGGTGCAATGGTATTTGGGTTGCTTGGCGTGGTGTCTATCATGGGCCTTATGAATGGTCTGATGGACAGTATGCTCAGTAACGCCATTTCCTGGCAGACAAGTCACATTCAGATCCATCAACGCTCTTACATTGATAACCCAGATCTACACGCACTTATCCCAAACAGTGACTCCTTAAAAGAAAGCATTGAATCGAAGGTCGGGGTAAAAGCGGTGTCATCCCGTTTCTTGGTCAATGGCATGATTGCTTCTGCCCGAAGTACTCGTGGAACCCGGATTAACGGTGTCAATTTACATGATGAAAAAGCCATTACTCCTCTTTCGGATCACCTTACTGAAGGTGAGTGGCTGTCAGAGGAGGGGAGAAATCCGGTTCTGGTCTCAGAAAAGACCGCGCAGCGATTAAAGCTCAGAATTGGTTCCAAAGTGGTTTTGACTTTCTCTGGAGCAGACAACGAAGTCGCAGGGGCAGCATTTCGAGTTCGCGGTATATTCAAAACGCCTTCAAGCAGCTTTGACGATGGAAACGTCTATGTAAGGAAATCCGATCTCTCCAAGTTAGCTGGTTTAGAAGGTGCACACGAAATTGCGATATTGTTGAAAGATGCCTCTAAGCCGACTCTGGAAGCCATGGTGCAGGACTTTAGAAAGCTTGTCTCATCGGATGTAGAAGTACGAGGCTGGCAGAAGGTTCAGCCTTTGCTGGCGTCGATGCAGGGGAGCATGGCAACCAGCAACACTCTGATACTGGGTGTGTTTGTCATTGCTATGGGTTTTGGCATTGTAAATATACTGCTGATGTCGGTCTTTGAACGTACACGAGAGTTCGGTGTTCTAATGGCGGTTGGAATGCAAAAACACCGTATCTTCACATTGATCCTACTTGAAGCGACATTGCTTGGCGCTTTAGGCGCACTATTGGGTGTTCTGAGTAGCATTGCTCTGATTTCGACACTTCATGCCTTTGGGTTGGATCTTAGCATTATGTCTGATGCGCTGGGCGCCTATGGCGTTGATACCATGCTATACCCGAGAATCCAGCTAGCTGAATACCAGCTTATTGTTGTTACTGTGGTCGTCGCGAGCATCGTCGCTGCCCTTTACCCCGCGCGTCAAATCCTGAAAAAGCAACCCGTTCAAGCCATGTCGGAGAAACACTAATTATGACTATTCAAATTCAAAGTTTACGTAAAACTTATAATCAGGACAGTGACTTTCCCGTACATGCAGTAAAAGACTTAAACCTTACTATTGAGCAAGGTGAGTTTGTTGCGGTAATGGGACCATCTGGATCGGGGAAAACAACACTTCTCAATATGTTGGGTGGAATTGACGAACCAACGTCGGGCAGCGTTGAAATCGAAGGTTGCAATATCTGCGACTTGGTAGAAAAAGATCTGATTGCATTTCGTCGCGATAACATCGGTTTTATCTTTCAGGACTACAGCCTGCTTCCTGTTCTTACTGCATTGGAAAATGTCGAATTTGTTATGCAGTTACAGGGCAGAGGCTCGTCTGAATGTGTTCAGCGTGCAACGGACCTTCTCATTAAAGTTGGTTTGGAAGATCAGATGCATAAAGTGCCAGCGAAACTGTCAGGAGGTCAACAGCAACGTGTGGCTGTCGCACGAGCTTTAGCACCTGCCCCAAGATTTGTAATGGCAGATGAGCCTACGGCTAACTTAGACGCCAAAAGCACATCTGAGCTATTGGACATTATGGAAAGGTTAAACCGAGAAGAAGGGACAACGTTCATATTTTCAACCCACGATCCCCGAGTCATCAAGCGTGCCAAACGCGTTATTGTTTTTGAAGATGGCTCCTTGCAAGAAGATAAACGGCAATCTTCTGTTCACGAGGCAGAACTCGTATGAGGAGCGTTTGGGGATTAATAGGCTTTTTACTTTCAATATCTGCGGCTGCACAAGTTCCGGGGCTAGCACCCGAAAGCAATTGGGACTTAGGTGGTTACGCAAAGTACATGGCAACGGTGAATGTACCAGATTCGGGGAGTGATAATGTTGTTGACCACTTAGTGCATCAGCGATTCAATTTTGAATATCGCTTCAATTCTCAATGGCGTGCTAACGTCAGCATGCGTAACCGGGTACTTTGGGGAGATTCTGTAAGCCGTGCGCCAAACTATGCGGATCTTATTGGTAAAGATTCTGGGTATTTCGACCTCACAACAAACTGGCTTGAGAAAGACAAAGTGATTGGAACGACTCAGTTTGATCGAGCCTATGTAAATTGGAATCAGGACTTTTGGTACGCCAGAGCAGGGCGATTTCGGGTCAATTGGGCGATGACCACGCTCTGGAATCCGAACGATATCTACAATACCTATTCTATTTACGATTTCGACTATGAAGAAAAGGGCGGCACCGATGCAATACTGATTGGTAAGAATCTGGGATTTGCCAGTGGTATCGATATTGTGTTCTCTCCCGGTAAAAATGATGAGAGTAATAGCTACTCTGTTCGCTATTTAGGTAACGAATCTGGGTGGGATTATCAGGTAATGGCAGGTAAATCCAAGACCGATAGAGTAATTGGAGCTGGGTTTGCCGGAGATGTTAAAGGCGCAGGCTTAAAGGGCGAGATCAGTTACTTTAAACCCGACGAAAACCAAATCAATAAAATAGAGTTAAAAAACAGTGTGATTGCTAGCCTAGAAAGCGATTACAGTTTTGGAGGAACACAGAACTGGCTTGGGCGAATTGCAGCACTTTATATATCACAACCGCAAGAAGTTGATAATGCCATCAAGTTTCTGAATATGCCCCTGACGGCGAGAACAATGAGTTTTTCTCGTTTTACGGGCTATGCAGATTTGGGTTTTGATGTGTCTCCGTTGCTCAGAGCGACTTTGAGTTCGACGATATATAGTGATGGTTCCATATTCTATGGCGGAAACGCCAGTTACTCATTGTCGGATAATACCCAGTTGATAGGTGTTGTTCAGCGCTTTGACGGCAGAAGCAATAGCGTATTTGGAAAATCCCCCGGAACGGCATTCTACGCTCAGGTAAAGTGGAGTTTCTAGTCCGCTGGTGGATGCGGAATTCTGTTTATTATGCTGTCAGGAGGTAGTTTTCATCGGTTTTGGGAAACAAGTCTGATTGTTTATATATGGAGCACAGAATGAACAAGTTGCTATGCGTTCAAATGGTCTGATTTGTGTTTCATAATTGATGTGTTTTTAATCGCAAAAGATCGCAAAAACTGTCTCAACTTTATGAATTGTTTGGGAAAAAACAGAAAAAGTACACAAAATTTACATTGGAATATTGTGCTTTATATTTTGTTTTTATTAGTTTAATGTTCCTGTTAATGGTTGTTTCTTGGGTGTATTTTCTTAAAATCATTCCATCTGTTGAGTAAATTATCAGCTACTTACAAATATTGCGTAAGATCTCAAAAGAAAAAAATTGGCGAAAATCATAAGCTTGGCATACACTTTTGTTTGTGGGGTCTTAAGTTACTAAATTGGCTCTACAAAATGCTTTGGCGCTACAAGTTTTGTAGCTAATGTTTAACACAGCTTTGAGGGAAGTTTTATGGCGCTCACAAAGGCCGATTTGGCTGAGAACCTGTTTGAAAAGCTCGGATACAGTAAACGGGATGCCAAGGAAACGGTTGAAGTGTTTTTCGAGGAAGTTCGAAAAGCCCTAGAAAGTGGCGAACAGGTAAAACTGTCTGGCTTCGGGAATTTCGATCTTCGTGATAAAAATGAAAGACCAGGTCGTAACCCTAAAACGGGCGAAGACATTCCGATTACTGCTCGACGCGTAGTTACGTTCCGACCAGGTCAGAAATTAAAAGCCCGAGTCGAGAACATCAAGGTTGAAAAGTAGCCTAAGCAAATAGACCACTTCGACGTGGTCTTTTTGACTTACACTGGTTTACGACTCATTCGCTTTGCTGCTTGCAGTGTTCAACTGTTGAAGTTGCTTGACTTAAGGTACAAACCTTAAGTCTGGCAACTTCTTGGTTTTCGAAGGTCAATAATATTCTGAGGCAGGTGGTCTTGTTTAGGCGGGTTTGCTCAAGGTTGTTGGCATATTTCGAACAAAAGGCACGGTAACCGTGCCTTTTTGCTATTTGATGTATTTAAATGAAGAGTTATGCAGCTTGCGGGGCAATGTATGGTTGCCAGGCTCTTTGATACAAGGTTTTCGCTTGTGACCTCAATGCTTTGATCTTTTCCTGTTCTCTTACACTGAGCTCGCGAGATTCGATCACCGCGGTTCGCTCTATCATCTGTATATTCTGGTAGATTTTGTGCTCAGCTCCGCTTTTAACTTCAGCAATATCACTCAGATGAAGTTGCACTTCAGCTACGATTTTGGTCCCTGGAAGCTCCAGTAACACGTTTAGGTCTCGATAGCCTGAAGGTGTGGGGGACTTAAAGCGGTTCTTGACCTTCAGAATCTTGGCATTTTGATGAAGCATTTCATAAGAAGCGACCAGGCTGGAAATATCGTCTGCAACTAAAGTAGCTCGGGCAAGATCGGTAATTCTTGAAACTTCGCCATTCAGTTCTTTTTCAATTTTCTCTTGCGCTCTTTCTTTGCTTTTCACTCCTGCGAAGTAAGGGGAAGTACCACTGAGCATTGCGGTTGTCTTACACAAGCTTTCTAACTCAAACTGAGCTTGATGTGCTTTCGAGTATAAAACATCAAAATCGGAATAAGGCTGAACAGGCTGAGTATTCATTGACTGAATGCTGTAAAGACCGCTTAAGCTGTGTCTGAATCGATTGGGATTAAGCTGGTTTTGAGACGTACCAGAACGAGGAGAGTCAGAGTTATAAGCAGGTGATGTAACGGCTGCGAGAGGTGCCTTGCTCAGAAGCAAAAGCATCAAAGCCGTCGTTTTGAGAAACAGGTTCATTCACACTCCTAGTAAGCGACAGTAAAGTGGGTACTCAAAGGGCACTGCGTTGCTAAGAATTTGAATTGTCTTTATTTGCCAGACAATAGTTAGATGGGGATAAGAACAACAAGTTCCAACCCCAATTGGGAATGTTAGCTAATAAGTGTGAGGTTGTGCTCAGAATTTTGTGTGGCAAGTTCGGATAAGAAAGACTTCAGCTGCTCTTTAGATGAAATTCTGATTTTAGAGTCTGAAAAACGATCGAATAGCTCACTGTGAAATGCGTAAGAATTTGCAGTATCTCTGTGATAATAAGATTCTGCCCAAAGCCTTTGGCGCTCCAGATCAGACGCACTCAGTTCATTGCCATAGCGCTGTTCGAGTTGTTCAATACACACAGAAAGTGGCATATCGAGGAAAATAACCTGATTGGAGTGAGAGCATAACTGAGATATAGGGTGCCCGAAAACACCTTCTGCAATCCAGTTTCCTGACTCGTTGAGATATTGCAGTTCATCTGAAATGACCTGGATTTTTTCAGCGATAGAATGGTTCTGATCTCGCCATGCCAGTTCATCCAGTTCAATGTGCCGCTGTCCGGTTTGGGCAGATATCTGCTTAGCCAAAGCAGATTTGCCAGCACTTATATTCCCAAATATAAGGGTGCGCTTAGCCATATTTGAACCTGACGTAATAATTATTTGTTTATATGCCGCACAAACTACGAGGATTGCCGTTTGAAATCCATGATAAACATTAAGGTTTAACGCAATACATGTTAAAAGTGTGAGCTTCACCCAATTTGATCTTTTTGCCAAAGACATAGTGTGAACTTAATTTTCTAGTGTGCGTTCCACATTTTTATTCACTTTCAAACGAGCAAAACACAGAAGCAGGGCGTTAGACATATCATCTTTATTCGCATAAATACGGCATATCAGACTTTTCCAAGCAAGTGGTATTAGATATGCTTTACAAAACGGTAGCTTAGGGCAAGAACATGCAAGACCAAGAGATTTGGCATCAAAAATGGGCATCAAACCAGATCGGTTTTCATCTGGAAGACGTCAACCCGTTGTTGATTAAATACTGGGAGAAACTGTCTCCCAGTCGAGAGCAAAAGGTGTTCGTCCCTTTGTGTGGAAAATCAGAAGATTTGGTGTGGCTGGCACAAAAGCATGACAATGTGCAAGGTGTTGAGTTAAGCGATATTGCTGTGCGAGCCTTCTTCGCGGAACATTTTTATACTCCAACTGTGACTACTGTGTCATCTCAGCATGACTGGTATCAGTTTGACGAGCTGAACATCTACACCGGTGACTACTTCACAGCGCCCATTGAACCAGTAGAGCTGATTTATGATAGAGCAGCGTTAATTGCTCTGCCAAAGGATCTGAGATCGAGCTACGTAGAAAGATTGAAATCCTTGCTTTTACCGGGTGGAAAGATTTTGTTGGTCACCTTGGACTACCCACAGGAAGAAATGGCTGGACCTCCATTCAGTGTTCCGAAAGATGAAGTACTGAGTTTGTTTGATGGCTTCAAGGTTACGCATCTAGCGCGAGACGACGCAGACGAAACACATCATCGGATAAAGAAAGGGCTTTCGAGATTTGCAGAAGAAGCCTGGTTAATTGAGTGAGAAGAAAAGAGCAGCCATTCGGCTGCTCTAATTTTTTATAGCGATAAATCAGTAAACAACCTTCACTTTTGAGGCTGCGTTTACGGCATCCGAAATCGCCTGTTCTGTATCATTACGACGAGTGAGGACAACCCCTAATCGGCGTCTTCCATCAATATCGGGCTTACCAAATAGACGAAGTTGAGTCTGAGGGGCATTCAGCGCTTCACTTACGCCCTCAAACCGAATGTTTTCTGATGTGCCTTGCCCCAAGATAACGGCTGATGCACAAGGTCCATACTGAGTAATTTGATTGATAGGTAGACCGGTGAATGCACGCACATGTAGGGCAAATTCCGAAAGCTCTTGAGAAATCAAAGTAACAAGCCCAGTATCATGTGGGCGAGGGGACACTTCATTGAAGATGATGTCGTCACCTTTCACAAACAGTTCCACACCAAAAATACCGAATCCTCCAAGCGCATTAACTACCTTACCGGCGACTTCTTGAGCTTTTTCTTTGGCAGCTTCTGACATCACTTGCGGTTGCCATGACTCACGGTAGTCACCATCTTCTTGTCTGTGACCAATAGGTTCACAGAAATGCACGCCATCTGAAGCTCTCACAGTGAGCTGCGTAATTTCATAGTCGAAATCGATAAAGCCTTCGACAATAACTCGACCTGCGCCAGCACGACCGCCTTCCTGAGCATAATCCCATGCTTTCTGGATGTCGCTTTCGCTCTTAATCACACTTTGTCCTTTGCCTGATGAACTCATGATCGGCTTTACAACACAAGGGATGCCTACAAAGTTCACCGCACTGGCGAAATCGTCGTAGTTGTCTGCGAAACGGTATGGAGATGTTTGGATCTGAAGCTCTTCCGCGGCTAAACGTCGGATTCCCTCACGGTTCATAGTGAGCTTGGTGGCATTTGCTGTTGGAACGACATTTAACCCTTGTGCTTCAAGCTCGACCAGCTTATCCGTGGCAATGGCTTCAATCTCTGGTACGACATAATCTGGCTTTTCTTGCTCAATGATGTCACTTAATGCTTTTGCATCAAGCATGTCCAGAACATGTGAACGGTGAGCTACTTGCATCGCTGGAGCGTCAGGGTAACGGTCACAGGCGATGACTTCTAGCCCCAACCTTTGACACTCTATCGCTACCTCTTTACCTAGTTCACCAGAACCAAGCAGAAGGACACGAGTTGCATTTTTACTTGTCGCAGTACCAAACATTTTCCTAAACCTTTATTCGAGAACCTGACGCGAATCATACTGAAATTTACGTGCCACGCAATCGTTTGCTTTCAATGATTTTCAATCAGATAAAAAGTATTAAGACCTTGTGATAACAAGGTCTTAATGTTTAAAGAAATGTTGTTTTTTATAGCGAAATGTATTCGAGAGATATGTCTGGATTAATGGCTTGAAGCGTTGCCTGAGTGTTCGCGAAGTGGCTTGACGTGCCAGAATTCGATTCGATTAGGACGGCATTGGTGATGAGTTCCAAAGAATCTTCAGCCAGAAGCAGTTGAATAAGTGCGACCTGAAGCGGAGGTAGACTAGGGTTGAAGGCCGCATTTTCAGCATACGCGCCAGAATATTCAGCACCGCTCTCAGTCTGTACCGCAACACCACTTAAATTATGTGAGTATGGCGCGTGGCTCATGTTTAAGGCATTCAGGGCCGCATTGACCAAAGATTTGTCGCTTTCAAACGATTTGCCATGGTCGATTTCTGTCATCAATGCAGACTCAATCCCGATATCCTGAGGTCCAAATGCCTCTGGCAGATATTCATGCAGAGTTTTGGGCTGACGATGGGGAAGCTGAACCGAGAGCTCCGTTGCTGTGTTCAATTCATTCATGAATTGGCGACAATGCCCGCACGGACTGAAGTTAACAGTAATGTCTTTGATGCCATGTTCTTTTTTCATCCAGGCGTGTGAAATTGCACATTGTTCCGCATGAATGGTTTGGCCGAGTTGGACGTTCAGAAATTCTACATTCGCACCAAAGTAAAGTCTGCCAGAAAGACCACGGGCAATAGCGCCAACGTAAAAATTAGAAATAGGAGCATGAGAGTAGGCAGCAGCCACGGGTAACAGAGCGACCCTTAGGTCTTCATCTTTAAGCCCGGATACTTCCATTAGGTGAGAAAACTGCTCAGAAGACAGAGTCGCATCATAACTTGGCTGAGAGGTAACTTCTTCAAGCGCATGTGCGAGAGCAGATGGAAGTTCTTTAATCGCCTTTAAAATCCTAGCGTTCATTTTTTATCCTTTTGGGTACATACAACGTTATTCTAGGAAATATACACGCTCACACAGTGATGTAAATCACGTAAAATTGTGTAATGGATTGCTGTGTTGCATTTTGTGAGTGATATTCAACTTGTAATTGATTACATCACATAAAGGTGCGAGCGAAGTCAAAATTATTAACAGAATGATTGATAGTGCGATATTTGAGCAGTTTTATATGGCTGGGAGAACTATCCCAACCACACAACAAGAGCGAAGAAAGCGGGGGCAAGAACGGACGTGAGCACACCACACACGACGAGAGCAAGGGAGCTGAATGCCGCGTCTTTAGGGTTCTTATCTGCGCACGCAGCCGTACCTAAAGCATGAGACACTGTACCCATGGTTAGACCTCGTGCAATAGGGTGCGTAATACCAATTAAGTTATAAATTGGGTAAGCGAAAACCGCTCCAAAAACGCCAACAAGTAATACCAGAATAGCGGCAACGGCGGGTTCGCCTCCCAGATAGCTGGATACTTCCATCGCAATAGGTGTCGTTACTGATTTCCCCAGTAAACTTGCTATCAGAGCGTGATCCGTACCTAGATAATGCGCAATCATCGAAGACGAAAACATAGACATAACACTACCCACTCCACAAGCAAGAAGAATGATCTTCCAGCGAGCTCGGATCTCGGGCAACTGCTCATATAGAGGGTAGGCGAGTGCCACCACAGCAGGCTGAAGTAAGTAGCTAAACCATTTGTTCTGTTCATAATAGGTGTCGAAGTCTACACCAGAATAAACTAAGACAGGGATGATGATAGAAACGCTGATAACCAGCGGATTCGCGATTGGGCTATTGAATTTTCTTGCAATACTTCGGGCAAAAAAGAAAACCACTACAGTTAGAAGCACCCACATTAGCTTGCTCCTTTTAACAGCTTTTCTAATCCGAGCGCCAACAAGATAAGCACAATGGCTGTCCCACCAACGGCACTCGCCAGAATGGGAAGCGCATTTGCCACCAGCATGTCAAAGTGGTTCATCAGCCCTACGCTGATTGGGACAAAAAGCAGAACCATATAACGGATAAACAGTTGCGATGTTGGTCTTACCCACTCAACGGGGATCCAACCCATTACAAGAAGAAAGAACAAAATCAGCATGCCAAAAATGCTGCCAGGAATGGCTAGCCCGAGCAAATGTTGAATAGTAAGACCCACCAGCAGGCAGGCCATAATAACCAGGAATGAAATTGCGTACCCTAAGACGCGTTGTAGCATTGCTGAATCCTTAAGAGACCAATTTTTCAACGTAATGGTATACGGATTTTAGCAAGGCAATCTTTTTCTCGTCACCGTCATGTTCGTGAACTAAGTTTTCCAGATTCTGCATGTATCCCGGTAGGTTGCTTTCAAAATACTCACGACAATGTGCTGCCCATTTCGCTTGTTCCGTTTCGTCCAAAGTCCATGGATAGTGACGAGCACGATAGCGGAAAAGCAGAGGTGCGATTCGTGCATCTTTTACATTCAAATCCAAGCCTGCGAGTTGTTCAGGTGATTTCTCTCTAATGATCTCCATGGCTGTCTTGTCTGCCGGAGAGAAGAATCCGTTATAGAGCTGAGTGTCGACATCTGGGTCTACATCGTACTCGTTTTGATTCTGGTAAAGCTCAATAAGCTTTTCCCTAATTTCTGGGTGTTGACGAATTACGGCAAGGTTTTTTAAGCACTGCTCGCGATCAATACCTATCGTTTCTGCGTTTTCCGCAGTTAATGTTTTTGCAGGTGCGAGGACAGGGCATTTGTTTAAGTGAACGAGTTTTATCGGAACTGGAAGTTCACCTTCGGAAAGCTGATCTCTTCTGGTATAGAGACGTTCTTTCAACTGTGCGGAATCCAGCTCAATAAGCGGGCGTGGGTCCATGGCAAGATTGACCATGACGACAGCATTTTGATTGGTTGGGTGCCACGCGACAGGAACCATCCACGAAGTGTAGGAGCATTCTGCACCCAACATACCGGAGACATGCATCAAAGGTGTCATGTTGACGATATCGACAAGCTCATTG
>NZ_AFWJ01000043.1 GCF_000222685.1 Vibrio nigripulchritudo ATCC 27043 | reverse complement strand
GACACTCAGGGTGAACTGGGTAGCGCAAGGCTGGCGTTTGTTGGTCAGGATCTTTTTCAGGCAGGCTACGAAGTCGCAAAAGGGTTAGCAGCGCAATTTGATCGCAGCAAACCCGCACATGTATTGCTTGGTCTCGCCAGACCGGGAGAAAGCTGGGCAGAAGACCGCATTGGTGGTGCGAAAAAGTACCTGAAAGAACTCAATGATCAAAACCCAGACTGGAAAGTGACCTTCGACGTGATCGACTCGGGCAACGACCTGTCGATCACCGGTTCGCGTATCTGCCAGTACGTTCAGGGGCACCCAGAAACCAGTGCGGTGATTGGTGCCGGATTCTGGTTCGCAGGGGCTGGGGAATGTCTGCGCGATCTCGGTAAAAAGCCAGATGAAATACTGATGGGTGGTTTCGACCTTGTGCCAATCCTTATTGATGAAATGAAGAAAGGCTACGTTCACCTAACAGTTGACCAGCAACCTTATTTGCAAGGTTATCTGCCGATTCTGCAGCTCCACCTAATCAACAAATTTGGTTTGAGCGCGTGGGATGTGAATACCGGTAAAGCTCTGATCACCAAGAAAGATGTACCTACGCTTGAGAAGTACATTGATCAGGGAGTTCGCTAAGCATGGAACAAGAATTAAGGGGCGATTCCGCCCCTATTCAAAAGGAATCCAGAATGAACGTGCGAAGACAAGTCAAAGACCTGCTTTCAAGACCTGAAGTCAGTGCCTTTCTTATGCTGCTGATAATGCTGGCGTTGTTCTCTGCCTCGAATCCGTATTTTCTGACGTTGAACAATTTCATGATCATCTTGCAGCCGATCCCGGAAATTACCCTGATAGCGATTGGCGTCACCATATTAATGGTATCGGGTGAGTTCGATTTATCTGTCGGTTCCGTGTTTGCTTTTTCGCCCATGATCATGGTGCTGCTGCTTGCTGCGGGCATTCCCGTTGGGCTGGCTATCGTGGTCGCACTTATCGGCGCAGCAGCCGTTGGGCTTTGTAACTCATTTATCACTCTGAAAATTGGTCTGCCTTCGTTTATCACCACGCTAGGGATGCTGTTTATGATCCGAAGCCTGACGATCGTGATGTCCGGCGGGTTTCCGCCTCCGTTTCCAAGAGACATGGATACGTCATGGCTAGTGGGGCGAATCGACTTACTGAGAGCATCGATTTTCTATCTGGTGGCTTTTGCCATCGTGCTTGCCATGTGGCTGAGAAGAACCGATTTCGGAAGCTGGATTTACGCCACAGGAGGCAACACTCAGGCTGCACACGATATGGGTATCAATACCGCTTTGGTAAAGACAACCGCCTTTGTGCTGTGTTCTGTGCTGGCAGGCTTTGCAGGCATCATTCAGTGTTTTCGTATCAAAGCCATCATTCCAACCATGGGAACCGGATTTGAACTTCACGCTATAGCTGCCGCGGTGATTGGCGGTGCGGCTTTGACTGGCGGTGTCGGTACGGTAATGGGTGCCATCATAGGTGCGCTGCTTATCGCGTTTATTGAAAACATCATCATCATCAACCGAATCGATGCCAACTGGTTCAAGTTTGCGGTCGGCGCAATGATTGTGTTCTCGGTAGCACTCAATACTTATACCCGCCGTGCGGCGGACAAAATGAAAGTGTAGGAGGGAAGCATGAACGAATCTCCATTGCTGGAATGCAGAAATATTTCCAAATCCTACTCAGGTGTTGAAGCGCTGAAAAATGTGAACTTCTCGGCGGCGAGAGGTGAAGTCATTGGGTTGATTGGCGACAACGGCGCAGGCAAATCCACCCTTATCAAAATATTGTCGGGCGTTCACTCACAGAGCAGCGGCGAGATCCTCATGGATAATGAACCTGTCCAGATTCGAAACCCACGGCACGCGATGGGTTTGGGTATTGAAACCATTTACCAATACACCGCCATGGTTCCGGAAATGTCGATTGTGAGGAACATGTTCATCGGGAGGGAAATGCGAAGCAAAGGACCACGAGGTTTTGGCTGGCTAAGTGAAGCCAAAATGGCAGAAGAAGCCGTAAGAGCAATCAAAGATGTGGGGTTGGATCTGGAATACCCGCACCGACCGATAAAAGAGCTGTCTGGCGGGCAACGCCAAGGGGTCGCCATTGCTCGCGCCATCTACTTTCGCTCGCGAATTCTGATTCTCGATGAACCCACAAACCACCTGTCCGTTAAAGAGACAGACAAGGTGCTGGAATACATCGAGATGCTGAAAAATCAGGGCGTAACCTGCATTTTCATTAGCCACAATTTACACCACGTCTATCAGGTATCCGATCGAATTGTGGCAATGGCTCGGGGTGAGAAAACCGCCGATTTAGCCATTGAAGATACGTCTGTCGATCACATGGTTAGGTTGATCAGTTAAAGGGAGAGAAGAATGAAGCACCCAAAGATTACGGATATCAAAGCCACTACAATCACGGTTCCCTTAGAAGCCCCATTGCGACACTCCAATGGTGCCCACTGGGGGCGATTTGTCCGAACTGTGGTTCAGGTCGAAACCGATGTCGGCATCACCGGGTTGGGAGAAATGGGTGGTGGTGGTGAATCGGCAGAAGCCATGATTGAAGGTTTGAAACAATACCTCATCGGGCACGATCCATTTGAACTGGAAGCGTTGCGAATGAAGATCTGTAACCCGACAGCCAGCCTATACAACAACCGGACTCAATACCACGCGGCTATTGAATTTGCCTGTCTGGATATTTGTGGCAAGTTTCTCGGCGTCCCAGTGTGCGACCTTTTGGGGGGCAAAGTCCGGGACGAAGTGGAGTTCGCCAGTTATCTGTTTTTCCGATTCAACAATGACAACGGAGAAGGCGAAGTTCGCACCAAAGAACAGCTTATAGCCCATGCAAAAGCACTTAAGGAACAACACGGCTTTCGCGTTCATAAGCTAAAAAGTGGGGTATTCCCCCCTGAATATGAATTGGAGCTTTTCAGGGCGATGGCGCAATCTCTGCCGGGCGACAAAGTTCGATACGATCCGAATGCCGCGTTCTCGGTCGAAGAAGCCATTTGGTTCGGTCGTAATATCGAAGACTTAAATAACGATTACTACGAAGACCCGACATGGGGATTAAACGGTATGCGCACGGTTCGTAACCGCGTCCAGATCCCTAACGCGACGAATACCGTCATTATCAACTTTGAACAGTTAGCGACAAACGTTCGTGATCCGGCGGTGGATGTTATTTTGCTGGATACCACGTTCTGGGGCGGGGTTCGAAACTGCATTAAAGCGGCGAACGTATGCGAAACCTTCCAGACCAGTGTATCTGTTCATTCTTCTGGAGAACTTGGTATTCAACTGGCAACCATGCTCCATCTGGGAGCGGTTCTTCCGACGTTAACCTACGCGGCTGATGCCCACTACCACCACCTGATGGATGATGTGATTCAGGGCGGAAAATTCGAATACAAAGACGGAAAAATTCAGGTTCCGACCACACCGGGACTAGGTGTAGAACTCGACAAAGACAAGTTAGAGCAGTACTCAGAGCTCTACAAAAAACTGGGTGGCTACCCGTACGACAGAGACCCGTCACGACCTGGCTGGTTTGCGTACACACCCAACACAAACTGGGCTGACCCAGATTTAACCGACCCCAATTAGGAGGTAGGCATGGACAAGTTTAACGCGGTGTCGCCGGAACGGTTTAGCGTAGGAGAAAGCCCGTTGTGGGACGCGAAAAACCAGCGCGTGGTGTTTGTCGATATTATCGGCAAACTCCTTGTCAGCGTGTCACTGGACGGAACATGCGAAACCATCAAAACCGAAGATTTTCCAACGGCTTGTGCTCGGGTTGCTCAGTCAGACAAACACTGGATTGTCGCATTTGCTAACGGGGTTGCACTGCTGGATAAAACCAGCGGAAAGACCACTCCCGTTTGCCAGCCAGACTCCATGGTGGGTAATCGCCTGAACGAAGGAAAATGCGATCCTCAGGGGCGTTTCTGGGTGTCATCAATGCAGACCAACCTGCATGCTGATGGAAGTGGAAAGGCGATGACTCGCGAATCCGGGGCGCTTTTTAGTGTGGATGATTTGGGAAACTCCAGTCAGTGGACGGATTACAACATCGGTTTAACCAACACCATGGCATGGTCGCCAGATCGTTCCACTTTCTACTTTGGCGATTCAATGAACAACGTGATCTGGGCGTTTGATTACGATGAGCAGTCTGGAGAAGTGAGTAACCAAAGCGTGTTTTTTGAAGGATACCCAAACGGTGACCCAGATGGTTCCTGTATCGACGATGAAGGCTATTTGTGGAACTGCCGATTTGGTGGTTCTGAAATCATTCGTATTGCGCCGGATGGCTCTCTAGACAAGGTCGTGAAATTACCTGTTACCAACCCCACAAGCTGCACTTTTGGCGGCGCAGAAGGGAAAACCTTGTTTATTACTTCTGCGCAGTTTTCGTTGTCGGATGAGCAACTGGCTAAAAATCCATTGGAAGGGGCTTTGCTGAGCGCCGAGATGGAGGTAGGGGGAAATGCCGAAAACGCCTACCAAATGAGTGATCAACTGCGTAAACGAATCGGAATATAAGAAAAGGAGCAAAGGAATGACGATGATCCCCAAGGATGATTCTGCGCTGTGGATTGGCAGAGTCTGGTCGAACAGAGAAGGCGGTCCGCGAGTGGTATTGGTTAAACAACATCAAGTGTATGACCTGACACCACAATACCCGACCGTGAGCGATTTATTCGATTCAGACTCATTAGAAACCGTGTTACGAGATTGGGATGACAACCCCATTGGCAGTTGGGAACATCATGTTGCAGAGGGCAATCAGGACTACAAACTGCTTTCACCTTTGGATCTGCAAGCCATCAAAGCGGCTGGCGTTACCTTTGCAGTGAGTATGCTGGAAAGAGTCATCGAGGAAAATGCAGGTGGTGACCCTCAAAAAGCAGAAAGTTTACGTCTGGAACTGAATCAGGCTATCGGCAATGATCTTCGTCAGGTGGAGCCGGGAAGCGATTCAGCTCAGAAGCTAAAAGCGTTCCTTCAGGAAAAAGGGCTATGGAGTCAGTATCTGGAAGTTGGGATAGGTCCGGATGCTGAAATCTTTACCAAAGGGCAGCCCATGTCGAGTGTCGGAGCTGGGGCGTCTGTGGGTGTCTTGTCTACCTCTTACTGGAACAACCCAGAGCCAGAGGTGGTACTGGCGATCAATCATCAGGGGAAAATCGTTGGGGCGACCTTAGGAAACGACGTTAATTTGCGTGACTATGAAGGTCGTAGCGCCTTATTGCTAGGCAAAGCCAAAGACAACAACGCTTCTTGCGCGATAGGACCTCTGATTCGAATTTTTACTGCGCAATTTACGCTCAGTGATATTGAATCTGAGGTGGTGAATCTGGATATCAAAGGGAGAGATGGCTTCTCACTCAGTGAATCGTCAGATATGAAAAACATCAGCCGCACGCCTCAGAAACTGGTCAATCAGCTAATTGGTGACCACCACCAATACCCAGACGGTGTTGCCCTGTTTCTGGGAACCATGTTTGCCCCAATTCAGGACAGGGACGAAGCGGGGAGTGGTTTTACCCATCATGTCGGGGATGTGGTAACCATTCATTCTAAGCATTTGGGCGTCCTTACAAACACCGTTGAACACAGTGAAAAATTGCCTCCGTGGGAATACGGGGTACGTGAACTGTACAAATATCTTTTCGCCAAGAACTTGTTAGGGAGCTGATGCGCTATGGAGAATCTGGGAAAGCTGGTGATAGCTGGACAATGGGTAAAAGGTGAGGGAAATCCAACCCACGCAGTTAACCCTTCAACCAACCAAACATTACCGAATACATTTGATACCGCATCGTCAGAACAGGTGGTAACGGCATGCGAGCAAGCAGAACGTGCGTGGCGCACCTATTCGGAATTTCCTCGCGCAAAAAGAGGTGAGTTTTTGCAAGCCATAGGGAACGAGTTGTTGGCACGCGAAGCCGACATTGTGCATTTTGGCGCTCTGGAAACGGGGCTGCCAGAGCTCAGGTTGAAAGGGGAGTTGCAGCGCACTGTCGGCCAGCTTAACCTCTTCGCCAATGCGCTGATTGATCAAGATGACCCCGTACTACATGATGAAGCTCTACCAGAAAGAGCGCCGCTGCCCAGACCATCTCTGACGTTAGTAAAACGTTCTATCGGGCCTGTTGCTGTATTTGGTGCCAGCAACTTTCCGCTGGCGTTTTCTGTTGCTGGTGGCGATACCGCATCTGCCTTGGCGGCGGGGTGCTCGGTTATTGTGAAAGCGCATTCTTCTCACCCTCATTTATCGTATCTTGGGGCGAGTGCCATTGTTGCTGCAATTGAAAAATCAGGGGTACCAAAAGGTGTGTTCAGTTTGTTGTCTGGGAGTGGTAGCACTATCGGAGGGCAGCTGGTTTCTCATCCTGCAATCAAGGGAGTGGGGTTCACAGGTTCTAAAAAAGGGGGATTAGCACTTACCCGACTTGCCCAGCAACGAAATGTCCCGATTCCTGTGTTTGCTGAAATGAGTTCTATTAATCCGGTTTTCATTACCGAAACGGCGTTAAAAGAATCAGCGGATGATATTGCAGCAGGCCTGACTGGTTCTATCTGCTTAGGGGCGGGTCAGTTCTGTACCAATCCCGGTCTGATTCTGATTGAAAATAACAGCGAGTCTGAAGGATTTCTCAGGACACTGAGCGAGAATGTGGCTGCACAGAATGCTCAAACCATGCTTAACCGTCATATTCGGTTGTCATATCAGCAAGGAGTTGAACGGCTGGAAAACCTGGGAGCGAAAAAGATCGCCGAAGCGAATGCAGCAAAAGGAGAAGGTGAAAATCTTTGTTATCCGGCTTTGTTCAAAATATCAGATGCCGAATTTCTCGCCGATCCAGCAGTCTGGCAGGAAGAGGTTTTTGGTTCGGCGTCGCTGGTTGTGGTGGCTGAAGACATTTCCTCAATCAGACAAATCATCGAAGTGCTTGAAGGGCAACTGACTTTCACATTCTGGCTGAGCGAACAGAGAGAAAGTGAAGAAGTTACTTCGCTGGTTTCATTGGCTCAGCATAAAGCAGGGCGAATTATTTTTAATGGCTTCCCAACCGGAGTCGAAGTTTGCCAGTCTATGGTGCATGGCGGTCCCTTCCCGGCAACGTCCAATACTCAGTACACCTCAGTAGGAAGTACATCGATTGATCGCTGGCTTCGCCCTGTGTGTTTTCAAAACGTACCTGACTGGTTAAGTAGCACATAAAGTTAACAGCTTGAACGTCAACCTTGTTGGCTTAACTTATTAAATCGACTAGAAATCTGGCTATTTAGTCATTCAAAAGTTTATTTTGAGTGTCACCTCTAAACATCAACAGACAGTTGTTTAATGGAGTAGTAAACCCCTGCTATACAATATGTCAGAATACTGACGTCAAATTTTGGAGGTTTTATGTTTAATTTTCTGGTTTGCCTAGCGACTGGCGTGGTGTTTGGTATGTCATGGAGCGCAGCATATTACGGAAATGACATGGTCTTCCAGTCGGTGAGAGTGGAAAACGCCATTCTTGCCAGCCTGACACTCATGATTGTTTGTATTGTTCTGGAAATAAGAAAAGCACTAAATGGCAAAGCGAAGCAAACTGCCAGACCCTATTAAAAACCTGACGTTAGAAGACTTAATTAAGCATAACGGTGGCGATTTATTGGTCGCGTCCCTAAGAGACAGAAAAAAGGATCTGTCTGACGAAGAATTTAAGGAATACATTAAAAAATTTCGTGGTAGTCGAAAACGAAGTTAACCAAGCCCGCTCAATGCGGGCTTTGTTTTATCAGTCGGTAATTTCTGAATACAGCTAAAACGGGTACCAAAACAGGGTTGGGTCGTTGTATCGTTTCACAATCGCGAGTATGGCGATGAGCAGGACTGAAAAAATAACCAACCTATCCGTTTTGGTTAGCGGTCTGGCGCTGTACCAGGTTCGGGTTTTGTGTCTGCCAAAGCCGCGCAAGGTCATGGCATTGGAGATGGTGTCTGCCCGTTCAAGGCTTGCGAAAATCAGTGGTCCCAAAATATGGGCAACGCTGCGAAGCCTCCGAAAAAACGAGACGTTTTTCGACATATCCAGCCCTCTGGCTTGCTGGGCATGCAATATGTTAACAAAATCCCTTTTTACTTCAGGCAGGTAACGCAAGGTTAAACTCACGGCATAAGCGATCTTGTAGGGCACTCCGATGCGGTTGAGACTTGCAGCAAACTCTGTCGGATGAGTTGTAAAAACAAAAACAAGCGCAATGGGGAACATGCTGAAGTATTTAACGGTCACTGTCACAAGGTAGAACAGAGTTTCCTGAGACAAAGAATAACTTCCCCATAAAGGCAAAAGAATGTGCTCGCTGCCTATCAGCTCTGGTCCCTGTTTTGGGGCGAGCAGAAACATAAACAGCGCATTCAAAGAAAGCACAACAATTGCTCCGAAAAGCAGTGGGCGATAAATTCGAAAGGGTACTTTACTCCAGCGCAGTAAGCCCATTCCCAAGAGTACAACAGGGAGCAAGATGCGAAAGTCAAACGTCGTCAGAACCACAGTGACCCAAGAAGCAAACAGTACTAATTTGGTGAGTCCGTTCAGTCGGTGCAAAGGCGACTGAGTATCCACATAGTTGATTCCGAAGTTTATTTTTGAAGCGGGGTTCATAATGCAATCTCGGCTTTCACTTCTTCAGAAATGAACTTTTGCATAAACCCGCTGGCGTCTTCGATACCCACTTTATTTGCCAGTTCATACAGGCTGGTTGGTGCTAGATTGGTTGACTGGAGCAAGTCTGGTTGGCTGAAAACTTCTGTTACTGGCGCATCAGCAATAAGTTTTCCATCGGATATTAGAATGGCGCGTGTTGTGTTCTCCAAAACCAAATGCATGTCGTGAGAAACGATGGCGACAGTGATTCCTAGCTTCCTGTTAAGCTCCCTGATGAACTCAAGCATTGAGGTGTAGTTGCGATAATCCTGACCCGCGGTTGGTTCATCAAGAATCAAAAGTTCTGGCTCAGAGACCAGAATAGAGGCGATGGTGACCCGCTTGCGCTGACCGTAACTCAAGGCTTCAATGGGCCAGTGTCTGAAAGGTTTCAAACCGCACAGCTCTAAAACGTCCAGAACCTTAGACTCGATTTGCGATTCTGATATCCCTTGATTTCTCAGGCTGAACGCCACTTCGTCAAAAATCATATGCTGTGAGACCATATGATTTGGGTTCTGCTGCACCACGCCCACCTTCTTGCTTCGTTCGAATATCGACAGTTCAGCAAGATCCTGATTCTCCCAAATCAGTTGCCCTGAATCGGGTTTTAAGACACCCATAATGAGTTTAATCAGAGTAGATTTTCCGGAACCATTTTTACCGAGAATAGAGACGAATTCTCCGCGTTTAAACTCGAAAGAAACGTTATCGAGAACCTTGTTTTGTCCGTCATAGGAGTACGAGATATTATCTACAGACAGTAAAGTGTCTGCACAAGGTATTGGGTTGGGAGGAGGGGTATCTTTCATCCACTGCCTTAACTGAGGCGCTAAATCATCTAGCGGGAGTTCACTCAGCTGTGACAAATGGTCAATGTGTTCAATGGAGAATTGTGCCTTTTTCAATGCAGACAGGTACAAAGGTTCGCGAATGCCATATTGAGTGAGCAACCCTGATTTGAGTAACTCGTCGGGAGTGGATTGGTGAACAATCTGACCTTTATTCATCAATACCACGCGATCCACATGCTGGTGCAGAACGTCTTCAAGACGGTGTTCTATGATGACAACGGTTTTCTGCGTTTCCTTATGAATTTTGTCGATGATGTCGATGGTCTTTTTACTGGTTACAGGGTCAAGACTGGCAAGAGGTTCATCAAAAAGCAGAATGTCCACTTCATCCACTAAAACACCCGCCAGGGAGACACGTTGCTTTTGCCCGCCAGACAAATCGTGAGGGGAGTGAGCCAACATACTTTCAAGATCGACCATTTTTGCCGTCTGTTCGACGGTCGTCAGCATCTGCTTGTTTGTGACTCTTTGGTTTTCCAGTGCGAAAGCGATGTCCTCGGCGACACTCAATCCGACAAACTGGCTGTCGGTGTCTTGCAATACGGTTCCTACCTGTCCGGTAAACTGATGCAGTTTCATGGTATCGGAGGCAACGCCATTAAAAGTCAGAGAGCCCTGTGTTTCGCCTTTAAACGATGCAGGTATAAGCCCGTTCAGACATTGCCCGAGCGTCGATTTTCCGCTGCCACTAGGGCCAATGATAAGAATTTTTTCGCCCAGATTGATTTGAAGATTGAGATTTTTCAGAGTCGCGTTTGACTGCGACTCATATCGAAAAGAAAAGTCTGAAAACTCAATGGTCATGAGTGAATTACGCCTCAGACAGATTGCGGCTTTGCTTTTTTCTCTTGGCAACGGTTTTCAGGATAAAGAAACCGACAACGGCAATCAGAACCGTATTTGCAGATGCAATGATGGTTAGCTGAGTAAATACCTTGGTGAAAGGTTCTGCGTACAGAATGGTGTCCAGGAATGCTGAGCAGCCGTAACCGAGAACGTTACCAATCAGAGCTAATAAGACAAACAGGGAAAAGTCTTTCGCAGGTAGCTCACCGTTATTCAAACGCTCACGAGTTAATACTGGGAACAGCCCCATGATCAGCCCAACAATTCCAGACCCGAGAACCCAGGTAATCCACACGCCCCAGCCCGCGAATAAGTCAGTGATCCAGTGACCAATAAAACCAACTAAGAAACCAACAACAGGACCAAACATAACAGAAAACAGAGCCAGAACTGCCATTGCAGGTTTTAAAGTGGTATTGGCAAATACAGGAATACCGAACATTGGTAGTCCACCTATTCCATACAATGCGGCCCCAATAGCAATAACAACGACCATCTTCGCTGAGAAGTTCATAACGTTTCCTTGTGATGAATAATATCTTAAGTAGAAAAATATCCGCGCTGTTACATACGGGACACAACACAAGAACCCAGAATGAGATTGCTTAGCAGACAGACAGTAACATATTGATTATATAAAATTTAGTCAACAAATTGATTTGCAATAAAGCTCATATTCGTTAAATAAATCGCATTGATTTTTTGTAAGAGGGTTTTAAGACGACATTTGAAATAAACAGTATGAGTGGCTATTCAAAATATTATTAAAACTCACCCAAAAGGGTTAATTGTCTAATTAAATGCAGAAATTTTGACAATTAAGCTTGCGCTTAAGTAAGGATGTTCTAAATTTTAACTAAGCTCATTAAGAAAGCTTATTTCCAATTGAAAAGAAGTAGAATTTATCCTCGGGGTGGAGGAGAAGCGCCTTTGGCAGAGCTTGACTGTCAAAGGCGTTTTTTTATTTGGTCACTGCTCTAAATCTTATTCAACAGGAGAAAGAGTAACGATCTTAATTTCTTCTGCAAGCAGGTCACCCACGTTTTCAATAAGGTTCAAAAAGTGTGGAGTGGCTTGATGCTCTTCAAATGCTTTTTGGTCAATAAAGCTTTCATTAAAAATAAAATGACCTTCCTGACCATTATCTTCAAACAATTCGTAACGAACACAGCCAGGCTCAGCACGAGTGGGTTCAATCATTGCGCGAAGCATAGACTTCAGTTGTTCTTCCTGACCAGATTTAGCCGTAAAGCAAGCAAGTAAGTGAATCATAAGATTTCCTTTGGTAGAAAATAGAGAAAAAAGTGGCGGTTTAATTTTCCTCAGTGTCTGAGGGTTGTTGGAGGACGCCGAGGGGGTCTGAAAATTAAACTGCCAATGACAAGGATGAGAGATGAGCCCAACTTGAGGGAGTCAGGCACTCTATTCGCACTTTAGATTAAACATAAGTGTCATTATTATAATTATTCGAATCGACCGTCTCGCTCGATAAACTCAATCTTGTAGCCGTCTGGGTCTTGCAAGAAAAAGAACTTAGCGAGGCGTTCGTTATTATGGAAGAACTCTTTTACCGGGGTTGGTTCAAGACCTGCTTCAGATGCCATTTTATGGCTTTCATCGGCGTTGTCCACAGATACAGCCAGATGACCGTAACCAGTTCCATGAGTATAAGGTTCTTTTTGATCGTGGTTGTACGTTAGTTCAAGCTCGAAAGCGGTTTCTTTGTTTCTTAGATAAATCAGAGAAAAACCGTCAAAGTCGTAGCGGTCTGCGACAGATAAGCCTAGTGCTTTATCGTAGAATTCCAAAGACTTATCCAAATCAAACACACGAACCATGGAATGAATTGCTTTGGTCATGTATTACTCCTGATTGTTGTTAGGCGCATATTATTCATGGGTTTTTAGGTAAGTAGGTGGTATTGGAATACTACATTTCAAAAATATTGAATATTTCTGCCTGAATGACGCGGGTAAAGTGACATAATAACGACCATACCCGAGGGTTTTAATCTAAACCGTATGTTGTGGGTATATTTTGAAGGAGAACTCTATGAAGTACAGTTGGATATTATTTGATGCGGATGAAACCTTATTCAGTTTCGACGCTTTTAAAGGTCTGCAAACGATGTTTTCTCGTTTAGATGTGAATTTTACTCAGGCAGACTTTGAAGAATACCAACTTGTAAATAAGCCTCTTTGGGTG
>NZ_AFWJ01000044.1 GCF_000222685.1 Vibrio nigripulchritudo ATCC 27043 | reverse complement strand
TCATCTCTTCCGATTTACCGGAAGTGGTTCACCTCTCTCACCGTCTTTACATCATGCGGGAAGGAAAAATCGAAGCGCACCTACAAGGCGACGAGATCACCGAACCTAATGCCCTCTCCCACTTTTTTGAATCTATGCCGTCTCAGAATGAGGAGCTTCTCCATGAACACTAAGCCAATAAAAATGGATTCCTCCACTGCAAAACCAGTGTCTAACCCATCCAGAAGCAATGTAATGAACCAGATGAAAAGACTCTTTGTAAAACTTGGTGTGCTGCCTATTTTGATGATTGCTGCCATCGTTATTTTTGCCAGCACGTCGGATAACTTTCTGACTTCGCGCAATCTCCTTAACCTTTTGCGCCAGTCTTCTTACCTCATCATGGTAGCTATCGGGCAGATGTTTGTATTACTTACTGCGGGGTTTGACCTTTCTGTCGGCACCATCATCGCGCTGTCATCTGTAGTGGGCGCAACCACCATGGCAAGCGTGTATGCCGCCATGCCCGATGCTATCTACCTCGCCATTGCCCTTGGCTTGTTAGCCGGCGTTGGCGTGGGTTTGCTCGTGGGTTTGGTAAACGGCGTGGGTGTCGCGCATTTCAATGTGTCTCCATTCGTCATGACCCTTGGCATTTCCTCTGTAGGATTCGGAGCGGCTCTGTACATGACGGGTGGTTCCCCCGTTTACGGCATGCCGATGGAATTTGGCGACACCTTCGGGTTTGGCAGCATTCTTGGTATTCCAACCCCAATTCTTGCTGCGATTCTGATGATGATAGCTGCCTTAGTCATCGTTAACCGGACTCGTCTGGGGCGTTACTTCTATGCCGTGGGCGGAAATATTCACGCCGCGCAGCTCTCTGGAATTCAAACCCATAAGACGCTGATTCTGGCGTACTTGCTCTGCGCATTTTTTGCTGCGGTAGCGGGCATGCTGATTACCGCCCGTTTGGATACTGGTGAAGCCAACATTGGCGCAGCCATGCCACTCCAGTCTATTGCTGCATGCGTGATTGCAGGGGTGAGTCTGCGCGGTGGCGTGGGCCGAGTAGAACACGTGGTGCTGGGTGCCATCTTCATTAGTCTTGTCCAGAACGGGATGAACCTCACCCGAGTGGAATCTTATCTCCAAACCGTGGTGATTGGAGCATTACTGATATTCGCTGTCATCATCGACCAAATTCGTATTCGAATGCGAGCGAGCCTCGGGGCTCAGTAGGCTCCGCGCATCGTTAAAAAAGAAAACTATGGCATTCGTCTGGAATCAAATTTTCATAAGCAGGTATTTCTATGATCAACATAAATAGCGACATGGGGGAAGGCTTCGGCATCTACAAATTAGGTGACGATGAAGCGCTCATGCCTTATATCACCGAAGCCAATGTAGCTTGCGGTTTCCATGCCTCCGACCCCAACCACATGAAGCGCACCGTGGAGCTGGCAAAACAATACGATGTAAAAGTGGGCGCGCATTTCTCATTGCCCGATTTACAAGGTTTTGGACGCAGAAAAATGCACCTTTCTCAGCCAGAACTGCACAATATGATCGTCTATCAGATTGGGGCGTTAAAAGGCTTTCTGGATATGCTGGGTATGCCGCTGAACCACCTTAAGCCTCACGGCATTTTATACGGCATGGCGGCATCGGATCCGGAAATTGCAGAAACCATTGCCAACATCGCACTGCATTACGACGTTCCCGTATTCGGGCTGACCAATACCAGCCATGAGACAGTGTACAAGCGCAAAGGCGTTACCTTCGTCCCCGAGTTTTTCACCGACCTGGACTATGATCAACATGGGCACTTAGTGATTACTCAAACCCATGATGCAACCGACCCGATCAAAGCAGCAAAGCGGGTGTTAAAAGCCGTGGAGCAAGGCACAGTGATTGCGACGAATGGAGACGAGATCCCAGTCAGCGCCCAAACCGTTTGTGTTCATTCGGATACCCCTAACGCACTGGATATTGCCAAAGCGGTCAATGCAGCCCTTAAGCACCATTTGCCGCAGCCATCAAAAGAATTTGATGTTTCTTGATTTTCAAAGGAGTGAAACATGTCAGACAAAGAAATTCTCTGCCCACTGCCGGGCATCTTCTACCGCTCTTCAGCCCCCGATCAACCGAACTACAAAGAGATAGGTGACAAGGTAACAGAGGGAGACACCATTGGTTTAGTGGAAGTGATGAAATCGTTCCACGAGATCAAAGCAGAAGCCTCTGGAGTGATAGACGAGTTTCTTCTGGAAAACGAGAAACCAGTGAACGCGGGTCAGCCAATAGTCCGGCTCAAGTAGCCAGCACTAATCAATAGCTCGCAGAATGAACACAAGGAGTTGTTATGACAATTCAAACCTTACTCGTCGCTAACCGAGGGGAAATCGCTGTGCGGATCATCCACGCAGCTAAGGAAATGGGGATTCGGACCGTTCAGGTTTACAGCGAAGCCGACTGTGAATCGCTGGCGGTCAGGCTTGCCGACACATCGGTGTGCATTGGCGCCCCAATGGCGAACCAGTCTTATCTCGATGGAAGCAAGATCATTCAGGCAGCACTGGATACTGGTGCAGACGCGATTCATCCCGGCTATGGTTTTCTGTCTGAGAATGCGGATTTCTCTGATCAGGTGAGACAAGCCGGGTTGATATTTGTCGGCCCCAACGGAGACACCATGCGCAAGATGGCGGATAAAGCCGTTGCCCGTGAAACGGCTGAAGCCGCAGGCGTGCCTGTGGTGCCCGGAAGCTCCCCGATGAAAAACCCACAACTGGCGCTGGATACCGCCAAAGAGATCGGCTTTCCCGTGATGATCAAAGCATCCGCAGGAGGCGGCGGTCGCGGTATTCGCGTCATCAATCAGGAATCGGAATTTCTTGAAAACTACCATCAGGCCGCCGCAGAAGCACAAGCCGCTTTTGGTGACGGCACCTTATACCTTGAAAAATTCATTCATCAGTCTCGCCATGTGGAAGTGCAGATTCTGGCGGATGGTAACCGTGCCATTCATTTGTTTGAACGCGAATGTTCGTTGCAGCGTCGTCGCCAGAAAGTGTGGGAAGAAGCGCCTTGTACTGTACTTCCAGACAGCGTTCGCCAAGCCATGTGTGAATCTGCCGTTGCTCTGGCTGAAAGCGTGAATTATCAGGGCGCAGGCACCATTGAATACCTGTATGACGACCAAAGCCAGTCGTTCTACTTTATTGAAATGAACACCCGAATTCAGGTGGAGCACCCGATTACGGAATGCATTACGGGGGTGGATTTGATTCGGGAAATGCTGCGCATTGCATCAGGTGAACCTCTTCGCCTTAACCAGGACGATATTGAAATTCGCGGGCATGCCATCGAGATTCGTCTCAATGCTGAAGACCCGTTTAATGGCTTCCTGCCCTTCCCCGGCATTATAAAACAGTTTACCCCGCCGATGGGTTCAGGGGTTCGGTTCGACGGGCTGATCTATTCAGGTTTTGCCATTCCACCCTATTACGATTCGTTGCTGGGCAAGTTAATCGTCTGGGACACCGACCGTGACACGGCTATCCAGCGTATGGCGAGAGCCTTAAATGAACTTGAAGTCGAAGGTGTAAAGACCACTCAGCCTCTGTTCCAGAAACTGTGTGAGTCTGAAAACGTGCTACGTGGCGACTTTAATACTGCATGGCTGGAAAGCTGGTTAGAAAACTTAAACCCGACAGAAAGCACCGAGAACACGGACCGTTCACTGTCTCAGGCATCATAAGGAAAGACGATGAAAACACGCTATTCATTCGGCGGAGACGAGCACATCTTTGTGGAAGTCAGCGAAGAAATGTCCCTCGCCGCCTTTTTTAAAAGTTTGTCTATGACGCAGGCGATCCGCGATGCAAAGATCGATGGTGTTGAAGAGATCTGCCCTGCCAATGCCTCTTTTCAGGTGAAGTACAACCCTGACATATGTTCGCCTGAAGTGATGCTTAAAACCATTCAGGACATAGAAACGTCCATGGCACAGACAGAAGCCAAAATTGCCACTCGGATCATTGAAGTTCCGGTGTTTTATCAAGACCCGTGGACACACGAAACCCTTATGCGCTTTAGAGACCGTCATCAGGATCCAGATGGAACGGACCTGTCCTATGCCGCCCGAATCAACGGGTATGATTCGGTCGAAAGTTTCATTAAAGCGCACTCTGATTCGCCTTGGTTTGTGACCATGGTGGGCTTTGTGGCGGGGCTGCCATTTATGTTCCAGATGGTAGAACGCGAGAAGCAGATTCAAGTGCCCAAGTATGTTCGCCCAAGAACCGATACCCCAAAACACACTGTCGGTTACGGCGGCTGTTTTTCCTGTATTTATTCTGTTCGTGGTGCTGGCGGTTATCAGATGTTTGGTGTCACCCCGATGCCAATCTATGACCCAAGCCAGAACGCCGCTCACCTGAAAGATTTCCTAGTGTTCTTCCAACCCGGCGACATCGTGAAGTTTCGCCCGATTGAGGAATCCGAATATCACGACATTGTCAGTCAGGTTGAAGACGGCACATACAAACCAAGAATCCAGTCTACCGAGTTTTCTCTGGCGGAATTTGAACAGGACATTGTCAGCTACAACGCGGCACTGAAGGAGGCGCTTTATGAGCATTAAGGTTAACCACCCGGGTCTGGCGACCGCTGTCCAGGATCTTGGTCGAACTGGGTATTTCCATCTCGGCATTCCGGTATCTGGTGCCATGGATCGTTTCGCTTGCCGCTGCGCCAACTGGTTGGTCGGCAATGATGAAAGCGCAGCGGTGTTGGAAGCGGTCTTTATGGGTCCCAAACTCACGTTCTCCAACGACTGCACCGTCGCCGTTACTGGCGCAGACATGACGCCTTTTGTTGATGGTGAAGCGCAAACGACCTGGACAAGTTTTGCGATTAAAGCAGGACAAGAACTGACGTTTTCTCACCTGACTCAAGGAGCCCGGATTTACATTGCTGTTTCTGGCGGGATTGATGTTCCTGAAGTGTTGGGCAGCCGTTCAACCTACACTCTTGGCGCGCTGGGTGGCTTTGAAGGCAGACCAATTCAGCAGGGTGACGAACTTCCATTAGGACAATCCGATTCGGGCTTTCAGGTTCGCTCATTACCAGAATCGCTGCGCCGACCGAATTCTAATGAATTAAGAGTCGTTACTGGGCTCTACTGGCATCGGATTACAGGGGCATCTGGCAAACAGTTTTTTGAAGATACATGGCAAGTAGCACCGGAAGCAGACCGCATTGGTTACCGCTTTAAAAACGGCACGCCACTGGAATTTAATGAACGCGAACAGCCATTTGGTGCGGGATCTGATCCCTCCAATATTGTGGATGGCTGCTACCCATATGGTTCCATTCAGGTGCCAGCAGGGAAAGAGCCCATCGTGCTGCACCGCGATGCGGTTTCTGGTGGCGGCTACTTTATGATTGGCACCGTGATTTCTGGCGATATGGATCTGATTGGTCAGATGCAGCCCAATACCTCCACGCGTTTTGTTGAGGTGTCGATGGAAGAAGCGTTGGCAGCACGCAAGGAATATCAGTCTCTACTAGACAAAGCGAAACACCACATCCAAAGCAGTGGGGTGAACCAGTGACCTTACTTCAGCAACAAGCCTTTATTAACGGTCAATGGCAAGACAGCGCTAGCGGCACGACGTTTGCGGTGCTCGACCCAGCCAATGGCAACCAGCTTGGAACAGTGCCAGAGATGGGCGTAGAAGAAACACTGGTCGCCATCTCTGCCGCCCACGCTGCGTTTTCAACGTGGAGTAAAACCACTGCAAAGCAACGAGCCGAATGCCTGATGAACTGGTATCACCTCATGTTGGAGAATCAGGCGCAACTGGCTGAGCTGATCACTCAGGAATCGGGGAAACCGTTGGCAGAATCCATGGGCGAGGTTTTATACGGCGCTTCATTCGTTCAGTGGTTTGCCGAAGAAGGAAAACGGGCTTATGGCGACATCATTCCTTCCACCGCCGCAGACAGGCGCTTGCAGACCATCAAGCAGCCTGTCGGGGTTTGCGCTGCGATAACGCCTTGGAATTTTCCGGTTGCCATGATCACCCGAAAAGCAGCACCCGCTTTAGCGGCAGGCTGCACCATGGTCATCAAACCCGCCGAAGCGACACCTTTTTCCGCTTTGGCGCTGGCGAAGCTCGCTAAAAAAGCGGGGATTCCGGATGGAGTCATCAACGTGGTGACAGCCTCCAACGGAGTTGAAATCGGTCAGGTGCTGTCTCGGGATGAGCGTATCAGAAAGTTGTCGTTCACAGGCTCTACAGCAGTAGGTCGGCAACTCCTCAAGCAGTGTGCCGACACGGTAAAACGAGTGTCGTTAGAACTTGGTGGTAACGCGCCATTCATTGTGTTTGATGATGCCGATATCGACGCCGCAATCGAAGGCGCGGTTGCCTCTAAATTCCGAAATTCAGGGCAGACCTGCGTCTGTACTAACCGGATTCTGGTGCAGTCGGGCGTTTACGACGCCTTTTGCGAAAAATTTGCCAGAGCCGTCAGCAAACTCAAAGTGGGTGAAGGTATTAATCCCAAACACCAGATCGGTCCTTTGATTAGTGAGCCAGCATTGGACAAGGTCGATGCCCACATTCGGGATGCGTTGAGCCAAGGCGCGCATCTGCTGACTGGCGGCTCTGGCCATTCTTTAGGTGGTTTGTTTTATCAGCCCACCGTGCTGTGCGATGTGACCCCTATGATGCGAATCGCCTCTGAAGAAACCTTTGGTCCTGTGGCACCCATTTTCAAATTCAATACCGAAGATGAAGCTATTCGACTGGCGAACGATACCGAATATGGGCTTGCGGCGTATTTTTACTCGCAAAATATTCACCGATGCCTCCGAGTGAGTGAAGCGCTGGAATACGGCATGGTAGGCGTCAATGAAGGCATTATTTCCAATGAGGTCGCACCATTTGGTGGGGTGAAATCATCCGGCTTAGGTCGGGAAGGATCGCGTCTGGGCATCGAAGAGTATCTGGAAACCAAATACATCTGCTTTGGTGGGCTGTCTTAGCTGCTTTTATCTGTCGTAACAATCTTTATCTGTCTTGAAAAAGGAACACACACATGAACAACCAATCACTGATGGAGCGCCGGCAAAAGGCGATCCCCAGGGGCGTGGCTTCGGCTACCCCTTTGTTTGTGAAACGCGCAAAAAATGCGGAGATTTGGGACGTAGAAAACCGTCGGTATATCGATTTTGCTGCGGGTATTGCTGTGGTTAACACAGGGCATTGCAACCCGGCAGTAAGCGAAGCGGTCATCAACCAAATTGACCTGTTCAGCCACACCGCGTTTCAGGTCGCGGGTTACGAAACCTACATTGCACTTGCCGAGCGGTTGAATGCCCTCGCACCAATCGATAACGCCAAAACCATACTCATGACCACGGGAGCAGAAGCGTTAGAAAATGCCGTGAAGATTGCGCGTCATTATACGAAGCGTCGTGGCGTCATTGCCTTTCAGGGAGGCTTCCACGGCAGAACTATGCTAACTATGGGCATGACGGGAAAGATCGCCCCTTACAAAGAAGGCTTTGGTCCCTTCCCCGCCGATATTTTCCATGTGCCCTTCCCTGTTCCGTATCAGGGTATGGACACTCACTACACCATGAAGTCGCTGGAAAAAGTGTTCAAAACCGACATTTCCCCCGATTCAGTGGCTGCCATTGTGATTGAACCGATTCAGGGCGAAGGCGGGTTTTACGCAGCGCCCGCTGAGTTGATGGAGCACTTGCGTGCGCTCTGCGATCAGCATGGGATCTTACTGGTCTTTGATGAAGTGCAGACGGGGTTTGGTCGCACCGGTAAAACCCTCGCGAGCGAACACTATAGCGTTCAACCCGATCTGATTACTGTCGCCAAAGCGCTGGCTGGCGGCTTCCCTCTTTCTGGCATTATTGGAAAGGCTGAAATCATGGACAGCCCTAACCCCGGAGGATTAGGTGGAACTTATGGCGGTAGCCCGGTGGGGTGTGCAGCAGCACATGCGGTGCTGGATGAACTTGAAAGCAGAGACCTGAACCATAAAGCACAGGTTATCGGGCAAAAAGTCGAACGCGCCATTAAGCAGGTGAAAGACGCTCACCCTGACACTCCAATTGCCTACGTTCGACATGCCGGAGCCATGATTGCTTTCGACTTTGTAGACGGTGAATCCCCAGCGCCCGAGCACGTTGCTCCGTTTATCACCCACTGCCGTAACAATGGCCTGATCGTGCTGCCATGCGGTCAGTTTGGAAACGCGGTGAGATTATTGCCTCCATTAACGGTAGAGGACCATATTCTGGAAGAGGCAATTGAAATCATTCAGAACTCGCTGATCGCTATAACGACACAGTAGTTAAATAATCACTAAAGCGCCGTTACTGGCGCTTATTCTTCCACTTCCCTGAAATCAGATACTTTGGAAAGGTATAAAGCTGTTCAAGCAAAATTCGGGTAACCGCATTCGCCGGGCTGGTGAAGGGCTCTGGCGGGAGGTGTTCTTTTTTATGCCCAATACCCTGAACAGCGATAGAGACAAGGGGCAATAACACCAAGCCTCCAGCCATCAAAAACTTGCCAAGAACCAACGAAACCAATGCTCCCCAGAACCCAATAATGAATACCGGAACCATGATTAAATGAATCAGGAAATTGCCCTGATGCTGGTGAAAATGACCGTAAGTGTTTTGCTGGTGCTGAACGAGTTTACGTATAGACATTACTGCTCTCCAATCTGTTTTGGAGAAAGATAATATCGCTGGCAAAACAAAGCATTACCATATGGTAATTTGGCTTTAACTTTTAATTCGGCTGAGAGATTGGGGCGTAATGCCCAGATAGGACGCCACGTAATATTCTGGAATGCTCTCAATCAGGTGAGGCATCTGTTCACACAACTCAACATACCGCTGCTTTGCAGTTTTCATCAGCAAAGACATGGCGCGTTGCTGGGTGTGGTAATACGCCTCTTCTGAAAGTCTTCGACCCAGCTTTTGCCATTTTGCGCCACGTTCGTAAAGCTCAGATATCGCCTGAGTCGGTAACTCTACCGCTTGTACTTCGGTCAGCGTTTGAAAATGTAGCTGGGATGGTTCGTTGCGGATCACGCTGGAAAAATCAGTAAGGAACAGGTTTTTCACATTTGAAGAAGGTTCGTTGAAGTGGAAGCAAGTGGTAAAGTCGCGCCCGTTCTCGTCAATGGCAAAAGAGCGTGTAATGCCAGAGCTGAGATAATACATACTCCGGCAAGCCAGACCATTCCCAAGCAAGCTTATATCTTTCTCAAAATTATGAACCTTAAAGCTTTCTGAGATCGTTTCCCACTCCTTATCGGATATAGAAACGAACTGACACAAATGCGCTCGAAGCTTGGTAAGCGGTTGCTGAGGAGTATCTTGAGTCACGTATTACCTTAGATTTGGCGGGATTCTTAGAGAGTGAAGCCCGTAGCTATCGCGAATTCAGGTTACTTACAAAAGGTTTCAATATACAGTGCTTCAACTTTGTCCCTTGCCCATTGGGTGCGACGCAAGAACTTTAAAGAAGACTTAATGGATGGGTTGTTATAAAAACAGTTGATTTGGATTTCTGCGTCTAAACCTTCCCATCCATAATGTTCTTGTAAACGCACGAGTATCTTTTCTAAGGTCAAACCGTGCAAAGGGTTATTAGGTTGTTCCTGGCTCATTACTGCAATTCCTGAATACCAATATTTGGCGCAGAGTGTAGCAGATTAGAAATCAGAAAGGCTAAAGAGTTATTTCTTTAGCCTTTAGGAATATGCCCTTCTAGGTTTTACTATTTTTTCTCAAATCGAAAGCTTTGATCATCGTTAGGCAAACACGCTTGTTCTTTTAAGCGATACCCAGCTTGTAGCTCTGTTGGCCCGATACACACATTTTTATCAGCTTCGATTAAGTGTTGATGAACTGGTTCATACCACCATTGTGATGATTTGGCGCAAGAAGTCGTTTTAATGAAGCCATCATCAGCAAGGGTAATGCATTTGGCATGTCCATAATCTGACAGTTTTAATAATGAAGAGCCCTTGTCGAACGTAAAGTTTTGGTTACTGTTCTGGTTACCATCACATGCCCAAAATCCGATGACACCACTACCAGCTAGATTATCAACACAATAGCCTGTCGACTTGTTGACAAGCTTCATCTCGGTTGAATCAAATTTAACGTAGTCTTCCCCTGTTTTTGAATAACAGGTGCCATCATTCGTGCACAATGAATCAGCATAGGAACCGCAGTTCCCATATTGCTTCGTCGTGGCAAATATGGCAGCTCGACCATCCATTTTTACACTTTCTATCTTAGATGAAGTGTTCGCCATAGCATTACAACTTGGTAACTGCCCCGCTCCCTGAGAGTACTCTTCTACAAATGTGTTGATGTTGTTTTTGATGTTTCCCCATGATTCTGGAACAAATATTGTGGCAACTTCAGTAACAACTCCGGTTGATGCTGCTGTCACGGACAGAGAAACAGAACGACCTTCTTTTGTCAGGTCAAACTTGTAATTTTCACCCTCAACCCAGTCATATTGGTAGGAGCACTGAACGCCATCACCTTCATGGTCAAACGATCGGCAATAAGCCGCACTGTTATTATCCCACTCAGTTACATCCCAAATAGAAAAATTGATTCTTTTACCATTACCACGTTGTAAACCAGCATAACCGCCATTGCCATTTTTAAACCAAAACTGAGTCGCCCAATAGTAGTTTGAATTTGAATCACCATCGTCGAGGATGTTGTACTCATACTCCAAATGGTTACCAGCCGCGGAGAAGTGGTGACCATAAGAAACCATTCCCCCAGCAACAACTGCGTGAGTAACACTCGGAATCAGACTCATAAATAAGACGGGAATCAGACATTTCTTCATAATACAAACCTATAAGTTTATTGATGTGAAACACTACCGACATTTTATAAAGTAACTGATACCAAATTGTGATTTGAACAATCAGAAGTTAGGTCGCGATTCAGAAAACATGAACTGCCTTGCGTATTTTTGAGCTATTTATTCAAGTTATATAAAGGGTAACTAAAGCTTTTATTTTCAGATATATAATCGAATGTCGTTTGTTAAAAACACTCTATTATCGAGTAAGACACTCAAGTACTTATAAGCGAGGATTTTAGAGGTAGGAAGACAGAGGGTAACAGTTATTAACGCTATACTCGTTTGTTATGTGTAAAAATCAAAGTTCGGAGTAACACAATCTTGGCTTTGGGTTAAAATACAAAAGGAAATCATTATTCTCAGCTTCTTTAGAAAAATGGACTCGTAAAACTTTTTCTGAGCCCCAAGTTTGGAAAGTAATAGAAGTAACATTTTCTTTATATACATCAAAAATAACTACATCACCTTGCACCAATCTTACCCTTATGAAACAGTTATAAAGTGGTGAATGAGTAAAGGCTAAGCTATCTCCATTGTCATACTGCATGATAAATGAAAATAGCCCTTCATCATGGTTATACTCATCAGAGCAACCAAAGCCTCTTTCAAAAAAATCTAACTCATCTGGAAATTCATAATTCAAGGTTAATACCTCATATAAAAGAATTGGAACATAACGCCGGCTTAAACCGCAGACAACGCACAAAACAAACGGCTGCAAATCACCTTAAACACCAAACTCAACGCAAACTAAAAATGCCACACGTTTTTGGTCTGTTTGAATATTTGTTAGGTGTGAATTACACCTTATCCTGAATACTCCAGTTTAAAACGTAATCAGGAGCTATGCCATTAGCTACGAGAAACTCTCTGTGCCTCTGAATTCTCGTAGCAATCAATTCAAATTTCGATGTTAATTCAGCGCTATTTAATAGATACTGATTGTTGTATTGATAATATGAATAAACTTCACACAAATCATTTAATGAATACTCATCTATTGGATCATAAGACTCTTCTAGGCTTGAAAGTACGTTTTCAAATAAGCCAAAATCAACATGTTGTGCACACGCCAATCTGTTGTGGAATTCATTAATACTATTTGAAAATTGACCTCGGTTCACCCTCTACTCCTAACACTTAAATCACTGCAAACCAAAATTGCCACTTGTTGGCGGTCGGCTTGAAGCGTTTGTATGGATAATCTTTCCTGAATTCGGGTAATGTGAGACCCAGGCTTTAGCTGCAACTAAAGCTTTCTATGGGGTAGTTCGATTGAAGCTAGGCTCCTCTGTCGAGAGACCGATAAC
>NZ_AFWJ01000045.1 GCF_000222685.1 Vibrio nigripulchritudo ATCC 27043 | reverse complement strand
ATTCTTCCAACTTATGAAATTGATCGATAAAGTTGTCTTGCAGCGGAAGAGGGGCTTTTTCCAAAATGGCTTTGCCTTCATCAGTAAGGTAGGCGTGTACTTTACGCTTGTCGCTCACACTTCTGACGCGCTTAACATAACCATTTCTTTCAAGTCTATCCAGAATGGTGGTGGCAGTAGCCTGGCTCATATTGGTGTTGTTCGACAGTTCCCGTATGGTCACTTCACCCAGTTCTTTGATGGAACGCATCAATAGCAACTGAGGACCAGTTAATCCCAGTTCTTTGCCAAGTTTTTTTGAGTGCAGATCGATTGCGCGGATGATTTGTCGTATCGCAATCAGAACTTCTTCGTGTTTTTCCAAATTCTTTATCCGTACCAGTGTTTTCGGGGGTTATATAAAGCTTTTGCTACACAAGAGTCAACAGCGATGTTCGACTCTTGAGTACTTTGACCGTTTCTCCCTTAAAAAGGTTATATACCCAAGTGACCTCAAGGTACAGGATTCAGAGCCTCATATTCTGTTTCAGTTCAAGAAAAAGAACGCAGCGGAATGACCAGTCCTTTCCAAGTTCTTTGCCGATGAAATGGGACAGAATATGGGCTCCCAAGGGCGAGTTTAACTGGCTTTCATACTGCGTTACCGATTCTTGATTTAGAAACCACTAGATCTTCAAATCGGTGTCTTGTCTGAAAACCAGTTAATTCTCGCTGAACCTAGTATCTTGAGGTTACTTGGGTATACACCCAGCATTCATTTTGATGCTTTTTTTAAGAAAACAAATGTGTTCCACAAATATCATAAACGCGACTCTCTCTGTTGAGAGTACAAATGTTTAGACTTCAAAACGAATTCTAGTATTGATTGATTTAAAAATAGCCATTCAAATTGAGAAAACTGAGATTTTAGGACGTTTTTTGAGTTATCTCTGGTTTTAAACGGACATTTTCGATAGGGTTTGTGGGTTTTAAAATCAATGAACTGTTACGTTCACTAACCATTCTGGTGAGGAAAGGTTTCGAATAGGTTCAAAATCAACAAACCTGTTAAGGGTTAAAGAGGAGATATGACAAAAGGAATCGACAAGTACAGTATCGATAGTACCGACTACACGGTTGGTCAGGATAATGTACAGAAGTGGGGATTTGATGTTCATAATCCGGTATTTGGGACCAGTGCTGGTCTTATCATTCTATTTTTAGTTGCTGTACTCATCTCAGACGCGGAAACCGCAAAGTCTACTCTGGATGGTTTGAAGTGGTCGATCATTGGTAAATTCGACAGCCTGTTTATCTGGGCGGGGAACATATTCCTGATCTTCTGTCTGGCACTGATTGTGTCGCCATTCGGCAAAATTCGCTTGGGCGGTCAGGATGCTTCCGCCGATTATTCGTTCATGTCCTGGTTGGCGATGTTATTCGCAGCGGGCATGGGTATCGGTTTGATGTTCTGGAGTGTAGCTGAGCCTGTGGCTTACTTCACTGGCTGGTATGAGACTCCTCTGGGCGTTGAACCAAATACCCCAGAAGCGGCAAAACTTGCCATGGGCGCAACCATGTTCCACTGGGGTCTTCACCCTTGGGCAATTTATGGCATCGTAGCCTTATCGCTTGCGTTCTTTACCTACAATAAAGGGCTTCCGCTTTCTATCCGTTCAATTTTTTACCCTATTCTGGGCGACAGAGCCTGGGGCTGGGCGGGTCACGTTGTAGATGTATTGGCGGTGCTGGCAACTCTGTTTGGTCTGGCGACATCCTTGGGCTTAGGTGCTCAGCAAGCCGCGAGTGGTATCAACCACGTATTCGGTGTGGATGGCGGTATTGGTCTGCAGATTGCGGTAATCGTACTGGTAACGCTGCTAGCCGTGGTTTCTGTTTTCCGCGGCATTGATGGCGGTGTTAAGGTCATCAGTAACATCAACATGATCGTGGCGTTTGTGCTGCTAATTTTTGTTGCGTTACTTGGTTACGCGGTTGCCTTTGGTTCTATCCCTTCCACTTTGATGGCATACGTTGAAAACATCATTCCGCTGAGTAACCCACATGGTCGTGAAGACGAGGCGTGGTTCCAGGGCTGGACAGTATTCTACTGGGCCTGGTGGATTTCTTGGTCACCATTTGTCGGCATGTTCATCGCGCGTGTATCTAAAGGTCGTACAGTACGTGAATTCATGGTTGCGGTTCTTCTGGTGCCTACTGCTGTTACGTTGATCTGGATGTCTGTATTTGGCGGTCTGGCGATTGATCAGGTGGTTAATGGCGTTGGTGCTTTGGGTACGGAAGGTCTTAAAGAAGTGCCTCTGGCGATGTTCCAGATGTTTGAAGAGTTGCCGTTTAGCACTCTGCTTTCAGTGATTGCTATTCTGCTGGTTATGGTGTTCTTCATCACGTCATCGGATTCAGGCTCTCTGGTTATCGATAGCATTACCGCTGGTGGTAAAGTGGATGCACCAGTGATGCAGCGTGTGTTCTGGGCATTTATGGAAGGTGCCATTGCGGCTGCGCTACTTTGGGTCGGTGGCACACAAGCCATTCAGGCCCTGCAAGCAGGTGCGATTTCTACGGCACTGCCGTTTACCTTCATTTTATTGCTAATGTGCGTAAGTTTGTTGATGGGTATGAGAACCGAACGTGTTCGCTAGTCACTACCTGTAAAAGCTAGTACTACCTGTAAAAATAGAAGGCTGCCATTTTAGGCAGCCTTTTTTATAACCAGACTTTTTCTATAGGGGTATCAGGAGAGAAATGATGCTGAATCTGAGCCTGAAGCAGCTCTGCTGTTGCCATGGCGTCCGTTAGTGCATGGTGAGGCGGGTAAACTGGCAGCCCGTAACGCTCGCGAGAAGAACCTAACCGCACTGGCTGACGCTTGTTACCTTTCAGGCGGTTGAAAATGCCTTTGGTATTCATATCCTGCACATAGGATTCGATTTCCATGGTATCCATGACCGGAAACACGATGCCTTCTTCAATTCGATCTTTAAGTGCCGTATCCAAGAATTCGCGTTCGATTTTTCGGTAGTGCACGACCACGACCTTCCCAGCCAAGGCATCCAGTACTTCATCTAACACTCTTCGTAAATCGGGTGCATCCAGAATATCGTTGTGAGTGATACCGTGAATCACCACGGACTCTTCCTGAAGCGGTGTGTTGGGGCGAACGATCCAGTGTCTGGCCTGATTGCAGTAAATCCGGTTAAGGTTAAAAGGGACCAGCCCAATACTGACGATGTCGTCTTTTTCAGCGTCTAAGCCCGTCGTTTCAAAGTCCAGCGCGACAAACGGCACTTTAGACAGAGGAGTATTACCTGACACAATACCAGCCTGATAGAAGTCATGAAGGCGTTCATCGGTAACGGATTCGGCTTTTTCCTTAAAACGGCTCTGCCAGTCTGTTTGCCCGCCTAAGCGGCTATTTCTGAATAAACTCATACCAGCTCCGACTACTTAAAGGTGTTCGCTTGGTAGCGATATTTAAGGAAGTTCTGAGCATTGCTGAGAATCTGGAATGCATCTTTCAGGTTTCGTCTTTCGAAATCAGACATGTTATCTGGTTCGATATTGTTGTCCGGTTCGATCTCTGCCTCCACATCTAAGGCCTGATGGCGAATCCGAACCATAGAAATGAACTCCATCGCATCACGCAAGTCTTCAGCACGACCATTTGGCAGAATCCCCGCGTCTATGATGTCGTCTAAACGCTCGAATGAGTTTTGAGAGCGAGAACCCACTGCAAGTGCATGAACGCGAATCAAATCAGCGAGTGGGGCTGTGCCACGGCGTTTGAGGTTGATGGAGTTTTTATGCTGACCATCTTTTTCCATCACAAAGCTTTTGAAGAAGCCAAGAGGCGGAGTTCGGCTGATAGCATTACGTGCCAGACAGGCAAGGAAGCGATTATTCTTTCTTGCTCTGCGTACTATGTAGCCATTGAGTTGTTCTGCCCACTTGGTTCGCCCATACACGCCATCCAGATCGAAGAAGATCGAACTGTTTAGCAGAGCTTTGGGGTTGGGGTCATCAATCCAGTCATTAAAGCATTCTTCCCATTCGCGACGAGTCATTCGCCACATAGGGTTAGTTGCCATGATGTCTCCGGTGCAGTAGTTGTACCCACACTGATCTAAACCATCACAGACAAACTTTGCCAGATTTTCAAAGTAGTCACCGTGCTTATCCGGCTTATAGCTTTCGTCAAGAATAATGGCGTTGTCCTGATCGGTGACGATAAGCTGCTCGTCTCTTGCCATGGAGCCTAATGCCAGGAAGCAGTAGGGTACGGGAGGTGGTCCTAGCGTTTCTTCCGCCAGTTCAATGATTCTCTGTTTGAAGCTGCGACCAATCACCGACATGGCGCTGCCCACCATATGAGAGTTGGCGTCTTCATTGACTAAGCGAACAAAGCTGTCTTTGACCTGCTCGGAAAGGGTCTGCAATTCTTCCATTGTCTGCTGCTGGAAAATACTACTTACTAGCAACAGGGAGTTCTGAGATTCATAGCGAACAATATCTGTCGCTTCGATGATGCCAAGAGGCTGCTGGTTTTTCACTACGGGAAGGTGGTGAACGTTGTATCGGAGCATGGTCAGCATGGCTTCGTAAACGTAGGCGTTGTGATCCAGCGAGACCACATCTGTGCTCATCACATCGTAAACCGCAGATTGGGGCGACAAACCCGCTGCCAATACGCGGGTACAAAGATCTCGGTCAGTGATGATGCCTTTCAGGGGACTATCATCTTCATCGTTTTCCGCGGTTTCGCGGTCAAAAACCAACAGCGATGAGACGTTTTCTTCCGCCATGGTTTGTGCCGCTTCCTGAATCGATTGATCGGAATAAATGGTGACAGGCTCACGGGTAATCAAAGTACGAACTTTGGATGTAGTAAGGTCGTTGGCGTCACTGGTGTTGGATACCGCCTGACGGAGCCGGGCAGAATCTTCCACTTCAACGAAATCGGCAAAGAGATCATTTTCATCATATAAGGTCTGGAAGATTGCTTCCGGAATGCAGTAAACAAGGGAGTCTTCAATTGCTGTGACAGGAAAGCGAACTTTGTTGTTCGTTAGCAGACCCATCTGCCCAAAAATGTCGCCTTCATCCAGCCGGTTATAGAGCTCTCCGTTGCGACGATAGACTTCCACAACGCCGCTTCGCACAAGATACAAATCGTGGATATGATCGCCAAAATGGATGATGGGAGTCCCCTGACGAAAGTAAGATATTTCTATGTTGCTGGCGACTTTATCAAGCAGCTCTTCTGGCAATGCACTGAAAGGAGGGTACTGGGAGATAAAGGACTTTATTTCTATTATTTCTGCTTGCATAGGAGAGCTGACTGTAGGCTTTTTTATTGTTCACCATCCTATAGCAATCAATAAAAAAGACCAGTCGAATGACTGGTCTTTAAAATATATTAGTACGCAATGTATCGGTAGCGATTAAAGAACCGCAGCAATACCTTTACACAGTGGACCCATGTTTTCTTTTGTCATACCCGCAACGCTGATACGACCTGAGCCAACGATGTAGATTGCAAATTCTTCTTTCAGGCGGTTAACCTGATCTTTTGACAGACCAGAGAAAGAGAACATGCCGTTCTGGCGCTCAATGAAGCTGAAGTCCGCTTCAACACCTTCCGCTTTCAATGTAGAAACGAACAGCTCGCGCATTTCTTGAATACGGTCGCGCATTTCTGCCACTTCTTTTTCCCATTCTGCGCGCAGTGCTTCGTCGTTCAGGATGTGAGTAACAACCGCTGAACCGTGCGCTGGTGGGTTAGAGTAGATAGAACGGATAATGCTCTTAACCTGAGAGAAGGCTGTTGCAGCAACGTCTTCAGACTTAGCGACAAGCGTAAAAGCACCAACACGTTCGTTGTACAGACCAAAGTTCTTAGAGAATGAACTTGCAACCAGAATCTCAGTGTTGTGCTCAGCAAATACGCGTAGACCTGCTGCGTCTTCCTCAACACCTTTTGCGAAACCTTGGTATGCAAAATCGAACAGAGGAAGCAGACCTTTTTCCGCACACAGCTTAGCCAGAGTTTCCCACTCTTCTGCCGTTGGGTCGATGCCTGTTGGGTTGTGACAACAGCCGTGCAGAAGAACGATATCGCCAGCACTTGCCGTTTCAAGATCCGCTACCATTGCAGCGAAATCTTTGTCTTTGGTTTCAGCGTTGTAGTAACCGTATTGAGCCGTTTCTAAACCAGCAGCCGTGAATACGCCGTTGTGGTTTGCCCAAGTTGGGTTACTGATCCAGATTTTAGGGCTGTTCAGGTGACGTTTGATGAATTCGCCTGCCACGCGTAGTGCACCCGTACCACCTGGAGCTTGTGCTGTTTTTGCACGTTTAGATGCGACAACATCAGAATCTGCGCCAAATAGTAACTTTTGTACCGCTAAACCGTACTCAGCTGTCCCTTCGATGGTCAGGTAAGATTTGGTTTTTTCTGTTTCAAGAAGTGCAGCTTCCGCTTTTTTAACTGTAGCCAGAACTGGAGTCTGACCTTGTTCATTTTTGTAGATACCCACACCTAGGTTAATTTTCTCTGCGCGGGAATCTTTTTTGAATTCTTCAGTCAGACCAAGGATTGGGTCAGCGGGGGCGGCAATGACTTTTTCAAACATAATCGGCGTCCGTGTTGATTAAATGGGAAAGGTATAAATATACGCTAGTTATACCTTTCCCAGTCACGGGTTACAACCGGATTTCAACAGAAAGTGGTATTTTTCTTTGTTAGGTGGCTCGCAGCTGATCAAGGTCAGAAAAAGCGGGCTAATCTCCTACAAAAACCTAAGATTTTTGCCAGATAAGTCCTGAAAATGCCAAAACTACGTCAACCTTATGCAAATTGCAGATTACCCGTATCAGGATCTTGTTTCGGAGTTTCCTGTTTCATGTCTTTATATTGAGCGGCAATAGCCATAAATTCTTCTTCAATAGCAAGAAAAGCGTCCACGACTTCAGGGTCGAAATGCTTCCCTTTGCCTTCAAGAATGATCCCTTTGGCTTTTTCATGGCTGAAAGCGGGTTTGTATACGCGTTTTGTTATCAATGCGTCATATACATCGGCCAGTGCCATTAATCGACCGGACAGTGGAATGCCTTCACCACTTAGTGCATTCGGATATCCAGTGCCGTCCCATTTCTCATGGTGGGTTAAGGCGATTTCACGGGCAACGCGAAGAAACGAACTGCTGCCCATGCGCTTTTCAGCGATAGAGAGGGCATCGGCACCTATTTGAGGGTGACCTTTCATTATCTCGAATTCTTCATCTGTCAGTTTACCCGGCTTAAGTAGCACGGAATCTGGAATACCCACTTTACCTACGTCGTGCAAAGGTGCCGACTTGTACAGTAGATCAATATAGGAAGGGGTGAGTTGCTCTTTGAGTTTTGGGTGCCCTGAAAGATGAATCGCAAGCGCTTTGACGTATTCCTGTGTACGCAGAATATGAGCGCCGGTTTCGTTGTCGCGCGATTCTGCCAGTGCCGCCAGACTGACAATGGCCACGTCTCGTGTGGTTTTCACTTCGTCTTGTGAGTCTTGCAACGAATCGAGCATTTGGTTGGTCATTCGTGCCATGGCTCCCAGTTCATCATTCTGGGCAACGGGCAGGCGGGCATCAATATTGCCGTTGGTCACCTGTATCAGAGCTCTTTCCTGACTGATCAGGATTTGCTTCATCAGCTTCGCCCAGAGCAACATAATGGTAATGGCATAACCGGTTAATACAGCGGAGATGTAGATGAATTCTTTCAGAATACTGAGCTTTCCTGACCCGTCATGCAGCGCTTCCGGTGTGTTTTCCAGCCAGTGGATGTCTTTAAACGCGACCATGCTCATCATGATGGCAAGGGTACAAAGTAGGAGTACCACCAGAGTAATCATCTGCTTAACCAAGGAACGACGTTTGCCCATTAGGTTAAAGCTGGCTTGGTTTTGTTTTAGTAAATCGTTGAAGCTGTTTATCTGATGGCTCAAATGCAAAATACTGCCAGTGAAGAAACCAAACAGAGTCATCCCGAATAGCACCTTGAGATTGCTGTCGTATGGGAAGTCGTAAACTGTGCGATAGAAGAGCGAGAAAGGGACGCTCATAAAGAAAAAGAGTGCGGTGTCCAGCTTGATGTAATTCACATCTTCCTTGTTTACCAAGGATCGGGTAATTGCCATACGTATCACAAACATCACACTGAATACGACGCCAGTATGAACCAGCACTTCTTCTAATGTGAGCGTTTCCAGCATTGGGCAGACACGCCCCCCGTAAATGCCGAATAGCAAGCCGGCAATAGTGTACAGCTTAAAAGTCAATGATGTATTGAAGTCCTGAAATTTCATAGGACAATCCTTTCTGGTTCTGTGACCTGTTTTATCTTTTGTTCAGTCTAGCATTTTAATGAGCTTCTACACTCAAATGACCGCTCATGATGAGCTTTATATCACTACGTTGTATTTATCTAGACCCGATTATGATTCTTTTCATTTCAGCTTACCTAGGGCGCAAGCAAAGCCGGGTATATACCAAAGTCTCTTAAGAACTTTTGGGTATAAGTGCTGAAAATAAAAACGCCACTCCCGAGAGTGGCGTTTTCGATAAGATTAAAAAATCTTAGAAGTTTGCGCTGCGCGGCGTACGTGGGAATGGAATCACGTCGCGAACGTTACCCATACCTGTTACGTAAGAAACCAGACGCTCAAAACCGAGACCGAAGCCCGCGTGTGGCACTGTGCCGTATTTACGCAGGTCGCGGTACCAGCTCATGTGTTCTGGGTCGATACCCATTTCACGCATGCGAGCATCCAGAACGTCCAGACGCTCTTCACGTTGTGCACCACCGATGATTTCACCGATACCCGGAGCCAGTACATCCATAGCAGCCACGGTTTTGCCGTCTTCGTTAGAACGCATGTAGAAAGCTTTGATGTCTTTCGGGTAGTTCTTCACGATAACTGGCGCCTTGAAGTGCTCTTCTGCCAGGAAGCGCTCGTGCTCAGAAGACATATCGATACCCCATTCAACAGGGAATTCGAATTCACGACCCGAGTCCAGAAGAATCTGGATAGCGTCTGTGTAGTCTACTTGTGCAAAATCAGAAGCAACGAATTGCTCTAGGCGAGTAATGGCTTCTTTGTCGATACGCTGAGCGAAGAACTCAAGATCGTCGCGGCATTCTGCAAGTACGGCTTCAAATACGTATTTCAGCATGTCTTCAGCCAGCTTTGCGATGTCTTCAAGATCCGCAAATGCCACTTCAGGCTCAACCATCCAGAATTCCGCAAGGTGGCGGCTGGTGTTTGAGTTTTCTGCACGGAACGTAGGTCCGAACGTGTACACTTTGCTTAGGGCACAAGCATAAGCTTCTGCGTTTAGCTGACCAGATACCGTCAGGAAGGTCTCTTTACCGAAGAAATCTTCGTTGAAGTCCACGTCGCCTTTATCAGTGCGAGGCAGGTTTTCCATGTCCAGTGTTGAAACACGGAACATTTCACCAGCGCCTTCTGCATCGGATGCAGTGATAAGCGGAGCAGATACCCAGAAGTAGCCTTGCTCGTGGTAGAAGCGGTGAATCGCCTGAGACAGACAGTTACGTACGCGTGCAACTGCACCAATTACGTTTGTGCGAGGGCGAAGGTGCGCAACTTCACGGAGGTACTCAATTGAGTGACGTGTTTTTGCCATTGGGTAAGTTTCAGCATCTTCAACCCAGCCAACTACCTTCACACCAGTAGCGGCAAGTTCAAAATCCTGACCTTTTGCTGGAGATTCAACAATCTTACCTGTTACTTCAACAGAGCAGCCAGTTGTTAGCTTAAGTACTTCGTCTTCGTAATTATTAAGATTATTTGGGACCACGGCCTGAATCGGGTCGAAACAAGAGCCGTCATAAATGGCAAGGAAAGAGATTCCGGCTTTGGAATCACGACGCGAACGGATCCAGCCTTTCACAGTGACTTCACTGTCTACAGCTAGCTTACCGCTTAGTACGTCTTTTACAGGCGCGTAAGTCATGTTTGTTATATTCTCCATAGAGGTCAAAATACAACCCGACTGAGCGGTTTTTAATCGCTCAGTCGGGTTAGAAATCATTTCTTTAATTTCAACCTGACATATTACCTGTCAATTCATCAGCTTCAACCTTTAATATCGCTTGGCAGGGTAAATTGATTCAGTAATGACTCGAGTTCTTCCGACAAATGTTCAAGATTTAGACTGATCTCTCGCGTTTGACGGGCTGAAGCAGAGGTTTGATCCGCATGCAGGGTAATGGTTTCTATTTTCTGACTAACATTTGTACTAACGGACGTCTGAAGTTTGACCTGTTCCTGAATACTGGTTGCATGCGAGTTTGCCTGTTGCATTTCACTCACAACTTCTTTCAGGGTGCATGATAGAGATTCGATAGATTCCGCGCGGGAGTGAGCTTGCTGGCACACCTCATCTACCGAGTTTAACGACTGAACGCTGCCTTGCTGAAAATCGGCAATGATGTTTTCGATACTGCCCGTGGCCTCTTGTGTTCGGCTGGCTAGTTGTCGCACTTCATCGGCAACCACAGCAAACCCTCGACCTTGTTCTCCCGCCCTTGCAGCCTCTATAGCCGCATTTAGTGCAAGTAGGTTCGTTTGTTCTGCAATGCCCTTTATGACGGAGAGAATCGAAGACACTTCACCCGTTTGTTCGTTCAAATCGGAGATCATGCCTTTTACTGATTCGATGTCTCCGACCAGATTTTGAATATCTTCGCTCGCATGGTGTGACTGTGCTGAGCCGGATTTCGCGGTTTCGGTGGTGTGAGTAATTAAAGCCGAGGCATCAATAGTGGCGTTTTCAATGCACTGCTGCTGTTCCTGCAGCTCGGCAATATTCTGATTAACTTCGGCGGTCTCCTGTTGCTGATTGTTCGCAGCGTGGTCGTTATCTTTTGCCACATTCGTTAACTTAGTGGCGGATTCTGCCAGAGAATGCGAGGTTTTCTGAACCTGCGACATGCTGGATGCCACACTGTCTAACAAATGGTTGATGTCTTTTGAAAGCTGCCCAACTTCATCTTTCTGCTTTGTATCAAGCCGGATGGAAAGGTCTTTGTTTGAGCTAACCTGCTCCATCAAGCGAGAAGTCATTTTTAGTGGGTTGACCACGATTTTCCTTATCATGCTCAGTGCAATCAAAAAACCGACCGCGGCAATCGCCGTCATGATAGCGACTGCAATAATGGTTCGCTGGCTGATAAGTTGATTGAGATGGCTTAAGTTATATTCAAGCCTGATGGCACCTAACACTTCGCCTTCTTTCGCCATGTGGCAATTGATGCAGTTTGTCCCGCGATAGTTGTCGCTGGCTTTCATTGGCAAAGCCACAACAATGCCTTTGCCCCAATCCGAAGAGATGCTTTCAATAACGGTTTCGCCGGCTAAGGCACGTTGATCGATGTCGTCGATGGCAGACTGGTTTTCGTCTCCCGTACCATACAGGCGAGATACGGCTTCTGCCCGCAAAACCCGGACATTTTCAATGCCATCTTGGGCAAGCGCTTTTTCCCGTAACGTCTCTTTCTGGCTCATGGTGCCAGTGAGCATCATCATGTTCAGGCTGTCGAAGTAGTTACCTGCCTTGTCCAGCAGTTGCTCGCTTAATACAGTATTGATTAAGTTGCGTTGCTGAAAATACTGGTAACCCGTAGAAGATGCCAATACTAAAGTAAATACTGACACCAGCGTGAAAAGCAGTTTATAGGTAATAGACACGTTCATTGGCTGACTTTTTATTTTGATTATTAAATTAATTGAGCAACAGATAATGCTCTGGTGTTATTTTAAGTTAATAAAAAGTTAAGTTGTCTCAGTTTTAATTGTTACTGTGAACTTAGTAATGAATAGTTAATATAAATTGATTTAGAACAAATTTATTAAAATATTACCTGACATAAATACTCGGTTATTTATCTATTCTGTTAATATTTTAAAATACAAAATAAATATGATCAGGTTTGGTTTAATTTATCTATTAGACTTTAGTTGATAATGTTTTTGGCGAATTTTAAAGAAAGAGGACAAAGAAACTTAATTAGAATGCGCTAATTATCCTTTCACATTGAGTGATACTTAGCCGATAAAGCATCGAGTTGCCCTTACGCTGACAAGACACTGACATAGCGTTGGTTTGAGTGCGATAAAACGCAACCTTTCACTTGTTGCTGCATAAGGAAACTGGTATGT